>NZ_VYTZ01000009.1:0-306944 GCF_008728085.1 Microbispora cellulosiformans | reverse complement strand
AAAGGGCACCGTCAAAGGAATCCGCCACCAACAACGGTGACGGGGTCATGCATGATTCATGCACTGGCTTTTAGCACACTGTTGAGTTCTCAAGAAACGGACGCGACCACCATCACCCAAGACCCTTTGAACCTGGTCCCGAACTCCGGGGCGTTTCGTTTCGTTCGCTTGTGGTCTTAATCCTTCCCGATCAGCTATTCCGTGTCAAATCCGCCCGTTTCAGAACCGACTTGACCCGAAACCCGCCAACCGACAGGAATTCGACCGCCCCGTTTCCGGGGCAACCCCTCTAACTTACCCGAACCCTCACCCCGATGCAAACCGCACATCAGGACAAGATCCAGGAGAGTACGAGAGGCGGCCGGCGAACCGACCCGCACACGCCAAGACAACCACCCAGGTGATCGAAGAGGAGTGCGCCGGACCGCGCCGACATCACAAGATTACCAGGCTCCGGCAGCACCATGACCCGAATGGCCAGAGCGCGGTGCTGAGGAGCCGTGGCAGGACCGTCCCGAACATAGACTTCTGCGGGTGAGCGACATGCCGCCTGTAGCGAAGAAGGTTCCTTTCGAGCGCAGCCACCACGGTGACACCGTGGTCGACGAGTACGCGTGGCTGCTCAAGAAGGACGACCCCGACACCATCGCGTACCTGGAGGCGGAGAACGCCTACACCCAGGAGACGACGGCCCATCTTGAGGATCTCCAGGAGACGATTTTCAAGGAGATCAAGGGCCGGACCCTGGAGACCGACCTGTCGGTGCCCACGCGCAAGGGCGCCTGGTGGTACTACTCGCGCACCGAAGAAGGCAAGCAGTACGGCATCCAGTGCCGGGTGGCCGCCGACGGCGACGACCCGCCGAAGCTGGAGCCGGGCGAGTCGCTCCCCGGTGAACAGGTGCTGCTGGACGGCAACGAGCTCGCGGGTGACAGTCCCTTCTTCTCCATGGGCACGAGCACGGTGAGCCCGGACGGCACGAAGCTCGCCTACTCCACCGACTTCTCCGGCGACGAGCGGTTCACGCTCCGGTTCAAGGACCTGGAGACGGGCGAACTGCTCGCGGACGAGATTCCCGGGGTCTTCTACGGCGGCGCCTGGTCGGCCGACGGCTCCACGTTCTTCTACACCACCGTGGACGACGCCTGGCGTCCGTACCGGATCCACCGGCACACCCTCGGCCGCACCCCTGGCCAGACCGGCCAGAACGAGGACGTCGTCGTCTACCAGGAGGACGACGAGCGTTTCTGGGTGGGCATCGGGCTGACCCGCAGTCAGCGCTACCTCGTACTCACCTCGGGCAGCAAGATCACGAGCGAGGTCCGGGTGCTCGACGCGAGCACCCCGGACGGCGAGTTCGCCGTCGTGCGGCCGCGGCGGACCGGCGTCGAGTACGGCCTGGAGCACGCGGCGGACGGGTTCCTCGTCCTCCACAACGACGGCGCCGTCAACTTCGAGCTGGCCACCGCCCCCGTCGACGATCCGGGCACCTGGACCCCGCTGATCGAGCACAGGGACGACACCAGGCTGCTCGACGTGGACGCCTTCAGGGACCACGTCGTCGTCCACTTCCGCCGCGACGGCCTCACCGGCGTGCGCGTCCTGCCGGGCGACGGCGGCGACCCGTACGACATCTCCTTTCCCGAGCCGTTGTACGACGTCGCGCCGACCGGCAACGCCGAGTTCGAGACCGGCCGGCTGCGGCTCGGCTACACCTCGATGGTCACCCCGCCGTCGGTGTACGACTACGACCTGCGGTCGCGCGAGCTGATCCTGCTCAAGCGGAAGGTGGTGCTCGGCGGCTACGACCCGGACGACTACGAGCAGTTCCGCGAGTGGGCCACGGCCGACGACGGCACCAGGGTCCCGATCTCGATCATGGTGCGCAAGGGCACGGGCCGGCCCGCCCCGACCCTGCTGTACGGCTACGGCAGCTACGAGTCCTCCATCGACCCCTACTTCTCGGTGGCCCGGCTCTCGCTGCTCGACCGGGGACTGGCCTTCGCCATCGCGCACGTGCGGGGCGGCGGCGAGATGGGCCGCCGGTGGTACGAGGACGGCAAGCTGACCCGCAAGAAGAACAGCTTCACCGACTTCGTCTCGTGCGCGCGCCACCTCAAGACCGCGGGCTGGTCGAGCCGGGTCATCGCCAGAGGCGGGTCGGCGGGCGGGCTGCTCGTGGGCGCCGTCGCCAACCTCGCGCCGGAGGAGTTCGCCGGGATCGTCGCCGAGGTGCCGTTCGTCGACGCGCTGAACACGATCCTCGATCCCTCGCTGCCGCTGACGGTGACCGAGTGGGACGAGTGGGGCGACCCGCTGCACGACCCCGAGGTCTACGCCTACATGAAGAGCTACTCGCCGTACGAGAACGTCGACGGCCGGCCGTACCCGCCGATCCTCGCGACCACCAGCCTGAACGACACGCGGGTGTTCTACCACGAGCCCGCCAAGTGGATCGCCCGGCTCCGCGACAGCGCGACGGGCGGCCCGTTCCTGCTGAAGACCGAGATGGGCGCCGGCCACGGAGGCCGCAGCGGCCGTTACGACGCCTGGCGTGAGGAGGCGTTCGCGCTCTCCTGGATCCTCGACCGAGTTGGAGTGACCGAGTGAGCTATGTGGCAGCCGAGGGCCGGTACGGGCCCATGCCGTACAACCGGACCGGCCGAAGCGGGCTGAGGCTGCCCGCCGTGTCACTCGGGTTATGGCACAACTTCGGCGACGACAAGCCGATCGAGACGCAGCGGGCCATCCTCCGCCGGGCCTTCGACCGCGGGGTCACCCACTTCGACCTCGCCAACAACTACGGCCCGCCGTACGGCTCCGCTGAGATCAACTTCGGGCACCTCTACCAGCAGGACTTCGCGAGGTACCGCGACGAGCTGGTCATCTCGACCAAGGCGGGCTACGACATGTGGCCCGGCCCGTACGGCAACTGGGGATCGCGGAAGTACCTTCTGGCGAGCCTCGACCAGTCGCTGAAGCGGATGGGCCTCGACTACGTCGACATCTTCTACAGCCACCGCTTCGATCCGGAGACGCCCCTGGAGGAGACCATGGGGGCGCTCGCCCACGCGGTCCGCTCGGGGAAGGCGCTCTACGCCGGCATCTCGTCCTACTCCCCGGAGCGGACCCGGCAGGCGGCGGCGATCCTGCGGGACATGGGCACGCCTCTGCTCATCCACCAGCCCTCCTACTCGATGCTCAACCGCTGGATCGAGAACGGGCTGCTCGACGTGCTGGAGGAGGAGGGCGCCGGCTGCATCGCGTTCTCGCCGCTGGCGCAGGGCATGCTGACCGACCGCTATCTCGACGGCGTCCCGCGGGACTCGCGGGCGGCGCAGGGCAAGTCGCTCGACCCGTCGCTGCTGTCGGAGGAGAGCCTGCGTCACGTCCGGCGGCTGAACGAGATCGCCGGGCGGCGGGGCCAGTCGCTGGCGCAGATGGCGCTGGCCTGGGCGCTGCGCGACCGCCGGGTGACGTCGGTGCTGATCGGCGCGAGCAGCGTGGAGCAACTCGACAACCTGGACGCGGTCGGCCGGCTCGACTTCGATCAGGAGGAACTGGACGCGATCGACAAGGACGCGGTCGACTGCGGCATCAACCTCTGGGCCGCCTCCAGCGCCGAGTGACCGTTCCGACGTGACCCCCGCGCGCCGTTCCGGGCGGCCGCGGGGAGGTGCGGGAGGAGCGGGTCAGAGGGCGTTCTTGCGCTGGAGGTAGGCGAAGGACGCCCAGCCGGGGAGCACGGGCAGCCAGAACGTCATCAACCGGAACAGCAGCACCGCCGAGGTGGCGACCGTGGCGGGCAGCCCGGCGACCGTGAGGCCGACCGACAACGAGGTCTCCACCGCGCCGAGGCCGCCGGGCGTCGGAGCGGCGGACCCGATCGCGTTGCCGGCGAGGAACACCACGGCGACGGCCGTGAACGCGACCTCGCCGCCGAAGGCGTGTACACAGCCGGCCAGGCAGATCACGAAGCTGAGCGTGAGCAGCAGCGTCCCGGCGACGGCCTCCAGGACCTTCCGTGGCGACTGCACGATGTCGAGCAGCCGGGGGATCACGCCCGAGAACATCGCGCGCACGCGGGTGGTGACCACCCGCCGCAACGGCCGGATGGCGAGCAGGATGAGAAACAGCACGGCCACGCCGAGCAGCACCACGAGGAGCCCGCGCGACGGGGTCAGGGACGGCGCGGCCTGGGTGCCGGTCAGGTAGCCGAACAGCAGCAGCAGCGAGATGTGGATGGTCAGGCCGATGAGCTGGGAGGCTCCGACGCTCGCCACGGCCGCGCCGGGCGGCACCCCGCGCTTCTGGAGATAGCGGGTGTTGATCGCGACTCCGCCCACCGCCGCGGGCGCGACCAGCTTCACGAACGACCCGGCGAGCTGGGCCAGGATCGTGTGCCCGAGCGGCAGCGACTCGGGGACGAAGCCGCGCAGCATGACCGCGGCGGCCACGTAGCTCAGCGCGGCCGCCGCCAGCGCGACCCCGCTCCACGCCCAGTTGGCCGTGGTGACGACGGAGACCAGGTTGACCTGGCTGAGCTGGGGCAGCAGCAGGTAGGCCGCGATCACGCTCAGGATGATCGTGACGAGGGTGCGGGGGTGGAACCGCTCCAGCCGCACCTCCTCCACCTCTGCCTTGGGCTTCAGCGCGACGATCTGCTCGCGGAGCGCGGGCAGCAGGTGCTTGTCCCGGCGGGCGGCGGTCCGGGTGTCGCGGCTCAGCGCGATCCGCTGGAGCAGCGGCATCGCCCCGGCCAGGGCGTCCTCCCCCAGCGCCGTCGCCGCCGACCGGACCGAACGCTCGGCTCCCACCCGGGTGCCGAGATAGGCGAGAAGCTGGGCGATGTCGAGCCGCAGCAGCAGGTCGCCGGCCGCGATCTCGCCGCTGCGGGCGTCGACGAGGTAGACCTCGCGGGCCGCGTCGACGTGGATGCTCTCGCCGGTGAGGTGGCGGTGGGCCAGGCGGTGGGCCTGCAGCAGCCGCACCTGCTCCCACATCCGCGCGAGCAGTTCGTCGTCGAGGTCCTCGTCGTCCAGCTCGCTCACCGGCCGGGTGTCCACGTGCTCGTAGGCGAGCAGCGCGGCCTCGGTGCCGACCTCGCTGGTGCCCAGCAGACGCGGCAGCCGTACGCCCGCGGCCTGCGCGGCGTACGCCATGAGCGCCTCGCGCTCCAGCTCGGCGCGCAGCGAGCGGATGGCCCGGCGCCGGGTCTCGTTGTTGAGCAGGAAGCGCCGCCACAGCCGGTAGAGGACCCCCGCCACCTGGCGGTCCCGGTCGAGGACGGTCACGTCGATGGTGCGGTCGCCGGTGATGCCGATGAGGTAGCGGCGGCTGCCCGAGCTGTCGTCCTCCACCCTGCGGGCGCTGACCGGTGTGAACCCGAGCCTGCGCAGCGCGGCCAGCACGGCGCTGCCCGGCGGCCGGGTGTTGGCGCTGCCGATGCCGTACAACGTGCCGAAACCGACGGCGAGGCCGACGACGTACGTGAGGATCACGCCGAGCGCGGTGACCTTGGTGGCGGTGAACAGCGCGAACACGTCGAGACCGAGCGCGACCCACATGAGCGCCCGCCAGTGGGGGCGCCGCGACATCCGCACCGCCGTGGCGTAGGCGATCGCGGGGGTGAGCACGGTGTTCAGCGGCTCGACGTCCCGGTTGCCGGTGAGCAGCTGCCTGAGGTCCGCGGGGCCGGACTGCACCAGCCACTCACCCAGCGCGTACGAGACCAGCAGGGCGAGGATCGCGGCGATCAGCCCCTGGGTGACGCGCATGCCGTCGCGGTGGAAGACCCGCTCGACGGCGAACGCCACGGGGACGACGAGCACGGCGACGCCGCCCAGCAGTCCGGCGGCGCCCGACAGCACCTCGGGCGCGCGGCCGGTGCCGGTGTGGACGTCGGACTCCAGGCCGTTGAGCGTCCGCTGCAGGGCCAGGGCCAGCAGCACGACGGCGGCGAGGGCCAGCAGCGTGAGCAGGAACCGCAGGGCGTCCGAAGGACGGCGGATCCGCTGCGGCAACAGAGGCTCGACGACCAGGACGACCCCCGAGCCGGGGGTGTCCAGTGTTAGGTCCTGCTCCTTGATGCCTCTCACCACCAGCGATTCTGTGCGATCTTCGCACTCAGTGTCCAGAATTAATGGCATGTATATATCCCTGGCCTCGGACAGCCTCGACGGGATCGCGCCGGTGCTGGCCGCCGAGCTGGAAAGGCGCGGCCATACAGTCACACTCTATGGAGCGCTGGCGCCGGACGGCCGGGCCGACTGGGCCTGGTGTTGCTCCAGTGCCGCCAGGGACGTGGCGGAGGGCCGGTCGGACCAGGCCGTCGTCTGCTGCTGGACCGGCACCGGCGCCTCCATCGCGGCCAACAAGGTGGCCGGGGTGCGGGCGGCGCTGTGCGCCGACGCCGTCACCGCCGCGGGCGCCCGGAGGTGGAACGACGCCAACGTGCTCGCCCTCAGCCTCCGCCTGACCTCCCGGCAGGTGCTGACGGAGATCCTGGACGCCTGGTTCGCCGCCGCGCCCAGCACCGAGCCCGAGGACACCGCCAACATCGCGTACCTGCGGGAGATCCACTGAAGCAGCGGGGACGGCGAGGGGACGGTTGACGGCGGCACGCTAACGTCGGGTCCATGAGCACGTCGCTACCCATCCTCGGCGCCTGTCCGCTCGACTGCCCCGACACCTGCTCCTGGGTCGTGACCGTGCGCGACGGCGAGGCCGCCGCGCTGCGCGGCAACCACGACCACCCCTACACGCGCGGGGCCCTGTGCGTGAAGGTGAACCGCTACCTGGAGCAGGTCCGCGCGGCGGACCGGATCCTCCACCCGCTGAAGCGGGTCGGGCCGAAGGGCTCCGGCCGGTTCGAGCGCGTCCCCCTGGACCAGGCGCTGGCGGAGATCGCGGCGAGGCTGACATCGATCGTCGAGGAGCACGGCGGCGAGGCGATCTGGCCGTACCAGGGCACCGGGACGCTCGGGTACGTCCAGGGCGAGACGGGGCAGGCCGGGCGGCGGTTCTGGAACATCCTCGGCGCGTCCCGGCACGACCTCAACATCTGCGCGCGGGCGGGCAACGACGGCCTGCGGTACGTCAACGGGACCCCCGGCGGCATGGACCCGGAGACGTTCGCCCAGTCGCGGCTGATCCTGCTGTGGGGCACCAACACGCTGACCAGCGGGCACCACATGTGGAAGTTCGTCCAGGACGCCCGGGCCGCCGGGGCGTACGTCGTCGCGATCGACCCGGTTCGCACGCGCACGGCCGACCAGGCGGACGAGCACCTGCCCATCCGGCCCGGCACGGACGCCGCGCTCGCGCTCGCCCTGCTGCACGTCGTGCTGGAGGAGGGCGCCGAGGACCGCGCGTACATCGAGGAGCACACGACCGGCTGGGACGAGTTCGAGGCGGAGATCCGCAGGCATCCCCCGGCTCTCGTCGCGGAGATCACCGGGCTGCCCGAGGAGCGGATCAGGGCCCTCGGCGTACGGCTCGCGCACACGCGGCCGACCGGCATCCGGGCCACGATGGGCATCCAGCGGCACGAGGGCGGCGGCACCGCGATGCGGACGATCGCCTGCATCCCGGGCGTGACCGGCGACTGGCGGCACCCGGGCGGCGGGGTGGCCTACTCCACCTCGGCGTACGCGCCCGCGGGCCCCGACCCGCGCGACGACCTGCTCCCCCACCCGGTGCGCACGCTCACGATGACCCGGCTGGCCGACGGGCTGGACGAGTCGGTCAAGTGCCTGTGGGTCTACGCGGCCAACCCGCTCGGCTCGACCTCCGACCAGAACCGGATCAGGGCGGCGCTGGCGCGGGAGGACCTGTTCACGGTGGTGATGGAGCAGTTCCCCACCGACACGGCCGACTACGCCGACTACGTGCTGCCCGCGACCATGCAGATCGAGCACCTGGACGTGCACCACGGCTACGGGCACATGTACATGGTGTGGAACGAGCCCGCCGTCGCGCCGCCGGGCGAGTGCCTGTCCACGACCGAGACGTTCCGCCGGCTCGCCCGGCAGATGGGCCTGACCGAGCCGTCCCTGTACGACACCGACCTCGAACTCGCCGGGCAGACGCTCGCCCAGGCCGGGATCCCGCTGGAGGAGATCCGCAAGCAGGGCTGGGCGCGGCTGCCGGCGGCCGACCCGTTCGTGCCGTTCACCGGCGGCTTCCCGACGCCGAGCGGCCGGCTGGAGTTCGCCTCGGAGCGGGCCGAGGCCGCCGGGCTGCCGCGCGTCGCGGGGTACGTTCCCTCGCTGACGGCCCGTACGGCTCCGGCCGACCGGCCGTACCCGCTCGTGCTGGTCACTCCGGCGTCACACACGTTCCTGAACACGATTTTCGGCAACAACCCCGAACTGCGCAGGCGGTCGAAGGGCCCGCGCGTGCTGGTCAACCCGGCCGACGCGGCGTCGCGCAATCTCGTGGACGGGCGGCCCGCCCGCGTCTTCAACGGCAACGGGGAGTTCCGGGCGTACGTCGAGGTCAGCGACCGGGTCGCGGCGGGGGTGGTGGCCGCGCCCAAGGGCCACTGGCCGAAGCACGCGGCCGGGGCCAATCCCAACGCGGTGGTCGACGAACGCGACGCCGACATGGGCCGGGGCGCGGTCTACCACGACAACTTCGTCGACGTCGCCCCGCTGCCGGAGGGAACGGCACTGGAGGGATAGGGGTTCCGGGGGACCTGTCCAGGGGGCGTCAGGGGCTGTTCAGGGACTTCCCCGATGCCGCCGGACGGCCTGGACAGGCACGCTGTAACCATGAACGAACTCACCCGAATGGACGAGATGTCCCTGGCCGGCGCGGCCCTGCGCGGCGCCCCCTGGCGAGCCGCGGCGACGGCCGGCGGGGCGGTCGCCGCCACGAGCTTCATCCTGGGCGTCATCCTGCCCGGACCGGCGGACCTGACCTGGGCGCTGTGCTCGGGGATCACCCTGTTCGCCCTCGTCGCGGGGATCGGCTCGATCTCCAAGCCGAACGTGGGCGACCGGGTGACCCGGCAGGCCCGCCACTGGGCGTTGCGGCACCCCTGGCGCTTCTCGCTCTACCCGGGGCTCGGCGCGGCGGCCCTGATGTATCCCGTACAGCTCGTGATCGACCGCGAGGGCGTCTTCGGCGCGGCCTGGGACGCGCTGTGGGGCGGCCTGCTCGTGCTGCTGGTCACCGCCGTCTTCACGCTCTCCATGCGGAACCGGGCCAAGGGCGCCTGAGTCTCAGGACTCCCGCTCCGCCGCGCTGCGGCACACGCAGAGTTCGTTGCCCTCGGGGTCGAGCAGCGTGACCCAGCCCGTGCCCTCAGGGGTGCGGTGGTCCTCGTACGGCTTGGCCCCGAGCGCGAGCAGCCGCTCGACCTGCTGGTCGCGGGTGCCGTCACCGGTCGGGTTGACGTCGATGTGGATCCGGTTCTTGACCGTCTTGCCCTCGGGCACCCGGATGAAAAGCAGATGCGGAGGACCGTCCGGGCGGTCCAGCATGACCTCGTCGTCTTCGGGCTCGGAGTCGGCGAGCGGCCAGCCCAGGGCCTCGCTCCACCACTGGGCCAGCTCGTACGGCCGGGCGCAGTCGAAAGTCACCGTGTGGATCTCAAGCATGCGCCCACCCAACCGCGACACCATCAAAGGTGTCAAGCCGGTTATGTGACCATCCGCCGCGGCCGGAGCGATCGGACGAGGCCGGCCGCGGAGACCACGGCCCACACCCCCTCCAGCAGCAGGAACCCCCAGTCGGCGTCCGCGTACGCGAGCCATGCGAGCACCGCCGAGCCGACGAGGTTGAGCGTGAGGTAGATCTTCGACCGGCCGTCCAGGACGTTCAACTGGGAGAGCAGGAACGCGCCGAGGACGAGTACGGCGCCGGCGATCTGCAGAAGCTGGTTCATATCCCTTCGCCCGCCGTCTTCGCCGCTCCGGGTACGGCAGGCACCTCGTCCGGGAGGACCGCGAGCCGCGCCCCTCACAACCCCAACATATCTGTTGTGCGGGAAGATTCGCGCGATCTGTGGTGGAGGCCATGGATATGCCGGGTTACCGACGGGTAGCATTCGGGCTAGAGTTACCGACCAGTACGTTACCCCCGGGTTCGGTTCTAGGAGCGCACACAGATGGGTCACTACAAGAGCAACCTCCGCGACCTGGAGTTCAACCTCTTCGAGGTGTTCGGGCGCAGGGAGATCCTCGGTACCGGCCCCTTCGCCGAGGTCGACGAGGACACCGCCCGCAGCGTGCTGGACGAGGTGAACCGGCTGGCCACCGGGCCGATCGCCGACTCCTTCGAGGACGCCGACCGTCACCCGCCCGTCTTCGACCCGGCCACCCACGACGTGACCATGCCGGAGAGCTTCAAGCGGTCGTACCAGGCCTGGGTGGACGCCGAGTGGTGGCGCCTGGAGCTGCAGCCGGAGCTGGGCGGCACGCCCGCTCCGCGCAGCCTCGTGTGGGCGATGGCCGAGATGGTGCTCGGGGCCAACCCCGCCGTGTGGATGTTCGCCTGCGGCCCGGCGTTCGCCCGCCTGCTGTTCGAGCTCGGCACCCCCGAGCAGAAGCGGTTCGCCGAGATCGCCGTCGAGCGGCACTGGGGCGCGACGATGGTCCTGACCGAGCCCGACGCGGGCTCCGACGTCGGAGCCGGCCGCACGAAGGCGATCGCGCAGCCCGACGGCACCTGGCACATCGAGGGCGTGAAGCGCTTCATCACCAGCGGCGAGCACGACATGGCCGAGAACATCTTCCACCTGGTGCTGGCCCGTCCCGAGGGCGCCAAGCCCGGCACCAAGGGCCTGTCGATGTTCCTCGTGCCGAAGTTCCTGGTCGACGTCGAGACCGGCGAGCTCGGCGAGCGCAACGGCGTCTACGTCACCAACGTCGAGAAGAAGATGGGCCTCAAGGTCTCCACGACCTGCGAGCTCACCCTCGGCGAGAAGCACCCGGCGATCGGCTACCTGGTCGGCGACGCGCACGACGGCATCCGGCAGATGTTCATGATCATCGAGAACGCCCGCATGATGGTGGGCGCCAAGGCCATCGCCACGCTCTCCACCGGCTACCTGAACGCGCTGGAGTTCGCCAAGAACCGCCTCCAGGGCGCCGACCTCACCCGCGCCGGCGACAAGACCGCGCCGCGCGTGCCGATCACCCACCACCCCGACGTACGCCGCGAGCTCATGCTGCAGAAGTCGTACGCCGAGGCCATGCGGGCGCTGGTGCTCTACACGGCGACGATCCAGGACCAGATCCAGATCGCGGAGTTCGAGGGCCGCCGCGACGAAGCCGCCGAGGCGCTCAACGACCTGCTGCTCCCGCTTGTCAAGGGCGTCGGCTCCGAGCGGTCGTACGAGCTGCTCGCGCGCTCGCTGCAGACGCTCGGCGGCTCGGGCTTCCTGCAGGACTACCCGATCGAGCAGTACATCCGCGACTCGAAGATCGACTCGCTGTACGAGGGCACGACCGCGATCCAGGGCCAGGACCTGTTCTTCCGCAAGGTCCTGCGGAACCAGGGCGCGGCGCTGGGGTCGCTGCTCGGCGAGATCAAGGCGTTCGCCGCCTCCGGGGCGGGCAACGGGCGGCTCAAGGTCGAGCGGGCGCTGCTCGACGAGGCGGCCGACGAGGTCAAGGCGATGGCCGACACGTTGGCCGGCTGGGCGATCTCCTCGATGGAGACGCCGCGCGAGGTCTACAAGGTCGGGCTCAACACGACCCGGTTCCTGATGGCGCTCGGCGACCTGGTCCTCGGCTGGCTGCTGCTGCGCCAGGCCGAGGTCGCGCTGAACGCGCTGTCCGGGTCGGAGCAGGACAAGGACTTCTACACGGGCAAGGTCGGGGCGGCCGCGTTCTTCGCCCAGACCGTGCTGCCCCGCCTGGCCGCCGAGCGCCGCGTGCTCGCCGCGACCGGGCAGGACCTCATGGACCTGCCCGAGAGCTCCTTCTAGGATGCGGCGGTCGCGTCGGTGTTGACGGTGGCGAGCAGTTCCTCCCGCTCGGGGGTGTTCTCCGGGCGGAGGAAGCCGATGACCGTGAAGAGCACCAGCGAGGTGGCCACCGGCGCGGCCGTCGCCACGGCGGTCGAGACGCCGCTCACGCCGTAGTTGGTGAGCCAGAAGACGAACAGGCCGGCGGCCCACGAGACCAGTGCGGCCGTCGGCCCGGACCGGCGGAACGCCGGCAGCATGCCGAGCAGCAGCGGGATCGAGATCGGGCCGATGAGCCCGGCCACCCACTTGATGACGACCGTGATGATGTCCTTCAGCACCGGGCTGTTGACCTGGGTCGCCACGGTCATCGACAACGCGATGAACGCGACCGTGGTGACCCGGGCCGCGATCAGGCCGGCCCGGGTGTCCCAGGCGCGCGCCGCCCGGGACAGCACCGGGATCACGTCGCGGGTGAAGACCGAGGCGATCGCGTTGGCGTCCGAGGACGCCATCGCCATCGTGTGCGAGAAGAAACCGGCGATCACCAGGCCCAGCAGGCCGTGCGGGATGAGCTGGGTGGTCAGCAGCGCGTAGGAGTCACTGGCGTCGGGCTTGTTCGCGTGGACCAGCAGCGGCGCGGCCCACATCGGGAAGAACAGCAGGAGCGGCCAGACCGCCCACAGCGCGGCCGACAGCCGGGCGCCCCGGGCCGCCTGCCCCGGCGTCGGCGCCGCCATGTAGCGCTGGGCCTGGTTCCACATGCCGCCGTTGTACTCGAACGTCTTGATGAACAGGAACGCCAGCAGGAACGTCACGGTGAACGGCCCGTTGAGCGGCTGCGCGTGCCCGGCCGGGAGCCGGTCCCACATGCCGCCGATCGCGTCGACGCCGCCGAGCTTCCCCAGGACGGCGACCAGCATGACGACGCCGGCGAGCAACTGGATGACGAACTGCCCGAAGTCGGTGAGCGCGTCGGCCCACAGGCCGCCGACCGTGCAGTAGACCGCGGTGACAGCGCCGGTGAGGAGGATGCCCTGGTTGAGCGACAGGCCGGTGAACGTGGACAGCAACGTGGCGATCGCGGCCCACTTGGCGCCGACGTCCACAATCTTGAGCAGGCCGCCGGACCACGCGAGCGCCTGCTGCGTCGGCACGTTGTAGCGCCTCGCGAGGAACTCCAGCGGCGAGCTGACCTTGAGCCTCGACCGGATCCGGTTCAGCCGCGGCGCGAACAGCACCGAACCGACGGCGATGCCGATCGCGATCGGGAAGGCCCAGGTGACGTAGGAGGTGACGCCGTACAGGTAGGCGACCCCGGCGTACCCGGTGAACATGACGGCGCTGTAGCCGGACATGTGGTGCGAGATGCCGGCCAGCCACCAGGGCATCTTGCCGCCGGCCGTGAAGAAGTCGCTGATGTCGCCGATGCGGCGGTGCGAGTAGATGCCGATCGCCACCATCACGACGAAGTAGCCGCCGAGAACATACCAGTCCACGTGGTTCACGCGCGTCGAACCTCCGGCTGAACGCGCGGCACTCCGTTCCGGCAACCGCCTGGCTCCGTAACGATGCGCTCGCCTTCCCGCCGCGGTCAATGGCGGGTACGCAGGTCACAGCCGCAGGGCGAGGAAGCGCCAGTCAGCGGCCCAGGTCAGAGTGTGTTCACATTTGCGAACGGACTTCGCGTATCTGAATCGTTATCGGGCGCGGCCTTGATCCCACACAGAGAAGAGGGTGAAAGTGTGCGGCGGAACGAGATTTCAGCAAGCGGCACAGTACGGACCTGTCACCGCCTGGCATCGGTGATCGTCCGGCAGGGCACGTGCGCGAACGGCGGGACGAGCGGCGCTGTCCGCTCGCCCTCGGTCGTTCCGTGCCCGGGGCGCGTTGCCCCGGATCAGACTGCGTACTGCACGGCCGTGCGGGCGGCGAGGATCGGCGCGATGCACTCCTCGACCACCGCCAGGTGGGCCGGGTGGTCCCGGTAGACGACGTAGTCCTCCGGGGAGTCGAAGAGGGCCGTCACGGCGAAGGAGAAGTTGCCCTGGTTGACGCCCGCGTCCGGGCCGATCTGGTAGCTCCGGATCTCGGGGATGACGCCCGGCAGCTCGTTGAGCCGCCTTTCCACCTCCGCGCCCTGCTCCTCGGTGGCGTCGTCGGTCCACTTCAGCAGCACGATGTGGCGGAACATGCACTCTCCCTGGGACGGGACGCACGCGGCCCGGTGACCGCGCTCTTCACGGCGCTCATCCTCTCATCCCCCGTGCCTGACGATCTCCCGCGCCCCCGCCGTCTCCGACGGTGCGGACGTCAGAGCCAGTGACACTCGACGGAGGCCCGGCCGCGCCGTGCCACGAGCCACTCGCCGAAGGCGGCCTCGCCCGCCGCCGCCAGCGTCTCCGGATCGTCCCGTGCCGCCCGGCGCTCCAGCACGACGCCGGTCAGATAACCGTCGCCGTACGGGACCGGGCCCACCAGCGTGTCGAGACCGGCGTGGCGCAGCGGCGCGGGCAGCTCCCCGGCCCACCGCTCGCCCACCGTCACCACGGCCTGCCGGTAGCCGGTCAAGGCGGTGACGCCGCGGAGCAGCTCGCCGTTCACCGGTTCCGAGCCCGTCACCCACAGGGCGCGTACGCGGTCGAAGTCGGCGCGGTGGGAGGCGAGGTGGCCCGGCCCGAGCTCGGCCTGTTTGCGCCGCCGGAAGCGGCGCCGCCGCGCGATTCCGGCGACGAGCGCCTCGAACTGCTCCCCGGACCACGGCGTCTCGGCCAGCCAGGCGAGCGTGGCGGCCCGGTCGTGCAGGCCGCGCCGGGCGCGAAGCTCCGCCACGGCCTCCCGCAGGTCGCCGTCCTCCAGCGGCTCGACGTCCTCCACGAGCTCACGCGGAGGGAGGCACCGCTCGGCGACCTCGTCCGGCCCGTCCGGCCGAGGTCGCTCGCCTCGGGGCACCGACAGCGCCACCACCCCGCCGTCGGGATGGCGCAGCAGCAGGCGGTACTCGTCGCGGTCGCCCGGGACGAGGCGGGGGCGGGCGCCGGGATGGCGACCGGCCCACTCCTCGATCGCCTTCCCCGCCTCGGAGAGAGGCGTGGCACGACGGCTCAGGGCGCGCAGGATGTCCGCGCCCTCGGCGAGTACGGCGGTGAACCCGGCGATCGTCGCCGCTCCCCCGTCTCGCGTCGCGAGCGGGCCGTGGTCTCCACGAATCACGGTAGGGAGGCTAGGAACCCGTGCTTGAGTGTCACTGGTTGCGATCTTGCAGACGGCTTGTACGCCCCGGGTCGGCTCAGGTCTCGACGCTGATGCCGGGCATGGGGCAGAGCATCTCGCCCTCGGTGTGGAAGTGCTTTGACGCCTTCCAGGGAACCGTCTTGCCCGGCGGAACCGTCACGCGTGCCTGGGCGAAGTCGAGCGTGGTCGCCTTCTTCGTGGTGAAGTAGACGACGATCTTGTAGGTGACGGCCTTCTTGCCGGGGTTCTTCGCCGTTCCCTCCGCACCCCAGCCACCCGGGACGGACGCGCACTTGGTCTGCACGACGTTCTCCCGGACGCTCGGCTCGTTCGCGACCTTCGTCGGGAGGGGATTGGCCACGACCTTCGCGGCGGACGCCTCCGGGGCGGGCTGCTTGTGCGCCGCGGCGGACGTCTGGGGCGTGGCGTGCCCGCCCGCACCACAGCCGGCGACCGCCGTGGCGGCGAGGACCGCCAGCGCGAGGGAGCGCACCGCCGAAGGTGCCGTTATTCGCATGCTCATTGACGACTCCCGCAGTATCGGTGGATTTGGGGTATTCGAATTTTTGTCAGCCATGCCGTTCATTCCGGCGTGTGCAGAGCCGGCGACGAACAACGGATATCACACCGCGCATTGCCAAAAGGCGGTTCACCCGCTCGCCCGGTTTTCCTTGAGCCTTTTTGGCGTTGATTTTTACGGCCCTTCTCATGGCGCCTTCTCATGGCGAAGGTCCGCCTCCCCGTGAGGGGAGGCGGACCTTGGTTGTGATGCCTTACAGCCGTCGCCGGGCCGGCCGGTTGACGGCCTTCACCGCTTTCGGGCTGCCGCTGCCACGGCCGTGGTGTTTCCGGCCGGGATGGGCCGGGTTGGCGACCATCGGGCGGGCGATCGGGTGAGCCATTGGGCGGGCGATCGGGCGGGCGGAGTTCGCGCCCTGGCAGGTGCCGGTCTGCGGTGCGCGGACCGGTGAGACCTGCACCCCGCCGGCGGGTGCCGGGCCGACCAGGTTATTGACCAGCTTGCGGTCACCGGACGGCTTGGCGAGCTGCACCGCGTAGGTGATCAGCGCCTTCTGGTAGGGCTTCAGCTTCCCCTTCCAGGTCAGGGCCGTGGGCGTGTTCGACAACGCGCCGTCGCTGGCCTTGCCGCCCAGGAACCTGGCGTCGTCCAGGATCCCCGACAGGTCGTTGGTCACGCTGGTCTCGGTCGTGGCCGGTGTGTTGTTGAACACCGTGAACCCGTAGTTGGCGACGTTGCCCAGCCACCTGTTCCGCGGGCAGGTGAACCTCGGCGTCAACGGCACCGCCCAGATCACCCGTACCGTGGTGGTCGACGCGTTGGAGCCCACGATCTGCCCGGACGGGATCGCGCCCGCCGCCACGGCGGTGTTCACGACCGACCCCGCGCTCGCATCATCCTGGGTGGTGGCGTAGGTGCCCACGCAGGTGGTCCACCGCCCCGGCGCGAGAGTGGTCACCGGGCAGGTCACCGCGGACAGCGTCCCGGTCCCCGAGAACTCCACCTCGTCGACCACCAGGCCGCTGACCGTGACGTTGCCGGTGTTGGCGACCGCGAACGAGTACGTCACCTCCTGGCCCACTCCCGAGACCGTGGCCGGGTCGGCCGACTTCACCAGGGTCAGCCCCGGCGCCAGGACCGCGGTCACCGTCGTCGTGGACCGGTTGGAGCGCACCGCGCCTTCCACCGACGCCGCCGTACCCACCGCCACGGCGGTGTTCACGATCGACCCCGCGTCGATGTCGGCCTGCGTGACCGTGTACGTGCCCGTGCAGATGGTCGACTCCTCCGGCGCCAGCGACGTCTCCGGGCAGGACACCTTCGACAGGCTCCCGGCCCCCGAGAACTCCTCCTCGTGGACCCGTAGATCGCTCAGCGTGACGCCGCCGGTGTTGGTGACCTCGAACGAGTACGTCACCTGCTGACCCGCCCATGTCACCGTCGCCGGGTCGGCCGACTTCACCAGGCTCAGCTCAGGATCGGCGAGCACGTCCACCGTCGCCGCGGACGGATCGGAGTACACCCCCAGCCCCCACGGCGGCATCCCCCGCACCTTCGCCCGGTTCACGATCGCGCCGGCGTCGATGTCCGCCTGGGTGACCGTGTAGGTCCCCGTGCACGTCATCGACTTGCCTGGTGCCAGCGACCTCGCCGGACAGGTGACGACCGGCGGCCTTCCCGTGCCGGAGAACGACGTGTCCACCACCGTGATGTCGTCCAGCGTGACGTTGCCGGTGTTGGTGACCCGATAGGAGTACGTCACCTTCTCACCCGCCTTCGACACCGTCGACGGATCGGCCGACTTCACCAGATCCAGCCCCGGATCCGACGCCACCCTGACCGTCGCCGTGGACGGATCAGACGTCCTCGCCGGACCCTCCGGCGGGAACCCGGACGCCGTCGCCGTGTCCACGATCGACCCGGCGTCGATGTCCGCCTGCGTCACCACGTACGTCGCCTTGCACGTCATCGAGATCCCCGGCGCCAGCGACGTGGCCGGGCACTCGATCATCGGCGGCCTCCCCGTACCGGAGAACGACGTGTCCACCACCGTGATGTCGTGGAAGGTGACGTCACCGATGTTGGTGACCAGGTAGGAGTACGTCACCACCTGACCCGCCTTCGACACCGTGGTCGGGTCGGCCGACTTCACGATGCTCAGCTCAGGATCAGGCGACACGGTCACCGTCGCGGTGGACGGGTTCGAGTCGACGGCAGGACCCTCCGGCGGCGTCCCCGACGCCACCGCGGTGTTCACGATGTTGCCGTCGTCGATGTCCGCCTGGATCAGCGTGTACGTCCCCGTACACGTCGTCGACGCACCCGGTGCCAGCGACGACACCGGACATCTCACCACCGGCGGCGTCCCCTTACCCGAGAACGCCGTGTCCACCGCCGTAATCCCGCGCAGCGCGACATTCCCCGTGTTAGTCACCAGGTACGAGTACGTGACGACCTCACCCGCCGCTCTCACCGTGGCCGGACTCGCCGACTTCGTCAGCGTCAGAGCCGGCGCCGAGGTGGCCGTCACCGTCGCGGTGGACGGGTCCGAGCCCACGGCGGGACCCGATGGCGGCGTCCCTGTGGCCACGGCCGTGTTCACGATCGACCCGGCGTCGATGTCCGCCTGCGTCACCGCGTACGACCCGGTACACGTCGTCGACACTCCCGGCGCCAGCGACGACACCGGACACGTGATCACCGGCGGCGTACCCGAACCCGAGAAGAACGTGTCCGCCGCCGACACCCCGGTCAGCGTCGTGTTCCCGATGTTCGTGACCAGGAGGGAGTACGTCACGACCTGGCCCGCCGCCGACACCGTCGACGGAGACGCCGTCTTCGACAGGGCGATCTGGTTGTCGGCCTGCACGGTCACCGTCGCCGTGGACGGGTTCGAGTCGACGGCCGGACCCTCCGGCGGCGTACCGGAGGCTGTCGCCGTGTTCACGATGTTCCCGTCGTCGATGTCCGCCTGCACCACCGTGTACGTCCCCGTACACGTCGTCGACGCACCCGGCGCCAGCGTCGTCACCGGACATGTGACCACCGGCGGCGTCCCCTTACCCGAGAAGGCCGTGTTCCGGACGTTCAGGCCGGTGAGGGTGACGTTCCCCACGTTCGTGACCAGGTGAGAGTACGTCACCGCCTGGCCGGTCCTCGTCACCGTGACCGGGTCGGCCGTCTTGTTCACGGTCAGTCCCGGGATGGGCGTCGCGACGACTGTGGCGGTGGACGGGTTGGACGTCACGGCCGGGCCGGACGGCGGCGTCCCGGAGGCCGTCGCCGTGTTCACGATCGACCCCGCGTCGATGTCCGCCTGCGTCACCGTGTATGTCCCCGTACACGTCGTGGACGCCTGCGGCACCAGCGTCGTCACCGGACACAGGATCGCCCGCGGTAGTCCGGTGCCGGAGAAGGACAGGTCGGCCACGCTCACATCGGCCAGCGTCGCGTTGCCCGTGTTGGTGACCTGATAGGAGTACGTCACGACCTGGCCCGCCGTCGCCACCGACGACGGAGACGCGGTCTTCAGCAGAGCGATGCCGGGAGCGACCTGCGCGGTCACCGTCGCCGTCGACGGGTTGGACGTCACCGCCGGGCCCTCCGGCGGCGTCCCGGTGGCCGTCGCGGTGTTCACGATCGAACCCGCGTCGATGTCCGCCTGCGTCACCGTGTAGGTCGCCGTACATGTCGTGGACGTCTGCGGTGCAAGCGTCGTCACCGGGCAGGTGACCACGGGCGGCGCCCCCCTGCCGGAGAAGGCGGTGTCAACCACGTTCAGGGTGGTCAAGGTAGTGTTGCCCGTGTTGGTGACCAGATAAGAGTACGTCACCGTCTGGCCGGCGGCCGTCACCGCACTCGGCGACGCCGTCTTCAGCAGCGCAAGTTGCGGTTCAGGCGGTGCGATCACCGTCGCGGTGGAGGGGTTGGACGTCACGGCCGGACCGCTCGGTGGTGCGCCGGACGCCACCGCCGTGTTCACGATCTCGCCGGCGTCGATGTCCGCCTGCGTCGTCACGTAGGTGCCCGTACAGGTGGTCGTCGCCTGCGGCACCAGCGTCGTCACCGGACACGTGACCACCGGTGGTGCCCCCGTACCCGAGAAGAACGTGTCCGTCGCCGTCACCCCGGTCAGCGTCGTGTTGCCCGTGTTCGTGATGCGGTACGAGTAGGTGATCGACCGGCCCGCGGACGACACCCTGGTCTGGGACGGCGTCTTCTCCAACACGAGCTGCGCGTCACGCGGAGCGTTCACCGTCGCCGTCGACGGATCCGACGACACCGCCGGACCTTCCGGCGGCGTCCCCGACGCCACCGCCGTGTTCACGACCGACCCGGCGTCGATGTCCGCTTGTGTCACCGTGTACGTCCCCGTACACGTCGTGGACGCGTCGGGCGCCAGGGTCGTCAGCGGGCACGTGATCGCCGGCGGCGTACCCGTGCCCGAAAAAGCCGTGTCCACCGCCGTCACCCCGGTCAACGTCGTGTTCCCGGTGTTCGTCACCAGATAGGAGTACGTGACCGTCTGACCCGCGGCCGTCACCGTGCTCGGCGACGCCGTCTTCAGCAGCGCCAGTTGCGAGCTCGCCGGAGCGTTCACCGTGGCGGTCGACGGGTTCGACGTCACGGCCGGGCCCGTCGGCGGCGTGCCCGAGGCCGTCGCCGTGTTCACGACCGACCCCGCGTCGATGTCCGCCTGGGTCACCGTGTATGTCCCCGTACACGTCGTCGAAGCGGACGGCACGAGCGTCGTCACCGGACACGAGATCGCCGGCGGTGTCCCGGTGCCGGAGAAGGCCGTGTCCACCGCCGTGACGCCGGTCAGCGTCGTGTTGCCGGTGTTGCTCACCAGGTAGGAGTACGTGATCGTCTGACCCGCGGCCGTCACCGCGCTCGGCGACGCCGTCTTCTGCAGCGCAAGTTGCGAGCTCGCCGGAGCGGTCACCGTCGCCGTGGACGGATTCGAGTCGACCGCCGGACCGGTCGGCGGCGTACCCGAGGCCACCGCCGTGTTCACGACCGACCCCGCGTCGATGTCCGCCTGCGTCGTCACGTACGTCCCCGTACACGTCGTCGAGGCGTCGGGGGCCAGGGTCGTCACCGGACACGTGACCACCGGCGGCGTACCCGTGCCCGAGAAGAACGTGTCCACCGCCGTCACCCCGGTCAGCGTGGTGTCCCCCGTGTTGACGATCGCGAACGAGTAGGTGATCGTCCGTCCCGCCGCCGGAATCGTGCTCGGGAACGCCGTCTTCTGCAGCGCCAGGCCGGGAGCCGCTGCGCTGGTCACCGTCGCGGTGGACGGGTTGGACGTCACCGCCGGGCCCTCGGGCGGCGTGCCCGAGGCGGTCGCGGTGTTCACGATCGACCCCGCGTCGATGTCCGCCTGCGTCACCGTGTACGACCCCGTACACGTCGTGGACGTCTGCGGCGCCAGCGTCGTCACCGGGCACGTGATCACGGGCGGCGTCCCCGTACCGGAGAACGACGTGTCCACCGCCGTCACCCCGGTCAGCGTCGTGTTCCCGACGTTCGTGACGAGATACGAGTACGTGACCGTCTGACCGGCCGACGACACCGTGCTCGGGTTGGCCGTCTTCTGCAACACCACCTGCGGAGTCGGCGGCGCGATGACCGTCGCGGTGGACGGGTTGGACGCCACGGCCGGGCCCGTCGGCGGTGTGCCGGTGGCCACCGCCGTGTTCACGATCGACCCCGCGTCGATGTCCGCCTGCGTCACCGTGTACGACCCCGTACAGGTCGTCGAGGCGGTCGGCACCAGCGTCGTCACCGGGCAGGTGATCACCGGCGGCGTCCCGGTGCCCGAGAAGAACGTGTCCGTCGCCGTCACCCCGGTCAGCGTCGTGTTGCCGGTGTTCGTGACGTGGTACGAGTAGACGATGACCCGCCCCGCCGCCGGCACGCTCGTCTGGGACGGCGTCTTCTGCAACGCCAGCTGCGCGTTACGCGGAGCGTTCACCGTCGCCGTCGACGGGCTCGACGTCACGGCCGGCCCAGTCGGAGGCGTACCCGAGGCCGTCGCCGTGTTCACGACCGAACCGGCGTCGATGTCGGCCTGTGTCACCGTGTAGGTCCCCGTACACGTCGTCGACGCGGTCGGCACCAGCGTCGTCACCGGACATGTGATCACCGGCGGCGTCCCGGAGCCCGAGAACGCCGTGTCCACCGCGCTCACCCCCGTCAGCGTCGTGTTGCCCGTGTTCGTGACCAGGTAGGAGTACGTCACCGTCTGGCCCGCGGCCGTCACCGTGCTCGGCGACGCCGTCTTCAGCAACGCCACCTGCGGGTCGGGCGGGGTGTTCACCGTCGCCGTCGACGGATTCGACGACACCGCCGGACCCGTCGGCGGCGTCCCCGTGGCCACCGCGGTGTTCACGATCGACCCGGCGTCGATGTCCGCCTGCGTCGCCGTGTAGGTCCCCGTACAGGTCGTGGACTCGTCGGGCGCCAGCGTCGTCACCGGGCAGGTGATCACTGGTGGCGTCCCGGTGCCCGAGAAGGCGGTGTCCGCGACCGTCACCCCGGTCAGCGTGACGTCCCCCGTGTTGACGATCGCGAACGAGTAGACCACCGTCCGTCCCGCCACGAACACCGTGGTAGGGAACGCCGTCTTCAGCAACGACAGACCGGGAGCCGCGGTGCTGCTCACCGTCGCCGTGGACGGGTTCGACGTGACGGCCGGACCCGACGGCGGATTCCCCGTGGCCACCGCCGTGTTCACGATCGCCCCCGCGTCGATGTCCGCCTGCGTCACCGTGTACGTCCCCGTACATGTCGTCGAGGCGGCCGGCACCAGCGTCGTCACCGGGCAGGTGATCACTGGCGGCGTGCCCGAACCGGAGAACGCCGTGTCCACCGCGTTCACCCCGGTCAGCGTCGTGTTGCCGGTGTTCGTGACCCGGAACGAGTAGGTGATGACCTGACCCGCCTCGGACATGCTGCTCGGGAAGGCCGTCTTCAGCAACGCCAGCTGCGCGTCACGCGGAGCGGTGACCGTCGCCGTCGACGGGTTCGACGTGACGGCCGGACCCGACGGCGGATTCCCCGTGGCCACCGCCGTGTTCACGATCGACCCCGCGTCGATGTCCGCCTGCGTCACGGTGTACGGCCCCGTACACGTGGTCGTCGCGCCCGGCGTCAGCGTGCTCACCGGGCAGGTGATCACCGGCGGCGTGCCCGTGCCCGAGAACGACGTGTCCGTCGCCGTCACCCCGGTCAACGTCGTGTTGCCGGTGTTCGTGATGTGGTAGGAGTAGACGATCGTCCGTCCCGCCACAGGCACGCTCGTCTGAGAGGGCGTCTTCTGCAACGCCAGGCCTGGAGCCGCAGCGCTGGTCACCGTCGCGGTGGACGGGTTCGATGTGACGGCGGGACCCGTCGGCGGAGCGCCCGAGGCGGTCGCCGTGTTCACGATCGCCCCCGCGTCGATGTCCGCCTGCGTCACCGTGTACGACCCCGAACACGTCGTGGACGCGGACGGCGTCAGCGTCGTCACCGGACAGGTGATCACCGGCGGCGTACCCGAGCCCGAGAACGATGTGTCCGCCGCCGTCACACCGGTCAACGTCGTGTTCCCCGTGTTCGTCACCAGGTAGGAGTACGCCACCGTCTGACCGGCCGCCGACACCGTCGTCGGGGACGCCGTCTTCTGCAACGCCAACTGGGCGTTACGCGGAGCGGTCACCGTCGCCGTCGACGGATTCGAGGAGATCGCCGGACCTGACGGCGGCGTCCCCGACGCCACCGCCGTGTTCACGATCGCCCCCGCGTCGATGTCCGCCTGCGTCGTCACATACGTCCCCGTACACGTCGTGGACGCACCCGGCGCCAGCGTCGACACCGGACACGAGAACACCGGCGGCGTCCCCGAACCGGAGAACGACGTGTCCACCGCCGTCACGCCGGTCAGCGTCGCGTTGCCCGTGTTCGTCACCAGCAGGGAGTACACGATCGTCCGCCCGGTCACCGACACGGTGTTCGGGAACGCCGTCTTCTGCAACGCCAGTTGCGCGTTACGCGGAGCGTTCACCGTCGCCGTCGACGGGTTGGACGTGACCGCCGGGCCGGTCGGTGGCGTGCCCGAGGCGGTCGCCGTGTTCACGACCGCCCCCGCGTCGATGTCCGCCTGGGTCACCGTGTACGACCCCGTACATGTCGTGGAAGCGGCCGGTGTCAACGTGGTGACCGGGCAGGTGATCACCGGCGGTGTACCGGTGCCCGAGAACGACGTGTCCTCCGCCGTCACGCCGGTCAGCGTCGTGTTCCCCGTGTTCGTCACCAGGAAGGAGTACGTCACCGTCTGGCCCGCGGCCGACACCGTGCCCGGAGACGCCGTCTTCAGCAGTGCCAGTTGTGAAGTCGACGGAGCGGTGACCGTCGCGGTGGACGGGTTGGACGTCACAGCGGGCCCGGAGGGCGGCGTGCCCGAGGCGGTCGCGGTGTTCACGATCGCCCCCGCGTCGATGTCCGCCTGGGTCGTCACATACGTCCCCGTACATGTCGTGGACGCGGACGGCGTCAACGTCGTCACCGGACAGGTGATCACCGGCGGCGTCCCCGTACCCGAGAACGCCGTGTCCACCGCGTTCACCCCGGTCAACGTCGTGTTGCCGGTGTTCGTCACCAGGAACGAGTAGGTGATCGTCCGCCCCGCCGCCGACACCGTGCCCGGAGACGCCGTCTTCAACAGGGCCACCTGCGCGTTGCGCGAAGCGTTGACCGTCGCCGTCGACGGGTTCGACGTCACCGCCGGACCCGTCGGCGGAGTGCCCGAGGCCGTCGCCGTGTTCACGATCGACCCCGCGTCGATGTCCGCCTGCGTCACCGTGTACGTCCCCGTACACGTCGTCAAGGCACCCGGTGTCAGATTCGTCACCGGACAGGTGATGACCGGTGGTGTGCCGGTGCCCGAGAACGCCGTGTCCACCGCGCTCACCCCGGTCAGCGTCGTGTTACCGGTGTTCGTGACCAGGTAGGAGTACGTCACGGTCTGGCCCGCCGCCGACACCGTGCCCGGAGACGCCGTCTTCAACAGGGCCACCTGCGCGTTGCGCGAAGCGTTGACCGTCGCCGTCGACGGGCTGGATGTCACGGCCGGGCCCGTCGGCGGAGTGCCCGAGGCCGTCGCCGTGTTCACGATCGACCCCGCGTCGATGTCCGCCTGCGTCACCGTGTAGGTCCCCGTACACGTCGTCGACGCGGACGGCACGAGCGTCGTCACCGGACACGAGATCACCGGCGGCGTTCCCGTGCCGGAGAACGCCGTGTCCACCGCGCTCACCCCGGTCAACGTCGTATTCCCGATGTTCGTGACCAGGTAGGAGTACGTCACGGTCTGGCCCGCCGCCGACACCGTGCTCGGCGACGCCGTCTTCAGCAACGCCACCTGCGCGTTACGCGGAGCGGCCACCGTCACCGTGGACGGATTGGACGAGATCGCCGGACCCGTCGGCGGCGTACCGGAGGCCACCGCCGTGTTCACGATCGACCCGGCGTCGATGTCCGCCTGCGTCACCGTATACGTCCCCGTACACGTCGTGGACGCACCCGGCACCAGCGTCGCCACCGGACACGAGAACACCGGCGGCGTACCCGTACCCGAGAAGGCGGTGTCCGCCGCCGTCACACCGGTCAGCGTCGTGTTGCCGGTGTTCGTGACCAGCAGCGAATACGTGATCGTCCGCCCTGCCGCCGACACCGTGTTCGGGAACGCCGTCTTCTGCAACGCCAGCTGCGCGTTACGCGGGGCGTTCACCGTCGCCGTCGACGGATTCGACGTCACCGCCGGCCCGAACGGCGGTGTGCCCGAAGCCGTCGCCGTGTTCACGATCGTCCCCGCGTCGATGTCCGCCTGCGTCACCGTGTACGTCCCCGTACACGTCGTGGACGCCCCGGGCGTCAACGTGGTGACCGGGCAGCTGATCACCGGCGGCGTACCGGTGCCCGAGAACAACGTGTCCACCGCGCTCACCCCGGTCAACGTCGTGTTGCCGGTGTTCGTGACCCGGAACGAGTAGGTGACCGTCTGACCGGCCGACGACACCGTGCCCGGAGAGGCCGTCTTCAGCAACGCGAGGGAGGAGATCTGCGCGGGGACGACGATCGAGCCGCTCCCGGAGGACTGGCCCGGCTGGGTCGGAGTGTCGGCACTGGCGTAGCCGACGGTCCCGGTGTTGGTCACCGTCGTGCCCCCCGAGGCGGGTGTGAGCACCACCCGGAACGTGACGGAGGTCGACTGTCCGGGCGCCAGCGTGCCCCCGGCGAAGGGAGTCGCGCCCGTGCCGAGTTGCACCTGGACCTGGTTGCCGACGAACTCGCCCTGGTCGTCGCCGACGGCGTCGGTCTTCGGACCGGCGTTCGGCCCTGACGCCACGACGATCGTCCCCGGGCTGTACGTGGCTCCGGCCGGGATCGGGTCGGTCAGGATCGTGTTGATTGAGTTGTCGTCGCCGGTGTTGGTCGCGGTGAGGGTGTACTCGACGGTCGAGCCCGGCGCCGGAGTCCCGCCCCCGACCACCTGAGCGGACTTGCTCACCTGGATGTTCGCCTGGTGCAGGTCGATCTGCGTGAAGAAGGCCGACGGCCAGTAGGAGTCACCCACCGTGCTGAAGGTGAACTGCGCCGAGGTGTCGTTGTTCCGGAACGCCGACGACGCGTCGATGACGCTCGAGTCGTACCCCAGCGTGTTCGTGTACGCGGGATTGCGGTTCGTCACCTGGCTGCCCAGGGTGGCGATCGTGGAGTTGAAGAAGTTGTCGGCCGGGTGCAGAGCGTCGCTGAGCGTGGTCTGCGGCCCGTTCGTCGACTTCACGGCCAGCGAGTCGCCGACGATGGCGTTGTCTCCGTCGAGAGCCACCTCGCCCAGAGTGACGTTCACCGGGCCGGTCGTGGGGGTCTGAAACCCGGACAACGTGATGGTGGTGGCGGGCGTGTTGTTCTGCTGGTTGAGGAACCCGTCGAACACCGCGATGTTCCGCAACGGCAGCGACGGGTCCCGGTAGGCCACCACCAGCGTCCACCCGCCGAACGCACCGAGATTGTCGAATCCCTGAGACGCCTGAACGTTGGCCACCGTGTAGGTGCCCGCTCCCGCCGCCGCCACGAGGGAGGTCACGTCCGCCGAGGCGCCGTAAACGATCCCGCTCGCGGTCACGTTGTCGGGGGTGTCACCGACGTCCGCGGCCGCCGCGCTGATCGTCTGGTAGCCGCTCGCTCCCGGCACCTTGATCAGCACCTGCCCACGCTGGGCGATGTTGGGCGCGAAGCGGTTGTTCGCCGGCAGGCCCGGGGTGTCGGTCGTGGTCTGGCCGCGCCCTCCCCAGTACAGCCGCGCGTACGCCACCTGGGCGCCGGCTGTCAGCGTGAGGTCCGCCGTGCTGGAGTCGAACGTCGAGGCGTCGGAGTCGACGTCGACATAGGCGGCCGCGACGTTGTTGTTGCCCACCCCGTTGCGCCGGGTCGCACAATCCGACACCGCCGGCGGGTAACAGGTGACCACCGCGTTCGCCACCCGGGTCACCGCCCCCCGGTAGTTGCCGAGGTAACGCTGGGAGAACGGCACCGGCGCCAGAAGCGCCTTCGACGTCCTGCGCAGCGACTCGGGTCCGCTCGCGGTCGCCGTCTCGGCGGCCGACCCGCGCCGGGCCGGTCGCCGCTCGGCTGCCATCCCCTCATCCGACGCGGGACCGGAAGCGGTCCCGGGCGTCGCTCCGGGCGTCGGGGCTTTCGTGGTGGGGGCTGTGGCGGCGGCGGTGACCGGCTGGGCGTCGGCCGGCACCGCCGTACTGGTGGCCTCACCGATGGCCGTGCCGGAAGCGCCGGCGGCTTCGGCGCTCGGGGCCATGTCGCGGCAGGTCCGTCCGGCGGTCGTGTCGACCATCGGGATGGTCGCCTGTTTGGCCGGCTTCTTGATCGCGTAACGCACCGTCACGCTGTCACCGGCCGGGAGGTCACCCGTCCACCTGAGCATCGGCTTGTGGAAGGACAGCGCGCCACCACTCGCCTGCGCCTCGCCCACCACCGCCTGCCCGGGAACGCCGGAGAGGTCCTCGGTGAAACCCGCCGCCTTCGCGTCCTCCCGACCGGTGTTGGCGATGAGCACGGTGACGTCCACGCGGTCGCCGTCCGTTCGCGACTGCTGCCGCAACCGCAAGGTCGGCCCCACCCGATCCGGGCCGCAGTCGATGACGACGGGCAGATCCCCGATCTTCGGGCGGAAAGTAGCGAAAGAGGGGAACACCAACGGCCCCAAACCAATCGCACACGCGACAGCGCCCACCACACCACCGGTGAAGAGTTTTCTGCGCATGCCGGACCTAGCCAGCAAATGGACCTCCCGGATCCTTCACGGCACAACAGCCGATTTCTAGGAGAAACGGGGGGTCACAGCTTCGCCACGTCCCGACCTTGATCGTGACGCTCGGAGGATATCCCTATGGGGAGGCGGTAAACATAATGCCAATTCCGGCGATGACCGCCGTACTCGGTCATATCTGAAACGCGGGTAGACATTTATCGGCTGACTGTGCCGATTTCTTGACGGTGTGAAAAGGGCACCGGCCCTCGCCGCACAGGTCGCGTTCGGCTCGCAGGCAGCGGAAGGGCCGGAGACCGCCACCGGTTTCCGGCCCTTCCGTATTCGTGCGTGTCAGCTCCAGGCGAGCATGCGCAGTGGATCTTCCAGCATGGCGCCGACGTCGCGCAGGACGTACGAACCGAGCTCGCCGTCGACCACGCGGTGGTCGAACGACAGCGCCAGCGTGGTCACCTTGCGGACCGCGAGCTGCCCGTCGACCACCCAGGGCATGTCCCTGATCTGCCCGACGGCGAGGATCGCCACCTCTCCCGGATTCAGGATCGGCGTTCCGGCGTCGACGCCGAAGACCCCCACGTTGGTGATCGTGATCGTGCCGCCGGTCAGCTCGGCCGGCTGGCACTTCCCCGCCCGCGCCCGCTCGGTGAGCTCGCCGAGCGCCCGCGCCAGGCCGGGCAGCGACATCGCGTCGGCGTCCTTGACATTCGGCACGATGAGGCCGCGGTCGGTGGCGGCGGCGATGCCGAGGTTCACGTAGTGCTTGACCACGATCTCCTCGCCGGTCCACGAGGCGTTCGCCATCGGGTGCCGCTTCACCGCCGTGATCAGCGCCTTCGCCACCAGGAGCAGCGGCGACACCTTGACCTCGGCGAACTCGGGCAGCGTCCGCAGCCGCCGTACGGCCTCCATCGTCTCGGTCACGTCGACCTGGAGCCACTCCGTCACGTGCGGAGCCGAGAACGCGCTGGCCACCATGGCCTGCGCGGTCGCCTTCCTGACCCCTCTGACGGGGATGTACTCCTCCCGCACCCCTGCGGCCACCGAGGTCGCGGGGGCGGGCGCCGCCACCGCGGCCTCCACGTCGGCCCGGGTGATCGACCCCTGCGGGCCGGTGCCGGTGAGGGCCGTCAGGTCGACGCCGAGGTCCCTGGCGAGCTTGCGCACCGGCGGCTTCGCCAGGACCTGAACCCGGGCCGACGCCGCGTGCCCGTTCGCGGGCGCAGGGGGCACAGAGGGCGAGGCGGGCGGGGCGGCCGTGGGGGCCGGTGGGGCGTACGCGGCCGGGGCCGGGGCAGCCGGGGTGGCCGAAACAGGAGCGGACGGAGCGGGAGCGGGCGGGGCGGGCTTGCGGGGGCGGCGGCGGGTCGCGGACGTCTTCACGCCGTACCCGACGAGCACCGGCTGGCGCTTCTCCTTCTTCGGCTCGGCGCCGTCTGCCACGTCCGGCACCAGGTCGTCCGCCAGCGCCTCCCGGCCGGCGTCGGCCGGGCCCTCGCCGTCGCCCGTACGGACCGAGATGATCGGGGCGCCCACGTCGACCGTCTGGCCCTCGTCGGCCATCAGGGCCGACACCGTGCCCTCGTACGGGCAGGGCAGCTCGACCACGGCCTTGGCCGTCTCGATCTCCACGATCGTCTGGTTGATCTTCACGGAGTCGCCCGGGGTGACGTGCCACCTGACGATCTCGGCCTCGGTCAGCCCCTCGCCGACGTCGGGGAGCCTGAACTCGCGGAGCATCAGATCTCTCCCCTCAGTACGCGAACGAGCGGTCGACGGCGTCGAGCACCCGGTCGAGGTCGGGCAGGTAGTGCTCCTCCAGCCGGGACGGCGGGTAGGGCGTGGAGAACCCGCCCACCCGCAGCACCGGGGCCTCAAGGTGGTAGAAGCAGCGCTCGGTGACCCGCGCCGCGATCTCGGCCCCGAACCCGGTGAAGACCGGAGCCTCGTGGACGACCACGCAGCGGCCGGTCCGCGTCACCGACTCGGTCAGCACCTCGGCGTCCAGGGGGTTGAGCGAGCGCAGGTCGATCACCTCGATGTCCCGTCCGTCCTCCTCGGCCGCCGCCGCGGCCTCCAGGCAGGTCTTCACCATCGGCCCGTACGCCACGAGCGTGACGTCCCGGCCGGGCCGTACGACGCGGGCGCGGTCGAGCGGCAGGCCGGGAGCGGCGAGGTCCACCTCGGCCTTGTCCCAGTAGCGGCGCTTGGGCTCGAAGAAGATGATCGGGTCGTCGCAGCGGACCGCGTCCTGGATCATGGTGTACGCGTCGGCGGGGTTGGAGCACGCGACCACCCGCAGGCCGGCGGTGTGGGTGAAGTACACCTCCGGCGACTCGGAGTGGTGCTCGACCGCCCCGATGCCGCCGCCGCAGGGGATGCGCACGACAACCGGCAGCTTCAGCGTGCCGAGCGAGCGCAGCGGCATCTTGGCGAGCTGCGTGATGATCTGGTCGGCGGCCGGGAACACGAACCCGTCGAACTGGATCTCGCAGATGGGCCGGTAGCCGCGCAGGGCCAGGCCGATCGCCGTGCCGATGATCCCCGACTCGGCGAGCGGCGTGTCGATCACGCGGTCCTCGCCGAAGTCCTTCTGCAGGCCGTCGGTCACCCGGAAGACGCCGCCGAGCTTGCCGACGTCCTCTCCCATCAGGAGGACCTTGGCGTCGTCCTCCATCGAGCGGCGCAGGCCCTCGTTCAACGCCTTGGCGAGAGTCAGTGTGGTCATCGCTCGAATCCCGCCAGGTAGGTCAGATACTGCTCGCGTTCCTCGTCGAGGAGTGCGTGGGCGCCCGCGTACACGTGATCAAAGATAGCCCCGGGCGGCGGGTCGGGCAGCGCGAGGCACCGGTCGCGCACGTCCTTGCCGAGCGCGTCGGCCTCCGCGTCGACCTTCTCGAAGAACTCCTGGTCGGCGAGCTCGTTCTTGAACAGGTACGCCTTGACCCGCTCGATGGGGTCCTTCAGCTTCCAGGCCTCCAGCTCGTTCGCGAGGCGGTAGCGGGTGGGGTCGTCGGAGGTGGTGTGCGCGCCCATCCGGTAGGTGAACGCCTCGATCAGGGTCGGGCCCTGTCCCTCGCGGGCGTTCCGCAGCGCGGCGCGGGTCACGGCCAGGCAGGCGAAGACGTCGTTGCCGTCGACCCGGATGCCGGGGAAGCCGAAGCCCGACGCCCTCTTGTAGAGGGGGATCTTCGACTGCTTCTCCAGCGGTTCGGAGATCGCCCACTGGTTGTTCTGGCAGAAGAAGACCACCGGCGCGTTGAACACCGAGGCCCAGATGAAGGACTCGTTCACGTCGCCCTGGGAGGTCGCGCCGTCGCCGAAGTAGACGATCGCCGCGGAGTCCCCGCCGTCGCGCTGGATGCCCATGGCGTAGCCGACCGCGTGCAGGGTCTGGGAGCCGATGACGATCGTGTAGAGGTGGAAGTTGTGCTCGGCCGGGTTCCACCCGCCGTTGTTCACGCCGCGGAACAGCGCGAGCAGGTTGACCGGGTCGACGTCGCGGCACCAGGCCACGCCGTGCTCGCGGTAGGTGGGGAAGGCCATGTCGGCGCCGGTGAGCGCCCGGCCGGACCCGACCTGCGCGGCCTCCTGCCCGAGCAGGGACGCCCAGAGGCCGAGCTCGCCCTGCCGCTGGAGCGCGACGGCCTCCAGGTCGATGCGGCGTACGAGGACCAGGTCGCGATAGAGGGAGCGGACCTCTTCGGCGGTCAGCTCGATGTCGTAGTCGGGATGCTCGACCCGCTCTCCCTCGGGGGTGAGCAGTTGGACGAGCTCCGGGGGTGCGTCGGCACCGCGAGGGGCGTGGGCTGTCACATGCCGCTCCTGTGCGTCTCTTGCCCCCCACGGGTGGGGTCGCCACCGCCGGAGGGCCGGATAGGGTCGGCGCACGGCCGCGGGGGTGGGGCGACCGGTCGCATATGCGGACATCGTGGCAGAAGTCACACCCCTACGCGCAAGACCCCTCACCCTCCTGTCCACACCTCTCCGATTCCCGGGGTGTGAGGCGTCACACCCTCCCGCCGCGCGGCCCTGTCCCTCGCGTGGCCCGTCGCATGACCCGCAGCGCGGCCCGTCGCGGGCTGCGTGGCCCGCCGCGCGGCCCGTCGCGAACGCGTCACCGGGCCGCCACTAGGCTTGACCCCGAAAACGGACCCACCCGAAGTTGGCGGGCCCCCGAAGCCGGCGGGTCCACCCGAAATTGGAGGCACATCGTGGCGCGCGTGATCGTCGACGTCATGCTCAAGCCGGAGATCCTCGACCCGCAGGGCCAGGCGATCGCCCGGGCACTGCCGCGGCTCGGCTTCTCCGGGGTCTCCGAGGTGCGGCAGGGCAAGCGGTTCGAGCTGGAGCTGGACGGGCCCGCCGACGAGGCCGCCCTTTCGGAGGTCCGAAAGATGGCCGAAACCCTGCTGGCCAACACAGTGATCGAGGACTTCGCGATCAGCGTCGCGGAGTGAAGTGGTGCATTTCACACCGCCGTGCCCCTGACTTCTCCCTCGTAAATAGGACATAGGTCGTCTTAAACCCACCCATGAGGCACGCCCCGAATAACAGGACCGTGATTTTGCGGTTAGCCCTGATTCATCGGGGAAGCCTACCGTGGTGACCTTCGACACCGGGGAGGGGTCCGGTGGATATTGAGTTCTCGCTGGCCATGCCGAGGGATGCGATCGGCATCCCGATGGTCCGCCGTGTGGTGGGGAACGCGCTCCGGTCGCTCGGGGTGACCGAGGAGTGCGTGTCCGACATACTCCTGGCCACGTCCGAGGCGTGCGCCAACGCCGTCAGGCACGGTGGACCGGCCAACCGTTACGAGGTCATGGCCACTATCGGCAACGGCCGATGTGAGTTGCGCGTCGCCGACGGCGGCCAGGGTCTGCACATGATCCCCCGGCAGCATCCGCCGGCGGAGACCGAGCACGGCAGAGGAATCTTGATCATGCGGGCCGTCCTGGACGACCTGTCCTTCGACATCACGCCCGGCCGCGGCACGACCGTGCGGATGTGCAAGGAGCTCGACTGGGCCGAGGACGCCATCGCCCACCATCTCACTCTCGACCGCCACCTGGCCGGGGTCTGAAGGCTCCGGCCACCGGCCGCGCCGGCGCACGGCGCGGCACGTGTGGCGCATGACGCGGCCCGATCGGTTCGGGGCTCCGCCAGAGCGGCTGATTTGGCGGCTCCGATACTCTGAGGTGTACCGCCACTGACCGCCGTCCGGCACATGAGACGGTGACGTCCGGCCTGGCGGCGATCCTTGGAGGGAACACAGTCATGAGCGCTGCCCGGGTGGGCGTCGTCACCTTCCCCGGAACACTCGACGACCAGGATGCCGCGCGAGCCGTACGGCTGGCCGGAGCGGAGGCCGTGCCGCTGTGGCACGCCGACCACGACCTCAAGGGCGTCGACGCCGTCTTCCTGCCCGGCGGGTTCTCCTACGGCGACTACCTTCGCTGTGGGGCGATCTCCCGGTTCTCCCCCCTCATGACCGAGCTGATCCCGGCCGCGCAGGCCGGGCTGCCCGTGCTCGGCACCTGCAACGGCTTCCAGATCCTCTGTGAGGCGCACCTGCTGCCGGGCGCGCTGACCCGCAACGAGGGCCTGCACTACATCTGCCGCGACCAGCGCATCCGCGTCGAGAGCACGCGTACGGCCTGGACCTCGGACTTCGCGGACGGCCAGGAGATCGTGCTGCCGATCAAGCACGGCGAGGGCCGCTACGTCGCCGACGCCGCCACGCTGGCGGCGCTGGAGGGCGAGGGCCGGGTGGTCTTCCGCTACGCCGGCGGCAACCCCAACGGCTCGCTCAACGACATCGCGGGGATCGCCAACGAGGCCGGGAACGTCGTCGGCCTCATGCCCCACCCCGAGCACGCGGTCGAGGACCTGACCGGCGCGCCGAGCGTGGACGGCCGCGGCTTCTTCACCTCGATCCTGAAGAGACTGGTGAACGCGTGATGACCGGGAGCGAACGAGGAGCGGTGAGCGACCGATGAACACCGACAGCGTGAAGCGTGCGCAGGAGACGCCCGGCGAGCGCCAGCCGTACGCCGAGCTGGGCATGAAGGACGACGAGTACCAGCGCGTACGGGAGATCCTCGGGCGGCGGCCGACCGGCTCCGAGCTGGCGATCTACTCGGTGATGTGGAGCGAGCACTGCTCCTACAAGTCGTCGAAGGTCCACCTGCGGCAGTTCGGGACCAAGGCGCCCGAGTCGGAGGCCCTGCTCGTCGGCATGGGCGAGAACGCCGGCGTGGTCGACATCGGCGACGGCTGGGCCGCCACCTTCAAGATCGAGTCGCACAACCACCCGTCGTACGTCGAGCCGCACCAGGGCGCCGCGACCGGCGTCGGCGGCATCGTGCGCGACATCATGTCGATGGGCGCTCGTCCGGTCGCGGTCATGGACTCGCTGCGCTTCGGCGGGGCGAACCAGCCCGACACGCGCCGGGTGCTGCCGGGCGTGGTGGAGGGCATCAGCCACTACGGCAACTGCCTCGGCCTGCCCAACATCGGCGGTGAGGTCGTCTTCGACCCCTGCTACATCGGCAACCCGCTGGTCAACGCCCTCTGCGTCGGCCTGCTGCGCAAGGACCAGATCAAGCTCGCCACCGCCCCCGGCCCGGGCAACAAGGTCGTGCTGTTCGGCGCGCGTACCGGCGCGGACGGCATCGGCGGCGCGTCGGTGCTCGCGTCGGCGACCTTCGAGGACGAGTCGCAGGCCAAGCGGCCCGCCGTACAGGTCGGCGACCCGTTCATGGAGAAGCTGCTGATCGAGTGCTGCCTGGAGCTCTACCAGGCGGACGTGGTCGTCGGCATCCAGGACCTCGGCGCGGCCGGGGTGTCCTGCGCGACCACCGAGCTGGCCGCCAAGGGCACCGGCGGCATGCGGGTCGACCTGAACCTCGTTCCGCTGCGGGATCCCTCGCTGCGGCCCGAGGAGATCCTCATGAGCGAGTCGCAGGAACGCATGATGGCGGTCGTCACGCCCGACGACATCCCGGCCTTCATGGCGATCTGCGACAAGTGGGACGTCCCGGCGACCGTGATCGGCGAGGTCACCGACTCCGGCCGGCTCGTCATGACGTGGGACGGCGAGGTCATCGTCGACATCCCGCCGGGCACCGCCGCCGACGAGGGCCCGGTCTACGAGCGCCCGTTCCACGAGCCCGCCGGGCAGGCGGCGCTCAACGCCGACGGCCCGGAGCGCCTGCCGCGGCCCGACGACCTGCGCGAGACCCTGCTCACCCTGCTCGGCTCGCCCAACCTCGGGTCGAAGGAGTGGGTGACCTCGCAGTACGACCGGTACGTGCGGGGCAACACCGTCCTGGCCCAACCCGCCGACGCCGGCATGCTGCGGATCTCCGAGGCGATGCCGGGGGCGGAGGAGACCACCCGGGGCATCGCGCTGGCGACCGACGGCAACGGCCGCTACGCCAGGCTCGACCCGTACAGCGGGGCGCAGCTCGCGCTGTCGGAGGCGTACCGGAACGTCGCCGTGACCGGCGCGAAGCCGCTCGCGGTCACCAACTGCCTCAACTTCGGCTCGCCGGAGGACCCCGAGGTCATGTGGCAGTTCTCGGAGGCCGTACGCGGGCTCGCCGACGCCTGCCGCACCCTCGGCGTGCCGGTCACCGGCGGGAACGTGTCGTTCTACAACCAGACCGGCTCGACCCCGATCAACCCGACCCCCGTGATCGGCGTGCTGGGCGTGATCGACGACGTGGCGCGGCGGGTCAGGTCGGGCTTCCCGGAGGCCGGCCTGCGCGTGCTGCTGCTGGGCGAGACCCGCGAGGAGTTCGGCGGCTCGGAGTGGGCGCACGTGGTCCACGGCCACCTGGGCGGGCTGCCGCCTCAGGTGAACCTGGAGGCCGAGCGCACCCTGGGCGCGGTGCTGGCCGAGGCGGCGGCCCGCGGGCTGCTGGAGGGCTCCCACGACCTCTCCGACGGCGGTCTCGCGATCGCCCTGGCCGAGGCGTGCCTCTCCCTGGGCGTCGGCTGCACGGTGACGCTGCCGGGCGACGACGCGTTCACCGACCTGTTCAGCGAGTCGGCCGCGCGTGCGCTGGTGTGCGTCCGGCCGGAGGCGTTCGACGCCTTCGCCGACCTGTGCGCCCGGTACGAGGTGCCCTGCTCCGGGCTCGGCCTCACGTGCGGCGACGCGCTCGTGGTCGAGGGCGTTCTCGACGTCCCGGTCGAAGAGCTTCGCGAGGCCCACACCTCGGCCCTGCCCCGCGTCTTCGGCTGATCGTCACCCGAGGGCCCTTCCGGACACCCCGTCCGGAAGGGCCCTCGCTTTGGCCGTGCTCTCGTCTCGGCGGGGAAAATCGCTGGCGGGACGGGTGACCGGGGGAGCAGCATGGGCACGATGAGCGACGAACCCCAGCGGTGGACTCAGGCGACCGTCTATTCGGACATGTGGGTGGACCCGGCTGACGATCCCCGCGAGAACGCCGAAGCCAGTCCGGAAGGCGAACTGGCCACGCTGCGGGACTACCTGAAGAACTACCGGCTGACCCTGCTGATGAAGTGCGAGGGCCTCAGCGCGGAGCAACTGGCCCGCCGGTCGGTGCCGCCGTCGACGATGTCGCTGCTCGGCCTGCTCCGGCACCTCGCCGAGGTGGAGCGGGACTGGCGCGGCTGGATCCTGCCCGGCGACCCGCTGCCGAAGCTGTACGGCCCGGGTGGGGACTTCGGCGGAGCGGTCGCCGATCAGGCGGTGGTCGACGCCGCGTACGCCGACCTCGCCCGCGAGCAGGCGGCCACCGACGCCGCACTGGCCGAGCACCCGGATCTCAGTGTGCGTCTGGGGAAGGACGCCATCGCCGTCCGGGACCTGCTGGTGCACCGGATCGAGGAGTACGCCCGGCACTGCGGCCACGCGGACCTGCTGCGGGAGTGCGTCGACGGCCGCGTGGGCCAGTAAGACGCGGGTCAGTGAGGCGTGGGCAGGTGAGGCGTGGGCAGGTGAGGCGTGGCGCCCGGAGGCGTCAGGAGCACCTGCCGTTCTTGGTGAGACGGCCGCCGACGGTCTTGTTGTCACAGGTGATCCGGTTGCCGCCCACCGTGTCGTTGACGCCGACTCCGGAGGCACCCCTGAGATTCATGGTGTTCTTCCGGAAGACGTTGCCGGTGCCCCAGCCGTCGACGAGCTCGTGGGTCTGGAAGCCGTCCACCGGCGTGTGAATGCCGGAGTTGCCCTCGATCAGGTAGCCGTTGCCCTTGACGTCGACCCAGGAGTCGGCGGTCGCGGCGACGAGCGCCGACCCCTCGAAGTGGTTGCCGATGATGCGGCCCCCGTGGGTGCCCTCCTTGACGTCCACCGCCTCGGCCCTGGACCGGATCACGTTTCCGCGCACCACGTTCCGGTCGCTCCGGTCCATCCGCCCGCCGGAGTATCGGCCCCAGTTCGACTTCGCCGAGCCGAGGTAGACGCCCTCGCCGAACTCCGCACGACGCAGGCCGGTGTTGTCGACGAGGTTGTACTGGACGGTGTTGCCGCTGCTGAAGGCCCGCAGGTGCACCGCCTCGTCGCCGATGTCGCGGACGACGAGGCCCTGGATGACCGAACCCCGGGTGCCGTCCGCCATGACGCCCTTCTGGCTGTTCCGGACGGTGAAGCCCAGCAGGCGCCAGTAGGAGGCCCGGTCGAGGTGGAAGCCGTACCCCTTGCCGACGCCGCCGCCGTCCAGCACCGCTGGGCCGGTGCCGCACAGGAAGATCGGCTTCTTCGGCGTGCCCGAGGTCCGGGCGACGAACCTGCCCCGGTAGGTGCCGGGCCGCAGCCGGATGACGTCGCCCGGGCGTGCCGACCTGAGCGCCTTGCGCAGCTCACCGCTGTTGCCGACGGTCCTGGTCGGCTTCGGGCAACGGATCATGTCCGCCCCGGCCGGTAGGGCCAACCCGGGTTCGGGAGCGCTCGCGGCCGCCGGCCACGCCACGACGGGAACGATCAGGGATACGACGAAGGCGCCGACGAGCGTGGCGTGGATTCTCATGAGACGTCTTTCCGTGCGGATACGCGTCGACCACAAAGGGCGCGATGTGGTGCGAAGCTACACCGTTGCATGAACGGCGTCCCGGGACCAATGTGATCGGACGGTTCATCCGGGGTGGGAGCGCGTAAAGTCACTCCGGTGATCGTCGCCTCCGGCAGAGGAGAAGGCAGTGTGGCTTGACGCGGAACTGACTCCCCGGTCTCTTCACGACGCGGAGGACTTCACCGCCTTCAAGGTGACGGCCCGGCGCGAGGACCATGTCTGGCTCACCCGGGAGGAGATCATCCGCCTGGCCGGCGACCACGGCCGGGACCCGGAGTGGCTGGACAAGCTCGACCGGATGCTGGAGTACGCGGCGTCCAAGGACTGGGTCGACGACGCCGGGGCCGTACGGGCCCACGTGGAGTGGACCTGACCTTGACGCTCTAGCCTTTGCGGGCGACGAGGTAGGCCTGGGGGGTCCGTTCGGACTCCTTGCGTTCGCAGAGCAGGCGGGCGATCACGGGGACTCCCGCGTCGGCCAGCAACCGGGTCAGGTGATCCGGCGAGACGCGATGGAAGTCGAGCGCCACCTGATGCCCGAACGCCTCCGCGAGGTGGAACGGCTCGTCGCCGATTTGGCCGACCTGGAAGGCCAGTAGGAGATGACCGCCGGGCGCCAGCACCCGGTGGAGCTCGGCCAGCACCGCCGGGTGCTCCTCCGGCGGCGTGTGGATGATCGAATACCAGGCGACCACGCCGCTCAGGGACTCGTCGGCGATGTCCAGGGCCGCGAGGCGGCCTTCCTCGAACCGGATGTGCGGGTGATCCCGGCGGGCCACCGCGATCATGCCCGGTGACAGGTCGACGCCGAAGACGTCGAGGCCGAGCGCGTGCAGGTGGGCCGTGATCCGGCCGGTTCCGCAGCCGACCTCGGCCACCGGCCCCGGGAGGCCCGACGTCCGCACGAGCTCGGCGTACGACGCGAGCATCGCGCGTTCGAAGGGCTTGCCGGCCAGCGAGTGCCGGGCGAAGTCGACGTAGTCCTCGGCCATCGCGTCGTACGCGGCCCGGGCGACCCGGACGTAAGAAGGCTCGATCACGACCGGCCACCCTAGTCCATGGGACCGGCAAGGGCCTTCCAGGACGACGTGGGCCGGTCCCGTGCCCATGGCGTGGCCTCCGGGAGCGGCAGCGGGGCGGAAAAGCGCGAAGGCCCCTCCGGTAACCCCTCCGGAAGGGCCTTCGCCGTGCCGTACGCCAACGCCTCGTCGCGTACGGCAAGCATTTGGAGCGCCGTACGGTGGAGCCCCCACGGACTCCACCCTCCGGCGTGTGGTCGGCTCAGGCGCCGACGCAGATGACGTACATGGTGCCCTTGGTGCCGACGGACCCCTTGACCTCCCAGCCGGTCGGCTTGCTCCCGGTGATGATCGGGCCGTTGGTGGTGACCTCACCGACGATGTTGGTGCCGCGGTAGCCGCCGCCGGTCGCGTACGTCCCACTGTCGCAGCTCAGGCTCTTCGAGCCGCCGCCGAGGCCGAAGCTGAACTCGGCCGACTTGTACGAGACACTGGCGACGCCGTTCTTGCCGTCGTCACCCTTCGGGCCCTGCGGGCCGGCGGGACCGGCCTTGCCGTCGTCACCCTTGGGACCCTGTGGTCCCTGCTTGCCGTCGTCGCCCTTCGGGCCCTGCGAGCCGGGCTTGCCGTCGTCGCCCTTGGGACCCTGCGGGCCGGCCGGACCGGCCTTGCCCTCATCACCCTTCGGGCCCTGGAGACCACGCGGACCCTGCAGACCACGCGGGCCCTGGGGACCCTGGGGACCCTGGGCGCCCGTGCCGCCGATCCCCGCCGGACCCTGCGGACCCGACTGGTTCCACGACACCTTGTACTCAGTCGCCTTACACGTGGTCGTCACCCCGACCAAACGCATATACCGCGTCGACTTGTTCACACACGCGTAGTACGCGCCACCACTCGCCGACGAAGCCGTCGCCGCCCCACCCAGAACCAGAACCGACCCCACCAGAGCACCAGCCGTCACAAGGCCGATAGTCCGACCGCCCGGCAACCTGAGCGCCATAGGACTTCCCTTCCGAAGCACGCGAGGTGCGTAGAACGCGAAAAGAGATGCACATGGTTCACGCGTAAGGCGGTACGGAGGTTTGCACCCTAAACATCACGTATGTGCATCTCCGCAACGAGTAAGCACCCACGGTAAAGAGGGGCGTTTAGTACCGGATCGCCCCGCGCGGTCCGCGATGCGCCGTCCGGGATGTGCCGGGCCCGGACCGGTACATCCCGCGTGCCTTCGGTGGACGCCGATCGAAAGGATCAGCCCGCGGCGCAGATCACGTAGATGGTGCCGGAGGCGTTCTTGCCGCTGACCTTCCACCCCGTCGGCTTGCCACCGACCAGCACCGGAGCACTCGCGCTGATCTGCGGGGAGGTGGAGGTGGCGACGAACCCGCCACCAGTGGCGATCTTGCCGATGCCACAGCTCAGGGTCTCGGAGCCGCCGTTGCCCGGGAAGTTGAACGAGTCGGTGAGGGTCGACACGGTGAGCGAACCGGCCGGGCCCTGCGCTCCGGTCTCGCCCTTCGGGCCCTGCGGACCGGCCAGGCCGCGCTCACCCTGGGGCCCCTGCAGACCACGCGGGCCCTGCTCGCCGGCCTTGCCGTCGGCACCCTTCGGCCCCTGCGGACCGGCGGGACCGGCCTTGCCGTCGTCACCCTTCGGCCCCTGCGGGCCGGCGGGACCGGCCTTGCCGTCATCGCCCTTGGGACCCTGCGGGCCCGCCGGGCCGGCCTTGCCCTCGTCACCCTTGGGACCCTGCGGGCCGGCCGGACCGGCCTTGCCCTCATCGCCCTTCGGGCCCTGCGGGCCGGTCTTGCCGTCATCGCCCTTGGGACCCTGCGGGCCCGCCGGACCGGCCTTGCCCTCATCGCCCTTCGGGCCCTGAAGGCCACGAGGGCCCTGCAGACCACGCGGGCCCTGAGGACCCTGCGCGCCCGTGCCACCGATCCCCGCCGGACCCGCCGGACCCTGCGGACCCGACTGGTTCCACGACACCTTGTACTCAGTCGCCTTACACGTGGTCGTCACCCCGACCAAACGCATATACCGCGTCGACTTGTTCACACACGCGTAGTACGCGCCACCACTCGCCGACGAAGCCGTCGCCGCCCCACCCAGAACCAGAACCGACCCCACCAGAGCACCAGCCGTCACAAGGCCGATAGTCCGACCGCCCGGCAACTTGATAGCCACGGGACTTCCCTTTCTGCGGCACACGAGGTGCTTTGAACAAGAGCTACGAGTGATACACGTGCGAAAGAAAGGGATGGTTGGCGAAACAAACGTCACGTATGCGCATCAGCGCTCCGAGTCAGGCCGTGCAGTCAGCTTTGTCTGCCTTGGACCACATCCGCGCACCGGCAGTTCACGCGTCGCGCACCGTGCTCGCTAGCTCTTCAGGCACAGCACGTAGATGGTGCCCTGGACGCTCTTACCCCAGAGCCTCCAACCGACCGCCTTGCCGTCGTCGTCCAGGGAGGGCGCGTTGGTGGTGATGTTGGGCGTCGTGCCCGGACCGCCGGCGATGAAGCCGCCTCCCGTGGCGATGGTTCCGCTCGGGCACATGATGGAGTCACCGCCACCACTGGCGGGCAGATAGAGGGCTTCGGCCTTGGTGACGACGGTGGCGGATCCTCCCCCGCCCGCCGGACCTGCCGGACCCTCCGGGCCCGCGGGACCACGCGCGCCCGTGTCGCCCTTGTCCCCCTTCGGGCCGGTGTCGCCCTTCGGGCCCTGCAGACCACGCGGGCCCTGCTCGCCGTTCCTGCCGTCGTTGCCCTTCGGGCCCTGCGGACCGGCCGGGCCGGCCTTGCCGTCGTCACCCTTCGGCCCCTGCGGGCCGGCGGGACCGGCCTTGCCGTCCTCGCCCTTCGCACCCTGCGGACCCGCCGGGCCGCGCTCGCCCTGCGGTCCCTGCTTGCCGTCGTCGCCCTTGGGACCCTGCGCTCCGGTGTCACCCTTCGGCCCCTGAAGGCCACGCGGACCCTGCAGACCACGCGGACCCTGAGGACCCTGCGCACCCGTGCCACCGATCCCCGCCGGACCCGCCGGACCCTGCGGACCCGACTGGTTCCACGACACCTTGTACTCAGTCGCCTTACACGTGGTCGTCACCCCGACCAAACGCATATACCGCGTCGACTTGTTCACACACGCGTAGTACGCGCCACCACTCGCCGACGAAGCCGTCGCCGCCCCACCCAGAACCAGAACCGACCCCACCAGAGCACCAGCCGTCACAAGGCCGATAGTCCGACCGCCCGGCAACTTGATAGCCACGGGACTTCCCTTTCTGCGGCACACGGAGCGCGAAGATCACAGTTGTATGCGTGTGTCTCACGTGTCGGAAGGTGCTGTGGTTGACGTCCGAAACATCACGGATGCGCATCTTTGGTCATCGGGCTCATGACCTGGGGTCGTCCGGCGCGTCACCCTGCGACTTCCGAGCGGCCATGGTCTCGACGCCGCTCATCAGGAGGTCCAGGCCGAACGTGTAGTACGCCTCCACGTCGGTCTCGTTCTCCATCAGCTTCGCGAACTCCACCATCCGGGGGAACTCGTCGGCCGGCAGCCGTTCCAGGGCGAGCCGCTTCTGCCGCCGCCACTCGGCCGCCTGGGCAGGTGTGAGCGTCCGGGGGCACCCCGGCTCGCCGTCGACGAGGGCGATCGCGCCCTTCAGGAGGTAGTGGGACACGGCCCAGCCCTCCGCGAGCGTGAAGCCCGCCAGGGACAGCAGGTCGAGCACGACCTCGGTCGCCCGGGTGAAGCTGGGCACCTCCTCCTCTTTGACCAGCGCGAACAGTCCCGGCATGAACCGGTGCCGCCGCATCACCCCCACCAGCGCCTCGACCATCGCGCGCAGCCGGAGGTTCCACGGCGCGCCGGGCTCGAACTCGGGCGTCACCTCGGCCAGCAGGTGGTCGGAGAGGCAGGCGAGCAACTGGTCCTTGTTCTTGACGTGCCAGTACAGCGCCATCGGCGTCACGCCGAGCTCCTGGGCCAGCCGCCGCACCGTGACGGCGTCGAGGCTCTCGGAGTCGGCCACCTCCACGGCCTTCTCCACCAGCGTCCGGCGGCTCAGCCGCTCCGTGTCAGCCATGGTCCGCTCCCTCACTACCTCCGCGCTTGACAACTATACGCCGTACAAGTTTTCCTATGCATCGTACATGTACGCCGTACATGTACCTCGTACAGGAGGAGGACTCATGTCTGGACGGTGGTGGGCGCTCGTCGCCGTGGCCCTCGCGACATTCATGACCTATTTGGACAACAACGTCGTCAACGTGGCCTTGCCCACGATCCAGCGCGACCTGGCGCTGACGATCTCCGGCCTGGAGTGGATCGTGAGCGCGTACATCCTGGTGTTCGCGGGTCTGCTGCTCGCCGGGGGGCGGCTCGCTGACGTCTTCGGCCCCCGGGCGGCGTTCTTCACCGGCCTGGCGGTCTTCACGCTCGCCTCGGTGGCGGCGGGCCTGGCCTGGAACCAGGAGACGCTGATCGGCGCGCGGGCCCTGCAGGGGCTCGGTGCGGCGCTGGTGACACCGGCCACGCTGGCTTTGCTGCCGCGGATCTTCCCCGACCCGCGCGAGCGGGCGACGGCCGTCGGCGTCTGGAGCGCGGTCGGCGCCCTGGCCCTCGCGATCGGCCCTCTCACCGGCGGCTTCCTCAGCGAGAACGCCCACTGGGGGTGGATCTTCCTGATCAACGCGCCGATCGGCGTGGTGGCGGCCGTGATCGGCGCCCGGGCGATCCGCGTGGAGCGAGCCACATCCGAGCAGGCCACCACTGAGCAGGCCACCACCGGGCGGGCCACGACCGGGCGGCTCTCCCTCGACCTGCCGGGCCTGGCCACCTCCGCCGTCTCGCTGTTCGCCCTCACCTACGCGCTGATCGAGGGCGCGTCGCGCGGATGGACCTCCGGCCCGATCCTCGGCGCGTTCGCCGTCGCCGCGGTGGCCGCCGGCGTCTTCCTCGTGGTCGAGTCCCGTACGGCGCAGCCGATGATCGACCTGACGCTGTTCAGGGAGCGGGTCTTCAGCGGCGGGCTGCTGTCCATGGGGCTGTGGGCGTTCGGGGTCTTCGGCATCTACTTCTTCACGGCGATCTACCTGCAGAGCGCGCTCGGGTTCTCCCCGATCGAGGCCGGTGCGGGCTTCGTGCCGATGGCGCTGCTCATGGCGGTGTCGGCGACCGTCGCACCCCGGCTCGCCGAGCGCTTCGGCAGCGGGCCGACCGTCGCGGCCGGTCTCGGCCTGATGGCGGTGGCCGTCGGCGGGCTGTCGAGCGCGGGCGAGGGCTCCCACTACGGCGACCTGCTCCCCTGGTTCCTGCTCTACGGCCTGGGCGGCGGCCTGCTCGTCCCGCTGACGAACGTCGTGCTGAACGCCATGCCCCCCGCCCGGGCAGGTGTCGCCTCGGGTGTGCTCAACGTCTCCCGCGAGGTCTTCGGCCTGCTCGGGGTGACGATCCTGGGCGCCGTCCTGAGCGCCAGGCAGAGCGCGCTCACCGGCCCTCCGCTGCACACCTTCCTGGAGGCCTACCGGTTCACGCTGCTCATCGCGGCGGCGATCGTGCTGGTCGGCGTGCCGGTCAGCCTCTATTCCCTGCGCCGCACCCGGACCACCGCCCCAGCCGTCCCCCTGGACGCCGTCGCCGAGCCCGTCGCCTGAGTCTCCGTACGGCTCCGCGGCGCGCGGAGCCGTACGGGGACGACCACGACTACTCCTTGATCACGTTGTCGTGATCAGATAGGTGACCGTCATGCCGCGCTTCTCGATCTCCGGCACGACCTCGCCCACGGTCTTCCCGTCCACTCGGTAGCCGGCGAGCGCGCGGCCCTTGAGAGTCGCGAGGCGGTATGGAGGTTTCTCGATGATCTCGCTCTTCACGTCCTCCGGCACGAGCACGCAGGGCGCCACCGGGTCCTCCATGAGGATCGTGCTGGTGCTGGACCCCCCGCCGGGCAGGGCCGTGAGGGTCCAGACGAAGGTCTGGCCGGGCTTGAACAGCCTGGTGTCGATCCGCATCTGCCAGCCCTCCTTCTCTCCCCTGATGTTCGTGGGCGGGTCGTAGAGGCCCTTGGGGATGTCCCTCACGTAGGCGGCGCGCGGCTCCCGGCACTTCTTTCCCGGAGGCACGTAGTCGACGACGGCCGGGACTCCCAGACCCCGCAACTGCTTCGTCAGCCCCGCGACGTCGCGGAAGTCACGCACCTTGACCCACACGACCCCATGAGAGTCCTTGGTCACGGCGTAGGAGGGTGTGCTGAGGGTTCCGTCGTCCAGCAGGCTCGGCCCGACGACGATGCCCGCAGCGACCATGGCGGCGGCCAGGCCCAGAGCGAGCCGGCGTGGTCCGCGGCGCCCGGCCCGCGCCGGCGCGCCGGGGCCTCCTCCCGGCGGCTTGGCCGTGATCGAGGCCAGCAACGCCCGCGCCCCCGCGTCGGACGGGTGGCCGCCCGGTGTTCCCGGTTCGACCCTGGCCAGCGGCCCGATGATCTTCTCGGCGTCCTTCACAGCGACCTCCCCGCCGGCGCCAGCCGGCTGCGTGACGTGAGATGGACGCCCGCCTCGGCGAGTGCGCGGGCAAGGCGCCTTCGGGCGCGGTAGAGCCGGATGCGTACGGCGTTGCGCGACAGGCCGAGCGCCGTGGCGATCTCCTGCCGGCTCAGCCCCTCCCAGGCGACCAGCGACAGCAACTCACGGTCGTCGTCGGACAGGCTGCGGAACGCCTCGCCGATCGCGGCCAGCTCGGCCCCCCGCTCGGGAGAGTCTCCGTACAGGGCGGTCAGTTCGGCGTCGAGCGGGGCGCTGCGGGCCTGGCGGCGCAGCTCGCCCCGGCGGTGGTTGGCCACCACCTTGCGGGCGACGCCGTACAGCCACAGGACGGCCTCGTCTCCCTGCGGTAAGTCGTCCAGCCGCCGCCACGCGACGGTGAAGACCTCGGCCACCACGTCGGCCGCGTCCTGTGGCGAGTCGCAGCGGCGCACGGCATAGGCCGTCAGCCGGCCGTACGTCTCCCGGTAGACCGCCTCGAACCTGGCCGACGGTTCGTCGTTCACGGGGGGTCCCAATGATCGTTCCTTTGTCCGCGCGGGTATCGACATCCCTTCCATGTGCGGAGACCGCCCATCATTTCGCGCCGAAGATCTCCACCCTCCCCGAGAAGGGCGGCGGGGGCGGGATCCGGGACAATGGGCCGGTGCCGGCACGCAGACTCGACCCCGACAAGATCAGAGAGGCGCTCGACGCCCAGCTCGCCGATCTCGGACGGCCGCCGTACGACGGCCCGGCGACCATGGCGGCCGGCGCGTGTGTGAGGGCCGTACTGGACGCCTTCGAGGCCGGGAGGGCGCCGGTCAGGACCGCCGCCCGCGCGGCCGTACGGCACCTGCTGGAGGAACTGGCCGTGCGGGCACCGGGGCGGTCGGTGGAGGTGCGCGTGCCGCCGTACGCGGCCGTGCAGTGCGTGGAGGGGCCCCGGCACACGCGGGGCACCCCGCCCAACGTGATCGAGACCGATCCGCGGACCTGGCTCGAGCTGGCCACCGGCCGCCTGTCCTGGGCCGACGCGACGGACGCCGGGAAGATCGCGGCCAGCGGCGCCCGAGCCGACCTGTCCGGACTACTGCCGCTGGCGTGACCTGGCACCCCGGCGCCCTGGCGTGACCGGGGATCGGTCACCGCGGGCGGCCGAGCCTGTCGTCCACGCAGCGCCGCGCGTCCTGCTGGGTGGGGTAGAGCCGGGAGTCGAAGCACTCGCCGAGGTGCCTGCTCTGGAACCAGTGGTAGAGCACCACGCCGAGGATCAGGGCGAGGAGCAGGGTCAGCGCGTTCAGCACGACCCCGGCGGTGGCTCTGCCCCTGTTGGAGTTCCGGGCGATCGCCACGATGCCGATGACCAGTCCGACGACCGCCAGGACCGTCCCGGCGCCGCAGAACAGCAGCAGGACGAGCGAACAGATCCCGAGCACCAGCGCGGCCGTGCCGAGCCCGCCCCCGGGCCCGCCGCCGGGTCCACCGCCCGGCCCGCCGGGGCCCCAGGGCCCGCCGCCGGGACCGTCCGGCCCCCAGGGCGGCGGCGGCAACGGCCCGCCGTACGGCGGCCTGCCCGGAGGCTCGCCGAAAGGCGGCCCTCCGTAGGGAGGCCCGCCCGGAGGTCCCCCGTACGGGGGCTCGCCGTACGGCCCGCGCGGGGGCCCGGGGTCGCCGGGTCTCGCCACGATGCTCCCTCCCGTACGTGATTCTGGCCTCTGCCGCGGCCCTCAGGCTCTCCCGTAATCACCCTGTGAGCAGGGACGACACGGCAAAGAGCAGGTGAGGGTTACGGCGGCCGAAAGGCATGCGCGGGTTTGAGCAGCGCCAACGCCCAAATAGACTCGGCTGTGTGTTGAAGGGCGACGGCCGGCTGGGCCATGACCTCGACCCCCAGGACCGCGCTCCGAAGGACGCCTGTGGCGTCTTCGGCGTATGGGCGCCCGGGGAGGACGTCTCCAAACTCACCTACTACGGCCTCTACGCGCTGCAGCACCGTGGACAGGAGTCCGCGGGCATCGCGGTCAGCGAGGGCAGCCGAATCCTCGTCTACAAGGACATGGGCCTGGTGGCCCAGGTCTTCGACGAGTCGATCCTCGGCACCCTGCGCGGGCACCTGTCGATCGGGCACTGCCGTTACTCCACGACGGGATCGAGCGTCTGGGAGAACGCGCAGCCGACGCTGAGCTCCACCGACGGCGGCGGGCTGGCGCTCGCCCACAACGGCAATCTGATCAACACCGCACAGCTCGCCGAACGGCTCACGTCCGGCGCGATGCGGGCCACCACCGACACCGAGGTGCTCACCGCGCTGCTCGCGCAGGACGCCTCGCGTCCCGTCGACGACGTCGCGGCCGAGCTGCTGCCGGAGGTCAAGGGCGCCTACTCGCTCGTCTGGATGAACGAGACCACGCTCTTCGCCGCCCGCGACCCGCAGGGCATCCGGCCGCTCGTGCTGGGCAGGCTCGAGCGCGGCTGGGTGGTCGCCTCGGAGACCGCGGCGCTCGACATCGTCGGCGCGTCGTTCATCCGCGAGATCGAGCCCGGCGAGCTGCTGACGATCGACGAGCGCGGCGTGCGCTCGCGCCGCTTCGCGGTGGCCGAGCCCAAGGGCTGCCTGTTCGAGTACGTCTACCTCGCCCGGCCCGACACGACGATCGCCGGGCGCGGCGTGCAGTCCACCCGGGTCGAGGTCGGGCGCGTGCTCGCCCGCGAGCACCCGGTGGAGGCCGACCTCGTCATCCCGACGCCCGAGTCCGGCACCCCGGCCGCCATCGGCTACGCCGAGGAGAGCGGCATCCCGTACGGCCAGGGCCTGGTGAAGAACTCCTACGTCGGCCGCACCTTCATCCAGCCGTCGCAGACCATCCGCCAGCTCGGCATCCGGCTCAAGCTCAACCCGCTGCGCGAGGTCATCGAGGGCAAACGCCTGGTGGTCGTGGACGACTCGATCGTCCGGGGCAACACCCAGCGGGCGATCGTGAAGATGCTGCGCGAGGCGGGCGCCACCGAGGTGCACGTCCGGATCTCCTCGCCCCCGGTCGCCTGGCCCTGCTTCTACGGCATCGACTTCGCCACCCGGGCGGAGCTGATCGCCGGGTCTCTGTCGGTGGAGGAGATCCGCTCCTCCCTCGGCGCCGACTCCCTCGGCTACATCTCGCTCGACGGGCTGACCACGGCGACGACGCTGCCCGCCGACCGGCTCTGCCGCGCCTGCTTCACCGGTGAGTACCCCATCCCGATCGAGGACGACCGGGTGGGCAAGTTCGTGCTGGAGGCCCAGCGATGACCAGCTACGCCGCCGCCGGCGTCGACATCGAGGCGGGCGACCGCGCGGTCGAGTTGATGAAGTCGCGGGTCGCGCGGTCGCGGCGGCCCGAGGTCGTGGACGACGCCAGCGGCTTCGCCGGGCTCTTCGACGCCTCCGCCTTCCTGCGCTACCGCCGGCCGCTGCTCGCCACGTCCACCGACGGGGTGGGCACCAAGGTCATGCTGGCCCAGCGGCTCGGCAAGCACGACACGATCGGCATCGACCTCGTCGGCATGGTGGTGGACGACCTCGTCGTGTGCGGGGCCGAGCCGCTGTTCATGACCGACTACATCGCCTGCGGGAAGGTGGTGCCGGAGCGCATCGCCGACATCGTGGGCGGCGTCGCCGAGGGCTGCCGCCTCGCGGGCTGCGCGCTGGTCGGCGGCGAGACCGCCGAGCATCCCGGCGCGATGGGACCCGACGAGTACGACCTCGCGGGCGCCGGCACCGGGGTCGTCGAGGCCGACGAGCTGCTCGGGCCCGACCGGGTCGTGCCGGGAGACGTGGTGCTGGGGCTGGCCTCCAGCGGCGTCCACTCGAACGGCTACTCGCTGGTCCGGCACGTGATCGCGAAGGCCGGGCTGGACCTGGAGCGGGAGCTGCCCGAGCTGGACCGCACGCTCGGCGAGGAACTGCTCACGCCGACCCGCGTCTATTCGCTCGACTGCCTGACGCTCATCCGGGAGACCGAGGTGCACGCCCTCTCCCACATCACGGGCGGCGGGCTGGCGGCCAACCTGGCCAGGTCGCTTCCCGAGACGGCCGACGCCGTGCTCGACCGCGACTCCTGGACGCCTCCCGCGATCTTCGAGGTGCTGGCCGGACACGGCGGCGTGCCCCAGGAGGAGATGGACAGGACGTTCAACCTCGGTGTGGGCATGTGCGCGATCGTCCCGGCGGCGGAGGCCGACAGGGCGATGGCGCTGCTGATCGGCCGCGGTCTGCCCGCCTGGGTGCTGGGTGAGATCGTCCCCGGAGAGGGACAGGCGCGTTTCCGTCAGTGACCCCGCGTCGTCCGGCGGTCGTCCGGTGTGTGCGACACCTCTCGCCGGATGTCCGCCGCCCATCACGGGCCTGCGGCGAGGGATCGCCCCGGCTCCCACCGCACGGGTTCTCGTCAGCAGGGGTCGCCATCAGGACGGGCTCCCGTCGCAGGGTGCTGCCCGTCAACGGAAGAACGCGGGCGTTCTCGGGCGAGCCGCGAACCGGCCGCCGTGGCCGGAACGCGAGGCGAACGCGCGCACAACCGTACGCACCACCTCGCGTGAAGGCGTGTCCCAGGTCACGTCCCAGGTAGCGGACACGCTGATCACCGCATATGAGTCAGCAACCCGGCGGGGGAACGATCCCCGCCGGGTTACTCAACTGGCGATCGGTAGCGGCTCAACGCCGCCCGGGGCTGCCGTCGTCGCCGTCATCGTCGTCGACGGCCGCGTAATCGCTGTAGCGATCAGCCAACTCGTCGTAAGGGTCATGCTCGTCACTGTGGCCGGAATCGTCGGCGTCCACGACTCCGAGCTCCGCGCGCAGGCGCTCAAGATCCGTCCCGCCGCTGTTGTACTTCAGCTGACGGGCGACCTTGACCTGCTTGGCCTTGGCTCGGCCGCGCCCCATTGGCTCGACCCCCTCATGCGGGGTCGTGCCCGACCCCTCGTCACTAACGCACCGCGCACCGACGCCACCTGACTTCAGGCGTCAGTCTCTCGTTCGCCTATTACCGTACCTGGTTTGTGCGCCGCTCGGTACGTCGTAGGAGCGGCGGCGGTCAGCGCCGGAGCCAAATCCCCCTTAGCCGACCTATTTCCGACATTCTGCGCTCCGCCAGCCTATCCGCGGCGACCGCGGGAGGCACCCCTTCCTCCTCGGCCGACCGGAAGATCTTGAGGGTCGTGTCGAAGATCATGGCGGCCCGCGCGCGGGCGCGTTCCATGTCGAACCCCTCGATTTCGTCGGCCACCTGGATGACCCCGCCCGAGTTCACGACGTAGTCGGGGGCGTACAGCACGCCCCGCTCGGCGAGCTGCTTCTCGACACCCGGATGCGCGAGCTGGTTGTTCGCGCCGCCGCAGACGATCTTCGCCTTGAGCCGGGGGACGGTCTCGTCGTCCAGTGCCCCGCCGAGCGCACAGGGGGCGTACACGTCGATGTCGGACGCCGCCAGCGTGGCGGCGTCGGGCACGACCTCGACGGCCGGATGGCGCTGCCGCACCCGTTCGACGGCCCGCTCGTCCACGTCGCAGACGACGACCTCGGCGTCGTCCTCGATCAGGTGGTCGACGAGCCGGCGGCCGACCTTGCCGACCCCTTCGACCCCGACCCGCCGGCCGCTCAGGGACGAGGTGCCGTACGCGTGGTCGGCGGCGGCCCGCATGCCCTGGAAGACCCCGAAGGCGGTGAGGATGGAGGAGTCTCCCGCGCCCCCGTGCGCCGGGGTACGGCCGGTGACGTAGGAGCACTCGCGCGCCACCACGTCCATGTCCTCGCTGTAGGTGCCCACGTCGCAGGCGGTGTAGTAGCGGCCGCCCAGCGACTGGACGAACCTGCCGTAGGCGCGCAGGAGCGCCTCGCTCTTGTCGGCCGCGGGATCACCGATGATCACGGCCTTGCCGCCGCCGTGGTCGAGCCCGGCCAGCGCGTTCTTGTACGCCATGGCGCGGGAGAGGTTGAGGACGTCGGCGAGGGCGGCCTGCTCGCTCTCATAGGGGTAGAACCGGGTGCCGCCGAGCCCCGGGCCGAGGGCGGTGCTGTAGATCGCGATGATCGCGTACAGGCCGCTGCGCTCGTCGGAGCAGAAGACGACCTGCTCGTGCCGTACCGGCTGAACGGGGTTGGCGCCGTCACCCGAGCCGGATTCCTTGTGGGACAGCCCGAAAACGTCGGTCACGGTGGTGACTCCTGATCGTGTACGCCGCCTCGTTGCGGCGATTCGCCACCAGCTTATCGGACCCGGCCAAGAAACGATCATGAAAAACCGGGACAGTGCTGCGCGTTCCTCCCCCGCCATGGCACGATTCTGGTGTGCTCCCCTACGCCGCCTATCTCCGTGTGTACGAGCCGCTGACCGCTTTCACCCCTCAGGATCGGGCGCGGTGGGCCCGGTACGCAGGCTCGCGCGACCGGCCGCGCCGGGCCGGCGCGCTCGAGGTCGAGCACGGCGAGGCGGTCCGCCGCCTGCTGAGCGTCCCGCCCCTGCCCGCGCCCGAGCGCGAGAGCCCCAACGCCTACCTGCGGCGGGTGGAGGAGACGCTTTACGTCTGCCCCTGGCAGAGCAGGCTCCGGTCGTGGCTGGCGTTCGCCTCCTTCCGGGGCGGCACGCCGGTCAAGCTGGCCTCCCGGTTCGTCCCCCAGGCCATCGCCGAGCAGACCGCCGACGACTTCGACCGGTTCAAGCGCGGGGACCAGTCCCTGCGCACCTACATCCGGGCGAGCACCTGGCACGTGCCGACCTCGTGGTTCGTGCCGTTCGACTCGGCCGAGCGCTGGCTCGTGCTGGGGTCGGAGCAGCCGGCCGAGCCCGTCTCGCAGACCACCGCCGCACCGCCCCGGAACATGCTGTACGTCACCTCGATGGCGCAGGCCCGCCGCCGCGTGGCCCGGGCCCTGGTGGTGATCCGCCGGCACGTCGGGCAGGTCTCCGCGCTGACGGAGGTGGAGGACATCGGCCGCTGGCTGGAGGAGTTCCATCCCCACTCGCTCGTCGAGCTCGACTACGGCGGTCTCGTTCACCTCATGGACGACCGGACGCTCCAGGGCGACCAGTCCGTCGCGGAGGTCGCCGCGGCCCTGGCGGGCCTGGATACCGGTCAGGAAGAACTTGCCTTCGCGATGTATCAGCGGGTGATTGTCCGCTGGAGGTCGATCCGCGCCCTCGAATCGGCAAACTGAGGGTCATCAACACGCCCCGACGTGCAGATTCTGGTCATGGGATAGTCGATCACACATCTACGAACTGAGTAGTTTGCCGTTTTCACTGCGATACCACGAAACGTGTCGCTAGAATCACCCAGCGTGACATCAACCCGTGGTCGAGACGTTGTGCCCGGAGGGCTCGCCAATCGCGCTACGTGGCTGTATGGTCACATCGGGTGATGCCGTAAATGGTCTTAGAAACCGCACGTTTTTGGATCATTGACGGACATCCGTGACAGTGCCGCGCCGACAGCATTGTGCTGTACGGAGCGGCACGAGCGTCAGACAAGTCGGAGATCGCTGCCGACGGTCCACACGGAGGAGAGGCCGCACAAATGTCAGCTCGTACACCCGAGGCCGAGCCACTGCTCACCCCGGCGGAGGTCGCCACGATGTTCCGCGTCGACCCGAAGACCGTCACGCGGTGGGCGAAGGCGGGCAAGTTGACGTCGATCCGCACCCTCGGCGGTCACCGGCGGTACCGGGAGACCGAGGTCCGCGCACTGCTCGCGGGGATTCCGCAGCAGCGGTCCGAGTAGGACGTGGCCGCCGCGTCACGGGGGAACGACGGCGCGCTCGCGTCGGGGATGTGAGCGCGCCCACCATGCTCCCGTGACCCGTCAGTGGTCACGGGACGGATCTGGGGCCGGCGCCGCCCGCCCGGCGCCTCCCCGCGCGCACGGTGTCCCGTGCGCCTTTCTTCCCTGTCGCCGCGGTCACCCGATCCTTACCGGAACGCCTGGAGCGGGCATCCTCACCGTCCCCGTACGGGGAAAACCGGGGAGCGCACCCGACCGTTCGGCGACCAGACGGCCCCGTTCGGCGATTGGCCTGATCCGGTTCAGCGGGCCGCCCCGGCATCCGGCACGAGCGCCGGAGGACTCAGCAACGTCCCCGCTTCGGGATCGTGCCCACCGGCCACCTCCAGGAGCGCGACCACCTGGCCCACCAGCAGCCGCTCCAGATCTCCCCGCGCCATGTCGCGGTGCTCCAGCCAGTCGAGCCCGGCCGTCTCCACCGACGCGATCCACGACCTCAGCGTGACGCGCAGCGCCGGGCCGGGCGTCTCGACACCCAGCTCGTACGTGATCATGCGGAGCATGCGCTGCCGTACGCCGTCCACGATCTCGCCGATCTCGCCCGCGCGGTTGGCCGGGCCGCCCCTGAGCAGCGCGGCGAAGCCGGCCGCGTGCTCCTCCACGAAGTCGAAGTAACGCGTCAGGCCCACCGCGAGCCGCTCCAGGGGGCCGCCTTCGCTCTGCGGCTGCAGCCGCGCCTGCAACTCGGCGGCGGCGCTGCGCAGGGCCGCCACGTAAAGCTCCTGCTTGCCCCCGAAGTAGTGGTAGACGAGCGCCCGGGAAGCGCCCGCGGTGACCGCCACGTCGTCGATCGAGACGTCCTCGGCGTCATGCCTGCTGAACAGCTCCAGCGCTGCGGCGATGAGCTCTTCCCGCCGCCGGTCGACGCTCAGCCTGCGCCGGGCCGGCCGTGCGCCCTCCTCCGCTTGGCGTGTGGCACCCACATCCCGCACCCTAGCGAATCGTCCTCGTTATGGGGGGATCGGGCAGATCAAGGGTTGACCCCGGAACCGCATCCGCCGCGGGCGCCGTACCCGCGTTCCGGCTACCCTTCCCACACCCGCTGGGAAGGAATGATCCCGCTTTAAGGCGCTCTTAAGGCGGTCAACCCGTACCCTCAGGGCAACTCGATCGTTTGGTGTGTCAGGTGCACGTCCACGCATCGTGGGGAGAACCATGTCAGGACCGTCCATGCAGACCACTGCCCGGAAAGACGCCGGGGTCGGGATACCCGACTGCGGACTGTCCGACGGGTTCAGCCCTCGGCCACGTCCCACGATCCGCAACGTGGCCGAACGCGCCGGCGTCTCCAAGTCGCTGGTGTCACTCGTACTGCGGGGTTCCCCGCACGTCAGCGAGCACCGCAGGGAAGCGGTGCTGCAGGCCGCCCGCGAGCTCGGCTACCGGCCGAACGCGGTGGCGCGCAGCCTGGTCGAGGGGCGCACCCACCTGGTGGGCGCCCTCGTGGCCGACCTGCACAACCCGTTCTACGCCGAGTTCCTCGACGGCCTGCAGGAGAGCCTGCACGGCGACGGGCTGCGGCTGCTGATCGGCAGCGGCCGCTGGGACCCGGCGTTCGAGGACGAGGCCGTGGAGGCCTTCCTGGAGCTGCGCGTGGACGGTCTCGTCCTGCTCGGCGTCGCCCCCTCCAGCGACACGCTGGCCGAGGCCGCGGCGTACACGCCGACCGTGGTGGTGGGCGAGCGCGACGTCGAGCTCGAGGGCGTGGACATCGTCGTCGACGACGACCAGTACGGCGCCCGCCTCGCCGTCGACCACCTCGTGGAGCAGGGCCACCGGCGCATCGCCCACATCGAGGGCGCTCCGTCGTCGGCGGCCCGCTGCCGCTGTGAGGGATACCTGGTGGCCATGCGCCGCCACGCGCTGGCGCCGTACATCATGGTCGAGCACGGCGACTTCAGCGAGGAGGGCGGCCGGCGCGCGGCGCTGGCGCTGCTGCGGCGCGAACCACGCCCGACGGCGATCTTCGCGGCGAACGACATCGTGGCCATGGGCGTGCTGAGCGCGGCGAGCGAGCTGGGCCTGCGGGTGCCCGAGGACCTGTCGGTGGTCGGGTACGACAACACGCACCTGGCGTCCGTCACCCACATCTCGCTGACCAGCGTGGACCAGCCCCGGCGGGCCATGGGCCGCTCGGCGGCGGCGCTGCTCAGCGACCGCATCACCGAGCCGGGCCAGACCGCGCGGCTGCGGCAGGTGACCCCCCAGCTCGTCGTACGGCGCAGCACCGGTCCCGCGCCAAGCGAGGCCAAAAGCTAGGTCAACCGGCGACGTGTCCCCTCGCGGCCGGTGTTGACTGCGGCCGTGACGCCGGCCCCCCGGCGGGTCGCCGAGTGGCTTCCCGCGGGCCGGCGACCGAGAATCGGGGGGATTCATGCGTGATCCTGAGTTGGTCTCCTGCGCCCAGCGGGCCGCGGTCGAGCTGGAGCGGGCCTGGGCGCACTGGCGGGAGAGCCGGGGGCTGGACGGCGAGGACGTCGCGGAGTCGGTGGCGAGCTACGTCGCCCACTCGATCGACCATCCGTGGGGACGGCCCCGCGTGGTGCTGGGCCTCGACGCCGACGACGCCCGTGAGCTGGCCGCACTCCTGCACCGGCAGGAGATCCCCGAGCCGGCCTGGATAGCCAGGTTCCCGGCATAACGGTCTGATCACGACCGCCTTCCGGTTAGGTTGGTGAGACCACACCTCCGGGAAGGGACTTCCAGCGTGATCAGACGCCCGCTCGCCGCCGCAGCCCTGGCCCTGTGCGGGTTCGGTGCCGCCGCCTGCGGCGGCGGTGAGGCCACCGAGACGGGGGCCGCGGCCCCCGCCGCCTCTCCGCCGGCCGCAGCCGTGGACACCGCCACCGGAACGACCGACGGCCCCGCGACCGGCTCCGGGGACGCCTCCGCGGACGGCACGGAGGACAGCACGCCGGACGGCGCCGCTGACGGCACAGAGGACGGCGCCTCCGCCCCGGTCACCCGTACGGCGGCCGCGTCCGAGTCTGCCGCCAAGCCGCTGAGCGGGAAGGTCGTGGTGATCGACCCGGGCCACAACGGGGGCAACTTCCGGCACACCCGGGAGATCAACCGGCAGGTGAACATCCTCACCCAGAAGAAGGCCTGCGACACCACCGGGACGTCGACCAACGACGGCTACACCGAGGCGGCCTTCACCATGGACGTGTCCACCCGGCTCGCCCGGCTGCTCCGGGACCAGGGAGCCACGGTCAAGCTCACCCGGGCGAACAACGCCGGCTGGGGCCCGTGCATCAACCAGCGGGCAGCGATCGGGAACAGGGCGCACGCGAACGCCGCGATCTCCATCCACGGCGACGGCGCGGCGCCGGGCGCACACGGGTTCCACGTCATCATGCCGAAGAAGATCGGCGGGCCGGTCGACCCGGTCGTCGGCGACTCCCAGGAGCTCGGCCGGAAGGTTCGCGACGCCTTCCACAACGGCACCGGGCTGCCGTACTCGACCTACATCGGCAGGCAGGCGCTGAACTACCGCAGCGACCTCGGCGGGCTCAACCTGTCGACCGTGCCGAAGATCTTCATCGAGTGCGGGAACATGCGCAACGCCGGCGAGGCCCGCAAGTTCAGGGACGCGAGCTTCCGGCAGACCATCGCCGAGTCGCTGGCCAAGGGCCTCAAGGCCTACCTCATCACCCGCTAGGGCGGCCCGCGGGAGGCCGGCCCGGTGCGGGCCGCCGGCTGGGGACGGCCCGAGCCGCACGCGCGTGGGCGCACCGCCGCGGCTGCTCGCACATCTGGGGCGGCTCCGGGCGGCCTGTGGAGGCGTCGCCGCGCCTGTCGGTGGCGTTTGGCATCATCGCGGCATGGACGACCTGCTTCCCCTGCCGAGGCTGATCGAGACGGGCGCCGGATCGACGGAGATCGCCGTCGGGGCCGTCGTGTCGGGGCCGGCCTCCCTTCGCGACACCGTACGGCTCGCGCTCGGCGTGCTCGACCCTCGGCCCGGCGACGCCGCCACGGCGGCCCTGCGGGTGGAGGAGGACCTCCGGCTCGGGCCTGAGGCCTACGTGCTCACGATCGCCGGGGACGGTGTGCGCATCGAGGCCGGGGGCCGGGCGGGCGCCTTCTACGCGGCGCAGACGCTGCGGCAGGCGCTGCCGGACGAGGCGTTCCGGTCGGCGCTCCCGCCCGGGACGAGCTGGACCATCCCCTGTGGCCGGGTGGAGGACGCGCCCGCCTTCGCCTGGCGCGGCGCGCACCTCGACGTGGCCCGCAGCTTCCTGCCCAAGCGGGAGGTGCTGCGGATGATCGACCTGATGGCGTCGCACAAGCTGAACCGCCTCCATCTGCACCTGGCCGACGACCAGGGCTGGCGGGTGGAGAGCAGGGCGTTCCCGCTGCTGCACGAGGTGGGCTCGCACCGTCCCCGCACGGTCGTCAGTCATCGCGGGGAGGACCTCGCCTTCGACGACGTCCCGCACGGCGGTCACTACACGCTCGCCGACCTGGCGGAGATCGCGGCCTACGCCCGCGCGCGGGCGGTCGTCGTCGTGCCGGAGATCGACGTTCCGGGCCACGCCTCGGCCGTGCTGGCCGCCTATCCCGCGCTCGCGTCGCGGCCGGGCGAGCGTCACCGGGTGCTCGACCGGTGGGGCATCTCGCCGGTGATCCTCTCCCCGCTTCCGGCGACCGTCGACTTCCTGCTCACCGTCTTCGGCGAGATCGCCGGCGCCCTGGGCGAGGCGCCGTACTTCCACATCGGCGGGGACGAGTGCGTGCTGGACGACTGGGCCGCCTCCGCCGAGATCTCGGCGTACCGCGCGTCGCTGGGGCTGGAGAGCGTCGGCGACCTGCACGCGTGGTTCCTGCGGCGGCTGGCCGACGCGCTGGCCGAGCGCGGCAGCCGTGCGGTGGTGTGGGACGAGGCGTTCGTCAGCGGCGGGCTCAGACCGGACACGATCGTGATGCCGTGGCGCGGCGAGCACGTGGCCCGGCGGGCCGCCGCGGCGGGGCACGACGTGGTGGCGACGCCGGTCTTCCCGATGTACTTCGACTACGCCGAGGCCGCCTCACCCCAGGAACCGGCCGGCCTGGGCGACGCGATCACGGTGGCCGACGTGGCGGCGTTCGAACCGGCGCCCGCGTCATGGTCCTCGGAGGAACGGGCCCGGGTGATCGGAACGCAGTTCCAGCTGTGGAGCGAGCACATCCCGGACGGCCGCGCACTCGACTACCGCGCCTGGCCCCGGGGCTGCGCCGCCGCGGAGGTCGCGTGGACCGGCGGCCCGGCCGCGTCCGAGGACTTCGCCCGCCGTCTCGGCAGGCACCTCGGGCGGCTGGACGCGATCGGCGTCGAGTATCGCCCGCTCTCGGGGCCCCGGCCCTGGCAGCGCGGCGGCGCCGGCCGACGGCGGCACCGTCCGGGAGTCGTCACCGTCCAGGAGGTCATGCGCCACCTGCACGAGCTGAGCCTCTCCGCCGACTCCACCCGCCCCAGCATGTGAATCCCCCGGTCCACCGTGAGGCCCAGGTCGTTGTGCAGGGCCCCGACGGCCTTGTAGGCGGCGAGGTGGCGCTCGCGCTCCCGCCAGGTCGTGGCCGCTGGCAGGCCAGGATGTAACGCCAGACATCGTCGGGATACCAGGCGAGGCGCTCGCGGACCGGCCCGAGCAGGCCCAGCCCGTCGTGGAAGACCGCGCCCGCTGTGACCTCCGCTAATGCCTGGGTGGAGATGGCCAGCCAGTCGGCCAAGCCGACGCCCCCGGTCGGGTCGAACCCGAGATGCCCGGCGAGCCGGCCGGCCGGCTCCGCCACGACGACACCATGCCGGAGCGGCCCGTCGGCGGCGCGCATGTGGCGGGTCCTGTCGGCGCCCGGCGGGGAGAAGCCGGTCGGATGACCGAGGAACTTCCGTGGCAGTTCCCCGGTGAGCGCCGGGCCCTGAGGCAGGGCGGGACCGGTCAGGTGCCGTCGAGGACCTCGGCCACGACGGCGGCGGCGATCTTCTCGGTGTCGAGGTCCTTGTGGGCCTCGATGACCTCCCGGATCCTGGTGGTCAGGCTCAGGTCGGCGTGGGCGGCGTCGCCGATGTGGTGGGCGGCCACCGCGAGGGCGGCGGCGAACTCGTAGGCGTCGTCCGGCCCGAGCCCCTGGGGGTCGATCTCGGCGAGGACGCGGGCGCCGTTCTTCGGCGAGACGCGGACCGTCCAGCCGCCGGACCGTGCGGCGACCGAGAGGGTGTCCTTCCGCAGGGCGGGCGGGAACAGGACGACGGCCATCCGGCCCGCGGCGGCGAGGATCCGCTCCGCGAGCCTGCGGACGTCCTTCTTGGCGACGACGATCCTCCCGGAGCGGTTGACGATGCTCACGAGATCACCGCTGTCGGCCACGGCGATCCTCTCGCCGTCGGCCTGGTCGTAGATGGCGCTCATGGGGGTGTCACGCTTACCAGTTCTCGTCGGGGCGGGCTGCGAGACGTCGCCCATGCATGATCTCGCACTTTTCCCCGGAAAAGATCGCGTTCGGCCCATCCGCCCACGAAGACCAGCCGGGTCACACCAGGGTGTAACCGGCCTCCTTCACGGCCTCGCGTACGGCGTCGTCGGTGACGTCGCCGGAGACCTCCAGGCGGCCGCTGCCGAGATCGACCTCGACGCCGGTGACGCCGGGGATCTCCCCGACCTCCTCCTTCACCGAGCTGACGCAGTGGCCGCAGGTCATGCCTTCGACGGTGTAGGTCTTCACGCTCATGCGGTCTCCATATCCGGGAAAACGGGGTTCAGGCGGTGCGGCCGATCACGTCGCGGACCGAGCGGTATCCGTGCCGCCGCAGCCGGCGGGCGAGCTGCCGGTTGATCCGGGACGGCCACAGCGGGCCCTCGTAGATCAGGCCGGTGTATCCCTGGACGAGGGTGGCCCCGGCGAGCAGCCGTTCCCACACGTCGTCGACGTCCTCCACGCCGCCGACGGAGACGAGCGTGAGCCGGTCGCCGGCCTTCTGGTGCAGGCGGCGCAGCACTTCGAGCGACCGGGTCTTGAGCGGCCGCCCGGACAGCCCTCCGGTCTCGGTGCTGGAGACACCCGTACGGCTGATCGTGGTGTTGGTCGCGATGATCCCGGCGAGACCGAGATCGGCGGCGAGCTCGGCCACCGCGTCCACGTCCTCGTCGGCGAGGTCCGGCGCGATCTTCACGAGCAGCGGGGTGCGCCCGGCCGCCTCCTTCACCGCCGAGAGCAGCGGCCTCAGGCGGTCCACCGCCTGGAGGTCGCGCAGGCCGGGGGTGTTGGGCGAGCTGACGTTGACGACCAGGTAGTCGGCGAGCGGCGCCAGCCTGCGGGCGCTGTCGACGTAGTCCCGCACGGCCTCCGACTCGGGCACCACCTTGGTCTTGCCGATGTTCACGCCGACCACCGCCGGGAGGTGGCGCACCCGGCGCAGCCGGGTGGCGGCGGCCGCCGCTCCCGTGTTGTTGAAGCCCATCCGGTTGATGACCGCGCGGCTCTCGGGCAGCCGGAACAGCCGCGGGCGCGGGTTGCCCGGCTGGGCGTGCGCGGTGATCGTGCCGACCTCGACGTGGCCGAAGCCGATCGCCGAGAGCGGCTCGACGCAGCGGGCGTCCTTGTCGAACCCGGCGGCGAGGCCGAACGGCGAGGGGAAGTGGACGCCGAACGCCTGGACGCGCAGCGACTCCGCCCGCGGCGCGAGCAGCCGGTGCAGCAGCCGCGTGAGGGGCGGGAACATCCCGAGCAGGCGGAGCAGCCTGATCGTGAGATGGTGGGCGGCCTCGGCGTCGAGGCGGCTCAGGACCTGCGTGAACACGAGTCGATACATCACGGTCAGACTATCGTCCGGGGGCCGGGCGTCCGGCCCGCACCTCCCGGTTCCGGCGGGTCAGTTGAGCCGCGGGCGGCCCTGGGCGGTCGGCTGGACGAGCGGCACCCGCCTCGCCACCCGGATGGACAGCACGGCGTCGAAGCCCAGCAGCCGCAGCAGGCGCAGCGGACTTCTGCCGGGGTGGTGGAAGGTCACGCTGCCGCCCCAGCTCCGCACGCGCTCGTCGGCCCACACCAGGCTCCGGGCGCCCGCGCAGTCGAGGAAGCCGACCCCGGACAGGTCGATCTCGACGTGCCCGGGCCGGTGGGTCCCGAGCACCTGGCCCAGGCACGCGCGGAACTCCGGCTCCCCCGACACGTCGAGGTCGCCGCTCAGGATGAGCCCGAGGCCCGCCTCAGACGACGTGGTCTGGATTCGCAACATTCCTCGGGCCCTGCTCGCCCAGCAGCTCCGCCGCGAGCTCGGATACCTTCCGCCTGCTGTCCCTGGCCTGCTTGCGCAGTCCCGTGAACGCCTGTGAGGCCGTCAGGTCGTGCTTGCCCATGAGATAGCCGATGGCCCGCTCGATCACCACCCGATAGTCCAGGGCGTACTGGAGCTGGTCGGCGAGCACGGCCTTCTCGTCCGCCTCCATGGACGCGAGCAGGACCTGCTCGATCACGTGCGCGTACGCGTGGAGGGCCTGGGTGTCGGTCTCCTGCCACTCGTGCGGCGCGTCCTGGTAGACGTTCAGGGTGCCCACGGGCACACCGCCGAGCCGGATCGGCACCCCCGCCACGCCGCGCACCTCGGGGTGCAACAGGTCACGCAAAGCCGGCCACCGCCGGTCCGCCCGCACGTCGACCGTCGTCACCGCGGTGTCCCCCACGTACGCCGCCACGCACGGGCCCTGGCTTGTCACCGCCTGGGCCCGTTCAAGGCTGCGGCCGCGCTCGTCCGTCGCGAAGAGGTAACGCAGGGTGCGATCCTCCTCGGCGAACATCAGGCCGGCGCCGGAGTACCCGAAAAGCCGATCGACCACTTGGACGATGCGCTCAAGGTGGTGCACGATCCCGGTCGCCGACCTGTCCTTCTGCAGACGTCGTAGGCTGGCGACAAGAGCCTCAGGATCGATATGGGTCATTCCGTATCCTCTCGTGAACCTCACCTCGCACCGCCGGGGCTGTGGGAGAGGTGGCGATTCGGCCATCACAACTGCCCGGAAGGGGCGCGATCAGTCCTGTTCTCTGCCAGGACCTGCAGAACGATGACCATCAGCTCACCGAGGCGGTAACCGGCTTCCACCTCTGTGCGGTCCCAGACGTGCCCCGCTCGGGCGTAGAAGTCCAGGACCCCGATGAGTTCCCCGCCCTCGATGAGCGGTACGGAGAGGACGGCCCGGACCGGGAGTGCGTGGACGGCCACATGCGGGAACCCCAGGGGGCGATCGGCGTGCAGATCCTGGATCGCGACGAGACCGCCGCTCGCGGCGCTCGCGATGGCCGGGCCGTCGCCCACGTGCTCCTGGGCGGACTCCAGCAGGACCCCGTCGTCGTCCGTCGCACCGATCGCGCGGAGGCGGTCCTGTGTGTCGAGGAGCATCAACGCCGCGCCGTCCACGCCGAACAGACCGGCCATGCCGGTGAGGACGTTCTCCAGTACCGACGACGCGTCCGATGCCATCGCGAGCCCACTCTCAAATGATCAAGCGGCCGCGGACACAGGGCGGATTACCCCTAAGCCTAGTGGGCTGTGAGCAGTTGAATCCAGGTGATCCTCAGGGTTGGCCGACAGGGCTGGAGAGGACACGAAAAATCCGCCCTCCTGCGGGGGAAGGCGGATCGGGAACCGATCGGGAACGGATGGGGAAACGGGGTCATTCGCCCCAGAATGCGTCGACCTCGTACTGGTCGCGGCTGTGCAGCCACGACTCGGCGATCCTGCCGTCGCGCATGGTGATGACGTGCGCGAGGTTGTTCTCCAGCGGCACCTCGCGGTCCGGCCGCGTCGCGGTGTACGTCGCGAGCGCGACGGCCGCCTCGTCGTCGGCCAGGACGCGGTGGACGTGCAGCTTGAGCGTCCCCTGGCTGAGCGTGGCGGCCTTGATCACGAAACCGATGACGGCCTCCCGCCCGGCGTAGTCGCCGGTGTTCGCGCTCTTCCCGGGGACGTGGAGCACCGAGTCGTCGGTCAGGAACGCCCCGGCGGCCTCCAGGTCTCCCCTGCCCAGCGCGTCGTAGAAGTCCCTGACGACCCCGGCGTTGTTCTCAGCCTGTGCCTTCTCCGATTGGGCGGACATGCGAACCCCTCCTCAAAGTATTTCGACGTCGAAAGAGTTGCACAGATGTCTTTTGATGTCAAAATAGATGAGTGAGGGATCCAGACTTCCCCGTACGGCAGATGGTGGACCAGTGGGTCGCGCGCAGGCCGGACCTCGACCCCCGGCCCATGGCCCTTTTCGGACGGCTGACCAGGGCCGACACCCTGGCCAACGGGGCCATCGCGGCGACCCTGAGGGCGCACGGGCTCAACCGCGGGGAGTTCGACGTGCTGGCCACGCTCTACCGGGGCGGGGAGGAGATGTCGGCGGGCGCGCTCGCCGGGGCGCTCCTGCTCTCCCCCGCCGCGACCACCAACCGCCTCGACCGCCTCCAGGCGGCGGGGCTGCTGTCCCGCCTGCCCGATCCGGAGGACGGCCGGGGCGTCCGCGTACGGCTCACCGACGCGGGCCGGGATCTGCTCAAGCGCAGCGTCGAGGACCACGTGCGGGGGCTGGAGTCGCTCCTGGCTCTGCTGTCGCCGGACGAGCGCGAGCAGTTGTCGGCCCTGCTCGCCCGGCTGCTGCACAGCATGGCCGCGCTTCAGGACTAATGCTTGGCCCTCTTCCCCTCGGCCGTGACGGCGTACCACTCTCCACCGAAGTCGCGGACGTTCTGGCCGGTCACGTCCCCGGCCTTCCGGTCCTTGGCGTAGTAGTACAGCGGGTGCTTGTTGTAGGTCACCTGGGTGCCGCCGTCCGGCCGCTTGATCGTCCCCAGCAGGTCCGCGCGCACCCCCGAGCCGGGCTGGGGCGTGCCCGCGGTGAGCACCGGCGGCCAGGCCGCGGCGCAGGCCTGCGTGCAGGCGGAGACGCCGCCCTTGTCCTTGGTGAAAAGGTAGACCGTCCGGCCGTCCACACCGGCCAGCACGGTGCCGAGCGAGGTGGACGCCGCGTCGAGACGCGCGGGACCGGTCGGGGTGGCCTGGACGGGAGAGGTCGGCGTCGCCGGGACTCCGGTGCTCGGCGCGACCGTCCCCGAAGGATACTCGGAGGGCTCCCCCGGGGTCGGCTCGTTGACCTGGTCGTTGGCGACACGGTTCGCCTCGTTGTCGCCGGCACCGCCGCATCCGGCGGCCAGCAGGCTGAGCGCGACCGCGCCGGCATACAGCAGTTTCCTCATGTTCGGCCTCCTCGGAAGTGGGCGAGTCGGCTCCAAGGACACACGCGGCGCCGGGGCCCCCGCCGTCGGACGCCAAGATCGGGGACAGGCCTTTGCCGTTCCGTGGGTTCCGCCTCACCGATCTCCCGCCCGTTCGGGGCGGAGGACGGACGTCCGCGGATGAACCGCCGCGTCCCGGGAAGACGACACGAAGCCGTACGGCCGCGCCGCGTCCACCGGCGGGTCGCCGGGGGCGCGCCGACACGCGGAACGATCACGAGGAGGTGCACGGGCGCCCGCCCCGGGCGGTGCGAAGCTGAACCCGCGGCGGCCCGTGGGCACGCCCGGCAGGCCGGCGACCGGGGTCATGCCGATGACGCCCCTCGCCGACGACGTCCCTCGCGAGGGGCACTCCGTCGCCGACGCCGCTGAAGAAAAGGAGCATCCACATGGCCGAGGACACGCGACCGCCCGCCGTCGAGCCGTCCGAGGCCGGGATGAGCTCGCCGGACGCTACAGGTCTGGAGGCGTGGATAAGGCAGGTCCTCGGCCTGGCCGGGGCCCGGGCCTCGGCGTTCGCCCTTCCCCTGCCCCGGCCCACCGCCCCTGCCGAGACCGTCCCCGCCGACGGCGCCCCGGCCGACAGTGCCCCGGCCGGCAGCGCCCCGGCCGGCAGCGCCCCGGCCGGCAGCGCTCAGCCTGGCACCGATCGTGACGACGCCGCCCGGGCGGGGAACCCGGCCGCCGGGCCGGGCGCGGACGGCACCGGCGGCGAGTAGACACGGAGGTGCGGAGGCTCCGGCGAGCCGCGCCGTACGCCTGCGCGCGGCTCCGCGAACCGCCCCTGACGGGTTCCGCGGGTCAGGCGGCCTGGCCGCGCACCTGTTCGGCGAGGCGTTCGAGGCTCTCGTCGAGGGCCCGCTCGACCGCCTCCGCGGGCGGCGTGTACCCCTCGTCGAAGAAGGACAGGTGGACCGTGACGTCGCTGCTGTCGTCGTCGATGCCGGCGACCTGCAGCCAGCCGGCGTACCGGTCGACGTCCCGGGTGCCCCACTCCATGCGCAACTGGTCCTGCTCGGCCCGCAGCAGCGCGCGCTCGTCCTCCCCTGTCTGGTCCTCGTGGACGGTGACCGCGGGCGGCTCCTCCTCGCGCACATGCAGCTCGCGCGGCATCCACAGATCGAGGCCGCCGACGTCGCTCGCCTGCCGGAAGACCTGGTCGGCCGGGGCAGGCATCCTGCGGGAACGCTCGAATTCGCTCATGGTCGGTCATTCCTCCCTGTCTGGCGCGTAACCGGCCTCTACCCCGGGCTGGCCCGTCCATCCGGCCCCGGGGAACGCGGAAGAAGGCGGCGGCGTAGGGTCCGGTGCATGACCGATCATTACGATGTGGTGGTCCTCGGCGCGGGGCCCGGCGGATACACGGCGGCGGTCCGCGCGGCCCAGCTCGGGCTCAGCACGGCGGTCGTCGAGGAGCGTTACTGGGGTGGAGTCTGCCTCAACGTCGGGTGCATCCCCTCCAAGGCGCTGCTGCGCAACGCCGAGCTCGCGCACCTCCTCACGAACGAGACCAAGACGTTCGGCATCCAGGTGGACGGCCGGATCTCCCTCGACTACGGCGCCGCGTTCCGGCGCAGCCGCCAGGTCGCGGACGGCCGCGTCAAGGGCGTCCACTACCTGATGAAGAAGAACGGCATCGCCGAGTACGACGGCCGGGGCTCCTTCACCGGCCCGAACGCCATGGAGGTGCGCGGCGCGGACGGCTCCGTGCGGACCGTGACGTTCGGCCACTGCATCATCGCGGCCGGGGCGACGACCCGCCTGCTGCCCGGGACGTCCCTGTCCGAGCGCGTGGTGACGTACGAGGAGCAGATCCTCAGCGAGAACCTGCCGGAGAGTGTCGTCATCGCGGGCGCCGGGGCGATCGGCGTCGAGTTCGCGTACGTGCTGCACAACTACGGCGTCAAGGTGACGATCGTCGAGTTCCTCGACCGGATGGTCCCGCTGGAGGACCAGGAGGTGTCCGCCGAGCTCACGCGGCGCTACCGGCGGCTCGGCATCGAGGTGCTGACCTCCACCCGGGTCGAGTCGATCGACGACAGCGGCGCGAAGGTGCGGGTGACGGTCTCCCGGAACGGCGAGACGTCCGTGCTGGAGGCCGACAAGGTCCTGCAGGCCATCGGCTTCCAGCCGCGCGTCGAGGGATACGGCCTGGAGAACACGGGCGTACGGCTCACCGAGCGCGGCGCGATCGCCGTGGACGGCAGGTGCCGCACCAGCGTCCCGCACATCTTCGCCATCGGCGACGTCACGGCCAAGCTCATGCTCGCGCACGCCGCCGAGTCGATGGGGATCGTGGCCGCCGAGACGATCGCCGGCGCGGAGACCATGGAGCTCGACTACGTGATGATCCCCCGCGCGACCTACTGCCAGCCGCAGATCGCGAGCTTCGGTCACACCGAGGCGCAGGCGCGCGAGCAGGGCTTCGACGTGAAGGTGGTCAAGTTCCCCTTCACGGCGAACGGCAAGGCCCACGGCCTCGCCGACCCGGCCGGGTTCGTGAAGGTGCTCAGCGACGCGAAGTACGGCGAGATCCTCGGCGCCCACCTCATCGGGCCCGACGTCACCGAGCTGCTGCCGGAGCTGACGCTGGCCCAGCAGTGGGACCTCACGGTGCACGAGGTGGCGCGCAACGTCCACGCCCATCCCACCCTCGGCGAGGCGGTGAAGGAGGCGATCCACGGCCTGGCCGGCCACATGATCAACATGTGAGGGGCCCCGCACGGTCGGTTACCCTGATCGGAAGGCCAGGCGCGAGGACGCGGGTGGGGACGGCCCTCAGGGGCGGCCCCGTACGGCCCGCGCGGGGTGCGGCGGCCCGGTACGGGCGGACGACGCGAGGGCGGCCCGATGGCGAGGGACGACGCGAACGGCACAGGCACCTCAGGCACGCCGGGCACGCCGGTTCCGCCCGGCCACGCCGGCTCCGCCGACGCGCCGGCGTTGCTGGCCGTCATGCGTGAGCTGGTCTTCCCGCCCTACCTGATCGAGCGGTCCTCCGTCGTGCCGCAGCACGTCACGCGGCACGAGAACGACGCGGAGCACTCCTTCGCCCTGGGCCTGGCCGCCGTCTGCCTCGCGCCGCTGGTCGACCCGGCGCTGGACCTCGGCAGGATCGCCAGGTACGCGCTGGTCCACGACCTGCCGGAGGTCCACGCGGGGGACGTCTCCGTGTACGCCGACCCGGCGGAGCGGGAGAAGAAGGCCGTACGCGAGGAGGAGGCGCGGGAGATCATCGCCCGCGACTTCGGCGGGACGTTCCCCTGGCTCGTCGAGGACCTCGACGGCTACCGGGCGCAGCGCGACGCGGAGAGCAGGTTCGTCTACGCGCTGGACAAGCTGCTCCCCCACGCCAACGTGCTCCTCGCCGACCATCACCCGCTGCGGCCGACCTGGGCGGCGTACCGGCGCACCGAGATCACGGCCCGGCGGAAGATCGCGGCGAGCTGCCCGGCACTGCTGCCTCTCTTCGAGGAGCTGTGCCGGGAGTTCGCCCGGCGGCCTCACCTCTTCTCCGGCGGGGCCGCACCTCAGGAGCCGTCACCTCCCGCCGCGGGAGATGACGATGGTCGCCAGGGCGAGCAGGACCGCCCCGGTGACGGCGGACAGCATCCGCAGGTGCAACGGGAACGACGGCCCGAGCACGGCGGGCAGGGCGACGAGGAAGGCGCCGGCCGCGTTCGCGGACACCCGGAGGAAGAGCCGCGACCGCGACCGGTGCACGACCACGGGAAAGCCCACCTTCGTCGTCAGTGAGCCCGGCGCCTGCTCCGCCGGTCCCTCGGCCGCCAGTCTGATCGTCACCCGCGCGAGCGCGTCGAAGGCGAGCGCCTCGGGCTGGAGCCAGAACTCCACCGTGTCGTAGCGGAGCGACAGGTCGTACGACCAGTCGGAGGAGATCTTGAGGTAGGTGCCGTCGGTCGCGCAGGCGAGTTGCCGCACCGGCTCGCAGTAGCCGTCCGCGTAGAAGGTGACCCGCACCTTCACCGAGTCGCTGTCGCTGAGGCTCAGCCGGCCCGCCGCGTCGAGCCCGGCCTTCCTGTCGTCGCCCAGCACGGGCTCCTCCACCCGTACGAAGTAGGAGGACCTGAAGGTGGGATGCTGCGCCAGCCGCCGGGCCACGCCGAGCCACAGGTGCGGGTCGTCGTCGCGGGTCCGCGACGGCGGGAGCGGGTCGGGGAACCGGGCGGTGGCCGGGTAGAAGCGGGCGCCGTTGACCGCCTCCAGCCCGGCGACGAACGACGCGCCCCTCGCCCTGATCTCCGCCTCGGTCAGGGGGAAGTCGTCCAGGTTCGCGTAGTCGTCCACCCGGAGGCGGAACACGAACATGTCGGCGACCCGCACGGCCGCGACGACCCTCGCGAGGCGCACCGGTACGACGAACGGCGGCGGCGACTGTGACGCCGGGGCTGGGGGCGCCGGACTTTCGGGCGCCGGGGAGTGGGCGTCGGCCACGAAGCCGAGCAGGCACCGCCGCCCGACGACCGAGCGGTCCGCGACCGCCCGCTGGAGGGCCCGCGCGACGTAGCCGGCCTTGTAGCGGAACTGGATCACCGCCCCTCGGGGCAGGGCCAGCGCCGTCAGGACGTCCTCGGCGTACCTGCGCCGCAGGTCGGACGAGAGCAGGAGCACCGAGGGGCGGGCGTCCGGCGGGCCGGCCGCCCTCGTCCGGAGGAGACCCGGCGCCCTCATCGCCGGGCCTCCGATCGGCCGTCGAGCAGGTGGTCGTCGAGCGCGAGGAACCGTGGCCACACCCGATCCTTCGGCAGTTCGTCGAGGCCGAGCCGTGTCGTGGGCTCGTACCGCAGGCCCTGATCGGCCAGTGACCGGTGCTCACCGAGGACGATCGGCTCCGGCACGCTCCTCGACTGGTCGCCGGTCAGGTCGACGACGAGCCGCCCCGGGTCGTGGGACGGGCCGATCTCGACCCAGCAGTGGTGGCTCACGTCCTCGTCGCCGCACCGGCCGACCCGCAGGCGGCCGTAGCAGTACGCGGGTTCGAGCAGCAGGCCGGCGCGCAGCTCGCGGGCGAGCCAGACCGAGGTCACGCCGCACTGCCCGCGCGGGTCGCCGCCGCCCGCCCGCTCCTCCTGGTAACGCGGATGGACCGTCCGGTCCGACCAGCAGGCCTCCAGCATCCGCCGGTAGCCGAGGAGCCGGGCCCGCCACTCGGGCGAGGCGAGATCCGCCTGCCGGGGCCTCACGTGGTCGCCGCCGGAGTGGGTGCGCCGCGGCACCGTGATCACGCCGTCGAGCGCCCGGACGTTCCGCTTCGCCGTCGCGGTGACCCCGAGGATCATGAGGACGTTGCGCGGGGTGTCCAGCAGCTGCGGCACCGATCCGCCCGGCATGCGCCGCGTCTGGAACAGCCCCGTCTCGTCGTACCTGTAGGCCACGGGCGACAGCGCGACGGGGGTGAACCCCGACGCCAGGAACGCGGCGCCGTCGAAGCCGAGCATCGGGTTGTAGGCGGTGACGACGTAGTCGCCGGCGTCCGCGAGCCTGATCTCCCTGACGGCGCGGGCGACGGTGAGGCTCATGAGGTTGGCCGGGATCCCGGCCAGTCCGTGCATTCTCGTCAGGACCAGCACCCGGCCGGGCTCTGCCCGCAGCCCGTGCCCCGCCAGCGCGTCCATGACGTACTGCCGGTCGCACCGGGAGAAGGCCACGTACGTGAGCGGCATCGTGGCGCCCGGCAGGAACAGCCCGAACTGGAGGAGGGTGTCGGCCCGCTCGCTGTGCAGGTAGTGCAGGCGGGACTGGACGAGATGACCGACGCTGGGCCTGACCTGCCCGAAGCGCAGCCGGGTCCGGTAGCCGTCGGTGAACGAGAGGCTCAGATCACGGCGCACCTTCTCGACGTTCAGCAGGACGGAGGCGTGCGCCTGGTGCGCCGCGTCCTGCGCCGACTGCCGCACCTGCGCCGCCCGTACGACGGCCTGCAGCCGGATCTCCTCGTAGACCTTGTCCGGCGACCATCCGACGATCGCCGTTCTGCTCAGCCGGGGCAGGTGCAACCTCACCTGGATCTCCAGGGCCCGGAGATCCACTCCTGTCGTCTCGGCGTCGGCGCGGATGCGCGCCCGCATCACCTCCATGAAAGACTCGACATCCCGATCACGAAGCCCTTCTCCCCACGAAATCTCGCTTCGCGCTTTCTCCCTTCGCGGCGTACACGTGGTCTTGGGCACGTCTTCTCCCGCAATCCGCGAGAAGTTCTGTAAATGACGTCGTCAAGGATAGGACCCGGATGGCCCCCTGTCAGGGCCGCGACCGATCCGGCATCACCTTTTAACGCGCTCGCCGCAATTGCCGGGAACCGGCGCCAATTCGTCAGGGGTCGATTTCCCGATAGGGCGGCCCGCGCCCGGGGTGGGGAGCGAGGGCGCAGCCTGTGCCCGGGTTGTGTCGGTCTGAGTGCGTACGATCGGTGCCGGTCCGCCGGACGGTGGACGGGTGCCGGGAGAAGGGGGCCGCCGATGGGCGGGGCGAGGTTCCACACGCGCAGGATCGGGCTCCTCGTCACCGGCAACCTGCTCGGCGGCATCGGGGTCGCGGGCGGGTTCGCGGTCGGGGGACTGCTGGTCGAACGGCTGGGCGGCACCGCGTTCGCGGGGCTCGGCCAGGCCGCGAGCGTGCTCGGCTCGGCGGTCGCGGCGGTCCCGCTGGCCGGCCTGGCCGCCCGGTCCGGACGGCGCCGCTCACTCGGGGTGGGATACGCGCTGGCGATGACCGGCGCCGTGCTGATCATCACCGCGGCGGTGGTCGCGCAGATCGTCGTCCTGCTGGCCGGGCTCGCCCTCTTCGGCGTCGCCCAGGCGGTCAACCTGCAAACCAGGTACGCCGCGGCGGACGGCGTGCCCGCGGCGACCCGGGCCCGGCTGATGTCGCTGGTGATGTGGGCGACCACCATCGGCTCGGTGGCCGGGCCCAACCTGAGCGAGCCGGGCGAGCGCACCGGCCGCCTGCTGGGCCTGCCCGCGCTGACCGGGCCGTACCTGTTCGCGGTCCTGTCCTTCGCGCTGGCGGCCGTGGCCGTGCTGTTCCTGCCGCGCGCGGCCCGCGCGCCCGTCCCGGCCGGTCGCGCCGGGGCCGCAGCGGGTGATCGGGGCGCGGACGGCACGTCCCCCGGCGTGGATCGCGCGTCTCCGGGGCTGAACGACACGTTCTCCGGCGCGGAGAGCGCGGACGGCGTCTCCCCCGGCACATCCCCGGGCTCGTCTCCCGGCGCGGCTCCGGGCGGGGCGCGCGCCGCGCTGGGCTGGGCCCTGCGGCATCCGGTGGCCCGGCTCGGCGTCGTGCTGATCGCGGTGGCGCACGCGGTGATGGTGATGGTGATGATCATGACCCCGCTGCACATGCAGCACCACGGCATGTCGCTGCAACTGGTGGGCGTGGTGATCTCCCTGCACGTGCTCGGGATGTACGCGCTGAGCCCGCTCTTCGGCTGGCTGGCCGACCGGTTCGGCCCGGTCCGGGTCGCCCTCGCCGGGATGGCGATGCTCGCGGCGTCCGTGGTCCTCGGTTTCTCCGCCGCCGCCCTGCAGGCCGGCAGCGCGCTCACCGCGACCGCGCTCATCGTGCTGGGCCTGGGCTGGTCCGCCTCGATGCTCTCCGCGTCGGTCCTGCTGGCCAACACCGCACCGGACCGGTTGCGGATTCCGTTGCAGGGCGCCACCGACGCCGGCATGAGCTACGCGGGGGCCGTGGCGGCCGCTCTGGCGGGCCCGATCCTCGCCGCCGGCGGATTCCAGGCGGTCAACGTCGCGGCGGCGGTCATCCTCATGCCGGCAGTGGCCGTCGCGGCGGCCGCCCTGCGGGCGCGCGGTGAGGGCGGGCCCAGGGTGTCCCGCCCGCGCGACGCCGCACCCGCCGCCGAGCGAGGCTGAACGAATCACGGCCGTGACCGCCACCGGCCCCGGCCAAGCGGGGCTGACGACGGGGCTGAACGAATCATGGCCGTGACCGGCGCCGATCGCGGCCGACCACCGCTGATCGGCGCTGATCGGCGCCCACCCGGGGACGACGCCGGACGGGCGGGCGCCGGGCTTGACGAAACGATCACGGCGGGCGATCGTCGGAGCCTGGTGGCACCGGAAGCACCCCTCCCCCCGTACCGGAGTACTTCATGCGAAGAGCCCTGGCCGTTCCGCTCGCCGCGCTCGTGGCCGCGCCCCTGCTCGCCGCCGCGGCCCCCGCCCAGAGCTCTCCGCCGCCGCTCGCCCCACCGGCGCGGGGCGGCACCGTCACGGTCACGGTCAACGCGAACGCCGGGCTCGGCGCCGTCCACGAGGCGGCGTACGGCGCCAACGCCGCCATCTGGGACGCGCACATGAACGACCCGGTGGTGGCGCGGCTGTACCGGCGGGCGGGCATCGCCGCGGTGCGCTACCCGGGCGGCTCGTACGGCGACCTCTATCACTGGGAGACCCACACGGCGCCGGGCGGGACCGTCGCGCCCGGCACGGACTTCGACGCGTTCATGCGCACGGTCAGGGCCGCCGGCGCCCAGCCCGTGGTGATCGCCAACTACGGCACCGGGACCCCGGAGGAGGCGGCCGGATGGGTCCGGTACGCCAACGTCGTCAAGAAGTACGGCGTGAAGTACTGGGAGATCGGCAACGAGATCTATGGCAACGGCCACTACGGCGCCACCTGGGAGTCCGACGACCACCAGGACAAGAGCCCCGCGGCGTACGCCCGCAACGCGCTCGATTTCGTCCGCGCGATGAAGGCCGTCGATCCCGCCGTCAAGGTCGGGGCGGTGCTCACCATCCCCGGAAGCTGGCCGGACGGCGTGGTGGCCGCGGGCGACTCGGCGAACTGGAACCACACGGTCATCCCGGCCCTGGCCTCCGAGGTCGACTTCTTCACCGTGCACTGGTATCCGGGCACGAGCATCCCGGACACGACCGGCGACGTCGCCAAGCTGCTGGCCTCCCCGCCGGGGCTCGCCGAGATGCTGGCCCAGGTGCGGGCCGACGTCGCCGCCCTGGGCGGCCGCGACATGCCGCTCGCGCTGACCGAGGTCGCCTCCAACATCGGGCGCAACACGCACGCGGCCGGGCTGTTCGCCACCGACGCCTACCTGACCGCGCTGGAGAACGGCGTCTTCACCGTGGACTGGTTCGACACCCACAACGCGGTCGAGAAGATCAGCACGATCGACGGCGAGACCGACTTCCAGGACATCGGCTTCCTGTCGCTCGGCCAGTGCGCCGACGGCGTCTGCGAACCTCCCGTCAACACGCCGTTCCCCTCCTACCACGGCATCGAGATCCTCGGCACCGCCGCCCGTCCCGGCGACGACCTGATCAGGGCGGCCTCCGACCAGTCGAAGGTGGCCGTGCACGCCGTGAGGCGGGCCGACGGCGACCTGTCCGTCGTGCTGGTCAACAAGGATCCGGCCACCGCCTATCCCGTGCGGCTCCGGTACGACGGGTTCACCCCCTCGGGGCGGCCCCCAGTGACGTACGCCTTCACGCGCGGGGCCACCTCGATCGTCCGGGCGGAGCAGGGCGGCCCGTACGCGCGGACGCTGCCGCCGTACTCGGTGACGACGATGACGCTGAGCGCGGCGAAGGGCCCGAAGCCCGCGCCGGCCCCGGGCACGCCGACGGCGCGCGGCGCCGCTGACGGCGTCACCGTGAGCTGGCCCGCCGCCGGGGGACCGCGGCCGGACCGGTACGAGGTGTACCGCCAGGTGGGCACGGAGACCACGCTGCTGGGCACGACCCGGGACACCTCGCTGACGCTGCGCGGTCTGGAGCCCGGCGCCGCCTACACGGTCAACGTGCTGGCCCGGGACCGGGCCGGACGGCTGTCGCGGCCCTCCGCCCCGGTGACCTTCACCGCCCCCACGCCTCCGGACAGCGCCTGCGCGGTCCGTTACCGGGTGACGCAGGGCTGGGGCCGGGGCTTCGTCGCCACGGTCACCGTCACCAACCGCGGCGCGGCCGACGTGTCCGGCTGGACGCTGGCGTTCCGCTTCCCGGTGGCCGGGGAACGCGTCAGCAGCGGGTCGGGCGGCACGTGGACGTCGGAGGGTCAGGACGTACGGGTCGTCCCCGGTGAACAGAACGCGACGATCCCCGCGGGCGGGTCGGTCGGCGTCGGGTTCGTCGGCGCGAACGAGGGGGCCTACCCCTCCCCCACGGTCTTCCGCCTGAACGGCACCGTCTGCTCGACGCTGTAGGCCTGTCAGTGGGTGACGCGCAGCTTGGACTGCCGGTGCCGGGACCGCTCCCAGTCGTCCATGAACCTGGCCTTCAGGCCGTACCGCTCGGCGAGCCGCACCAGCGTCTCGGTGCGGTAGTAGAAGTCCTCGCGCAGCACATGGTGCTCGGCCTTCTCCGTACGGTCGAAGGTGAAGTCGAAGAAGCCGTCGGGGTGCAGGACGCGCCCGACGTGCCGCAGGCACTCGTCGATGACCTCGATCGGGCTGTGGGAGAAGACGCTGTGCGCGTGGACCACGGTGAAGTGCGCGTCGGGGAGGAAGCCGAAGGTGAGGTCGTTCACCAGGGTCAGGTGCGGCAGCCGCGACTGCAGCCCGCGCTGCGCGACCGTGTCCGCGGCGGCCAGCAGGATCTCCGGCGAGATGTCGATGCCGTGGTAGTGGCCCGGCTCCAGGTGGTCGATCAGCCGCCAGCCCAGGCGCAGGTTGCCACAGCCGATGTCGAGCACGCGGTCGCGCGGCGTGAGCCCGTGCCGGACCAGGTAGTCGAACTGCAGTTTGCCGATCCGCAGCCAGCTTTCCCTGCCGTGACTGCCGATCGCGGCGTCCGCGTCCATCTCCGCGATGTCGGCGCGCATCACCTCCCGGTAGTAGGAGACGTGGTCGGCGGTCGTCAGCCGCAGCCGCGCGTCGCGGGTCATCCGCCGCAGATGCGGCCAGACCTTTCCGGGATGACGCAAGGCGTAGGCCACCTGGTAGCTGAGACGTGACCGCGGCCTTTTCACGTATGGCTGTCGCTGCATGCCCCAAAGGTAGGCGCGCGGCAGGCGAGGTCATTCGGTTTCACGTACGGCATCAAGGAAAATTTGCCCGGAAGAACGGCTCCGCCACGCCGGGGTTCCCGGAAATCCTCGAATGACGAAATGCTGTTTTTGACGATTGCGGCGAATTCTTGCCCTCGATGCCGCTGAAGGGTGAATTACGCCGTGAGAGGCTTTCTCACAAGCGCCCGCCTCGCCGGGCGCGACCCCGCGGCTCATCGCCAGCAAAGCCGCCCGGTGTTGAGATGGCGAAAAACCGCATGAAGCCCGCCCTCCTCGTTCTTCGCGACGAGGAGGGCGGTGCCGCGTCGGCGCCGCGTACGGACGGTTCCGGGCTCAGCCGGCGGCGACCAGCGGCGAACCGGACGGTGCCGGCCCGGACGCAGACGGCCCGGACGGCGGCGAGCCGGCGGGGTTCGGCCGGGTGTATCCGGCGGGCCGCAGCGGCCCGGGGTCGTCGTGCGTCACCGGCAGCAACGGCATGACCTGGGCGCCGAACCGGTAGGTCTCCTCCAGCAGCGGATTGCCCGAGACGATGAACGAGTCGATCCCGAGGGCGTGGTATTCGCGGATCCGGGCGGCGACCGACTCGGGGCTGCCGACCAGCGCCAGGCCGGGGCCGCCCCGGATCAGGCCGAAGCCGGACCAGACGTTCGGATAGACCTCCAGGTCCTGGGCGAAGCGGGGTTTGACGCCCTTGTGGAACGACAGCTGCCGGGCCTGCCCCACCGACTCCTGCCGCCCGGACTCGGCCTGCACCCGGGCGACGACGTGGTCGTCCAGGTGGTCGAGCATGTCCTGGGCGGCGGCCCAGGCCTCCTCGTCGGTGTCCCGGACGATGAGGTTGAGCCGGATGCCGAACCGGAGACTCCGGCCGTGCTTCGCCGCGCGGGCGCGGACGTCCGCGATCAGTTCGGCGGTCTCGGCGGGCGGCTCACCCCAGGTCAGGTAGTTGTCGACGTGCTTGGCGGCGACGTCACGGGCGATCGGCGAGGCGCCGCCGAACCACAGCGGCGGGTACGGCTGCTGGAGGGACAGGAACGCCGCCTCGGCTCCGCGGATCTTGAGGTGCTTACCGTCGAAGTCGACCCGCTCCCCGCGCATCAGCGCCCGGTAGACGGTGAGGAACTCGTCGGTGTGCTCGTAGCGCTCCTCGTGCTTGAGGTGCACCCCGGCGGCCTCCAGCCCGGTGTGGCCGCTGACGACGTTCAGGACGACCCGTCCGCCGGAGTTCTGGTCGAGCGTGGTCGCGAGCTTGACCAGCGACGTCGGCGTGTAGACCGAGGGGTGGACGGCGATCACGAACTTCATCCGCCGGGTGGTCGGGACCAGCGAGGCCGCCGTGATCCAGGGGTCCATGCCGCTCGTCGGCTGGGTGGCCAGCAACGCTCCGTAGAAGCCGTTGACGTCGATCGACTTCGCCCACGCCTGGACGTACTCGAAGTCGACCCGCCGCCTCCAGGCCGGGTCCCAGGGATACCGGCCGTCGCCCGCGATCAGGTACCAGAGGATCTCCAGGCGGCGCTCGGGGAGCGGCGGGAGGGAGCCGGGCTCGGTCATGGGTTCACTCCTGCGGTCGTGCTCCGGCTCATCGTGCTCCGGCTCATCGTGCTCCGGCTCGTCGTGCTCCGGCTCGTCGTGCTCCGGCTCATTGGACGATCGGCTTCGAGCCGCCCAGGGGGACGGCGAGGATCTCCAGGGCCGCCGCCTCCTCGATCGTGGCGACCAGCCGCGCCGTGCTCAGCGGGCCGTCGTCGAAGGCGAGCAGCCCGTGGTTGGCCAGCAGCACGGCCTTGGTCTCCGGGTGCTGTCCGAGGAGCGCGGTGATCGAGGCGCCGAGGTCTCCGTTGTTGCGCGTGCGGTACGGCGCGCAGGGGATGTCCACCGTCTGCCCGCGGTTGACCAGCGGCTCGTAGTTCGGCGGGATGGGCCGGTGTGCCAGGGCGAACGCGGTGGCGTGGAGCGAGTGCGTGTGGATGACCGCGTGCACGCCGGGGCGGGCGTAGGCCAGGGTGTGCATCTGGAGGACCTGCCGCACGCCGGGGCCGAGCCTCCCGGCGACCAGGTCGCCGTCCAGCGTCACCACGCCGAAATCCTGCTCGGAGATGTCGGCGGGCAGCCCCTTGGCGTTGATCAGCAGGTGCCCCGGGGAGCCCGGGAGCCGGACGCTGGCGTTGGCCGAGTAGGGGTTCCGCAGCGCGCCCAGCTGGTGCAGCAGGTGCACGGCCTTGATGAGGTCGGCGCGCACGGCCGCGTCGGCGCCGGTCAGCACGACCTCTCCGGCGGTGAGCCAGCCGTCCTCCCGGACGGGGCTCGTCAGTGTCGACGTCATTGGTCTTCTTTCTTTCTCGTGGATCTCAGTCCTGGGCGCGGGTGGCGCCGAAGTGCCAGTGCAGGATCCGTCTCTCGACGAACAGGAACGCGAAGTTGAGGAGGTAGCCGAGCATCGCGATCGTCGCCGCGCCGACGATCAGGTCGGTCACCAGGAAGCTCTGCTGCTGGATCATCAGAAGGTGGCCGAGCCCGTCGTTTCCGGCGATCATCCCGACCACCACCGAGATGACCAGCGACGCGGCGAGGGCCGAACGGAGGCCGACGAAGATGGCCGGCGCGGCGGCCGGGATCACGACCTCGGCCATGGTCTGCCGCCAGGTCAGCCCGAAGGTGCGGGCGGTGTCCATCATCGTGCGCGGGGTGGAGCCCGCCCCCGAGTACGCGTTCAGCAGGATGTGGAAGAACGCGGCCAGCGCGACCACACTGATCTTCATCGCGTCGTCGATGCCGAGATAGAGGATGAGCAGCGGGATCACCGCCGAGATCGGCATCGGCCGCAGCAGTTCGAGCGGGGGTTCGACCAGCACGTAGACGAACCGCACGCGGGCCATGAGCACACCGACGGCCACCGCCAGGACGGCGGCGATCGCGTATCCGATCAGCATCGTGCGCAGCGTCTGCAGGATCGCGGCCGGCAGCGGCCCGCCGAGGATCTCGCTCCACCACTTGGCGGCGACGTCGGTCACGGTGGCGTACCTGGGCGACGGATGGGTGGAGGCGTAGCGCTGCCAGGCGAGCAGGACGCCGGCGAAGACGAGCCAGCCGAAGAACCTGCTGCGCAGCGCGCGCGGCAGGCGGCCCGCCCGCCGGGGCGTCGTCACGGTGGAGTCTGTGGCCATCGGCCGCGTCCTTTCAGTCCAGCACCAGGTTCAGCAGGTCGCGCCGGTGCCGGAGGAAGTCCGGCAGCTCCCGGGTGGTCACCTGCTCGCGCGGGCGGGGCAGGTCCGTGCGCACGTCCGCGAGCACGCCGTGGCCCTCCGGGTGCAGCACCACGACCCGGTCGGCAAGGTAGACGGCCTCGTCGATGTCGTGGGTGACGAACAGCACGGTCACCCCGGCCTCGGCCCAGGCGCGCAGGATCACGTCCTGCAGCGTGGCCCGGCTCAGCGCGTCCACGCCGCTGAAGGCCTCGTCCATCAGCAGCAGCCGGGGCCCCGCGGCCAGCGCCCGGGCGATGGCCGCCCGCTGCTGCATTCCGCCGGACAGCTCCCAGGGGTAGCGGTCGGCCGCGTGACCGAGACCGACCAGGTCGAGGTAGTGCGCCACCAGCGCGTCGTGGTCCCCCGCCGGGGCCGCGTACGCGTGCCGCAGGCCGAACCGGACGTTGCCCGCCACGGTCTTCCACGGCAGCAGGGACTGCGCGTAGTCCTGGAAGACGCAGCGGGCCTGCCGCGGCGGCCCGTCGATCGGCTGCCCCGCCACCCGGATCTCCCCCGCCGACGCGGGGAGCAGCCCGCTGAGGAGCCGCAGCAGCGTGGACTTGCCGCAGCCGGAACGGCCGACCACGGCGACGAACTCCCCCGCGCCGACGCGCAGGGACAGGTCGCGGAGCGCGGTGACCTCGCGCCGCCGGCCGCGGTAGGTCATCCGGACGTCCTCGGCCTCCAGCAGGGGCGCGGGACGTCCGGCGCCGCCGGCCGGGGACGCGACCGATGCCGCCGATGCCGAGGATGTCACCGATGTCGTCGAAATCGCCATCCGAAGAGCTCCCAGCGTTCGTCGTGAGGTCAGGGATTGGCGGCCGTGGCGGTGGGCCACAGGTAGGGCGTGAGGTCGATCGCCTGCTTCAGCGCGCCGTACCGCGCGCCGATCTCGATCCACTTGTTCTCCGCCGCCACGTCGAACGGGCCGCGCAACTCGCCGCTGGTCGCCGCCGAGGCCTTCTGCAGGGCGCCCGGATACTTGGACTCCAGCTTGCCGACGTCGGCGCCGCCGTACTTCACCAGCAGGGTGTTCTGCTCCAGCGGGGCGACCGACTGGAACGCGGTCACCCCCTGCCGGACGGCCCGCACGAAACGCTTGATCAGGTCGGGGTGGGCCTCGGCGTACGCGCGCTTGGCGCCGTAGCCGGAGGTCGCCGCGCCGTCCGGGACGCCGGAGTCGAACGCGCCGGCCACCGTCAGGCCGTACTGCGCCTGCCAGGCGGTGACGTACGCCCCGCTGGTGGCCGCCGCGTCGAGCGTGCCCTGGGCGACCAGCCCGCCGGAGGTGGTGCGGTCCTGCACCGTCGTGTACTTCGGCCCGTTCGGGTCGAGCCCCTGGTCCTCCAGCCACTTCTTGATCTGTACGGTGGTCAGCGCCTGCGCCGGGACGCCGAGCTTCCGGCCGGCCAGGTCCTTCGCAGAGGTGATGCCGCTGCCCGGCTTGGCCACGATGACGTTGACCGGCTGACCGGGCTTCAGTGCGTTGGCCGGATTGATGATCGTCAGCTTGAACCCCTGCTGGATGGCGGAGGTCCAGGCGAAGATGTCGGCCCAGGCGATGTCGATGGACCCGCCCTCGGTGGCCGCCACCAGAGCGGGACCGCCGCTGAGGGTCACGAGCTCGACCTTGATGCGCTCCTTGGCGAAGAACCCGTTCTCGATCGCGGAGTACACGCCGGGGGGCGATCCGGCGATGACGCCGACGCGGACGGTGTCGACTCCCTGTCCGGAGCCCTGCCCGGAGCCCTGTCCGGTCTCGGACGACGCCGCGGGACCGCCGCAGGCGGCCAGCAGCGCGCCGAGGGCGGCGACCGCCACCGGGAACACGAGGCGGCGGACGGATGCACGTCCGGCGGGGCGGGCCGCGGAGCCGGGGCCGCCGGGCGTGGGTGTGCTGATCACTGCATGGCCTTTCGGGTCAGTCCCGCCGGGAGACGCGTTCGTACGCGAGCCGCAGCGGGTCGGGGTCGATCCAGGAGTCGAGGTCGAAGTCGGCGCTCAGGAAGCCGTGGCGCTGGAGGAACGCCTTCTGTGTCCGCAGCAGGTCGACGCGCTCGTCGTCCAGCGTGGGGTGCAGGGTGCGGTGGAACCCGTCGCGGTAGGCGAGGAGCACCCCGTCGGCGCCGGAGCCGGTCTCGGCGGCCAGCACCTCGCGAACGCCCTCCAGGTCGCCCGCCGCCCAGTCGGCCGCGCGCAGCGACTGGACCAGGAACTCGACCACGAGCTCGGGCCGCGACCGCAGCAGGTCCTCGTGCACGGTGATCGGCCGCGGGGTGCCGTTGTTCACCCTGGAGCGCCGCGCAGGCAGCGCGTCCAGGTCGATGCCGACCACGGCGCCGCGGAGGCGGGCCTCCTCCAGCGCCGCGGCGCCCTTGGCGTACACCGCGTCGACGCGGCCGGCGGCGAGCGCGTCCAGTTCGGGGAAGCGCGGCGCGGCCCGCTCGGCGCGGACGCGCCCGGGAGGCACCACCGGGTCGAGCGGCAGCTCGACGAACTCGACGTCGTCGAGCGACAGGCCCGCGACGCCGAGCGCGCCCTTGAACCCGTGCAGGGCCATGGCGCGGGCCATGCTGGTGTCCCTGGTCGCGGCCCAGCCGGGAACCGCGACCCGGGCGCCGCGCAGGGCGGCCGGCGAGTCGATCGCGGAGTCCCCGCGGACCACGATCGACTGTCCCTCGTCGATCCAGGTCAGCCCGATCAGCCGGGTCCTGGCGCCCTCGGCGCGGGCCGCGATGGCGGGGACGTTCCCCCCTTCGCGGATCAGGCCGACGAGGTCGTGGTCGTAGTGGTGCCTGGCGATCTCCAGGGGCGCGTCCTGCAGGACCCCGATGTCGACGCCCAGGTCCGCGTAGCGGCCGGCCAGCCAGCCGAGCGCGTGGGCGAGTCCGCTCGCCGTCGGGACCGGACAGCGGGTGAACCAGAGGGTGTCCACGGACTGGGCCGTGGACGGCAGGGTCGCGGGCGTGGTCGTGGGCATGGTGCGCCCCTTCCCGCACTGCGCGCCTCAGGGGCGGCAGGCATTTCCTAGTAACTCTGCCGGAATACTAGGTTGGGAGGGACGATCTAGGCAAGTCGCCGCAAATAAGACACTGGAACGAGTGCGGTGGCGCGGCCGGGCCGTTACGGCCGGGCGGCCGGACCGGTCACGAGAGCGGCACCGAGGTCGACTCCCGCACCACGAGCCGGCACGGGTGGGCGTGGCGGCCCGGGGAGGGGGAGCCGTTGATGGCCGCCAGCAGCATCTCGGCCGCCGAACGGCCGAGCCCTTCGAGGTTCAGGTCGATGCTGGTCAGCGGCGGCTGGCTGGCCTCGGTCATGACATCCCAGTTGTCGAAGCCGATGAGGGCGACGTCCTGGGGAACCCGGCGCCCGGCGGCCCGCAGCGCGTCGCAGACGCCCCGGGCGATCTGGTCGTTGCCGCAGAAGACGGCGTCGAACTCGGTCCGGCCGGCCAGGAGGATGCCGACGGCCTGACGTCCCCACACCTCGCTCCACCCGCCGAACAGCGGTGGAGCGACCAGGGACAGCCCGGCCTCGGCGAGCCGCTCCGTCGCCGCGGCCGCGCGCACCCGGGCGGAGTCGTGGTGCTCGGGTCCGGTGATGTGGGCGATCCGGGTGCGCCCGACGGCCAGGAGATGCTCGATCGCCTTGCGCGCGCCGCCCGCCTCGTCCGGGACCACCGAGCAGTCCTGGGGGTCGGAGGAGCTGATGAAGGCGTAGACCACGGGCACCGGCAGGTTGGCGCCGATGGGCGCCCGCGCCTCGGTGCGCCGGCCGGTCACGATCATGCCGTCGACCCGGCGGCTGAGGAGGGTCTTGACGTAGTACTGCTCGCGGATGGGGTCGTCGCGCCCGTCGCAGAGAAAGACCGACATCTCCCCGGCGCCCAACGCGTCCTCCGCGCCCATCAGCACGGGGATGCTGAACCGCCCGATCGTGTCGGTGGTGATCATGCCGACCGTGTAGGTGCGTCCCGAGTGCAGGCTCCGCGCACCCGCGTTGGCCTCGAACGCCAGCTGCCTGGCCGCCTCGCGCACCCGCATCCGGGTCTCCTCGCGCAACGACCCGCGACCGTTGAGGGCCTTGGAGACCGTGCCCACCGACACCCCGGCGAGCGCCGCGACGTCGGCGATCGTGGCATGACGCTCCGACTTCCCCACGTTTCCCCCACTTTCCTTGCCGGTTGCCTGGGCCTCACTTTATAGGCCCCGCAATCGGCCGCAAGGTCACTGTAACAGCGTGGAAACAGGCTATTGACGGTCCCGATCCAGGTTGGATACCGTGACGGCAATCGTTTTCCTTCTTTCCTAATTTTTTCCTGCTGCATGTTCCTCGCCGTAACCGGGACAGGTCCTCGGCGGCGTGAAGGACGTCCCTGTCGCACGAAAGATTGAGGCATGACTCAGCAGAAGCTGTCAGACACACCCGCCGCTCCCGGCGTCCACCCGATCCAGGCGCCGGCCCCGTCCGTCCCCGACGGCGCCGCGGGGCCGGTCGCTCCGGGGCCCGGGGCGGTCGCCGCGCTGTGGCCGCTGGGTCCGGACCAGGTCCGTCTCGATCCGGACGGCCTGCTGGGGCGGTGGCAGCGGCGCAACGCCGCGGTCACGCTCCCGCACTGCGTGGACAACCTGCACAGCGCCGGGAACATCGGCAACCTTCGCGCCGCCGCGGGAGAGGCGGATGAGGCGTTCGCGGGCATGTGGTTCGCCGACTCCGACGTCCACAAGACCCTGGAGGCCGCCGCCTGGGAGCTCGGGCGCTCACCCGGTGACGCCGGGCTGCGGTCGTTCGTGGACGACACGGCCGCGTTGCTCGCCCGCGCCCAGCAGCCGGACGGCTACCTCAACTCCTACTTCACCGTCGCCGCGCCCGAGGACCGGTGGCGCAAGCCGGAGTGGAGCCACGAGCTGTACTGCGCCGGCCATCTCATCCAGGCCGCCGTGGCCGCCGCCAGGACCGGCGTGAGCCCCGGCCTGGTGACCGTCGCCCGCCGTTTCGCCGACCTGCTGGTGGAGCGCTTCGGGCCGGGCGGCGCCGACGAGGTCTGCGGGCACCCGGAGATCGAGACCGCCCTGGCCGAGCTGTACCGGCTGACCGGGCACCGGCCCTACCTGGACCTGGCCCGCCGGTTCCTCGACCTGCGCGGACGGGGGCTGCTCGGGCCCGGCCGGTTCGGCCCCGTCTACTACCAGGACCACGTGCCCGTACGCGAGGCCGCGGAGGTCGCCGGGCACTCCGTACGCCAGCTCTACCTCCTGGCCGGGATGGTCGACGTCGGCGTCGAGACCGGCGACCGCACACTGCTCGACGCCGCCGAGCGACTGTGGGAGGACGCCGTGCGCCGGCGCACCCACGTGACCGGGGCGCACGGGTCGCGCCACCGCGACGAGGCGTACGGCGATCCGTACGAACTGCCGCCGGACCGGGCGTACGCCGAGACCTGCGCGGCCATCGCGAGCTTCCAGTTCAACTGGCGGCTGCTGCTGGCGACCGGCCGCGCGCGGTACGCCGACGAGATGGAACGGGCGCTGTACAACGCGGTCGCCGTCGCCGTGTCCCACGACGGCAGGCACTTCTTCTACTCCAACCCCCTGCAGCTGCGCACGGGGCACACGGGCGCCGGAGAGGAGTCGGCGGCCCGGCGGCTGCCCTGGTACACCTGCGCCTGCTGCCCGCCCAACATCGCCCGGCTGATGGCCTCCCTGCACGGCTACCTGGCCACCGCACACGAGGACGGCCTGCAGATCCACCTGTACGCCTCGGGCAGCGTGGACACCGAGGTCGCGGGCTCCGCCGTACGGGTGGACATGCGCACCGAGTATCCCTGGCGGGGCCGGATCGAGCTGACCCTGGACGGTGCCGCGGCCGTCCCCTGGACCCTCGCGCTGCGCGTGCCGGAATGGTGCGAAGCGCACACCGTACGCATCGACGGCGGCCCGGTGATAGCCCCCGTCCGGGACGGCTACGTACGGCTCACCCGGGCCTGGGCGCCGGGCACGACCGTCGTCCTCGATCTGGAGATGCCGGTCCGGCAGGTGAGCGCGCATCCACGGGTGGACGCCGTACGCGGCTGCGTGGCGCTGGCCCGCGGGCCGCTCGTGTACTGCCTGGAGCAGGCCGACCTGCCGCCCGGCGCGGTCATGGAGGACGTGCGGCTGGACCCCGCGGCACCGGCCGTCGCGGACCGCCGGGAGGACCTGCCGGAGTTCCCGGTCGTCCTCACCGCCGGCGGCACGCTCGCCGACACCGGCGACGCGCTCTACACCGCCACGAGCGGACGGGGGCGCCGCGGCACCCCCTTCACGCTCACGGCGGTGCCGTACTTCCTGTGGGGCAACCGGAGCGAGGGCCCGATGCGGGTCTGGATTCCGATCGCCGCCTCAGGATGACCGCGCGGGCCGCGCCTGGCACGCGGCCCGCGACAGCCGATGGGAACCGCCCGCGGCTCGCCTCGCCGGACTCGGGGCGGGTGGCTCCGCTTCACCTCCTGCTCTCCCCCCTCAGGCGCAGAATGCGGACCCGCGCCGGTGGAAGAGATGACATCGGCCGGACGCCGGCCGTCGAAAGGAAGAACGATATGGAAAGCCTCGACAGGGGCCGGCGCGCCACCGGCCTGGGCCTGGCGGCTCTCGCCCTCGCGGGCGGACTGACCGCGTGCTCCGGGTCGTCCGGCGGCGGTGACGGAGACACCGCCTCGGCGGGCGCGAGCCAGGCGGCCGCCGGGGGCGGGACCTACACGATCTGGGACCCGTACCCGCAGTTCGACGACTCCTCCGACTGGGTGAAGCTGCTCACCCAGTGCGGCACCCAGGCCGGCGTGACCGTCAAGCGGACCGGCTACGACACCACCGACCTGACCAACAAGGCGCTGCTCGCGGCGCAGCAGGGCAACTCGCCCGACGTGCTCATCGTGGACAACCCGGTCGTCTCGACGCTGGCCGAGGCGGGGGTGCTGACCTCGACGGACGAGACGAAGATCGACACCTCGGCCGTGTCGCCGAACCTGCTGGCGGCGGGCCAGATCGGCGGCAAGACGTACGGCATCCCGATCGGAGCCAACACCCTCGCGCTGTACTACAACAAGGAGGTGCTGAAGAAGGCCGGGGTGGAGGCCGACGGCATCAAGGACTGGGCGTCGCTGACGGCGGCGCTGGAGAAGGTGAAGGCGGCCGGCAAGAAGGGCATCACGTTCTCGGCGATCGGCACCGAGGAGGGCAGCTTCCAGTTCCTGCCGTGGTTCTGGGGCTCCGGCGCGAACCTCACCAAGCTCGACTCCCCCCAGGGCGTGGCGGCGCTGTCGCTGTGGGCCGACTGGGTGAAGAAGGGGTACGCCCCCAACTCCGTCATCAACAACACGCAGACCACGAGCTGGCAGGAGTTCGCGACCGGCGACTTCGCCTTCGGCGAGAACGGCACCTGGCAGCTCGCCAACGCCAAGAAGGCCGGCTTCGACTACGGCATCATCCCGATCCCCGCCAAGGACGGCGGCACCGCCCCCGCGCCGACCGGCGGCGAGTTCGTCACGATCCCCGCCCAGAAGGACGCGGCCCGTTACGCGACGACGCAGAAGCTCGTGACCTGCCTGGCCAGCACGGACAACTCCCTCAACACCACGACCACGCTCTCGTACATCGCGCCGACGGAGGCGGTGCAGGCCAAGCAGGTCGAGCAGAACCCGGAGCTCAAGGTGTGGGTGGAGGCGGTCAAGGCCGCCAAGGGCCGCACCAGCGACAACCTCGGCACGAAGTACCCCAAGATTTCCGAGCCCATGTGGAAGGCGATGCAGGCCGCGCTGAGCGGATCGCAGCCGCCGCAGGAGGCGCTGACGGCCGCGCAGGGCACGGCGGCGAGCGCCACCCAGTAGGCACGCACTCAGCAGGCACGCAGTCAGCAGGCGCGCATCGAGCAGGCACAGTGCGCGCGGGCCCCAGGAGCAAACCCGCGCGCACGTCCCCGTCCCGCGGACGTCAGACGAAGGAAAGCATGAAACACGCGACACAGACGCCGGCCGCGCCCACGGCGGACGACGGGCGGGAACCGGCACCGGCCGGGGCGGCCGGGGGCGCCCTCCGCCGGATCGTACGGCGGCCGGGACAGCGGGCACCGGGAAAGAGCGCGCCAGGAAAGAGTGCGGCCGGGCAGTGGACGGCGTGGGCGTTCCTCGCGCCGGTGGTGATCTATCTGCTCGCGTTCTACGCCTATCCGCTGTACCGGAACGTCGACCTGAGCCTGCGTAACTACACCGTACGGTCGTTCGTGCAGGGGGACGCGCCGTTCACCGGGCTCGCGAACTACGCGAAGGCCGTGGGCGACGCCACCTTCGGACCGGCGTTGTGGCACACGGTGGTGTTCACCCTGGTGTCGCTGGCCTTCCAGTTCACCATCGGGCTCGCCCTGGCGGTGTTCTTCACCCGGCACTTCCGGCTGTCGGCCACGTTGCGCGCGCTGTTCCTGGTGCCGTGGCTGCTGCCGCTGATCGTGTCGTCCTCGACCTGGTCGTGGATGCTCAACAGCGACTCCGGTGTGGTCAACGCCGTCCTGCACGCGTTCGGGATCGGACCGGTCAACTGGCTGACCTCACCCGACTGGTCGCTGTGGTCGGTGACCATCGCCAACATCTGGATCGGCATCCCGTTCAACCTCGTGGTGCTGTACAGCGGCCTGCAGGCGATCCCGTCCCACATCCACGAGGCGGCGGCCCTGGACGGCGCGAGCGGCTGGCAGCGGTTCTGGCGGGTGACCTTCCCGCTGCTGCGGCCGGTCTCGGCGATCACGCTGCTGCTCGGGCTGGTCTACACGCTGAAGGTGTTCGACATCATCTGGATCATGACGAAGGGCGGGCCCAGCGACGCGTCCACGACGCTCGCCACCTGGTCGTACCGGCTGGGCTTCGGCAACCTGCTGCCCTCCTTCGGCCCAGGCGCGGCGGTCGGCAACCTGCTGATCGTGATCGCGCTGGTCTCCGGCCTCGTCTACATCCGCGTACAGCGAAGGCAGGCACTGGCATGACGGCGAACCGGCGCACCTGGTGGCACACCGGCCTGGGCGTGGTGTTCACCGCGCTCATGCTGTTCCCGGTCTACTGGATGATCAACGTGTCGTTCACCCGCGACCAGGACATGCGCAAGTCGCCGCCGGACTGGTTCCCGGTGAACGGGACGCTGGAGGGCTACCGGGCCGTGCTGGAGCAGCAGGGGCCCTACCTCGCCACCAGCCTCGTGGTGGGGCTCGGCACGGTGGCGCTGACCCTGGTGATCTCCGCTCCGGCCGCCTTCTCGCTGGCCAGGCTGCGCCCGCGCGGCGGCGGCGTGCTGAGCTTCCTGCTGCTGGTCGCGCAGATGATCCCCGGAGTGATCATGGCGATGGGGTTCTACGCGATCTACCTGAGCACCGGGGTCCTGAACACCGTGCCGGGGCTGATCCTGGCCGACTCCACCCTGGCGGTGCCGTTCGCGGTGCTGATCTTCACGACGTTCATGTCCGGGATCCCGGAGGAGCTGTTGCAGGCCGCCCGGGTGGACGGCGCGGGGGCGCTGCGGACGTTCTGGTCGATCGTGCTGCCGGTCAGCCGCAACGCGGTCATCACGGTCTCGCTGTTCGCGTTCCTGTGGGCCTGGTCGGACTTCGTCTTCGCCAGCACCCTCGACCAGGGCGGCGACCATCAGCCCATCACGCTCGGCATCTACCACTACATCGGCAACAACAACCAGCAGTGGAACGCCATCATGGCCACCGCCGTGATCGCCTCGATCCCCGCCACCGTGCTCCTCGTCCTCGCGCAGCGCTATGTCGCCGCCGGAGTCACCGCCGGCGCCGTCAAGGACTGAGGAGTCCTCTCCGCCCGGCACCTCGTAAGCCATCCTCGACGATTCCCCTGCTTCCCGCGGGCCGAACGGTCCCCGGAGCCACGCGCCCTCTTGGAGGACGTGCCGCATCATGCGTGACGATGTTAGCGATAACATCCTCCGGCTGATACGGCCCTGCCCCTCCGAGACGACGCGTAACGCAAGTGTGAACGACCCCCTCGTTCACGAACGCAAAGGAGTAGTACGCATGTCTCGAGCGGCATCCCCCCCGGAAAGGGCATCGGCCCCGCGCCTTCGCCCGAACCGGCGCCAGGGCACTTCCCACCAGGCAGCGGTTCTGGTGGCCGCGCTCACCATCGCGGCCGCGGGGGCCGCCCTCCCCGCCTCGCCCGCGTCGGCCGACCCGGCCCCCGCGGCCACGCTCGTGGTGAAGGCCGACCAGCCCTTCCGCCCGGTCACCCACGTCGCGACGGGGTCCCTGTACGGCCTCGCCGACGACGCGACGCCCTCCGACGCCCTGGTCAAGGCCATCAAGCCGAACACGTTCGTCCAGATGGCCGTGGGCGGCAGGCAGCAGGCGAAGGGCGACGTGCTGGTGGTCGCCGACAAGGCGGCCAGAGCGGGCGCGAAGGTCGTGAACCGCCTGTCCGACTACTACGCGGGCTGGCCGTACCAGTTCAGCTGGAGCACGTGGCCGACGGTCGTCGAGCAGCAGGTCAAGGCCGTCCAGGCCTCCGGCGTGACGAACATGGCGGCGTGGGAGCTGTGGAACGAGTCGGACAACACCTGGCTCGCGTCCAACGGCACCTACGAGGACTTCTGGACGAAGACCTTCCGCCAGGTGCGGTCGCTCGACCCGACCACGCCGATCCAGGGCCCGAGCTTCTCCGACAACATCAACGACATGGAGAAGTTCCTCAGGAACGCGGTCGCGACCGACACGGTCCCCGACATCCTCGCCTGGCACGAACTGATCAACTCGGGCAAGATCGTGACTGACCTCGCCAAGGTCAACGCCATCATGAAGGACCTCGGCATCAGCCCGCGCCCGATCTCCATCGAGGAGTACGCGGCGCCCTCCGAGGTCGGCATCCCGGGCTCCCTGGTGGGGTACATCGCGAAGTTCGAGCGATACGGCATCCACGACGCCGAGCTCGCGTTCTGGAACGGCTACGGCGCGCTCGGCGACCTGCTGACCGGCACCGGCGGAAGCCCGAACGGCGCCTACTGGCTCTACAAGTGGTACGCCGACATGAGCGGGGACATGGTCACCACCACCCCGCCCAACGCCACGACCGGCCTCGACGGCGCCGCCGCCGTGCCCGCCGACAAGAAGCAGGTCAGCGTGGTCTTCGGCGGCGGCAGCGGCGCCACCGCCGTCAAGGTCGACGGGCTGGACAAGCTCGACCTGGGCGGAACGGTCCACGCCACGCTCGAGTACACCCCGTCGTACGGGCGCACCAACCCCGTCGCCGGCCCGATCACCATCTCCGACACCGTCTACAAGGTGACCGACGGGTCCATCACCGTACCGGTGGCGATGAGCTCCGCCGACGCCTACCACCTGGTGATCAGCGGCGCCGGTACGGCGACCGACCTCGAGAACACGTATCGGATCACCAACCTCAACAGCGGGCTCGCGCTCGACACCCACGATGCGGGGACGTCGGCCGGGACCCTGGTGAACCAGGCCACCGCCGCGGGCGGCACCACGCAGAGGTGGAAGCTGGTCTCCACCGGCTCCGGCCTGTACAAGGTGGTCAACGCGGCCGGCGGCCTGGTGCTCGGGGTGAAGGACGCCTCGTCCGGCAACGGCGCGTCCGCCGTCGTGGAGACCGACACCGGCGGCAACACCCAGCTCTGGCAGGTCGTCCCCGACGGGAAGGGCCACAACCAGCTCGTCAACTACGGCACGGGTCTGGTGCTCGCCGTCGACGGCATGAGCAAGGACCCGGGCGCCCAGGTCGTGCAGTGGAACGACACCACCGTCACGTCCTCCGGCATCGGCGGCACCCGGGTGGCCGGCAAGCTCGGCAAGGCCGTCGCGCTGTCCGGGACCAACCAGTACGTCAACGTGCCGCGGGGCGCGGTGAGCGGCGTCACGGGCGACTTCACGGTCTCCACGTGGGTCAACCCGGCCAAGAACTCGACATGGTCGCGGGTGTTCGACTTCGGCACCGGCACGTCGGCCTACATGTTCCTGACGCTCAACAAGAACACCGGGCTCCGGTTCGCCATCACGACGAGCGGCGCCGGCGGAGAGCAGCAGATCAGCTCCACCACGACGCTCCCGCTCAACACCTGGTCGCTGGTGACGGTCACCGTGTCCGGCACCACCGGCACCCTCTATGTCAACGACCAGGTGGTGGGCACCAACCCCGGCGTCACCAGGCGCCCCGCCAACCTCGGCGCCACCACCCAGAACTGGATCGGCCGCTCGCAGTACGGAGGGGACCCCTACCTGGCCGCCGCGGTGGACGACTTCAACGTCTACGGCCGCGCGCTGACCGCGTCCGAGGTGGCCGCCCTCGCGGCCGGGCAGGCCGGCGCGGGCGACGTCCTGCGCTACACGTTCGACGAGAACGGAGGAACGGCCGTCGCGGACTCGTCCGGCAACGGACGCAACGCGACCCTCGTCGCCAGCCCCGCGCCCGCGACGAGTGACGCAAGCGTCCCGGACCACTTCTGGACCCTCGCTCCCTACCTGACGATCAAGCACGTCTCGGTGACGGACGGCGCCTCCGTCTCCGGCACGCCGACCTTCACCGTCGACCTCGGCGGCGAGGCGTCCGACGTGGCCCACACCACCATCGCGCTCGTCCGCGACGGCGTCGCGCTGACCGACAACACCAAGGCGCCCGGCAGTCACGACGACGGGCTCCACCCCGACCTCGTCGTCGACACCACCGCCTATCCGAACGGCACCTACCAGCTCAGGATCGACGCGGTCGGCACGAACGGGCTGACCACCGAGCAGACCGTCTCCATCGTGATCGACAACCCGCCGGCCTGGGCCGCGAGCACGATCTACCACACCGGTGACCAGGTGACCTACCAGGGCACCGTCTGGCTCAACTCGTGGTACTCCAGGAACCAGATCCCCGGCAACCCGTACGGGGCCTGGCAGCAGATCGTGTCCACGGCGGACGGCACCCCCGTGTGGACCCCGTCACGGATCTTCCTCACCGGAGACCGGGCGGAATACCAGGGCGTCGTCTACCAGGCGAAGTGGTACAGCCGCAACCAGGCGCCCGGCGACCCGAACGGCCCGTGGAAGCGGGTCTGACGAGGCCGACCGGCTGATGTCGCGGACCGGGCGTCCTCCAGGCGCCCGGCCCTCCCGCGACCGGCTCGCCCCGGCCGGGGCGAGCCGGTCGCGGCCCGGGTGCGGCACCGCCGGCACGAGGTGTGATCATCGTGACGTGAGCCACGGTGGTCCGCCGCGGGCCCGGCCCCCCGCGCGGCTCCGGTACGGAGAAGGAGCGGCAACTGCGATGCGGTTCGAGACCGGCGTCGACATCGACGCATCTCAGGAACGGGTCTGGCGGATCCTGACGGACGTCGTCAGGTGGCCGGAGTTCCTCCCCACCATGACCCGGGTCGCGTACACCGCCGACGGCCCGCTGGGGCCCGGCGTCCGCGTACGGATCAAACAGCCCGCGCTTCCCCCGATGGTCTGGGAGGTGACGGAGTTCACCGACGGCGCGTCCTTCACGTGGCGGGCGGCGAGCGGGGGCGTCGTCACGGTCGCGGGCCACGTGCTCACGCCCCGGCCGGGCGGCGGGGTGTCGGTCCTTCTCACGATCGCCCAGTCCGGCCCGCTGGCGCCGCTGGTGGGCCTGCTCACCGGCGGGCGCACCCGCAGGTACGTCCGCACCGAGGCGGAGAGCCTCAAGCGCCGCTGCGAGGCGGGTTCCGGCCGCTGAGCCGGCACCGGGACGAACTCCTCCCGGCCGGCGGCGCTCGACGCGGCCGGTGGCGGCGCTCAGTCGCCGAGGACGGTGAGGTCGAGCCTGGCCAGGCGTTCGGGATCGGACAGCACGTCGATGGCGGCGATCCTCCCGCCGGTGACGGTGAAGGCCATGACGGACAGCGGCCGGCCGTTCGCCACGACGACGACTCCGGCCGCCCCGTTGACCAGGGCCGGTCGCGCGTACGGCGAGAGCGAGCCGAAGACGGCCGCCTGCGCCGCCACCTCCCGCGCCCCCGTGACGACCGTGCTGTGACGGGCCCGCGCGACGCCGCCGTCGGACCGCAGCACGACGCCGGGGGCGAGCACGGCGACGAGCCCGTCGAAGTCGCCGTCGCGGGCGGCGGCCAGGAACGCCTCGACGACCGCACGCTGCCGGGCGAGGTCGGGATCGGGGGCGGGGGCCTGTCCCCGTACGCGCCGCCGGGCGCGGCTCGCCAGTTGCCGGGCCGCGGCCGGGGAGCGGTCGATCATCGTGGCGATGTCCTCGAAGGGCACCGCGAACATGTCGTGGAGCACGAACGCGAGCCGCTCGGCCGGAGAGAGCGTTTCGAGCACCACCAGCAGCGCGAGCCCGACCGAGTCGGCGAGCACCGCCTCGTGCTCGGGGTCGGCCCCCGACTCGGGATCGATGACCGGGTCGGGCACACGTACCCCCAGATGCTCCTCGCGCCGGTGTTCACGGGAACGCAGCACGTTGAGGCACACCCGCGCCACCACCGTCGTGAGCCACGCGCCGAGGTTCTCCACGCCGCCGGCGCCGGCGCGGCTGACCCGCAGCCAGGCGTCCTGTACGGCGTCGTCGGCCTCGCTCATCGAGCCGAGCATCCGGTAGGCCACCGCCCGCAGCCGGATGCGGTGCTCCTCGAAACGCTCCGTCAGCCACTCCCGCTCGTCCACCGCGTCACATTCCTCTCCGCCCCGGTGTCCCTCATTGGTAGACCCAGAGGGCCCGGCCGATGTGACCGGGGCCCCCGGACCCGAGGAGTTGACCATCATGACCTCGCTCACCCTGGTCACCGGCGGCACCGGCACGCTCGGGCGGCTCGTCGTGCCGCTGCTGCGGGACGCGGGCCGCCGGGTGCGCGTGCTCAGCAGAGGCGGGCACGCACCACAGGAGGGTGCCCAGTTCGTGACCGGCGTCGAGTTCGTGGCCGGCGACGTGTCGACCGGCGAGGGGCTCGACGCCGCCGTGAAGGGCGCCGACACCATCGTGCACTGTGCGGGCAGCGCCAAGGGCGACGAGGTCAAGGCCCGCAACCTGGTGCGGGCGGCGTCCCGCGCGGACGGGCCGCACCTCGTGTTCGTCTCGGTCGTCGGCGCCGACCGCGTCCCCGTCGTCAGCGGCGTCGACCGGGCGATGTTCGGCTACTTCGCCGCCAAGCGGGAGGCCGAACGGGTCGTCGCCGGCTGCGGGCTGCCCTGGACCACCCTGCGCGCCACCCAGTTCCACGACTGGATCTGGACGACCCTGGGCCAGATGGCCGCGGTCCCGCTGCCGGTGCTGCCGACCTGGGCCGGCGTACGGTTCCAGCCGGTCGACGCGGGCGAGGTGGCGGCCCGGCTCGCCGCGCTGGCCCTCGGCGCGCCGGCCGGTCTGGTGCCCGACCTCGCCGGGCCGCGGGTCTATCCGATGGAGGACCTCGCCCGCGACTACCTGAGGGCCGCCGGCAGGCGCCGGCTCGTCACGCCGATGCCGGCTCCCGGTCAGGCCGCCCGCGCGTTCCGGGCCGGCGCGAACCTGCCCCTGGACGGCGCCGATCTGGGCGGGCGGACCTGGGAGGAGTTCCTCGCCGGGCGGGCGAGGTGACGCGGCGCCCGTGTCCCGTCACGTGTCGGCCGACGCGCCGAGGGCGGTGGGCCGGGCGAGCTGGAAGTCGGCCGCCTGGCGGGTGAACAGGCGGGCGTACTCTCCGCCCAACGCCATAAGTTCGTCGTGGGTGCCCTGTTCGGCCACCCGGCCGTCGGCGAGGACGACGATGTGGTCCGCGCCGCGCACGGTGTTGAGGCGGTGCGAGATGAGCAGGCTCGTACGGCCGGCGCGCAGATCGCGCAGCCGCCGGTGGACGGCGTGCTCGGCCTCGGGGTCGAGCCCCGAGCTGGGCTCGTCGAGGATGAGCAGGTCGGCGGTGTCCGCGCGGAGGAGGGCGCGGGCGAGCGCGACCCGCTGCCACTGCCCGCCGGACAGGAGCACACCCTGGCCGGGATCCTCGTCCGGCTCGGCGGCGAAGAACCGGGACAGGATGGTGTCGTAGCCGCGCGGCAGGCCGGCGAGCGTGTCGTGGATGCCCGCCCGGCGGGCCGCCTCGTGGAGGCGTTCCGGCCGGTCGAGGGAGCCGACGTCGCCGACGGCGACGTTCTCCGCCGCGGTGAGGTCGTAGGCCATGTAGTCCTGGAACACGGCCCCGATCCGGCGGCGCAGGTCGTCGACCCGCAGGTCACGTACGTCGGCGCCGTCCCAGCGGACGCTGCCGCGCTCGGGGTCGTACAGGCGGCACAGCAGCTTGACGACGGTGCTCTTGCCCGCGCCGTTCAGGCCGACCAGGGCCACGCTCCGGCCGTACGGGATGGTCAGGTTCAGGCCGCGGAGCACGTAGGGATGGCCGGGGTCGTACCGGAACCACACGTCGCGGAGCTCGATGCCGCGCCGCAGCGGTCGTACGGCGCCGGCGGTCGCGGGTTCCGGCAGGTCGGGCCCGACCGTGACGACGTGGGCGTAGTGACCGGCCAGGATGAGCGCCTCGTTCAGCTGGGCCAGCTGGAGCACCATGCCCGACAGGGCGGACTGGCTGCCCGCCAGGGCGGCGGTGAGGACGGCCAGGTCGCCGACGCCCGCCTCGCCCGAGGCTATCCGGGAGACCATCGCGATCAGCGCACCGCCCGCGATCACCGTGCTGAGGACGGTCAGCGCCCCGTTGTAGCGGACGGCGGTCAGGTCCACCCGGCGTTCCGCCCGCTGTATGGAGCCCAGCTCGCCGAGCATTCGCCCGCGCAGGAAGCCGCCGATGCCGAAGAGCCTGATCTCCTTGGCGGCCTGCAGGTCGAGCATCAGCATCTGGTAGAAGATCCTGCGGCGGTCCGCGGGAGCCGTCTCCCCCTGGAGGTGCGCGCGGTGACGGCTGAGCCGGAGCTGGATGAGCACTTCCGGCACGATGGCCGCCGCCACGACGGCGGCCAGCGGCGCGCTGAGCGTGGCGAGCGCGCCGAGGAGCCCGGTGATGGTGACACCGCCGCGGACCAGTCCGAGAGCCGACTCGGTGATGAGCTGCGGGGTGGTCAGCGCGGACCGCTGGGCCATCTGGAGCCGGTCGTGGAACCGCGGGTTCTCCAGCCGGGTCAGCCCCTGCATGCGGCACACCGCGCCGAACAGCTCGCCGCTGGTGTGCCGGACGATGCGGCGCTGCTGTTCCCGCTGGATGTAACCAGAAAGATGGGGCAGCAGCGCGGTCAGGGCTCCGGCCACCGCCAGCGCGACGGCCGGCGGTGTCGTCGACGGCCCCGCACCCGTGGTCAGGCGGTCGATCAGGAGTTTGCTGAGCCAGGCGATCGCGACGGGGGCGGCGCCGTTCAGGACCGCCATGGCGAGCTGGGACAGGGCGAGCGCGGGGCCGGCGCGCCAGACGAGTGCCAGGACGAGCCGCAGCGGCCCGAGCCGTGACGTCACTCCGTTCATCGGGCGCGGGACGGTCATCGGGCGCGGGACGGCGCGGGCAGCAGCCGATCCGGCTCGTGGCCGGTGGCGGTGACCGTGGCGTCCGGGCCGACCAGGAAGAACGACGGGAAGGCCGCGACCTCGAACGCGCCGGTCATCGCCCCGCCCTCGCTCTCCACGACCACCCTCACGTCGTCCGCCAGCGCGGCGAGCAGGTCGGCGGGCTCCTCCTGTCCGGCCACGATCACCGCCAGGGTCCGTACACCGGCGGCCGCGGCCTCGCCGGCGGTAGCGGCGAAGCCCGGCGCCTTCGGCAGGCAGTGCCGGCAGTCGGTGCTGAAGAACCCGACGAGGGTGGGTGCGCCCGCGAGATCGTCCGCGCTGACCTCCGTGTCCGCGACCGTGCGGGCGGAGAAGGCGGGGACCTCGGCGCCCACCGCGAGTCCGGCGCTTTCCGGCCTCCCGGCGGAGGTCTCCTTGGCGATCTTCCGGAGTTTCCTGATGACCGCGCCGGTGAGGAGCAGGTTCACCAGGACGAGACCGCCGAGGAGGATGACGGCGGCGGCAAGCACGGCCATGGGCGTTCCCTTCGGTTGGAGGGTCGGTGCGCTCAGGAAAGTCGGCGCGCTCAGGTGAATCGGCGGGCCGGCGGGAGCTCGGGGTCAGCGGAAGAGGTGGGCCAGGTCGTCGAGGAGCACAACGGCGCCGACGGCGACCGAGGCCCCGAGCAGGCAGAGCGCGGCGGCGGGCAGGGCGACGGGTGCGGCGTCCGCCGCGGGCGTCACGACGGCTCCGGCGGCGGCGCACACGACGAGCACGGCGTTGCGCGCGACGTCCGCGCGGCTGATCGGATCGTCCGATCCGCCGAAGCACCGGCACGGTTCGGCCGTGCCCCGCCGCAGCGCCGCGGCCAGGACCACGGTGAACCCGAGGAGCAGGCCTCCCGCGAGCAGGAGGCCCGCCCTGCCGTCGCCGCCGAGGCCGGGCGCCGCCAGCAGGGCGACGGTTCCGGCCTCGACGGCGACGACGACCACGGCGGCGGGCGGCCCGAGAGGGATGGGAAGGCCGCCGAGCCGCCGTACCGCCGTGGCGAACTCACCGAATGCGCGCCGCGTCCGCAGCTTCGCGATGACGGAGACCAGGAAGACTCCCATCAGCACGAGCCGGAGCGTCAGCACGGCGTAGACCATCGGACCTGTCAGCAGCTTCCGATGGTGTACAGGGCGCCCGCGCAGCCGTACTGGATCTTCCGGACGCAGATGCCGCCGGTGGGGTTGGGGTAGCAGTTGTACCAGCAGTTCTGGTTGTACACCTCGGTGCGGGTGCAGATGTCGGCCTGAGCTTCCGCGCCGGGGAGCAGCCCTTGGAGCAGCCGGTCACCGAGGCGGTTCAGAGTGCGGAGCATGCGTTTTCCCTTCGCTGGGTCCGGGCGTGGTAGGCCGCCCGCTCTGTGAGGATGCTCTGCCCCGCCTTCGCCGCGGTTGCGGGCGGTTGCGCGGCGTGCCGCAGGCGGCGCGCTACCGGGGCGCAACCGCGGCCGTCGAGAATCACGATCGCTCGACCGGGCCGAAGGGTTGATCATGCGATATTTCGTGATTCTGCTGTCGCTGGCCGTGGCGGCCGGGGTCGCCGCCGCCCGGCGCCGCCTCGTCGTGATACGGGTGGCCGGGACGAGCATGGTTCCGACGTACCAGCCGGGAGATCGGGTGCTGATCCGGCGCGGCGGGCGCGCGGCGCTGCGGCGCGGCCAGGTGGTGGTCTTCCGGCGCCTCCCGCCGGACAACACAGACCTGCCAGACAACACGGGCCTGCCGAACAGCACGGGACGGCCGGCCGTGCTGCGCGAGACGTCGTGGCTGATCAAGAGGATCGCGGCCGTGCCGGGCGACGCGGTGCCCGACCAGGTCGCGGCGGGCGTGCACGCCGCGCCGGGCGAGTCGGTCCCGGCCGGCCGGCTCGTGGTCCTCGGCGACGGCCCCGTCAGCAACGACTCCCGGCACTGGGGCTACCTGCCGATGGACGAGGTGCTCGGCGTGGTCATCCGCAGCCTGTCCCGTTGAATGAGACCCGGTCCGCGACGAGCGGGGGTTCCGTCCCTCGGCCGGCGGCGTAACGGCATGGGGCCGCGCGGGGGACGGCGGCGGCCGGGTGTTGCGGCAGGCCGCGTTCCGCCGTCCCGGCCCTGGCGAGCAGCGCGCCGAGGACACGGGTGACCGCCTGCTCCCGTTCGCCGTCGGTCTCCTCCAGTTCGGCGCGTTCCCGGGCGTAGGCCCGTACGAAGTCGTGGAAGCGGTAGCGGAACCGGCCGTCGGCGTCGTCGCCCGCGCAGCTCAGCAACTGGGCGTCGACGAGCAGGTCGGCGTACGCCTCGGCCTCGCGCACGGTGACGCCGAGGGCCGCCGCGAGCATCCACGCCGTGAAGTCGGGGACGTCGAGCAGGCCGAGCATCCGCAGCGCCCGCCTGGTGGCCGCGTCGAGCCCGCGGTAGTCGGCGTCGAGTCTCGCGCGCACCGACAGGTCGCCGGCGACGAGCTCGTCCAGGCGCCGGCGCTCCTCCCGCAGGCGGCCGGCCAGGTGGTCGGGACTCCAGTGCTCGCGCTGCGCGAGCCGCTCCCCGGCGATCCGCACCGCCAGGGGCAGGTGACCGCAGAGGCGGACGATCTCGGCCGCGACGCCGGGCCGGGCCGCGATCCGCTCCGGCCCGGCGATCCGCCCGAGCAGCGTCGCCGCCGACGCCGGGTCGAGCGCGTCGACGCGTACGGCGCGGGCGCTCAGCCCGGCCGGCCTGCGCCTGCTCGTCAGCAGGACGGCGCAGCCCGGCCCGCCCGGCAGGAGCGGCCTGACCTGCTCCTCGCTCGCGGCGTCGTCCAGAACCACCAGCACGCGGCGGTCGGCCAGGACGGCGCGGAACAGCCGCCCGCGCTCCTCCAGCCCGTCCGGCACCGACCGCGCGGCCACGCCGAGGGCGGTGAGAAGACGTGCCAGCGCCTCGGCCGGGTCGGCCGGCCGCGGGCGGGTCCCGTGCAGGTCGACGTAGAGCCGGCCGTCGGCGAACGTCTCCCCCAGGCTGTGGGCGACGTGGATCGCGAGCGTCGTCTTGCCGGCGCCCGCCCTGCCGTACAGCACCACGACCGGCGTCGCGGGCGGGTCTCCCGCGCCGGTGAGACACAACCGCAGCGATTCGGCCGGCTCGTGACGCCCGACGAGGTCACCGATGTCCGGTGGCAGCTGGCACGGCGCGGCCACCACGGGCCCGGCGTCGTCCTCGCCGCCCTGGCCCGCCATGTCCGTACGGCGGGTGGTCAGGACGGCCGCGCCGTCCCCGTACGCCTGCTCCTCGGGGCCGAGGAGCAGGCCGGCCACCGAGCCGGGCGCGCCACCGTGATCACCACGCCGATCGTCACGCCGATCGTCACGGTGATCGCCGCCGTCATCGCCGGTGTCGCCCCGCAGGACCGCCTCGTGCACCCGCCGCAGCGTGTGGCCGGGTTCCACGCCGAGTTCCTCGCCGAGCATGGCGCGCACCCGCTGGTAGACCCGTAGGGCCTCGGCCTGGCGCCCGGCGCGGGAGAGGGCCAGCATGAGACAGGCGTGCAGCCGTTCCCGGTACGGATGCAGCTCGGCCATCTCGGTCAGGCCGGTGACCAGTTCCGCGTGGCGGCCGCACGTCAGGTCAGCCACGGCCAGTTCCTCGCAGGTCAGGAGCCGCTCCTCCTCCAGCCGCCGCGCCTCGTCGGCCACGAGCGTCCCGTCTCCGGAGTCGGCGAAGGCGGGCCCCCGCCACAGGCCGAGCGCCCGCCGGAACAGCGCGCCCGCCTTCGCCGGGTCCGCGTTCCTCCTCGCGGCCCTCCCGGCCGCCGTCAGCTCGCGGAACCGCAGCGCGTCGAGTTCCGGCGGCGAGACGGCGGCGGTGTAACCACCGGGGCCGTGGACGACGCGGTCGCGATCGCCCAACGCCCGCCTGAGCCGCAGCACGTAGATCTGCAGCGTCTTGTGCGCGCTGGGCGGCGGATCGTCGCCCCAGAGGGCCTCGACCAGCGCCGGCACCGCCACCGGCCTGCCCGGCGTGCACAGCAGGGTCGCGAGCAGGCGGCGCGGCATCGCCGCGCCCAGCCTGACGGGAACTCCGTCACGGCTCATCCGCAGCGGCCCGAGAACGTCGAACTCGAACACCATCACCCCCGTGACATCGGTCATCGCGATCGGCGAAGCCTCCGGCGTGTTCCTCCCGTCCCTCCCGCCCTCCCGTCCCCGCCGGCGTCCCCGAAGCCCCGGCGGCTCCGCCGTCCGGTGAAGTCAGCGCTGCCCCCGTCGCGAGCGCCGACCCGGAGCGTCCCGGCCCTGTCCTGGCCGGTGAGGCCCCTCCAGCCAACCAGCGGCGGCGGCCCCGGCGGCAGGCGCTCGACCGGCGGTTGACCGGCGGTTAAGCTGCCGTCCGCGCGAACGTGATCGAAAACCGTGGGCCGGCGGAAGGGAGCCGATGTTCGGCGGCATGCTGCGTGGCCTGCGTATCCGGGCGATGCTCACGCAGGAGGAGCTGGCCGCGCTGTCCGGCGTCAGCGAGCGGCAGATCCGGGAGATCGAGTCGGGCCGGGTCCCGATGCCCCGCGCCGGCACCGTCCGGATGCTCGCCGACGCCCTCGACCTGTCTCCGGAGGACCGGGCCGCCTTCCAGCTCGCCGCGCAGCCCGGGGCCACGCAGTCCGGGGCCACGCAGCCCGAGACTCCGCATCCGAAGGCCGGGCAGCCGGACACCGGGCAACCCGACGCTGGGCAGCGCGAGGCCGGACGGTCCGCCGCGGCGCGGCCCTTCACCGAACAGCCCGAGGCCTCGCGACCGGACACCGCGCAGCCGGACAGCGCGCAGCCGGAAACCGGGCAACCCGAGGCCGGGAGGCGCGACGCCGGACGGCCGCGGGTGCCCGAGCAGCTGCCCTCCGACGTCGACGGCTTCACCGGCCGGGCCGAGGCGCTGCGCGTGCTCGACGCGGCCACGTCCGCGGTGGTCGCCGTCTCCGGCCCCGCCGGGGTGGGCAAGACGTCCCTCGCCGTCCACTGGTCTCATCGGGCCGCGCCGCGCTTCCCGGACGGCCGGCTGTACGTGGACCTGCGCGGCTTCTCCCGCCACGACGCGATGGAGCCCACGGAGGTGATCCGCGGGTTCCTCGACGCGCTCGGGGTGCCGCTCGACCGCGTTCCGTCCGGCCTCACGGCACAGGTGGCGCTCTACCGCAGCCACTCCGCCGGGCGCGCCCTGCTCGTGGTGCTCGACAACGCCCGCGACGCCGAGCAGGTCCTGCCCCTGCTGCCGGCCGGCCCCGCCGCCCGTACGATCGTCACCAGCCGCCGGCGGCTCACCGGCCTGGTGGCGGAGACCGGCGCCACGGCGCTGACGCTCGACGTCCCGGACCTCCCGGAGGCGGTCGAGCTCCTCGGCCGCCGGCTCGCCCCGGCCTCGGAGGGCGACTCGGTTGCCGCGATCGCGGCCGCGTGCGGGCGGCTCCCGCTGGCGCTGGCCCTGGTCGGCGCGCGGGCGCAGCTGACCGGGTTCCCGCCCGAGGCGATCGCCACGGAGCTGCGCAATCCCCGTGGCCGGATCGCCGCGCTGGAGATCGACGCCGTCTTCTCCTGGTCCTACGACGCGCTCAGCCGGGACGCCGCACGGCTGTTCCGGCTGCTCGGGCTCGTCGCGGGCGCCGACATCGCGCTCGCGGCCGCCGCCGCGCTGGCCGGCCGGGCGCTGCCCGAGGTCCGGCGTACGCTGGCCGAGCTCACCGACGCCAGCATGGTCGTGGAACACGCGCCCGGCCGCTACCGGATGCACGACCTGCTGCACGCGTACGCCGCCGAGCGCGTCCGGGCCGAGGAATCCGAGGCCGGGCGGCAGGCGGCGCTGACCCGGCTGCTCGACCACTACACGCACACCGCCTATCACGCCGAGCTCGTGCTGAACCCGGTGCGCGCGCCCATTCCGATGGCTCTCGGCACGCCCGTGGACGGCTCCGAGCCGAAGCCGGTGCTCGACCTCACGGCCGCCGTGGAGTGGCTGAAGACGGAGTACGCGGTGCTGCTGGCCGCGCTGCGGCAGGCCGAGGAGGAGGGGATGCACCGGCACGCGTGGCAGCTGAGCTGGGCGCTGGACACGTTCCTGAACGACGAGCGGCGCTGGCACGACGAGGGGGCGGCGTGGGCGGTGGCGCTGCGCGCCGCTACCGCGATGACCGACCGGCCGGCGGCGGCGCACGCGCACCGCTTCCTGAGCGCCGTGCACGGCAGGCTCGACCGGTTCGAGGAGGCGCACGCCCACATGCGGGAGGCGCTCCGGCTGAGCCTCGCCGCCGGAGACCGGGCGGGTGAGGCGGAGAACCGCTTCGTGCTGTCCTACGTCTACTGGCTGCAGGGCGACGGCGAGCGCGCGCTCGACCAGGCCGGGCGGTCGCTGGCGCTCTTCACCGAGATCGACGACCCCTACTGGGCGGGCAAGGCCGCCCTCGCCGTGGGCTGGTACCTCTCGGAGCTCGGCTCCCTCCAGGAGGCCCTGCCGTACCACCTCCAGGCGCTGGAGCTGCAGCAACGGGCCGGCGACCGGCCGAACGAGCTGGTCACCCTCGACACGCTGGGCGTGCTCCACCAGCGGCTCGGCGACCCGATGAGCGCGATCCCGCACTTCCGGCGCGGCCTGCGGCTGGTCGCCACGATGGACAACCCGGCCCTGCGGGCCCAGCTGCTCGGCCACCTCGGCGACGCGAGCGAGGCCGTCGGAGACCCGGAGACGGCCCGCGAGCACTGGCGGGAGGCGTACGAGATCCTGCGTGGTCTCGGCCATCCCCACGCCGCCGACCTGCGCCGCAAGCTCCAGGCCTAGGCGTCCACGGCACCTACAGCTCCGCCCTGCCCGACCTCGCCCCCGGCGCCCTCCGCGACCCGCGGGACCCCGACGGCACCGAGCTGGGCAACCACATTGCCTCTCCTGGCGTGTGGCTCGCCCTGACCAGGAAGGGCGGCTCTGTCACCATGCTGACCTGGCAGCAGGCGGTCGATGAGGCACTGTGCTTCGGCTGGATCGACGGGCAGGCCCGCAAGCGCGACGAGGAGAGTTCCTGGAGGCGGTTCACCCCGCGCCGGTCCCGCAGCATCTGGTCCCAGCGCAACGTCGCCAACGTGGACCGGTTGGAGGCGGCCGGCCTGATGCTGCCCGCTGGCCGTGACGCAGTGGAAGCCGCGAAGGCCGACGGGCGGTGGACGGCCGCCTATGCACAGCCGTCGGAAGCGGAGGTCCCGGCCGGCCTGCGAGCCGCGATCGCCGCCGACCAGCGGCGCAGGCGATGTTCGAGTTGCTCACCAAGACCAACCGCTTCGCTCTCATCAGCCGGGTCAATGCCGTCAAGCGGGCCGAGACGCGCACCCGGAAGATCGCCGAGTACGTGGCGATGCTGGCCCGGCACGAGACGATCCACCCTCAGCGAGCCAGGCCGACGGACCCGCCGACGTCGTGACCGTCTGCCAGAACGCAGGAAGATGACGGAAAGGCGATCGGCAGTACCTTCCCGCGATCGAATCATGCTCGTCGAGCATGCTCAGCACGTGGGCTGAGCGCCCGTGCCGACGTCAGCTGTATCGCTCGACGAGCGCGTTGCCGATCGAGGCCAGGTGGTCTCGCACACCCGGGGGGCCGGTCACTTCGAGCCATTCGACCAGCCCGGCGAGTTCGCCGGCGAGGGTGTAGTCGTCGTGGCCGCGGATCACGACGTCGATGCGTCCGTCGGTCGTGGTGCCTCCGACTTCGAGTCGGTCGCCGAACCCGATCCGGAGAATGCCTATGGCGTGGGGCGCGCAGACGGCCTGGACCTCCAGAGGTGTTCGTTTGCGGTCGATCTCGTCGGCGATCTCGCGCCAGCTCTCGGCGAGGTCGAAGTCCTCGGGCCGGTGCACGGGATCGCCGGTCAGGTCGGCGGATGTCACGCGGTCGATCCGGAAGGTCCGTCGGCCTGTCTCGGTGTGGGAGACGAGATACCACGCCGGGCCTTTGGCGGCGATGCCCAGCGGGTGGACGGTCCTCTCGGTTTCGGCGCCTTTGCTATCGACATAGCCGAGCCGCACCTGGACGCCGCGGATCACCGCGTCCTGGAGGTCGTCGAGGAAGCGAGGTGGTCGGTGCTCGACCCGGCTCGACCCCCATCGTCGCGGGTCCATGACCAAGGATGATGCTGCTGCTTCGGCTTGGGCGCGGAAGGGTTCCGGCAGGGCTTGGACGAGTTTGCGCAGGGCTGCTTTCACGGCCGGGGTCGCGGCCGAGGCCGGGCCGGCGACCAGGAACAGGGCGCGGGCCTCACCCGCGGTCAACCCGGACAGGTCGGTACGGGCGCCGCCCACCAGGCGCCAGCCGCCGCCCCGTCCTTGCGTGGAGTACACGGGCACCCCGGCCATGGCCAGGGAGTCGAGGTCGCGGCGGGCGGTGCGCTCGGAGACCTCCAGCTCCCGGGCGACCTCTGCCGCTGTCACCTGCTCGCGCCGTTGCAGCATGAGGAGGACGGCCACCAGCCGGTCGGTTCGCACGCCCACAAAACTCCCACACAAACCGGTCATGAGGTGACCGGTTTCGGCGTCAGGATGGCGCCATGACCTCAACCGATTTCCCCAAGCCCACCCTCATTCCGGTCAACGGTGTGGAACTCGAAGTCTTCGAAGCGGGCCGAGAGAACGCGGGAAGGCCCATCGTGCTCTGCCACGGCTGGCCGGACCACGCCTTCACCTGGCGCCACCAGATGCCCGCCCTCGCCGCGGCCGGCTACCACGTCATCGCCCCGAACCAGCGCGGCTACGGCAACTCCTCCCGTCCGGCCGAGGTGACGGACTACGACATCGAACACCTGTCGGGTGACCTCGTCGCGCTCCTGGACCACTACGGATACCGAGACGCCACCTTCATCGGCCACGACTGGGGCGCGTTCGTCGTCTGGGGCCTGACCCTGCTGCACCCCACCCGTGTGAACAAGGTGATCAACCTGAGCTTGCCCTACCAGGAGCGCGGGGAAAAGCCGTGGATCGAGTTGATGGAAGACATGCTCGGCGGCGACTTCTACTTCGTCCACTTCAACCGGCAGCCGGGCATCGCCGACGCCGTATTCGAAGACAACACCGCCCAGTTCCTCCGCAACCTGTACCGGAAGAACCAGCCGCCGCCGGAGCCTCAGCCGGGCATGGCACTGATCAACCTCGCCAGAGCGCAAACACCCCTCGGCGAACCCATCATGAGCGACAGCGAACTGGCCGTCCTCGTCTCCGCCTTCGAAACATCCGGATTCACCGGCGGCATCAACTGGTACAGGAACCTCGACCGCAACTGGCGCCTCCTGGCGGACGTAGACTCGATCATCCACCAGCCCGCCCTCATGATCTACGGCCACCGGGACCCGGTCGCGAGGTCGGAAAACCTGGCAGAGTTCGTGCCCAACGTGGAAGTGGTCTGCCTGGACTGCGGCCACTGGATCCAGCAGGAAGAACCCGAAGAAACAAACCAGGCCATTCTCAAATGGCTGGACAACCGGGATGACGCCTAACGTCTCGTGATCCCAGCCTGCGAAAACGCCTGGCCACTGAGGGTTCTGGGCTCACTACCGGCAAGGCAGCTACCACCAGCCGCCAGCTGTGACTGATCCGCAGGTCAGGGCTCTGGTGCTCAGGTCAAGCCCACCCTCGGCGACACCGGGGCGCGAATCGACGTGCCTAGCCTGCGTGAGTCCTACAGCGAGCTGGACGAGATCGAGCTGCTCGGCACCATCGCCGCCTCCTACGTCGACCTACGGGTGATCGCCCGCGAGGTCGTCTGGACCGGCGTCCCGCGCGATCCTCGCGGTGGCTCGCCACGTCAGCCGCCGGCCGGGGGGCCGTATCCTCCGCCGCCGGGCGTCTCGATCTCCAGCACGTCGCCCGGCCACACCCGGACCGAGTCGCATCCCGAGAGGCGGACCACGCTTCCGTCCGCGCGGCGCACCCGGTTGGCCCCCAGGGCGCCGGGCGCGCCGCCGGCCATGCCGTACGGGGGCACCCGGCGGTGGCCGGACAGCGCGCTGACGGTCATCGGCGCGCGGAAGCGGATGCGGCGCACCGCCCCGTCCCCGCCCCGCCAACGTCCGGCGCCACCGCTGCCGCGCCGGACGGCGAACTCCTCCAGCAGCACGGGGAAGCGCCATTCCAGCACCTCGGGGTCGGTCAGCCGGGAGTTCGTCATGTGGGTCTGCACCGCCGACGCCCCGTCGAACCCGTCACCCGCTCCGGATCCCGAGGCGACGGTCTCGTAGTACTGGCGCCGTTCGTCGCCGAAGCTGACGTTGTTCATCGTCCCGGACCCCTCAGCCTGGACGCCGAGCGCGGCGTAGATCGCCCCGGTGATCGCCTGCGAGGTCTCGACGTTGCCCGCGACCACGGCCGCCGGGTACACCGGGGCCAGCATCGACCCCTCGGGCACGACGATCCGCAGCGGCCGCAGGCAGCCGTCGTTGAGCGGGATGTCGTCGTCCACCAGGGTGCGGAAGACGTAGAGGACGGCGGCGGTGACCACGGCGGTCGGCGCGTTGAGGTTGGTGTCCAGCTGCGGCGAGGTGCCGGTGAAGTCGATCGTCGCGGTACGGCGGGCCCGGTCCACCGAGACGCGCACCGAGATCACGGCGCCGCAGTCCATCTCGTAGCGGAACCGGCCCTCGCGGAGCGCGCCGATCACCGCCCGCACCGCGCTCTCGGCGTTGTCCTGCACGTGCCGCATGTAGGCGCGCACGACGCCGAGGCCGAAGTGATCGATCATCGCGCCGACCTCCTCGACGCCCTTGGCGTTCGCGGCGATCTGCGCGCGCAGGTCGGCGAGGTTGGTCGCGGGATCCCTGGACGGGTACGGCGCCTCGGTCAGCACCCGCCAGGTCTCCTTCTCGCGCAGGCCGTCGCGGTCCGCCAGCAGCCGGCAGTCGAACAGCACGCCCTCCTCGTGCACGTTTTTGCTGTCCGCGGGCATCGATCCGGGGGTCAGCCCGCCGATCTCCGCGTGGTGGCCGCGGGAGGCCACGAAGAACAGGATCTCCGGGGGGTCGCCGCCGAAGACGGGGGTGACGACCGTGATGTCCGGCAGATGGGTGCCGCCGTGGTACGGATCGTTGATCGCGTACACGTCGCCGGGCCGCATCGCGTCGCCGCGGCGGCGGACCACTTCCTTGACGCTCGCGCCCATCGAGCCGAGGTGCACCGGGATGTGCGGCGCGTTGGCGATCAGGCCGCCGCCGGAGTCGAACAACGCGCAGGAGAAGTCCAGCCGCTCCCGGATGTTCACCGACTGCGCGGTGGATCCCAGCCGGGCGCCCATCTGCTCGGCGATCGACATGAAGAGGTTGCCGAAGACCTCCAGCATCACGGGGTCGGCCTCCGTGGTCACGCCGGTGGCCTCCCGGCGTGACGTCACCCGTTCGAGGAGCAGGTGCCCGTACGGCGTCACCCCGGCCCGCCAGCCCTCGTCGACGACGGTGGTCGCGTCGGCCTCGGCGACGATCGCCGGGCCGCGCACCAGGTCGCCGGGACGCAGCCGGTCCCGTTCGTGGAGCGGCACCTCACGCCACGCCCCGCCGGTGAACAACCGCACGAGTTCCGCCGGTGCTGGGGCGCCGGATTCCGCCGCCCGGCCCATCTCCGGCGGATGGGGCTGGCCGGTCAGCCCGGCCGCCTCGACGGAGACCGCCTCCGCGATCAGCGGGCGGTCCATGAGGAACGAGTACGTCCGCAGGTGGGCGGCCGCGAACGCCGCCGCCATCGCGTCAGGGCCGGCCAGGTCGACCGGCAGCGGCGTGTCGGTGCCCTCGTACCGCAGCCGCACCCGCCGGGTCACCCGGATCCGCCGGTCCGGCACGCCCTCGTCCCGGAGCTCTTGCCTCGCCGCCGCCTCCAGGGCGTCGGTGAGGCCGGTCAGCCGCCGCGCCGCGGCGGGATCCAGCCGGGCCTCGACCGACTGCTCCCGCATCACGACGGTGTCGGCGAGGCCCATGCCCAGGGCGGACAGCACCCCCGCCATCGGCGGCACCAGCACGGTGCGTACGCCGAGCGCGTCGGCCACCGCGCAGGCGTGCTGGCCTCCGGCGCCGCCGAACGTGGTGAGGACGTATTCGGTGACGTCGCGGCCCTTCCGCACGGAGATCTGTTTGATCGCGCCGGCGATGTTCTCGACCGCGACCCTCAGGTAGCCCTCGGCGACCTGCTCCGGATCGCGCTCGTCGCCGGTCCGGCGGCGGATCTCCGCCGCCGTCTCGGCGAACCGGCGCCGCACCTCGCCCGCGTCCAGCGGCAGGTCGCCGTCCGGGCCGAAGACCTTGGGGAAGTGGCCGGGCTGGACGCGGCCGAGCATCACGTTGGCGTCTGTGAGGCACAGCGGACCGCCGTTGCGGTAGCAGGCCGGGCCGGGGTCGGCGCCCGCGGAGTCGGGGCCGACCCGGTAGCGCCCGCCGTCGAAGCGCAGGACCGATCCGCCGCCCGCCGCCACCGTATGGATGGCGATCATCGGCGCGCTCAGCCGTACGCCGCCCACCTCGGTCTGGACCACCCGCTCGTACGCGCCGGAGTAGTGGGACACGTCGGTCGAGGTGCCGCCCATGTCGAAGCCGATCGCCTTCTCGAAACCGGCGAGCGCGGACATGCGGGCCATGCCCACGATGCCGCCGGCCGGGCCGGACAGGATGGCGTCCTTGCCGCGGAAGTGCCCGGCCTCCGCCAGTCCTCCGTTCGACTGCATGAACATCAGCCGCACGCCGGGCAGTTGCCGCGCCACCGCCTCGACGTACCCGCGCAGGACGGGAGAGAGATAGGCGTCGGCCACGGTGGTGTCGCCCCGCGGCACCAGCTTCATCAGCGGGCTGACCTCGCCGGAGCACGACACCTGGGCGAAGCCCACGCGCCGGGCCAGGCTCCCGATCGCCTGTTCGTGCGCCGGATGCAGATGACTGTGCAGGCAGACCACCGCGACCGCGCGGACGCCCTCCTCGCGCAGCCGCCGCAACTCGGGCGCGAGCCGTCCGAGGTCGGGGGGTCGCAGCACCTCGCCGCCGGCCGTGATCCGCTCGTCCACCTCGACCACCCGCTCGTACAGCATCTCCGGCAGCACGATCCGCCGGTCGAAGATGCGCGGCCGGTTCTGGTAGCCGATGCGCAGCGCGTCGCCGAACCCCTTGGTGATCACCAGCGCGGTGCGCTCGCCCCGGCGCTCCAGCAGCGCGTTGGTGGCGACCGTGGTGCCCATCCGCACCGACTCGATCCGGCCGACCGGGATCGGCTCCCCGGCGGGAACGCCCAGCAGGGCGCGGATGCCCGCCACCGCCGCGTCGGGATAACGCGCCGGGTCGTCCGACAGGAGCTTGCACGTCACCAGCCGCCCGTCCGGGCGACGGGCGACGACGTCGGTGAACGTGCCGCCGCGGTCCACCCAGAACTGCCACCGGCCCGCGGACGTCCGGTCCCCAGGCGTCGCCATACATCCCTTTTATCAGAACAGTCGTTTCACGTCCGCACGCCCCCGTCCATCAATGGCAAGTCTGGGCAGATCACCCCGAAAGAGAGGCGCCGGACGCATTCACTTCGGCCGTTTCTCCGTTCTTTGCACTCCCATTAGGGTGGGCGCTCTTTTACCGGGACACCTCCTCTGACCAGCCGCTGCTATGTTCTCGAATGCACGGCCGCCGGGAGAGTCGGCGCAGCCGTGGCGTATGGAGATTTCGTTTTCCGTGCATTTCCAGAGACACCAGCGATTATGCGCCGAAACGATCAGGGCCAGTCAGGAGAAACATGTGAGATCCCGTCCCTTTCGCACGCTGACGGCGGTGTCGGCCGCCGCCGTGCTCACGGCGGCGTTGGCGGTGAGCCAGAGCGCGGCGGCCGGCGTGCCGCGGGCCAACGACCCGTCGAACAACCCCGCGCCGATGACCAGGCTCAGCGTGAACACCAACACCCTCTACTCGCTGCGCTGGGACGAGGTCGGCCCCGACAACAGGCCGTACCCGGGGCTCATCACGCAGTTGCGCAGGGACCTGAACCTGGCCGGCCGGCCCCGCGTGCCGCTTTCCCGCGTGCTGGAGACGCCCAACCACCTCGCCCGCAGCGACCACGCCGGCTGCCCGGAGGCCAAGGGCCCCGGTGGCGCGCTGGGCGGACCACACCCGGTCCTCACCGACCGCTGGATCTGCTTCAACCAGGAGGACTCCACCAGCCCCGCCTGGTATCCCCAGGGAGTCAGCGGCACCTGGGACGCGAACAGCGGCGGCTCCGTCGACGGGGTGCGGGCGTTCGCGGTCGGCTGGTATCACCGGACGAGCAGCGGCGACAAGACGCCCAACGCGTCCAGGGTGTCGTTCGTGGACGAGGCGGCGACGGGTCCGTCCGTGCACCGGTACCAGAACGTGCTGCTGGGGCTGCCGCGCTACCGGAACGGCCGGGTCACCTTCGAGTCGGTGCCGACCCACGCGGGCGGTCTCATCTGGTATCACAACTACCTTCTGATCGCGGACGACGGCCAGCGGCGCGACTTCAACGGCATACTCGTCTTCGACATGCGCGACCTGCTCGACCTCAGGGCGAGCACGCGCGTGGCCGACGTGTCGGTGCCCGCGTACCGGCAGCGCCCTCTCGGCCTGCACAACGGCTGGTTCTATTCGAAGGGCTACCGGTTCCTCCTGCCGCTGCGCGGCATATGGCGGCCGTCGGTCGGCCCTCTGACCACGCCGCAGCCGTGCCACGCGGGCGATCTGCGCTACCCGCCGTGCTACACGTACGCGGGCCTGGACAGGAGCACCTCCCCGCCGAGCTTCCTCACGGGTGAGTGGTGCACGAGTTCCGCCTGCGGCACGGGACGCGTGGCACGCTTCCCGCTGATGCCGGACACCGCCTCCTGCGCCAGGGGCTGTCTGCGGACCTCGGACGGCACGGCGAGGCCGACCCAGGTGTTCACACAGCCGGCCCGCTACACGCAGGGCGGCGTGTCCTGGAAGGGGACGTACCAGTTCACCACGAGTCACGGAGGCGCCGCCGGGCGCTTCGTGACCCGGCCGGGCGCGACGACGGTGGCCCGTCACTACGCCGGCACGGGCGTCCAGGACCTCTACTGGAACCGGGGCACGAGCACGCCGATGCTCTGGTCCGTCACCGAGTTCCCGGGGACGGCGGCCAGGCCGCTGGGCAGGCGCGTGCTGTACGGCGTCCATCCCTGATCCCGGCTGAGGAAGGCCCCTCTCGTCACGACGGCGAGAGGGGCCTTCCGCCGTCTCGGCCTCAGGCGAGGGCCGCCCGCGCCGGCTCGGCCTCGCCGGCGGCCTCGGAGCCCGCGATAAGCCTGGCGGCCAGCGGCACGGTGCCCGCGAGCTGGACCAGCGCGCCCACCACCGTGACGGCAAGGGAGAACTCCCCGCTGGACAGGACGAAACCCGCCACCAGGAGGGGAGCCGTCCATCGCGGCAGCACGCCGGTGCGCAGGATCGCGGCGACCTGCGTGACCAGCCCGACCACGGCCGAGGCCAGCATGGGCAGCATGATCCCGCCGAACCACGCCGAGCCCTGGTATCTCGCGTACGCCTCAACGGCCTCGGCGGCCAGGCCGCCCTCAGGCGTCAGGCCCAGGACCACCGGCCGCATGCCGGAAACAATCAGGCCGAGCACCCCGGCCAGGGCGAGCAGCAGCCCGGAGATCGTCCCGGCCAGCGGCGCCCGGTCGCGCAGCACCCGTGCGACCGCCAGGCCGCCGGGGATGGAACACCCGACGAAGATCATGTAAAGCATGGTGCCGAGGGCGTAGCCGTCCCGGTCGGCGGACACCTGGGCGAGGTAGTCCGCCGCCTCGGTGCGGGGCAGACCGACGGTGTCGACCAGATGCCAGACCACTCCGGCGATCGGGCCGGCGACGACCGCCGCGGCGAGCAGGTAGGGCTTGTTCGTTCTCATGATCGTGTTTCCTTCGTGCATGGCGGCCCGTCCGCCGCATGCCGAAACATTGACGCGGCCCTGTCCCGGGCCGCCTGAGCCCGGCGCCCCCTCCTGCGGTAAGGACGATTTGTCCCATGCGGGCGGGACATCAAATAACAGACAATTCGCCTCATGCATGCGCGTACGGTGCCGATCGCTGATGCGGTCGCGGGAGCCGCCGCGGCGGCGACCCTGGCCGCGTTCGGGCTGCGGCTGCGGTCGCCGGCAGGGTTCGCCGACGACTACTGGCTGTGGATCTCGGTGACGGCTCTCGTGTACGGCGCGCCCGGCGCCTTCCTCGTCCGGCGCGGCCGGACCGTCCTGGGCCTGCTCTTCCTCTCGGTGAGCGTGAGTGCCGCGACCGGTGCTCTCACCGCGGAGTACACCGCCACCGCGGCCGTGTCGCACTGGCCCGGCCACCTGCCCGCGCTGTGGCTGTCGGCCTGGAGCTGGCTGCCCGCCTATGTGATCGTGGCGGCCGTCGTGCCCTACTGGCTGCCTTCCGGCGAACGACCGGCGCGGGTGTTCCGCCCCCTTATGTACGCCGGGTGCGCAGCCGTGGCGACGGGGTCGGCCGCCTGGGCGCTGCTGCCCTGGGAGCACGGCGACGACCCCGCGTTGGCCGAAAGCGGCCTGGTCAACCCCCTGGAAGTCGCGGGTGCCGAGGCGCTGCTGCCGGTCAGCCTCGCACTGGTCGCCGTCGCGTCGCTCGGCGGGCTCGCCTCCCTGGGCGTACGCCTGCGCCGGGCGGAGGGCGACGAGCGCGGCCAGTTGGCCTGGGTCCTCGCGGGGATGGCCGGCACGCTGCTCCTACTGGCCGCCGCCCAGGCGGTGCCGGCGCGCGGCTCAGGGGTGCTGCTCGCGGCCTCGGCCGTGCCGTTGCCGGTCTCCGTGGTGGCGGCGATCCAGCGATACCGGCTGTGGGACATGGAGACCGTGCTGCGCCGCGGCCTGGTCTGGGCACTCATGTCGGCCGAGATCGCCCTCTGCTACACGGTGATCGTCGCGCTGCTCGGGGACCTGCTGGGCCGCAGCGTGGGGGCTCCCCTCGTCGCCGCGGCCGTGGTCGCCGTCAGCGTGGCCCCCGTCCACCGCCTGCTTCAGCGGGGCGTACGGCGGCTGCTGTACGGCGACGCGGCCGACCCGTACGACGCGCTGGGACGGCTCGGGTCGACGCTGGAGACGTCGGCGGCCCCCGCCGAGGCACTGGAGCGACTGGCCGGGGACGTCGCCAGGATCCTGCGGGTGCCCGCCGTGTGGGTGCTGGTGCTCGACGGGCCGGAGTCCCGCCACGGGGACGACGTCGGCGCCGACCCGGTGCGGGTGGCACTGGTGCACGCCGGGGAGGCCGTCGGAGAGCTCGTGCTGACCCGGCCGCGCGCCGGGGAGTTCCGCCCCGCCGAGGCCCGGCTGCTGGGCGTGCTGGCCCGGCAGGCGGGCGCGGCGGCGCACGCCGCCCGGCTCGCCGCGGATCTGGACCGGTCGCGGCGGGCGCTGGTCGCCGCGCGCGCGGAAGAACGCCGCCGGCTGCGCCGCGACCTCCACGACCATCTCGGGCCGAGCCTGTCGGCCGTACAGCTGCAGCTGGAGACCATCCGCGACCTGGTGGCCGACGACCCGGCCGGTGCGGGTGAGCTGGCCGACCGGTGCGCCGCGTGGCTTGCCGGCGCCGTGGGCGACGTCCGCAGGATCGTCGACGGCCTCGGCCCGTCCGCCCTCGACGACCTCGGCCTGGCCGAGGCGCTGCGCGCGCAGGCGGCGGCCTTCGACCGTCCCGGTCTCGTGGTCCGGCTGAACCTGCCCGCGCAGGGCCTGCCCCCGCTTCCGGCCGCCACCGAGGCGGCGGCTCTGCGCATCGTGGGCGAGGCGCTGGCCAACACCGCCCGGCACTCGGGTGCCGGCGGCTGCGACATCGACGTGGCGCTGTCTCCCGACGCGCTGCACTTCACGGTACGAGACGACGGCGTCGGCATGACCGGCTCCGCCCCGGGCTGGCGCGCGGGGGTCGGCCTGGAGTCGATGACCGAGGCCGCCGCCCAGCTGGACGGGAGATGCGAGATCCTTGCCCCGGCGGGCGGCGGCACCGAGATCCGAGTGCGGCTGCCGAGAGTCGAGGTGTGAGATGCGCGTGCTGATCGTGGACGACCACCCCATGTACCGCGAGGGGCTGATCGCGGCGCTGTCCGGCCGTCCCGGCGTGACGGTCGTGGGCGAGGCGGGTGACGGCGCGGCCGCCGTCGAGCTGGCGGTCCGGCTCGCGCCCGACGTCGTCCTGATGGACCTGCACATGCCGGTCATGAACGGCGTGGAGGCCACGGGGCGGTTGCGCGCGGAGCTTCCGGACGTGGCCGTCGTGGTGCTGACGATGCTGGAGTCCGACGAGTCGCTGGCGGCGGCCGTACGGGCGGGCGCGCGCGGCTACCTGCTCAAGGGGGCGGGCCGGGCCGAGATCCTGCGGGCGCTCGAGGCGTGCCGGGACGGCGGCGCCTACTTCGGCCCGAACGCCGCCCGGGCGCTCGCCGGGCTCGTCGGCGCGGAGACCCGGCGGTCCGTCGCCAACCCCGTCCTGCCCGACCTCACCGAGCGCGAGGTCGAGATCCTCGACCTGATGGCGCGCGGGCTGTCGAACGCCGCCATCGCCTCCCGGCTCTACGTCTCGGACAAGACGGTCCGCAATTACGTGAGCACGGTGTACGGCAAGCTCGACGTCGGCGACCGGGCCGCCGCGGTGGCCCGGGCCCGGGACGCCGGGCTCGGCGCCGGCCTGCCCGGCGGGCGCTGAGCCGGCGTCGAGCCGGCCCAGCGCTCTACGGAGGGAGCGGGGTGGGTCAGGCCTCCCGCTTGGGGATGATCCGCTTCACCGCCACCGCGGCCGACACCAGCGTGAACAGGCCCAGGGCGATCCATAGAGCGTTCCAGCCCATGAACGGCGCGGTCAGCGCCGCACCGCCGAAGCCGGCCGCCACGCCCCCGATGGGTGGGTTGTTGTACATGTTCACCATTTCCTTTCCCGACGCCACGCGGCGTCCCAGAAGGCTTTCGCCTGTGCGATCTGCAGAAACACATCGAAGATCATCTCGACGAACAGCAGGGCGGCCAGGGCCATCTGCCCGCCGCCCCTGCTCCGTACGGTGACGATCCGCTCGATCATGAAGACGCCCGTCACCGCTACCCAGAGCGGATGGAAGGTGAGCGTGCCCGTGACGGCGATCGACCAGGCCGTGGCGCCGAGGTACGCGAAGATCACGACGATCCCGACCAGCGACAGGAGCTGGCGGCCCCAGTAGGGCAACGTGACCCGCGTCCAGCCGTAGTCGGTGAGGTTCTCCAGCGCGCCCCGCTTCCACCGCAGGCGCTGGTTGAACAGGTCCCTCCAGGTCTCCATGACCTCGGTGGTGAGCGTGCACTCGGCGGGACACAGGATGCGGAACCTCAGGTGCAGCAAGGCCAGGGTGAGCTCGTTGTCCTCGGTGAGGACGCGCACGTCGTACACCTGGCCGCGACCGGGGAGGCGTCCGGCGCGGCGGGCCCTGACGACCTCCTTGAGGGCGAGCGCGCGGAAGAGCGTCGCCGTCCCGGTGAGCACGAGCGCCTTTCCGTGCAGCCGCCGCACGTCCCGGGCGTAGCGCGCGTACTCGTTGCGCTGGAACATGCCCACCAGGCCGCCGCCCGGTTTGCCGGTGAAGGTGCCGCCCACCGCGGCCAGCTCGCCGGTGGCCAGTCTGAGGACGGCGTGGTGGACGAAACCGGGATCGAGCGCCGAGTCCGCGTCCATGACCAGCACGGCATGCCGCGACCCCATCAGAGGAAGCAGCATTTCGAGCACCTGGTTGAGCGCGCCCGCCTTCTTGTGGCGGTTTCCGGCCGTGCTGATGACTTCGGCGCCGTACGCGCGTGCGATGTCCGCGGTCGCGTCCGTGCAGTTGTCCGCGATCACGATGATCCGGTCGGGCCTGCGCCGCTGACCGTGCAGCGAGGTGATCGTCTCCGCGATCTGGTCCTCTTCGTCGTGGGCCGGGACCAGCACGGTGACGTGCAGCCGCGAAGGGTCGACCGCCGGGAGGTCCCGCTTGCCGTCGGCGCCCTTGGCCGCCCGGTGCCGGCCCACGCCCGGACGCTCGCGATCGATCTGCGGCGGCCTGCGCAGAGTTTCTGACAGAACCACTGAAAAACCGTCCAGATCATTGCAAGCTGCCACATATCCGTTTACTACCGGCACGAGAGTACACCAGTGATCTATGGGATTGGGTTACATAAAAGCGACATATGATGCACTACAAACTCTCGATCAGAAACGGTGATCACGTGGGCAGGTCTGCCGCCGCCGTCCTCGTGGGCCTGTCCGCGGCCGTCGCCGCCGTCGTGGTCGTCGTGGTCGTCGACGGCCGCGCCGGTGACCGCCCGGCGGCTCCGCCCGCCCCTCCCGCCGCCGTCTCCACCCCGCCGGCCCACCCGAAGGCCACGGCCCGCGCGTTGTCCGCGTCACCGCCGGTCATGCTGGAGATCCCGAGGATCGGCGTACGCACGACGCTGATGACGCTGGGCAAGAACCCGGACGGCACTTTGGAGGTGCCGCCTCTCTCCAGGGTCGGCGAGGCGGGCTGGTACCGCCTCGGCCCGTCGCCGGGCGCGCGCGGCCCCGCCGTCATCGCCGGTCACGTCGACTCCACGAAGGGGCCCGGGGTCTTCTTCCGTCTGGGGGAGCTGCGCCCGGGCGACACGGTGAAGATCTCCAGGAGGGACCGCAGCCAGGTGGTCTTCGAGGTGGACTCCCTGGAGAGCGTGCCGAAGGACCGCTTCCCCACCCGCAAGGTCTACGGGATGGTGAAATTTCCCGGCCTGCGCCTCATCACCTGCGGCGGAGCCTTCGATCGCGCCACCGGGCACTACCGCGACAACGTCATCGTCTACGCCCACCTCGTCTCCGGCCGTTAGCTCCTCCATCGCCTAGTCCAGCCAGATCACGTTGCCGGTGAGGCCGCTGAGCACGGCGGCGACACCGGCTCGGACGGCACGTCCCGCGCGCTCGGGCGTGAAGCTGGCGGAGTCGTACGTCGAGGACATGCCGAGACCCTCGCCGCGGAACGACGCACCGGCCCAGTCGGCGGCGGTGACGTTCGCCGTCGGCTCGGCCAACTCGGCGCCGACCACCAGGAACTGCTGGTCGAGGTGGTTGGGGGTGACCAGGGCCAGGGGGTCGACGAGGCCATCGCCGGCGCTGACGACGAGATCGGGCTTCAGGTCGATCGCCCTGCTGATGACCGGGATGAACTCGGCCGGCTTCGTGGCCGTGATGGTCCTCAGGCTGACGCGCTCCTCTTCGGCCCACTCCGTCACGGCGTTCACCAGCGTCCGGGTCTGGCGGTCCTCCCCCGCTGTGAGCAGCACCACGCGGTAGCCGTCCGACGGCCGGACGCCGTTCCACGAGCCGGGGCGGGGCGTGACCGTCGCCTCCGGCGCGGGCGAGACGGCCGGGAGGAACCCCGGGCCCGGGGCGCCGACGGCGCTGGGCTTCGCGTGCGGCCGCGACCAGTCGTCGCCGGAGCCGCATCCGCCGGCCAGCAGGGCGGTCGCGACCACCACGGCCAGCGTGCCGGCGGGCAGAAGCCGAGAGCGCATGAAGATCGTCCTTCGGGGCGACGGGAAGTGCGCCTACTTCTTATCTCATCGAATGCTCCCTTTCCGCCCTGAAGGGGCCTTCGCCGGGCTTGGTTGGCCATCGGTTCATTTACGAGATATCGGTCGTTCATCCGGATCGAGCAGATTTCGTACGCCAAGCCCGAAAAGGAGTAATATGTCCCCCGCCGCGCGGCGTCGCGTCTGTTCCGTCATCGCCGCCGTGACCGTGGCCGTCCTGTTCAGTGCCGTGCCCGCCCTCGCCCACGGATTCACCTCGACGGTCTACGCCCACCTCGCCTCGCCTCAGACCGGGCACGTCCGCGCCGAGCTCCAGCTGGAGTACGACCTGCTCGTCGTCTCCGCCGCCGACGCCGGGAAGGACGACCCGCTCTTCGAAGCGGGCACCGCCGCGTTCGAGAACGGCGACGCGGCGGAGCAGGCCGCCGCGCTCGACGCGCACGCCGGCTCGGTCGTCGCGTACGTGACCGGGCGCTTCCGCGTCGCGGCCGGAGGCGCGGCGTGCACCCCGGCGCGGGACGGCGGCTTCACGATCGGGCAACGCGAGGGCGTCCCGTACGCGCGGCTGGTCCTCGACTACCGGTGCCCGCGGTCCGCGGAGGCCCACGAGGTGCACAGCGGGCTGTTCCCGGGCTCCGAGGGCTACGTGCGCGACAGCAAGACGATCGTCACCTACGACCTCGACCTGAAGTCCGGAAGCACGGCTCTCGACGCCCGGAATCGCTCGTTCTCCACCGAACAGTCCTGGGCCGAGCGATTCTGGCAGTTCTTCCGGCTCGGAGCCGAGCACCTGCTCGGCGGAGTCGACCACATCCTCTTCCTGCTGGCGCTCATCGCGGGATCACGCCGCCTGCGCGAGATCGTGCTCGCGGCGACGACCTTCACGCTGGCCCACTCGGTGACCTTCGTCCTCGCGGCCCTCGGCCTCGTACGGCTGCCCGCGTCGTTCGTCGAGCCCGTCGTCGCCCTGTCGATCGCGGTGGTCGCGGGCTGGCACCTGTGGCGCGTCTGGCGGCGCCGATCACACGCCACGGATCTCGAGACGGCCGGTCACGGCCGTCTCGGCCTCGACCGGGCGGGCCGGACTCGGCTCGCGGTGGTCTTCTGCTTCGGCCTCGTGCACGGGCTGGGCTTCGCCGCGGCGCTGGGGATCGACCAGGCCTGGTCGTGGACGCTGCTGTGGTCGCTGCTCGTCTTCAACGTGGGCATCGAGGTCGTCCAACTGGCGATCATCGTCGCCGTCTTCCCGCTGCTCGCCCTGCTGCGTCACCGCCGGCCGGTCGCGGGGCTGTGGACGACGGGGGCGATCGCGGCCGGGGTGTCCGCGATGGGCCTGATGTGGTTTGTGCAACGCGTGCTCGGGATCTGATCACATCACAACTTCCGGCAAGCGCAACGGCCCGCCCGCCCGATGTTCACTTTCGCGACACGGAACCCCGAAAGCGTGCAAATCGCCCTAATTCCCCATAAATGGATGGAAAGTAATGAAGCTCGACAACGGGACCAAGGGCTCCGGGCAGGTGCTGCGCCGGGTGGCCGTCAGCGCCACCGCGGCGGCTCTCAGCGCCACCGCCGTGTTCGGCGGCCTGGCGACCGCGGCCCACGCCGACAGCGCGACGCTCACCGGCATCGTCCTCGGCGTCGGCGCCGACGAGACGCAGCGCGTCGTGTCGTGGTACTCCTCGACCGGCACCGCGCAGGTGGTCCAGGTCGCGCCGACGTCCAAGCTCGTCAAGGGACAGTTCCCTGCGAACGCCGTGACCTACTCCGCCACGGTCACCGCCAACACCGTCAACGGCGGCTACAACGCGCACGCGACGATCGACAGCCTGAAGCAGAACACCGCGTACTCCTACCGGGTCGGCGCGGAGGGCAACTGGTCCCCGGCGTACTCCTTCACGACGCAGGACTTCAACGGCAACAACCTCGACTTCCTGTTCTTCGGCGACCCGCAGATCGGCTCGTCCGGCAACACGGCGAAGGACGGCGAAGGGTGGGCGGACACCCTGAACGTCGCCCTCGCCGCCAACCCGAAGGCCGAGCTGCTGGTCTCGGGCGGCGACCAGGTCGAGACCGCCAACACCGAGACGCAGTGGGACGCGTTCCTCGCCCCCGACAAGCTGCGCCAGTATCCGTGGGCCGCCACCATCGGCAACCACGACGTCGGCGGCAAGGCGTACGAGCAGCACTTCTGGACGCCGAACACCGACCGGTCCGCGCCGTACTACAACGGCACCCCGGCGACCCGGTCGGGCGGCGACTACTGGTTCAAGTACAAGAACGTGCTGTTCATCGACATCAACAGCAACGCGTACGCCAGTGGCTCCGACGCCGCGCACATCGGCTACATCAGCGACGTCGTCAAGCAGCACGGCGCCGGCGCCAAGCACACGGTGCTCATCTACCACCACGCGATCTACTCCCCGGCCGCCCACGCGAACGACTCCGACAACAAGGTGCGCCGTCAGGACTTCCCGGCCGCCTTCTCGAAGCTCGGCGTCGACCTGGTCCTGCAGGGTCACGACCACAGCTACTCCCGGAGCTACGTGATCAAGAACGGGCAGAAGGCGAACGCGGACGAGCAGCCCGGCGCCGCCGAGGTGTCCAAGGGCCCGGGCGGCGTCGTCTACGTGACCGCCAACTCCGCGTCGGGCTCGAAGTACTACGACCTCACCGCTCCGGTCGAGGGCTCGGACTTCGGCCCCGACCCGCTGAACCCCAAGAGCCACTGGGCCAACTCGGTCGAGAACCAGGAGCACGTCCGTACGTACGTGCGGGTCCAGATGCGCGGCAACAAGCTGGTCGTCGAGAACATCCGCAGCGGCACCTGCGCCGCCCCCAACGCGGCGGTCGAGCTGGGCAAGGTGAAGTGGTGCGGCCCGGACAACGGCGCCACCACCGCCCCGGCGGTCGGCTCCACCGTCGACAAGGTCGTGATCCACACGAACGAGGGCAAGGGCGGGCAGGACGGGCCGGCGGCGGCCGGGTCCGACTGGCTGCAGTAGCCCCCGCAGTGACGCGCGGCCGGTCACGATGAGCTGATCCGGCCCGCTCTACAGGGCAGGCGCCGTCCGGCGCCTGCCCCACCGCACATTCCACCCCGCCGCTTCCACCACGCCCCATGCTTCTTCTTCCACAGCGCAGCCCGACCCACCCGAGGACCATCCACATGCATTCCCCCGGACCGCGTACGACCACGGCAGCCGAAGCCCTCGCCCGGACCGTCGTCGTGGCGCTGCTCGCCGCGATCGGCCTCCTCGGAGCGGGGACGGGACCCGCCGCGGCGGCGAACGGCGAGGTCTCCTGGACGGTGACGACGGCTTCCAACGACTTCGGGCCGGGCCGGCGCAACTACGGCTACACCCTCGACCCCGGAGGGCGGATCGAGGACGGTCTCGTGATCGTCAACCACGGCACGACGCCGCTCCGCCTGGCCGTGTACGCCGCGGACGCGTTCACCACGGAACAGGGGAGGCTCGACCTCGCGGGCAGGGACGCGACGCCGTCCGGGGTGGGCGCGTGGGTCCACCCCGGCCGGCCCGACGTGACGGTCGCGCCCGGCGGGTCGGCCGAGGTGCCGTTCACGGTCGCGCCGCCGGACGACGCCGCGCCCGGCGAGTACATGGGCGGCGTCGTGACCAGCCCGGACGGGACCGTCGGGGCGGACGGGCGGCGTCTCGGCATCCGCATCCGGCTGCGCGTGGGTGGCGAGCTCAGGCCGAGCCTGTCGGTGGAGGGCCTGCGCGTCGGCTACTCCGGCACGCCCGATCCGTTCGGAAAGGGCGACGCCACCGTCACCTACACGATCCGGAACACCGGCAACGCCGTCCTCACCGCTCGACAGGAGGTGTCCACCTCCGGCCCCTTCGGGCGCTTCGGCGCCCGCGCGGGGCGGATCGGCGACTCGCCCCCGCTGCTGCCGGGCGAGACCTGGAAGGTCACGGTGCCCGTACGCGGAGTGGCTCCCGCGCTGCGGCTGACGGCGGCGGTCTCCCTCGTCCCGCTGCTCGCCGACGCGTCGGGCTCGGTCGCCCCGCTCGCCGCCGTCGAGAGCACCACGCACGCCTGGACCATCCCCTGGGCGGCGCTGCTCGTCCTCGTCGCCGCCGGCGGGCTCGTCGTCACGGCTCTGGCCGTTCCGGCCGCCAGGCGGCGGATCACTCGTCGGGCAGCAGGTATCGCCAGGAGAGCACGAACACCTTTCCCGAAGCGCTCTTGAAGATCGGCCGGGCGTGGTCCTGCCCGGCGGGAACGACCTTGGCGACCGCGCTCGCCGTCTCGCCGTCCAGGTCCTTCCGCCAGACCGGGTCGGCCGGGCCGTCGGGCTCGGGGACCTTCGCGGGCCACGGCGCCGGCTTGCCCTCCGCCGAGGCGACCCCTTCGGCGACCATCCGTACGCGCGGGCCGGTGTAGGGGGTGCCCTCCGCGTCGGCGCGCGCCGCCAGGCCCTCCATCAGCTTCTTCGCGTCCAGCAGCGCCTTGGGGTAGAACTCCGCGACCTGTTCCAGGGCCTCGGCCCGAACCTCCCGCATCTTCCCGTCCTTCCCCCGTACGGCGAGGACGGTGGTCGGCACGTCCGCCACCGACGGCGCCCCGGGGCTGGGCCGCGCGGTCGGCGGCTGCCCGGTCAGATATCTCTCCATCGCCGTGACCGTCTCTCCGGTCTCGGCGTCGGTGAGCTTCAGTTGCCTGCTCGCGTCCGCGATCACCAGGCCGTCGGCGTACAGCACAACCCGGGGCGGACGCAGCACGTTCACGGTCGGGGTCACGAACCCGCCTTCGGCGCCCCACAGGGCGACCGGCGTGGCCGGCCCGTCGGCGGCGGGGGCCGCCGTTGTGGCCGACGTCGCTTCTCCACACGCCGCTGCCAGCGACAACACCGCCACGAGCAGGATCGTTCGCAATCTCATGCCCCAGAAACGTACGTCCCCTCCGGTGGGTTCACCAGCACCGGCCGCCGGTCGCCGCTCCGGCTCGTGTCGCCGCGGCGACCGGGTGACAGACCGGTGTGTTCCGCGGCGAAGGCGAGGATGTCCGCGGTCAGGGCGCGCTCCTTGCTCGCGGGAGAGGCGGCGTGGGCGGTGCCGGGGTCCCGGCGCATGAGGATCGGCCGGTCGCCGCCGGTGGCGTGCTGGAGGGCCGCGCACATCTTGGTGACGTGGGCCTCTCCGGTCTGCAGATCGGTCATCGCGCCGGTGAGCAGGAACGCGGGATAGGAGGTTCCGGGCGTGACGTGGTGATAAGGGGAGTATCCCAGCAGCCATTCGAGCTGCCCGGGGTCGGAGGCGGTGCCGAACTCCTCGGTCCACGTGCCTCCCAGACCGAAGCGCTCGTACCGCACCATGTCGCACAGCGGGCCCTCGGCGACGACCGCGGCGTACAGGTCCGGCCGCTCGACGGCGGCGGCGGTGACCAGCAGGCCGCCCGCGGACTGCCCGTAGCTCGCCAGCCGGTCAGGGGTCGTCACGCCGCTACTGGTCAGCCAGGCCGCGGCGTCGTTGAAGTCGCTGATCGCGCGGTGTTTGTGCGGCCCGCGACCGGCGTCGTGCCACCGCTGCCCCTCCTCACCTCCCCCGCGTACGCAGGCGACGGCGTAGACCCCGCCGGCGGCGACCCAGGCCGCCGCGACCGGGAAGAACCACGGCCGCATCGGCATGCCGAAGCTGCCGTAGCCGTACAGGAGGGTGGGGCGGGGACCCGCGTGCTCCCCGGCCGGAGTGGACGCGGCCGGGGTGAACAGGAACAGCGGGATCTCAGTGCCGTCGCCCGCCCGGTAACGGACGGCGCGGCTGCGGATCTCCGGGGTACGGCCGGCCCTCGCGCCCGCCTCGTGTTCGATCGTGCCCGTGACGCCGTCATAGTGGTAGACGGCGGGAGGCGTGGTCGCGTCGCAGTAGCCGAACCACGCCCGCCGCCCGTGCGGAAGGGCCGTACGCAGCGACGACACGACGCCCGCGCCGGGCAGGGGAAGGTCGGTGAGCGGACGGCCGGTCCCGAGGTCGTGCAGGGTCAGGGTGGACGTGCCGTGGCGGGCGCGTGCCACCAGCAGCAGGGGCCGGGCGAGGGCCGGGCCGTCCAGCACCACGCACTCGTCCAGCGGCGCCTCGGGATCTTCGGGCACGAGCTCGCGCCACGCGGCCGGGTCGGTGTCGTTCCGGCCGGCGACGCAGACGCGGCCGCACGGGGCCCGGTAGTCGGTCACCAGCAGGAGATCGCCGTCCGGGAGGAAGCGCGGCAGGACGCGGGCGCCCAGGGCCTCGCCGTCCACGAATTCGGCGAAGCGCGGAGCCTCCGGGTCGGTGAGGTCGCCCACGTACACGTCGTTGCGAGGAGCGGGCCCGGCCGTCGCGGTGACCGCCATGAACCGGCCGTCGGCGCTGATCGTGAGGCCGTAGTAGTGGTCGGGGGCGTCCTCACCGCCGAACACCACCGTGTCCCGCTCGCCGGGGGTGCCGATCCGGTGGAGGCGCACCCGCCGATGCAGGCGCGTGTCGCCGGGGGCGAGATCCTCGTCGGGCACCCGGCTGACGTAGTAGAACGCGTCCCCTCCCGGCAGCCAGGCGAGCGAGGTGTTGCGGGCACGCGGCAGCGGCCCGTCCACCGTCTCACCGGTGCGTACGTCCAGCACCACGATGTCGCTGCCGGGCCGTTCGGCGACCTCCGTCTGGACGGCCACGCGTTCGCCCTCGCGGGACGGCCACCAGGCGTGGAGCCCCGTGTGCCCGGATGGGTCGATCCGCACGGGATCCACCAGCACCCGCCTGTTCCCCTCGGCGTCGACGACGAGAAGGCGTCGCTGCTCGTCTCCGCGCGGCCACTCGGTCAGGAACAGGAACGGGCCGCGCGCCATCGGAGGCTCCGACACGCCGTAGGACGACACCTGCTCCACCAGAGCCGCCCACGATCGCCTCTCACGCCACCCGGCGCGGCAGGTCCGGAAGAGGCGGTCCTGGGCCTCGGCCCACTCCCGTACGCGCGGGTCGTCGCCGTTCTCCAGCCATCGGTAGGGATCGGAGACCGGAAATCCGAACAGCTCCTCCACGACGTCGCCGCGATATGCGGCAGGGTAGAACAAGCGCGCCATGAAACGCCCCCGGAATGCGTCGGACCCATGGATCGAGGCACTGCGGCCTCTGCGCACCGCAGCACCCCGATTCGCCGAATCGCTCAGCTATGACTCACCGCGGAGAATGTCCGCCTGCCAGCCGCGTACGCCGCCGACACGGGCAGCCGGAGTCGAATCGCGGTACGGTAAGAATCCGTTCATGTCGTCCTCCCTGATCTGGCGATTCGCCCGAAAGAGGCGATTCGCCGAACACCGTCCCCGGGCCCGCGATCGATAAACACCGGTGCGGTTTCCCCGGGGTTCGTCGCAAAAGTCCGGCACAGGAAAAGAAAGCGCCGCGGAATGCGGAGTGAACACCACCCTCGATCGGAAGTAATCCGCCACCTTTCCGGATAGATCCAAGGGAAGGGGTCGCCGAAGACATCACAGCCCTCCGGAAGTGGGAGGCGACGCGGCTCACCGGCGGCTGCGAGCGACGCCCACGGGTCTCGAACGGCGCCCGAGGGCGCGGCTCCCCGTCCTCTACGCGTCCCGGGAGACGGGCTCCTGCAGTTCCGTCACCCAGGTGGCCGGATCGCCGCAGCCGTACGTGAGATACACCTCCCGGGCGAACCCGGAACTGCGGTAGCCGTTCTCCTCGATCCACTGGGCGAGCCGCTGGGTCGTGGCGTCCGCCTGGTCCATGGTCCCGTGGTGGATGACGGTGGCCGCCTGCTCGATCGCGGGCAGGCCCACGATGTCGAAGTCGTAGGCGCCGCCCGGCTCCGCGTTCACCGGGGCTCCCGCGTGCACCCGCACCCCCTCGGGGACCTGCTCGTAGTAGGCGACCGTCGGGCCGGTGACGGTCAGCCCCGCCTCCTCGATCCGCCGGAACAGCTCGTCGTACAGCGGCTGGATCACCGGGCTGATCTTGTCTGACTCGTAGCTCTCCGCGATGCCGCTCAGCTCGGCGAGACGGACCGCGGGAACGCTCTTGACGACGACGTCCACGGACATGAGACCCTCCGTTTCGATCAATCGGAGCCTCGCCTCGACCCGGGCCAGCCGCGTGCTCTCGTCGGCCAGCCGCGCCGCCACTTCGGCCCGGCGCAGCCGCAGCATGCCGTGCAGCTCCTCCGGGCCGACCTTCTCCTCGAGGATCCGCCCCACCTGTTCGAGTGTCAGGCCGAGGTCCTTGAGCGCGATCAGGCGGTTGAGCCGGGACAACTGCCCCGCCTCGTAGTAGCGGTAACCGGTGGCGTGGTCGACCCTGGCGGGCCGGAGCAGTCCGAGCGCGTCGTAATGCCGCAGCATACGCACGGACACCCGGCCAAGACGGGCGAAGTCTCCGATAGTGAACATGACGCCTCCGGTCTACGACCTGACACGGTGTCAGGGTCAAACCCCTCCCCAGCGGCCGGTCACGTCATGGCGTCCGGCGGAGCATGGTGTCCGTGCCCGACGCCGGCCGGTGGAGCGGGTCACCCGAGACGGGGTTCGGGGCGGCGGTCCGACGGGCCGAACCATGCTGATCGAGGTGAGGGAAACAACCTCCGGGCGTCGGCCATCTCCTGGGAGAGCGCCGGTTCCATGGCACGGAAATGGTCGTCGTCGATGGCGCCCCGCGCCACCTGATCGTGGAGCAGTCCCAACCTCGTCGAACTGAGCTGGTAGTCACTCATCGCCTTCGCCGCCGCCCGGCCGCCGTGCTCCCTGGCCCAGGCTCGGGCGTGCCGCCGCCGGCGCAGCGACGTCAGCATGAAGATGTCCGCCTCGTTGATCAGCCCCTTGCGCTCGTAGCCCGGCAGGTTTGTGTAGAGCAGCCCGACGATGCGTCTTCTCTCCCACCTGACCAGCGCAAGCTCGGCGACGAACAGCAGCATCAGGATGACGTACGCGATCACGAGCCCCTCGACCCCGAGCAACCGGGCGAAGCCGTTCCAGAGGCTGTGCAGGACCGTCGCACCGATCCACCCGCAGCCGACGACGACCACCACCACCATCTCGGCCGCGCGTCGGCGCCTGGCGGCGTAGACGACGGCGATCCCGATCAGCGAGGTGAACAGCGGATGGGCGAACGGCGAAAGCACGGCGCGTAGTACGACTGTGGCCACCAGGCGCTGGGCGCCGTTCTCCTGCAGCGCGGACTCGTAGTAACTGACGTTCTCCGACATAGCGAACCCGAGGCCGACCATGCTCGCGTAGACGATTCCGTTGGAGAGGTTGTACAGGTCCTTCCGCCGGAACCACAGTAGCCCGACCAGCACCAACCCCTTGAGCGTCTCCTCCACAGGCGGTGCCCCGACCATCGCCATGAGGTCGCGCGCGTCGGCGGCCGATTCGCCCAGCAGGTCGGGCAGATACCTGAAATTCAGCGAGTTGAGGAGGCCCGCGAGCAGGGCGGCGGTGCCCGCGCCCCAGGTGAACGCGATGACCAGGTTGACGCGAGGCTCCGGGGAGAAGCGGTTGAGGAGCAGCACCGCCGCGAGGAAGACCGGCACCGGTGCGACGGCCAGAACGAAGGCGATGAGGAAGTGCTGGGGTTCACCGGTGAGAAGGTCGAACGACAGCGACGCCAAGGCACAGATGCCGGAGCCGGCGATCACCAGGACCGCGAGGAATCCTCGCCGCTTCCCACCAGGCTTCTTCGCGGCGCCGATCAGAGACGCGCCGATCAGCAGACCGAACGCGAACCGTGCTCCGCGAACGAAGCGCGTGAGAGGCAGTCCGCCACTGCTCTGCAGGATGAAGTGGAGTTCGGGGGCCCACTCGTCGTCGAAGACCTCGTCGCGGATCTCCGGATGGAGGCGTCGGCGAGCGAGCCGCAAGATCAGCCATGGCACCTGATCGAGGCGGCCCTCGACCTCTCGTGCTGCCAGTTCGACGGCGACGCCGAGCACGAGACTGCCGAGGAGGAAGCCGCAGATGCTCACCAGCACACTCATACCTGTCCCCCCTGCGGCCGAAGGGACTGGGAGAACTTTCCTGATGGGGGACGAAGCCGCTCACTGATCAGGGCGAGTTCCTGCCGCGCAAGCGTGGCGCCCGTCCGCGTGATGCGGTAAAGCTTCCTCGCGGGGCGGCCGAGGACATGTGGGTCGATGTCCTCCCGCTGGGATTCCAGCCATTCCGCTTCTTCGAGACGGGCAAGGATGGGGTAGAGGGTCCCGCTCTGCAGACCGGTGAGCTGCATGAGCTCGAACCCGTAACGCGATTCCGCCGGGTCGTCAAGAAACGCTCTAAGGACCCGTGCGACCGTCATGGTGATCCGTGGATCAGGGGCCATGTAAGAACGCTACATAGGGATCGACCTCCGCATACCTTACCCGTACGCCAGCGTTCGATGACTGGTCGCACAGAGCCCTCGGCGCCCGCGGACGGGGCCGCGGGCGCCGAGGATCATGTGATCACCGCGGAGGCCGGGGCCTCCGCGGTGAGTGCGTCACGGCGTGACGGTCACCCGGACCGCCGGAGCCGCGCCGATCCGGACCTCCAGGGTGATCGGCCTGCCGGCGAGGAGGGCGGCGCGGGCCTCGTCGCGGAGGTTGAGCTGCAGGTCCCGGGTCTTGCCGGGCTGGAGCGTGACCTTCTTGGCGTCGACAGGGTGGCCGTCATGGGTGACGGCCACCTGCTCCTGGCACTTGTCCGCACCCGTGCAGACCATGGTGATCGTCGCCAGTGCGGGGGCGTTCCCCTTCGTCTTGACCGTGGCCGTGACGGTGTCGTGGAGCACCCTCATCGCCGGGGTCTCCCCGGGCTCCTCCGGAAGGAGCGAGGCGACGTAGCGCCCCGTGGTGCCCGAGGTGTTGAGCGCGAGGGTCGTCCCGTCCGGCTTGTCCAGGAGCACGGTCAGCGTCGCGCCGCCCTGCTCGTCGAGGGGAGCCTCTCCGAGATAGGCGATGTCGCCCTCGGCCGGAGCCGCCGCCGGGGCGCCGGCCTTCAGCAGGAGGAACGACATCTGCTCGGCGGCCGCGGCGGTCCCGGCGGACGCCGTCACGGTGACGGCGCCGTCGTCGTTCACGACCGCCTCGTGGTGGATGCCGCCGGCCTCGGCGGCCACGGCCGTCGGCGGGACCGTGGTGGCCGACGCGACGGTCCGCGTCTCCCCTGCCTCGGCGCGGGTCTCCCCCGAGGCCGCGGTCGCATCGACCCCGGACGTCGCGGTCGCCCCGGTCCCGGGCGCCGCCGTCGCCGTGGTCGCGGGCGTCGCCGTGGTCGCCTTGGCGGCGGAGGCCGCCGTACCGCGCAGGACCGGCCGGCCGAGGCCGGCGTCCCACTGCCAGACCGACGCGAAGTCGAAGCCGAGCCGGTCCGCCCAGAAGGCCTGGCCGCCGGCCTCGTCCCGGGTCGCGGTGGCGCCGTTGAGCGTGGCCGGGCCGATCGCGGTCTCGGTCTGCGACTTCGCCGTCACGGTCTCGGCCGCCCAGTTGTTGACGAGCGTGGCGACGTTGTTCGCCAGCACCCGGCCCAGGAAGCGGTGCGCCCAGGACGGCGCGGTGACCGTCGGGTTGAGCGCGATCGAGTCGCGGATGGTGGTGCCGGTGTAGCCGTAGCCGGCCACACCGCCGTCGTTGCGGGAGTCCGCGGTGACGGCGCCCGTGGAGAAGACCCGCTCCGTGGTGGAGCCGGCCAGGGCCACGCCGATCACGCCGCCCGCCTCGGTGGTGCGCACGTGCACGTCCGCCGTCGAGTAGGCGTCGCGTACGACACCCTGCGAGTCGCCGACGAGACCGCCCGCCCGCGAGCCCGCGGTCACCGACCCGGAGACCCACACGCGCTCGACCGCGCCGGTGCTGCTGTTGGCGAGGACCCCGGCGCGGGCGGCGGTGGTGTCCACCCGGGCGTCAAGGACCGCGAGGTCGTGGACGTGCCCGGAGATCTGGGTGAACAGACCACCGGTGGTGGAGGTCAGGCCCCTGACAGTGTGGCCGGCGCCGTCCAGTTCGCCGGTGAACGGACCGGGCAGGCTGGTGAACGGCGTGCCGGTCAGGTCGAGGTCGGCGGCGAGCACGAAGTCGTACGACGGGTGCCTGCCCATCAGGATCAGGTCCTCGACGCTGTCGACGACGTAGAAGCCGCGCTCGTCGGTCGGCAGCCCCGGCCCCGGGGCCGGTTCGAGCGTCTCGGGCGCCATCCGAAGGGTCGGGCGCCTGGCGACGTCGTTCCACTGCCAGACGGTCGTGAAGTCCCAGCCGCGGCCTTCGTAGAAGGTCTGCTTCTGGATCTCCGCGGGCGCGACCACGTTGCCCTTCGGGTTTCCGGCCGCGGGCGGGTCGGTCAGCGACTGCCCGCTGATCGGCACGGACCGGCTGACGTGGTTGTCCTCCAGCGTGGCGGTCTGCCCGGTGTAGACGCGGCCGACGATGGCGTGCGCGTAGCTCGACGCGGAGATGTTCGCGTTCAGCGCGACCGTGTGACGCACCTGGGTGTCGGTGTAGCCGTAGGCGGCCACCCCGCCCGCGGACGCGCCGTTCGCGACGACCGCGCCGGTGGCCAGGACGTTCTCGGTGACCGACCCGCCGACGGAGACGCCGACGACGCCGCCGGCGTACTGCGTCGTGGCGCGCACGTTCACCGTGGACACGCTGTCGCGGACGGTGCCGAACTGGTGGCCGGTGATGCCGCCGACGTAGCTGTTCGCGGTCAGCGACCCGTCGGCGCGGACCCGCTGGATCGTGCCGTGGTTTGCGTCGGTGACCAGACCGGCGGTCGTACGGTCGGTGGTGACGTCGCCCTGGACGACCAGGTCCTCGATCGTGCCGTGGTTGTCGGCGAACAGGCCCGGGCCCTGGTCGGCCAGGGCGGCCAGCCCGGAGACGACGTGCCCGTCGCCGTCGAAGACGCCGGTGAAGGTGGTCGTACGGCCGATCTGGGCGCGGCCGAGCCCGGTCAGGTTCAGGTCGGCGGTCAGCCGGTAGCGACCGGCCGGATCGTTGTCGACCTTGGCCAGGTCGTCGGGAGAGTCGATCAGGTACGGCGACTGCTCACTGCCCTCACCGGCGAGGCCCTCGCGCAGGGTCACGGCCGGCCGGAGCGGCTTTCCTGACGCGAGCGAGTCCCACGTGAACAGCCTGACCGTCGCGCTCGGGGGCACCGGCAGCGGGGTGCCGAAGCGGACGTACTGCTCGCGGCCGCGGTGGTCGAGCGTGACGTCGAGGGTGTGCACGGCGGTCATCCGCTGCCGCGCGTTGTCGTACGTCGCGGCCATGACGGTGATCTTGTCGAGGCTGCCGGGAGAGGACAGCAGGCCCACGCCCTTCAGCTCACGGTTCTCGATGTCCGCGGAGGAGATCTTCCAGGAGCCGTGCGGCTTGGCGACGGTCACCTCGTCGACGAGGCGCCCGTCGATCGTGTACGTCGACAGCCGCAGGCCGGCGTCGGTCACCTTCAGGACGCCGCCCATCTGGACGTTCTCGTCGAAGACCTTGTCGTCCCACCAGAACTTCTGGTTGTCGTAGAACTTCGGGCCGGACGACCCCATCGTCACGAAGGTGGTGCCCGCGACCTCCTCCTCGGGGGTCGTGGCCAGGCGTCCGTCGTAGATCGTGGACCGCTTGTAGACGTGGTCGTGGCCGCCGACGTAGAGGTCGACGCCGAGCCGGTCGAGCACGCGCGTTACCTTGTCCCGGTCGATGTCCATCCCGCCGTCGTCGGCGTGCTGGCCGCCGTAGTAGGAGAAGTGCCCGACGACGACGTTCCACGCCGCGTCCGAGGCGCGCACGTCGTCGACCAGCCAGGCCAGCTGCTCGTCCAGGCGCGCGTTGGAGTTCAGCACGGAGAAGTGGATGTCACCCCGGTCGAAGGAGTAGTTGCTCTCGCCGATCACGCCGTTGCGCGGCAGCGCGAACGTGTTCGTGAAGATCGCGCCCGGCTGCCCGCCGACCGCGTCGTAGTCGAGGTCCTCGTACGTCTCGTGGTTGCCGACCAGGCCCGCGTACTGCAGGTCGAGCGTGGACAGGAACGATCTGTGGATCTCGGCCCACTTCTCGCCCCGGCCGCCGCGGTCGACGAGGTCGCCGACCTGGACGACGGTGCCGCCGCCCGGCGTCTCGCTCCTCAGCCGGTCGAGCACCCGTCCCGGCAGCTTGAGGTCCTCGGCGTTGCCGTCGGGCACCTGCACGTCGCCCAGGATGTAGACGGGCTCCCCCTTGGCGCCGCCCGCGCGGAATCCGCCGCGTACGCCGGTCCAGGCCGCCGGGTCGGCGGGGACGGGGGCGCGGCCGTCGCGGGCCACCCCGAACCGGAACCGGTAGGTCGTGCCGACCTTCAGCCCGGTCACCCGGAACTCGTGCGAGCGCAGCGTCTGACCCGTGATGGAGTGCTGGTAGACGGGCTCGCCGTCGCCGACCGTGTCGACCTCGTACGGCCGGTCGTTCGCCGAGGTCAGCACCGGGGCCGTGGACCAGTCGCCGGCGCCCTCGGGCAGGACCTGCGCGTAGACCCGCTCGACGGCCCGGTCGGTGGTGACCGCGATGCCGGCGGAGCCGGGCTTCTCACCCACGGCCGCGTTGCTCCCGAAGCGGAAGACGCCCGCCGGGTCCGGCTCCTGCTGGGACACCTGGATCCGCAGCAGCTCGGCGTTGGTGTTGCCGAGGTTGTCGGTCGCCTTCACGACCACGAACGCGTCGTCGTACGAGCGGATCCGGAAGGCGCCGCCGGAGACCGGCACCACGCCCGCGGAGTCGAACACCTCGTACGCGATCGCCGGCCGGGTGCCGAAGTCGTCGGTGGCCGTCGCCTGCGGCAGCGTGACCGTGTCGCCGTACCGCGCCGTGGCGGGGAAGCCGACCGGGACGGTGATCACCGGGGCGTAGTTCGCGCCTCGGGTGGTCCCGCCGATCCAGATCGGGGCGGAGATCAGGAAGTTGCCGTCGGCCTGGTCGGCGCGGACGTAGTAGAAGTCGCCGTCCCGGACGTCGAGCTTCGTCTTCAGCGTCAGGTCGTTGCCGCTGATCGTGCCGAAGTCGTGGGCGACGGCGCCGCCGTTGGTGACGAGGCGCGCGGAGGTGAAGGAGTCCTTGACGTCCGGGTCGGTGAGGCGGACCTCGACGTCCAGGGTGGCGGTGCCGCCGGGCAGGATCGAGCCCATCAGCTTGCCGTTGCCGCCGAACCCGAGGACCGCGTTGGTGTCGGCCGTCGAGTAGAGGCTGCGGTCCCGCATCGCCGCGTACAAGGCGTCGAGAGAGTGCCCCCCGGCCCACACGCCGGTGATCGACGGATTTCCGGACACCCAGGTCGCGGAGTGCTCGTCGCCGTTCCAGGTCGGGGCCAGGTGCCAGCCGGCGTCGAGCGCCTTCTGGAACTCGCCCACCGCGTCGGCCGACTTGACCTCGATGAGCTCCATCCGGTCGTCGGTGGCGGGGTCGAGGCCCTTGAATCCGAAGAAGTCGCCCTTGTCCTTCGTGGACGGGTGGTTGAACTGGCCGATCGCGTCCGGGTCCCGCTTCAGGCGGGCCAGGAACGTGAAGTAGTCGTACTTCATGTCGCCGGTGCCGAAGACGTTGCCGAACCCGTCGACGCTGCCCTTCTCGGTCGCCCGCGCCGTCACGTGCCAGTCGCTGTTGAACACGTTGATGTGGCCGGTGCCGTCGTACCAGGTGTTCTCGATCGCCGGGACCGCGACCAGGTCCTTCTGGCCGGCGTTGAACCTGTCGGCGCTCTCGTGCAGGTAGCGCCACTCGGCCGAGTCGGCGTCCCGCCAGCTCTCGGCGAAGTCGTCGCCGTTGCGGATGTCCCACATGACGTCGTGCTCGGACACCGCGAAGAAGTCGGCGTCGGTCTGGTCGTGGACGTGCGCGTAGGCGTCCGGCGGCAGCTTGACGCCGTCGCTCACGGAGGTGCGCGTGGAACTCGCCGGTGTACAGGGATTTGCCGAGGTAGGCCGGCCGGTCCTCGCCGGCCGCGGCGGCCGGCGAAGCCGGGGCGCCGGCGAGTGCGCCGGCCGCCAGTGCGAGCGCGGTGATCGAACCGGGCCGGCGGGGTGTTCGGGTTGCGCTGCTGCGCGTCATGTTTCTGCCGTTTCGCGTGGTTCTTGAGAGTGCTGATCACAGAAATCACGCCAGGCGAAACGGATCGGTTCGCAATCATGGAGCAGGGGTGAACGAACGGGAAATCATGACAAATACCATATTTCGGGACACTTCGCGCGAAGCTGCCATGACCGGGCCCTGGGAGGGCCGGACCCGGTGCATCACGGCCCCGGGACGTCCGGGTCAGGCACCAGGTGGGGAGGCCTCGCCGGTCCCTTCCAGAACGGCCCGGACACCCGCGGGCAGCGTGTCGAAGACCGGATCCGGGACGGCGCCGGCCGCGGACAGGACGCCGCTGAAGAACCGGCGCAGGCAGACGGCGAGCACGATCTGGAGGATGTCGGTGTCGTCCAGTCCGTGCTCGCGCAGGACCGCGACGTCTCGCTCGGTCACACCGGTGGGATCCGCGGCGACGCGGTCCGCGAAGTCCATCACCGCGACGTCCGAGGGTGCCAGCCCCGCATCGCGGTGGTCGGCCACGATCGAGCGCAACTCCGCGTCGTCGTAGAACCGTTCGAGCAGCACGGCCGCGTGCGCGAGACCGCAGTAGGAGGAACCGAGGCGGCGGGCCGCCGTCAGCGTGACCAGCTCGTAGCGGCGCAGGTCCATGCCCTCCCTGACCGCCTCCCCCAGGCGCAGCCACGCCTCATAGACCTCGGGCCGCAGCGCCAGCACCCTCAGGTAGTTGGGCACGTACCCCCGGGCGGACCGCTCCGCTTCGTAGAGGGGTGATTCGTCAGGTGTGCCGAGATAGCTCATGTCTCCCCCTTGGGACGACGTCTTCGCGTCTTCGCGTCTTCGCGTCTTCGCGCGGAACGGTAGGTCCCCGCGACGATCCGCGACTGGGGAGAACTCCCTAATTTGCCGGCTTCCCGGTCAGGTCCAGCCGACGCGCCGCCGCGGCCGCCTGACCCCGGGTGGCCACGCCGAGCTTGCCCAGCAACGCGGAGACGTGGTGATCGACGGTCTTGACCGACAACGACAGACGGGCGGCTATCTCGGCGTTGGACAGCCCTTCGGCCACCAGCGCGAGCACCTCCGCCTGGCGCGGCGTGAGGCCGGCGGGGTTGGCGGCCGTCGCCGGGCGAGGGCCGCGCGGCACGCGGGTGAGACCTCGCCTTCTCAGCTCGGCCCGCACGCCGCCCGCCGCCCGCGTGGCCCCCAGCTCGTCGAGGACCCGCAGGGCCTCGGCCGCGGCGCCCGCGTCACCGCCCGCCAGCGCCTCGACGCGCGCGTACGCGGCCCCGCGCCGGGCCCATTCCGCCGCCGCGCCCGCCCAGTCTCCGTCGATCATCATCCGGTACGGCCCGGCTTCCGCACGGGGGAGTGCGGTCTCCCCGGCCCGCCACAGCCGGTAGGTCAGCTCCCCGGCGTACACCGGGTGGCGGGCCCGGACGGCCAGGCCGAGGCCGTGCCGGGCCTCCTCGGCGGCCCGCCTTGGGTCGCCGTACAGCAGGAAGCACTCCGAGCGGGCGGCCGCCACCGGGCAGACCCGCTGCACCTCACCGGTGCGCTCGGCCTGGCGGGCGGCCTCGTCGAGCGTGGCCCGCGCCTCGCGGTCGCCCCGGGCCGCCTGGATCCGGCCCCGCGCCACCAGCGCGGGGACCACGGCGACCCCGTCCCTGACCGGCCGGTCCAGCGCGGCGTCCGCGTCGGCCAGAGCGCCGGCCCAGTCGCAACGCGCCAGCCGCACCCCCGCCCGCACGCCGAGCAGATACTGCAGGTAGCCGTCGAGGTCCTGCTGGGTGGCGTACGCCAGCGCGCGCTCGACCGCCGGTGCGGCGGCCTCGTACTCGGCGACCTGCACCAGCGTGGTCGCCAGGTTGACGAGCGCCCGGGCGGCGTGGTCGGCCAGCCCGAGGGCCGAGGCGCGCTCGTGCACCTCAAGCAGCGCCGCGGCCGCGCTGGCGTCACCGCCCGCGAGCCGGGCGGTGCTCACGTTGATCTCGGCGTGGACGGAGGTCTCCACATCGCCCAGCCGGACGGCCAGGGTTCGCGCCCGCTCCCCCCACGAGACCGCCGCCTCCCGCTCGCCCGCGAGCATGTGCAACTGGGACCGGTTGCTGTAGGCCATGGCCAGCGGCCGGCCCGGCGGCTCGGTCTCCAGAACGGTAATCGACCGCTCGGCCGCCTCCCAGGCCTGCCGCGCGTCCCCCGCCCACCAGGCGAGCCGGGAGATCCAGCGCAGGTCCTCCCCGGCCGGTCCGGGCTGGCGCAGTTCCTCGCGTACGGCCAGCGCCGCCCGCCGGGCCCGCAACCCCTCCTCGGCCAGCCCGGCCAGGTACGCCTGGAACGCGTAGGCCTCCAGCAGCTCGGCCCGCCGCGGGGCCGGCAGCCGGTCGGCGTACCCGGCGGCCGCCCGATAGTGCGCCGTCGCCTCCCGATGGGCGCCCTGCCGGGCGGCGTCGGCCCCCGCGACCTGTCCGTACCGCAGGACGGCGGCCTCGTCGCCCGCTCGCGTCGCGTGGTGGACCAGACGGCCCGGGTCGACTCCGGTGATTCCGGCCAGCGTGCCCAGCACCCGCCGGTGCAGCGCGGCGCGGCGTGCGGGCGACAGCGACTCCTCCACCGCGCCGCGCAGCAGCTCGTGGCGGTACGACACACCGTCGCCGGACGGCACGAGCACCCCCGCGTCGACGCACAGGTCGACCAGGTCCGGCGCTCCCGCCACAACGGCGGCGTCGGCGCGGGTCGGGATCACCGACACCAGGTGGGCCAGCTCCCGGGCGGGCCGCGGCAGCAACCGCAGCCGGTCGAGGACGAGGTCCCGTACGGTGGCCGGCGCCGCCCGCCCCTCCGCCTTCAGCAGTTCGGTCACCAGCAGTGGGTTGCCGCCGGACAACCGGTGGACCGGCTCCGGATCCCGCCCGGTCAGGCGGGCCCGCTCCGCCACGCACTCGCGCGACAGGGGCGGCAGCGACACGCGTCGCGTGATCGCGCTGGGCAGGGTCGCGAGGGCGCCGCGCAGCGGGTGCTCGGCGCCCACCTCGTCGTCGCGATAGGTCACCACGAACAGGACCGGCGTCCGGCCGATCCGCCGGGCCGTCCAGGTCAGCCAGTCGAGCGTGGCCTCGTCGGCCCAGTGGGCGTCCTCCACGACGACGACCGGGCGCGGGCGCTGCGCGGGGCCGGAGATCTCGTCCAGGAACGCCGTGAAGAGCTCCTCCCGGGTGACGCCGGCGCTCAGCCGTTCGGCCAGCGCGCCTCCGGTCTGGCGGCCGATGTCGTGCAGGGGGCCGAGCGCCCGCGGGGTGATCAGCCGGTCGCAGCCACCCCAGAGCACCCACGCCGCCGGTCCGCATCGCCGGGCGAACTCGGTCACGAGCACGGACTTGCCGATCCCGGCCTCACCGGCAACCACCGCCACGCGGCCGCCGTGGGCGGTCTCGCGCAGCAGACCACCGAGAAGCTCCAGTTGCCCGGAGCGCTCCCACAGCTCCATGCACACGATAGTAAAGTCAGAAATACCCTGGAGCGTGGTTGTTCGGGTCGTTCTAATATAGGCGTTTGGAAGGGGAAAATATGGCCTTTCTGGATGAGACGCCTCAGAGGTGGGACCGGCCCGAGTTTCCGGCGTTGCGGGATCTGCTGGTGCAGGCTTATCCGCGGCGCCAGGACGCATATGACCTGGCCGCAGAGGCTGGCCTGCTGGTGGGAACGTTCCCCGAGCACGACAGCATGCGCACGACGTGGACGGCACTCATCAGGGTCCTTGGGGATCAGGCGCGGTTAAGGGCACTGGTGGAGAAGGCGGCGGCGGATCCCCATGTAGCGTCCTACAGATCGCGGCTCACGGAAATGCTCAGTGCCGAGCCCTCTGTACCGGTGCCGTACGAACGGTCCACAGACGGGAGCTGGTGGCGAGGGAGCGACGAGTCACCGAAGGCCGCAGAGCGGCTGCGGTTGGAGCGGCTGATGTCACCACGCAGTCGGCTGGTTGGGATCGAGCTCGCGGAACAGGTGATCGCGATGGCGCGGAGCGTGGCGAAGCTGTCGCTGAGGTTCGGCGGGGAAACGGCATTCGGCACAGGCTTCCTGATCGCAGATGACCGCTTGCTCACCAATCACCATAACGTCTATTCGAAGTATGGCGCGGTGACGTCGGTCGTCGCGGAGTTCGACCACGATCTGGGAGAACACGAGGTACGGTTAGTCCGCAGGGGAATTGTTGATTCGATAATCTCGGACCCGGCCGGAGATTGGGCGGTCGTGACCCTGGAGAGTGCGGTGGACCGCCCCCCGTTGAAACTTGGCACGCCATTCGAAGTCAGCATCGACGACCTGGTCGTCATCATCCAGCACCCGCTTGGGGCGTTCAAGAAGTTCGCTCTCGAACCCCTGGCCGTTCGCTACGTCGACAAGGACGTCATTCAATATGTGGCCGACACCCAGCAGGGGTCGTCCGGCTCCCCGGTGTTCAACGAGAAGATGCACGTGATTGCACTGCACCGCGCCGAGGCCCAAGGCGACACCGAGGCGACCTGGCGCAACCAGGGCAGCCGGATAGAACCGATCATGCGATGGCTGTACGAGCGGGGCGTGGCCTTCGAGACCAACTGTCAGGACCATAATGAGTAGCCCTTATCGTTTGTGTATCGACTCCTACCCTCCTGGCGAGGGCTTCCGTTCCGGCCTTTCCTCCGGCGAGCCGAGCCCGGTGAGGATGCCGACGGAGGAACTCGCCTTCGCCGCGGACCGCAAATGGCAGAACGGCCAGGAACTACGAATCAGATTCCTCGACGGTGACACCGAAACACACAAGCGGATCCAGCGCCACGCCGAGACCTGGTTGAAGTACGCGAACCTCCACTTCACCTTCGGCAATTCCCCCCGAGCGGAGATCCGGATCTCATGTTCAGGCGAGGGATACTGGTCGTACGTAGGCCGAGACGCGGAGAAGGTCCACCCGTCTGAACCGACCATGGTCCTCGCGTTTCCTGAGGACGTTGAGGAGCAGGAATTCCGCGGCACCGTACTGCACGAGTTCGGCCACGCCATCGGCTGTGTGCACGAGCAGGCCAGTCCTGCGGCTCGAATCCCCTGGGACGAGGAAAAGGTCTATGCCTACTACCGGAAATGGCATGGATGGGACCGAGCCAAGACCTTTCAGAACGTCCTGCTCCGTTATTCGGCAACCGAGGTTCAGCACACCCGTCATGACCCTCACTCGATCATGCAGTATGCGGTACCGGCAGAACTGACCATCGGTGGTTTCACCGTCGGCTGGAACAACGAACTGTCCGAAGGGGACATCGCCTTCATTTCCCACATGTACCCGGGCCGGGCTTGACCAGCGGGCCATCTCCCTACGACTTCGTCCCCGACTGGAGTGACCGGCGCCTCCACGACCTCAGGGATGCCCTCCTTGAGGCGTACCCCGAACGGAACGAGGTCAGGAATCTCGTCGACATGGTCGCCGGCCTGCCATGGACCGCGCTGATCACCGACGGTATCAACACCAGGGACATCTGGAAGGAGGTCATCGATCAAGCGGCGGATCACGGCTGCTTTAGGGCCCTGCTCGACGTCGTGCTTGCCGACACAGGCAAGTTCGGGCACCGCAGGGCGATCCAGGAGGCCGCCGGCGAACTCTTCAACAGACGGGCACCGATGCCGGTACCACCAGGCGGCGCGACGCCGGCCGAGTGGGATCCGTTCCATCTCGGGGTGAACCGACCGGCGACCGCACCTGGAGTACTCTCGGGGGCGTCGCTGCCCCCGCTGACGCCCTATATCGTGCGCCCCCACGACAGACTGTTGCGTAAAGTCCTTTCGCAGTCGGCGAGCACCATAGTCGTGTTGGTGGGTAGCCCCGCCACGGGCAGGACCAGAACGGCTTTGGAAGCGGTACGGAGCTGTCTTCCTGACTGGTCACTCGTACGCCCCATTGACATCCCAGACCTCATGGAGATGCTCAAGGCAGGGTGGGTTGTCCCGAGAACAGTGCTGTGGCTAGACCGTGTGCCGCTCTTCCTGAATCACAACGAGACGGTGGCAAGGATGCTGAGGCAGCTGCTCGGTGAACCGGTCACGGGGCCGGTGGTCGTGATCGGTACGGCCTCCCTCGTGGAGTACGAGGAGATGACCGAAGGATGTCCCGAGACCTCGCACCATGTGCGAGAGCTGCTAAGAAACGCGAAGCTCGATGTACCTGAGACTGTCTCACTTCCGGACCACGGCGCATGGCGCGATCCGACCCACGGCGATCCCCGGCTGATCCTCGCTGAGAAAGCTGCGGGCTCCTCCGGCAAGATTGTTCAGGCACTGACGGGCGGCGCGGCGCTTCTGCAACGGTACGACTCGCCGATGAGTCCGCAAGGGACTTACGCACACACGATCGCCAGGGCCGCGATGGACCTCGAAAGGCTAGGGATCCATCACCTGATTCCTCACGATCTGCTCGCCGCCGTCGCCGAACGGCACGCGAAGGACGCTTCGTACCCAGATGGGTGGTTCGAAGACGGCCTCGCCGAGGCGCTACGGCCCGTGCACGGCGTCAGCTCACTCGAGCGTTCGCCGACACCGGGCAAAGGTTACATCCTGCACAACGCCCTGACCCAGCATGGCCGGTCGAGACTACGGGGCACGGTCGTCCTCCCAGGAGTATGGGAGATCCTGCTCAACCACGCCGTCCCTGCAGAGGATGCCTTCCGGGTAGCACGGGAAGCACACCGGCGAGGTCTCTACCGATATGCGGTGCGGCTGGCCGTCCCCCTCTCAGACGCAGGGCACGAAGCGGCCTCAATCGCCCTCTCCCGCTGGCTCACCCGGGCTGGCTTGGTCGAGGAGGCGGGTGTCCGGCTCGCAGCCTGTGCCGGTACGGGCAGCGCCGAGGCGCTTCGGAGATATGCGGAGTGGTTGGATCGCCAAGACCGCGAAGACGAGGCCGATGCTGTCTGGAAACGAGCGGTGGCGGCGGGCGACGGCATCGCCCGGACGCGGCTCGCGGCCCGTTTGGAGCGTACGCGCGACCTCGGCAGCTTGCGTGCCCTGTGGCTGGAAGGCGCCATGAACGGCGATCCGGAGGCTGCGCTCCGACTCGTCGAACTGCTCGACCAAGCCGGGGACATCGAGAAGTGGCTGAGGGTTGCTGCGAGGCGGGGAGACCCGGCAGCGCTGGGCCATCTCGTCGTGTTCCTTGATGCGGCCGCCCGCCACGCCGAGGCGGACACGCTGTTGCGCGACTCGGCACACCCCGAGGCCCACGCGCAACTCGTCGACCGCCTAGTGAAGGCCGGACGCATCCGCGAAGCGTTCGAGCTGACGCGCGGCACCGGCGTCATGCGGACGCCGCTGGCGGACGCGTTGAAGGCGGAGGGCATGGTAGAGGAGCTTGAAGAGTACTTGACGTCGTGCGCCGCTTTGGGGAACACGGTGGCGCTACTCCGCTTGGTCGCACTACTCGACGCCGCTGGGCGCGCCGATCAGGCGACGGAATGGCTCCAACGAGCGGTGGCGTTCGGCGACGGGCGGGCGCTGACCAGGCTGGTCGACCGGCTGGACCGGACGACATCGAGAGAGGAAACCGACGACCTCCTTCGCGATCTCGCAGAGGCAGGTGATGTGGCGGCAATGAAGCGCCTACAATTCCGGTCGTCCGGGCCGGAGGTCGTCGAGCACTGGCTCGGTGCCGCCGCTGTCGCAGGCGACGCGGCCTCGCTGCGCGAGCTGGTGCAGCGGCTCATTGAGAGGCGCCGGAAAGCCGATGCGCGGACCTGGTTGGAACGCTGCGTGAAGGCGGGCAACGCTGAGGCGTTGCGGCGGCTGGTGGACCTTGCGGAGAGTCCCTCCGATGCCGAACGGTGGCTCCGCCATGCCGTCGAGACAGGGATGCCTGGTGCCATCGACAACCTTGCGAGGCTGCTGAGGAAATCCGGCCGCACCGAAGAGGCCGACCAACTCCACCGTTACGGGATCGAGCCAGGCGGAGTCACCTCGCGGCCCTGGATGGTCACTGGGGCGTATACAGATGCCGAACCGCGCTGATCAACTCGTCCTCCAAGGAGTCGAAGAAGTCCGCCCGGATCTGTAGTTCACCGGCCACCTGCGAATACGAGCCCTCCTGGTTCTCCGGGTCCACGCCCAGAGCGTGACGCATGAGGTCGAGCGACCAAGAGGCCAGGGTGTTTCGGCGGGTAGAGCTTCTGGCGGGTGATTCGACGCGGTGAGCGACTGATTCCTGGAGCTTCTTTGCCGCCTCGTCGCGAAATCTCTCGAGGTCCGCGCCGTCGAACATCATCGTCCCGACGCGGAGGCGTTGCAGCGTGGGGACATAGCGGAACTCCTTGGCGGCCCGACTGGCCGCCTCCCACGGCCGTACCACCGAGTCGACCGCCGAATCGGAGAACCTCGTAGTCTCCTGAGCCGACAGCTTCGCCAACGCCACCCGTCCCTTCATCGCGAGGAACTCCGGACGCGTCGCAAGATAGGGCGGTAATACCGCGAGCAGCGCATCCGCCTCCTCCTGACGTTTCAAGACGAGCAGCACCTCGAGTTTCGCGTAGAGCGCATCGCTGTCGGTGCCGAACTGTGCCAGCACCTCGTCGATGTCGACCAGGACCCGTTCCAATTCCTGGCGGCGTTCCTCGCCCTTGAGCGTGATCGCCCGTCTGATCACGGCGCGCAGGGAAGGGCTGTTCGGTGCCTCCGGCGCGGTGGTCACGGTAGGGCGGGCAACCAGTGCCTCCTCTGAGACGGTGGAAGGCCGGCCCAAGAGCAAGGTGTCGCTGTCGCCCACGTCACGAACATCCGCTGCCTCCTCGGTTCGCCCCTGAACCTTGAGAACGTCGGCCAGACCGCTCCGGACAACGGGGTCGCCGGGAAACAAGCCAAGCGCCTCCCGGTACACGGCTTCTGCCTCGTCGTACCGACCGGCCAGCTTCAGAACATCAGCCAGACCATTCCGAACGACAGGCTCACGGGGAAACAAGCCAAGCGCCTCCCGGTACACGGCTTCTGCCTCGTCGTACCGACCGGCCAGCTTCAGAACATCAGCCAAGCCGCACCAGACGAAAGAATTTTTAGGAAACAACGTAAGCGCCTCCCGGTACAGGGCCTCCGCCTCCTCGTACCGACCGACCAGCTTCAGAACATCAGCCAAGCCGCACCAGCCAAAGGCATTCTTGGGAAACAACCTGAACGCCTCCCGGTACACGGCCTCCGCCTCCTCGTACCGACCGGCCAGCTTCAGAACATCAGCCAAGCCATTCCGGACGACAGGGTTGTCGGGGAACCGGTCAAGCGCCTCCCGGTACACGGCCTCCGCCTCCTCGTACCGACCGGCCAGCTTCAGAACATCAGCCAGACCGTTCCGCACGACGGGGTCGTCGGGGAACCGGTCAAGCGCCTCGAACCCAAGCGAGACGGCCGCGTCGAAATTCCCCCCGAGAGCCCAGCCTCTGGTCGCGGTCGCCCACGTGTAAGCGTTCCACGGCTCAAGGTTCCGCGCCTCCTCTGCCCACGTGATTGCGAGCGGGACGTGTTCGCGGTAAGGGGCGAGCAGCTTGGCGAACCGGCATAGGGAACGGACCAGGCCATACGTCACCCCCGACGCCTCGTTGTAGGCGCGCTGCTCCTCGAGGAGTTCGTACGCCGCTATCAGACCGCGCTTGGCGTCGGCCGAGAGCATGCTCACGATCTCGTCGGCCCGCTGCCTCCAATCCTTGGCGGGCCGCATGCCGGACCACCGATGACGCTTACGGGCGGCGGCTGAGGGCTGTGTACCCAGGATGGCGGTCACCCAGGCCATCGGCTGCTTCGGCAGGTCTTCCAGACTGCCCCAGATCTCACGGGGCCAGGCCGCGGACGAGCTCGCTCGAACCAGAGCCTGGCACTCGATCAGCGCCAGCGAACGTGCCGTCGACGGATGGATGATGCGCTGCTCGACGTAGTCGTTCAGGGCCAGCAGGAATTGCCGTAGCCCGGCCAGCGCAAGAACGGGGAAACCTACGTCTGACCGGTCCGGCGCGCGCCGCAGGCCGATCAGCCCCCACCTGCCGTGGAACGGTGGCGTTCCTGGAACCAGATTGCAGAGTCGAAACCAGTGCCGCACCAGGGCGTCGTCCGGCTGCACCCGGGACAGGGCCAGCCAGTACCACCCGATGGGGTCGCTGGCGCGGTTCCTGGTCATCGTCCCGATCCGCCGCGGTGCGTCGTGGAAGTGCTCCCTCAAGACACCGATCGTCGAGTGCGGGACCGATTTCAGATTCGCGGCCGAACGCAGCGCGAACTGCCAGGTGAAGTCGGCTGTCGCTGGCACGCGGTCCGTTTTCCGCCATCGCTCGGCAAACCAGACCGACATCTCACGATCCAGCGCCTCATGGAATTGTTGGGAGATGGAGGATGCCCAGTCCGTCAGCAGGACGTCGGGCTCCACCGTGTTGAGATGGCCGTGGTAGAAGGTCATCTCAAAAAGTGCGGTCAAGGCGTTCTGCGGCTCTCGAGTGAAGAAGGTCAACCACCGGGGGACGCCTTCGCTGAACGCCTCCTCGATGCCGTTTATCGCAGTGTCTTCGATCCCACTCACCGAAAGAGATCCTCATCCGTGCGGCCGAACCGATCTTGAAAACTCTCATCGCAGAACTCCGCCAGCTTCAGAAGGTGCAAGGTCCTCGCGCTCGCGATGTCCGGGTCCACTCCTCTGCGGACGGTGCCGGCGGCCCACACTTCCTCAACCCGCAGATTTATCGCAGGATGTACGACCTCACGGACCAGCCCATTGAACCCACGGAGATCGACTGGATGCCCGACATCCCGCTTTGGTGGTGATGTACAGAACGCCTCTGAGAGCACCTCATCAAAAATGGTGGGCCGCAGGACAAGCCGCCGCCCCGTCAGCCCTTTGGGGACACGCTTTATCGAGTACCGGAAGACACATATGTCTATCCCGAGGCCGGGACGGCGCCTCATGGGGTCAAGCTCGATCATGCCGAGCCTGTCACGGAGCTTATCGGGCCACCCGTCCTCGAGCCGGGATAGGACGGACTCGAGATCCTCCCAGAGGAAAGCGCGCATCGGCCGATTGTGCAAGCCCTGCTGCCAACCTTGCAGCAGATATCTCAGCTCTTTCTCGGCCCGGATGTCGGGAGATCCATCGCGCCGTCCCTCGGCCACGCGGGAGAGCAGCGACCGCACGCTGTCCACGCCTTCACCGGAATCCTCGCCGATCCGCCCCACCTGCTCCACCCGGCCGAGTTCGACGTTGCCGTCGGCCATCCCCGCATCCGGTTCCAGGACGTCACCTCTGAAGGTCTCCGGACAGTCAGCGGCCTCCTGGTCGAAGGAATTGGCACGGCTCCCCTGGCTGAGGTTTCTGAGAATGTATTCACTGTGGACCGCGTAGAGCTGTTCCAACGCTTCGGCGGGCCGTGTGCCATTGACACGCGTACCCACAACGTTTACATAGCGCTGGGTCCTGGCATCAGGCGGACGTTCCTCCAACAGGAAGTTCCGTGCGACGAACCTCCCCGCCCCCAGATCGGTTTGGGTGCCTAGATCGTCGAGGATCTTCGCGAGCACTGGAGAGCCCACGGAGAGCCAGTCCGGAGAGGAGGTCACCTGCCCAAACTAGCGGCTAGACAATGGCGACGATAGGCAGATGTAGCAAGAACCAGGCGATACGAGAGCTATCGGTCAACTCCTCGCGCCGCATTCATCCGCCTTTCGGCCCTTTCGTCAGTAGGTGTTTGAGAAGGGCTACTTCGCTGGGTGATCGAGGGTGATGCGCTGCTGACGAGTTGCAGTGCTTCCCCGGGCGAGGCGGCGGGCCATGCCGCTGATCGCGGCCCATCGGACCATGGCTTCGGCCGTGGCCGGCTGGCGCTCGTAGTCGCGGGCCAGGCGGCGGTGGCTGGTCAGCCAGGCCAGCGACCGTTCGACGACCCACCGCCGCTCGATCACCGCGAACCCGATCTGCCCAGGGGCCTTGCGGACGATGTGCAGCACGGTCCGCAGCACACGCTGGGTCCAGTCCACCAGCATCCCGGCGAAGCCGGCATCGGCGAACACGTATCGGACCGGCGTGACCAGGTACATGCTGAGCAGAGTGGTCTTGGCTCCGTCGCGGTCCTGAACAGAGGCGGCCATCACGCACACGACCAGCAACAAGCCGAGGGTGTCGGTGACAATGAACCGCTTACGCCCGTTGACCTTCTTCCCTGCGTCGTAGCCGCGGGACCCGCGGCCGACGGTGTCGGCGCCCTTGACGCTCTGAGAGTCGATGATGCCCGCCGTTGGTTCCTCAGCTCGCCCCTGCCCCGCCCGGACCCGGCGCCGCAGCGCGGTGAGCATCTGCTCGGTGACCTTGGCTTCTTCCCAGCGGACGAAGTACCAGTACACGGTCTGCCAGGGCGGGAAGTCGAACGGCAACTGCCGCCAGGCACAGCCCGTCCGCACCACGTACAAGATGGCGCCCACGATGTCCCGGCGCGGATGCTTCTCCGGCCTCCCTCCCGTGTTCGGCGCGGGTAACAACGGCTCGACCAGCGCCCATTGGGCGTCGGTCAGATCGGAGGGGTAGCGACGCTCGCGGGGCGCACAGTCATGATCGCGATCCGACGGTGGTCACAGCGGCGAGATGCGCAGACCGTTATCGACCCTTCTCAAACACGCTCTCAAAGACGCTCTGAAGGAACGTGCCAAAGCGCAGATCAAGCGATTTGCAACCCAGTTGCCGTATCAGTGATGTGCAAGGCCACCATGCTCCACCTGTTCGACGACCGTCAGCTATCAACAGCTGCCAACGAGAGGAAAGCGCCGTGAAAAGCATTCGAAAGATAGCAGGTGTAGTCGCGAGCATCGGTGCCCTTACCCTCGCCCTGGCGCTCCCCACCACCGGGACAGCCAACGCGTCCACCCCCGATCAGGTGACGTTCACCTGGAGGGGTTACCTCACCGCGGGCTCATGCACGATCGAACCCGGCGCCGAATGGACTCTGTACTCGGACGGCACGGCGCGCCTGGACGCCACGGTCTTCAGTCTTGACGACAACGACGCCTGGCTGATGTGGGCGCATCTGCTGGACGGGCGCAAGGCCGTGCTCGGCGACATACGGGTGTACCGAAGCAGCAGCACCAAGTTCGTCAAGAACCTGCCCAGCCATGCGCGTACCTACCGATGGATCGCCTGGGGCCAATTCGACCCCTCCCTGTTCGACCTCGTCAAGCACATGTCACTGAGTAAGCACTGCTGAGGCCGGAGCGGATGCCATGATCCTTCCGCCCCCCCCGGAGGATCACACCCAGGCGGCAGGGCTGGATCGTGCTTGCCCGCGGCGCTCACACAAAGGCCCCGGCCTGCGGATGGGACGCAAGAGTCAGCCACCGACCCCCGGCGACACAGGCTCGACCCGTGGCACCCATCCATGATCAACCCGCTCTCAGCGACGAGCGGAGTCGAACCCGCTGTCGTGCGGCAGGAAGCAGGTCATACACCTCGGCAACACGTGCCACCTGTCATGACCATGTCCTGCTGCTGATTGTCCCGGCCTCAACGGCGGGCGGGTACAGGCCCGCAAGGGTTTTGGCCATTCCTCGCACAACATCATTCTTCGGGACAAACACGGAGTGTGCCTAGGCACATACCAGCAGTTGTGATGACATGGTGACCGATCCGCCTGGCGTGTGTCAGGTGTGCGCGTCAGACACGGTGAACCCTGGCCGAGACAGCGAGCCGACCGGCGAAGTGCCGAGTCGTGGTGGACCTGAGCAGGAAGGGCGACATGAGCGCGGACGACCCGACAGCGGAACAGGCCTGGCCGGAGCACGCGGCGGCGGTGGTGGGCGTGGGATGCCGCCTGCCCGGTGGGATCGTGGACCTGGACGGGCTGTGGCAGGCGTTGCGGCAGGGCGCCGATCTGGTCGGCCGGATCCCGCCGAGCAGGTTCGAGGCCGATCGGTTCGTCGACGACACCACGCCGAGGCCGAACCGGAGCTACACCCGGGCCGGGGGCTTCCTCGACGAGGACGTCACCGCCTTCGACGCCGCCTATTTCGGCATCTCCCCCAAAGAGGCCGCCTCGATGGACCCGCAGCAGCGGTTGCTCCTGGAGATGGCGGTCGAGGCCCTGGACGACGCGGGCATCGACCCGGCGGTGCTCGCGGGCACGGACACCGGCGTGTTCGTCGGCATCTCGGATCCCGCCTACGGCACGATGCAGGCACTGGAGCCGGGCGGCCTGGGCCCGTACTCGATGTCGGGGGGAACCCTGTCCATCGCGGCCAATCGGCTGTCGCACTTCTTCGACCTGCGCGGGCCGAGCATGAGCATCGACACCGCTTGCTCCTCGTCGCTGACGGCCGTGGAACGGGCCTGGCGGTCCCTCGCGGAGGGATCGAGCCGGGTGGCGCTGGCCGGCGGGGTCAACCTGCTGCTCGGCCCGGGCCCCTTCATCGGCTTCAGCCAGGCGTCGATGCTGTCGCCGACCGGCCGGTGCCGGGCGTTCTCCGCCGACGCCGACGGGTTCGTCCGCGCGGAGGGCGGCGGTGTGGTGGTGCTCAAGCGCCTGGCCGACGCGATGGCCGACGGGGACCGCATCCATGGCGTCGTCGTCGGAGCCGCCACCAACAACGACGGCCGCACCAGGGGGCTGGCCTTGCCGAACGCCGACGCGCAGGAGGCCCTGTTACGGCAGGTGTACGCCACGGCGGGCGTCGGCCCCGACGAGATCGCGTACGTGGAGGCGCACGGCACCGGCACCCAGGCCGGCGATCCGGCCGAGTGCCGGGCGCTGGGGCGGGCGCTGGGCGCCCGGCGCACGCGCGGAGCCCTGCCCATCGGCTCGGTAAAGTCGAACCTCGGGCACCTGGAGCCCGCCTCCGGCATGCCGGGGCTCTTCAAGGCCCTGCTGGTGCTCCGGCACCGGATGATCCCGCCCTCGCTCCACGCCGCCACGCTCAACCCCCGGATCGACTTCGACGCCCTCGGCCTGAGCGTCACCACCGAGCCGCGGCCGCTGGACGGAGCAGGCGAGCGGCCCGTGGTCGGAGTCAACTCCTTCGGGTTCGGGGGCGCCAACGCCCACGTGGCGCTGGCCGCCCCACCCGCCCCCCTCGAAGCACCGGTCGCACCCCGCGAAGCACCGGCACCCCCCACAGGTGCGCTGCCCGTCGTCGTGTCCGCGCGCAGCCGGCCGGCGCTGCGGGAGGCCGTGGAACGGACCGCCGCGCACCTCGCGTCACTCGACGACGGGGACTTCTACCACGCGGCCTACACCGCGACCCGGCGGCGCGGCGGCCACCGGCATCGCGCCGTGGTGCTGGCCGGCACCGCCGGGGCGGCGGCGCGGGCGCTGGCGCGCCTGGTGGACGCCCCGGAGCCGGCCACCCCCACCGGTGAATCCGGTGCATCCAGTGGGCCGGCGGCGGGCGGGCGGCTCGGAGCCGGGGACGCGGCGGTGGCGGAGTCGGAGGCGGTGGAGCACGGGCGGGTGGCGTTCGTGTTCTCCGGCAACGGTTCGCAGTGGGCCGGGATGGGCGCCGACCTGCTCTCCGACGACGACTTCCGATCGGCCGTGGAAGCGGTCGACGCCGAACTGTGCGATCGGCTCGGCTGGTCGGTGATCGAGGAGCTGTCCCTGCCCGCCGAACGGTCACGCCTCTCGGCCACCGAAGTGGCGCAGCCGTTGCTGTTCGCCGTACAGGCCGGTCTGGTGGAGATGCTCAGGGCGGCAGGCGTACGGCCGGGAGCGGTGCTCGGCCACAGCGTGGGCGAGGTCGCCGCCGCCCACACCGCCGGCGCCCTGTCACTCGCCCAGGCGGCTCAGGTGATCTCCGAGCGCGGCGTGGCACAGTCGATCACCAGAGGCCGGGGCCGGATGGCCGCGCTCGGGCTGCCGGAGACCGCGGCCAGGCAGATCCTGGCCGGCTACCCGGACCTGGAGCTCGCGGCGGTCAACTCCGACCGCGACGTCACGATCGCCGGACCGGACGGATCGCTCAAGTCCCTGGGCGAGGACCTCTCCTCACGCAGGATCTTCTTCCGCGAGCTGGACCTGGACTACGCCTTCCACAGCGGCGCCATGGATCCGGCGCGGCAGCCCCTGGCCGACGGACTCGCCGGGCTGCGGCCCGGCCCGGTGCGGGTCCCCCTGATGTCCACGGTGACGGGCGACCTGGTCCGGGGCGAGGAACTGGACGCGACGTACTGGTGGCGGAACGTCCGGGAGCCGGTCCGGTTCGCCGCGGCGGTCGAGCGGGCGCTCGGCGACGGCTTCGACGTGCTGCTGGAGATCGGCCCGCATCCCGTGCTCCGCTCGTACCTGCGCCGGATCAGCGGCGCCGCGCGGGTGCGCGCGGCCGTCGTGGCCACCCTGCGCCGGGATGAGCCCGGTCCGGCGCGCGTCCGCCGCGCGGTCACCGAACTCGTCGCGGCCGGTGCGCGGCTCGACTGGGATCGGTACTTCCCCCGCCCCGGCGCGGTGCGATCGCTGCCCGCCTATCCCTGGCAGCGCGAACGGCACTGGATCGGCGGGCCGCACACCTGGGTGCGGACCGACGTCGACACGACGATCCAGCATCCGCTGCTCGGACAGCGGCTTCCGGTGCTGGACCCCACGTGGCAGGGGGAGATCGACCGCGTACGGGTGCCCTGGGTGGCCGATCACCGGGCCGGCGGCGCCGCCGTCATGCCGGCCACCGGATATGTGGAGATGGCCGTCGCGGCCGCCCGCCTCGCCCTGCCGGACGCCGCCGAGGCGGTGGAGGTGGACAGGGTCGACATCAGCCGGGCCATGGTGGTGCCGTCGCAGGCCGCCGCCGATCCGGTGTGGGCGCAGACGTCGCTCTGCGCCGAGACCGGAGTGGTCACCGTGGCCAGCGCCGACCGGCAGTCCGCGCAGCCCCGCGAGCACTTCCGGGCCCGGGTACGGCCGCTGCTGCGCCCGGTCCCGCCGCCGCTGGACGTGGCCGCGCTGCGTGCCCGCATCGGCACGCCTGTGGACGTGCCCGGATACTACGCGCGGGCCGCCGAGGGACAGATGGTGTGGGGGCCGGAGTTCCAGGTCCTGACCGAGCTGTGGACGGGCGAGCGGGAGGTGCTGGGCGCCTACTCGTGCCCGGAGCAGGGGCAGGGGCGCTACCAGATGCACCCGGTGGTGCTGGACAGCGCGCTGCAGGCCGGCGTGCTGTGGCTGGTGGAGTCGCTGCGCGCGGGCCGCGGCTACATGCCCGCCGCGATCGGCTCCGTCCGCCTGTGGGGAACGCCCTCGGCGCAAGGGCTGGTCTACGTGCGGGAACGCTCCAGCAGTGCCGAGGAGGTCTGCTGGGACCTCGTGGTCGCCGACGGCGAGGGCAGGATCGCCGCAGAGGTGGAGGGCTGCCGGCTCCGCCGGATGCCCGGTGTCCACGTCACCCCGGTCACCCGGTGGGAGACGGCGCTCCGGGCCGCGCCCCGGGCGGACGCGCCCGCCGAGCCGTGGCCGGCGCCCGGCCCCGGCGAGATCCTGTCCGGCGCGGCCGAGCGGATCGACCGGCTGCGCTCCGCGTGGCACGAGCTGGACTACCCGCGGTACGCGGCACGGCTCGAAGAGGTCTTCGCCCGTACGCTGGCCGGCGCGCTCGGCGAACTGAGTGCCGAGTCGAGCGATGGGGCGAGCGACGGGCGGCCGATAGGCGTCGAGGACCTGATCGAGGCGTGCCCCGAGGCGCACCACCGCCGGATGCTCCACGCGGCCCTGCCCCTGCTGGAACGGCACGGCCTGCTGGAGCGGAACTCCGACCGGGACGCAGCCGGAGGTGCCCACCGCGACCCTCACCATGACCTGAACCGAGACCTGAACCGGAACCTGATCCGAGACCTCCACCGGGACCTTCTCACCCGGGGGGCCGCCTTCGCCGCCCAGAGCGCCCTGACCGTACGGGTCGGGCGGTGCCTGCCCGAACTGCTCGCGGGCCGGCGCACCGGCCTAGAGGTCCTGGGCTCCGGAGGCGGTCAGGAGCTGATCGAGCAGTTCCACGACATCGGGCCGGTCAACCTGTTCACCAACCGGATCGCCCGGGCGCTCGTCGAGCAGATCGTCCGGCGATGGCCGGCCGACCGGCCGCTCCGTGTCCTGGAAGCCGGTGCGGGGACCGGCGGCACCACTGCCATGCTGCTGCCAGTCCTGCCCGCCGACCGCACCCGTTACCTGGTCACCGACGTCGCCGAAGCGGCGTTGACCCGGTTGCGGCAGCGCTTCACCGGCTTCGACTTCGTCGACTACGCCGTCCTCGACCTGGACGCCGACCCGGCCGGGCAGGGAGTGGCCGCGGGCGGATTCGATCTCGTGGTCGCGGCGAACAGCCTGCACCTGGCCCGTGACCTGCCCGCCGCGCTACGCCACCTGTCCGCTCTTCTGGTGCCCGGCGGCCAGTTGCTCGTCGCCGAACCGCATCGGGTGGGGACCCTGCTGCCGTTCCTCGGCGTGCAGGAGGAGTTCTGGGACTTCACCGACCGGCACCTGCGGCCGCGCTCGCCGCTGCTGTCCCGGGAGGAATGGCCGGACGTGCTGGCGGAGGCCGGTTACACCGAGGTCGTCCAGACCGGCGACGACGACGAACGCGCGGCCGGCGACTTCTCGGTGATGCTCGCCACCGCCGGTGGTGCCGCGACCACTGCCGAGGGCACTGCGGCCGCCACGCCGCGCGTTCCGGCCGTCGACGAGTGTGCTCCGGTCACCGTGGAGGGTGGTGCGGACACCGCGCACTACATACCTGCCGCCTCCGAGGCTGCTCCGGCCGCTCTGCGCGCCGTACCGGACGCGGCCGGGACGTGGATCCTGGCCGGTGAGGACGGCACCGGCGCCCTGACGGCCGAGCTGGGGGCGCTGCTGGGGAGCCGTGGCGGCGACGTGCTGCACTCGCCGCTCAGCGACGACCCCGACCACTGGGCCGATCACTTCCCGCCCACCGCCGAGACCGTCACCATCGCGGTCATCCTGGGCGGAACCGACGACACCAAGCCGGAGGCGACCATCGGCACAGAGCCGAAGGCGACCATCGGCACAGAGCCGAAGGCGACGGTCGAGCGGGTCACCCGGCGGGCCGCGGCGTTGCGGGCCGTCGCGCTGGCCTGCGAGCAACTGCCCGAGCACGTCGCGGTCACGGTGTGGCTGGTGGCCCGCCCCTGCGGCGCGCTGCCGGAGCCTCACCTCACCGACGTCAAGCTCCACCCTGAGGACGCGGCGACCTGGGGGACGACGCGCTCGCTGGGCAACGAGCAGCCGCGACCGGCGATACGCCGGCTCTGCCTGCACCCCACCGGCGACCCCGCGCGGGACGCCGGCCGCCTGGCGGCGGAACTGCTCGCACCGGACGAGGAGGACGAGATCCTGCTCACCCGCCGGGGACGTTTCGTACCACGGCTGCTGGAGCCGGGCGAGCACGGCCGCGACCTGGCCGTCGGCTCGGGCGGCGCCTATCGGCTCAAGGTGTGCGATCCGGGGCTGTCGTACACGCTGGCCTGGGAGGAGATCCCGATGCCGGAGCCCGAGCCCGACGAGGTCGTGGTCGAGGTGCGGGCGATCGGGCTGAACTACCGCGACGTGATGCAGGCGGTGAACCTGCTGCCCGCCGAGGCCGTCGAAGCGGTGTTCGGCGGCCACGAACTGGGCCTGGAGTGCGCCGGGATCGTCACCACCGTCGGCGCCGCCGTCACCGATGTCCGGCCGGGTGACCGGGTCATGGCGGCCGGGCCCGTCGGGTTCGCCAGCCACGCGAGGGTCAAGGCGTGGGTGGCCGTCCCCGTACCCGAGGGGATGACCTTCACCGAAGCCGCCACCATGCCGATGGCCTTCGCCACCGCGCACCATTCGCTCGGCTACTGCGCACGGGTCAGGGCGGGAGAGACGATCCTGGTCCATGGCGGCGCCGGCGGGGTCGGCCTGGCCGCGCTGCAGTACGCCCGGCACCACGGCGCCCGGGTGATCGCGACCGCCGGCACCGCCGCCAAACGCGACCTGCTGCTCGCGATGGGAGCCGACCACGTCCTCGACTCGCGCAGCCTGCTCTTCGCCGAGCAGGTCAGGGAGCTGACCGGAGGCCGGGGAGTGGACATCGTGCTCAACTCGCTGGCCGGTGAGGCCATCGCCCGGGGCATGGAGTGCCTGCGGCACGGCGGCCGGTTCATCGAGCTCGGCAAACGGGACATCTACCAGAACAGGTCCCTGCTGCTGCGCCCGTTCTCCGACAACCTCGCGTTCCACGGCGTGGACATCGGCACGCTGATGTGGAAGGCGCCCGAACTGATGGCGGACAGCACGTCGCAGGCCGCGCCCCTCTATCGCACCGGGCGGTTCCGGCCGTTGCCGCACACGGTGTTTCCGGCCGCCCGCGTCGCCGACGCCTTCGCCATGATGCGCCATTCCCGGCATATCGGAAAAGTCGTGGTGTCCTTCGACCCACGCGACGAACCGGTCACCGTACGGCCGCAGCGGACGGCGCCGCGCCTGGACCCGGAGGGGACCTACCTGGTCACGGGCGGCCTGGGCGGCTTCGGCGCGGCGACGGCCCGCCGCCTAGCGCAGCGTGGCGCCCGCCACCTGGCCCTGGTCGGCCGCCGGGGCGCCGAGACGCCCGATGCTCCCGCTCTGCTGGCGGAACTGGAGAGATCGGGGGTGGAGGTCCGCGCGTACGCCGCCGACGTGGCCGACCGCGACGCCATGCGGCGTGTCCTGCGCGACCTGGACGGCGGCGGCCGTCCGCTGCGCGGCGTCGTCCACGCGGCCATGCACCTCGACGACGGCCTGCTCGCCGACATCGGCGACGACCGGATCCGGGCCGTCCTGCGTCCCAAGGTCGCCGGCGCGATCGTGCTGGACGAACTGACCCGGGATCTCCGCCTCGACCTGTTCGTCATGTACTCCTCCCTCACCACCGTCGGCAACATCGGCCAGACCTCGTACGTCGCCGCGAACCTGTTCCTGGAGGCGCTGGCCCGGCGGCGGAGACGGGAGGGCCTGCCCGCCCTGACGGCCTGCTTGGGCGCGCTCGCGGAGATCGGGGTGCTTACCCGGGGCAGGCAGGGAGAGGCGCTGGCCAAGGCCGGGATCCCGCCGATGCCGCCCGCACGGGCGCTGGACGCCATGGAGGCCATGCTCGGCGAGCACGCCGACGTCGCCATGGTGGGCCGCTGCGACTGGGGCCGGTTGCGGCAGGTCCTGCCCGGCCTGCGGCGTCCGTGGCTGTCCCTGGTGCTGCCGCCCGGCGCGGAGGAGCAGGGGCCCGACCTGCCGTCGCTGCTGGCGGAGATGAGTTACGAGCAGGGCTACGCGTACGTCACCGAGCAGATCACCCGGTTGCTCTCCACCGTCATGCTCGTCCCGGCCGACCAGATCGCGAGCGACCGGCGGCTGGACGAGTACGGCCTGGACTCCCTGATGGCCACCGAACTGCTGACCTCCATCCGCGGGCGGTTCGGCATCGACATCCCGCCCATGGAGCTGATGCGCGGCGGCGGCACCGTCGCCGACATCGCCTCCAGCATCCTCATGCGCCTCGGGCCGCGCGGCGAACAGCGGCCCGCCGGTGCGGGCCCCCGTACCGGACAGCCGGCCTGAAGCGAACGAGAGGTGAGGACCGCAGTGACCCAGTCGCACACCCGGCTGGCGGGAGTGGCCGCCTATCTGCCGGAGACCACGCTCAGCACGGCCGAGCTGGAAGACCGGCTCGCCGAGCGCAACCCCACCCTGGACCTGCCCCGAGGGTTGATCCACGAGCACAGCGGAGTACGGCGCCGGCACGTCGCCCTCCCCCACGAGAAACCGTCGGACCTGGCGGCGCACGCCGCCCGCCGGGTCCTGGAGGACAACGGCCTGCGGGCCGCCGATCTCGATCTGCTCGTCTACGCGGGAGTGTCGTCCGACGCCGTGGAGCCGGCCACCGGGCACATCGTCGCCGCCAAGATCGGGGCCTGCTGCCCGGTGTTCGACGTACGCAACGCGTGCAACAGCGTGCTGAACGCCATCCAGGTGGCCGACGCGCTGATCTCCGCCGGCCGTCATCGGCGGGTCCTCGTCTGCTGCGGAGAGCTGCCCACCGCCGGCACGCCGTGGACCGTGGCCGATGCCGAGGAGTACGTCACCGTCGCCGCGTCCTACACGGTCTCCGACGCCGGTGCCGCGCTGCTGCTGGAGGCCGGCGCCGAACCGGGGGTGCTCGCCCACCGGTTCTCCGCGTACTCCGCCGGATGGCAGGCGGCGATCTCGGCGGTGGACAACCTCACCACCGACCCGTCGGCGGGCCGGCCCACGATCGGGCCGCTCGTCGTCGACTCCGTCGAGCTGGTGCGCGGCATCGAGAGAATCGACTACGCCGTCTTCCACAAACCCCTCGCCGATCTCGGGCTGACCTGGGACGACTTCGCGGCGATCTGCGTGCACCAGGCGACGCTGCCGACGCTGTGGTGGTTTTGTGACCAGGTGCGCATTCCCCAGGGCAAGGTCGTCGTCACCATCGCCCAGCACGGCAACCTTGTCGCGGCGACGCTGCTCGTGCAACTGGCGCGGGTGGTCGGCTCGGGCCGGGTGCGGCGCGGCGACCTGGTCGCCCTCGTCGGCCTGGCCAGCGGAGCCAGCGCCGGAATCGTCGTCGTACGGTGGTGAGCCGGTGACCACGCAGGTGACTCCTCCGAGCGGCTCCGGCCCGGCCGAGCCGGTCAGCGAACTGATCGTCCGCGCCGAACGCTGGTTTCGCGAGCAGCCCGACGTCATCGCCTGCCAGGTCGGCGGCCGTCGCCCGGCGGCCACCACCTACGGGCAGCTGTCGCGGTCGGTGGACCATGCCGTCGCGGTCCTCATGGAGGCAGGGATCCGCCCGGGCATGCGTACCGCCCTGCTGGTGCCGCCGGGCCCGGAACTGGGCGCGCTCGCCGTCGCCCTGTTACGGCTCCGGGCGGTGCCCGTGCTGGTCGATCCCGGGTTGCCGCTCGGCGCGATCAAGCGCTGCCTGCGCCAGGCGGCGCCCGAGGCGTTCGTCGCGATTCCCGCCGTACAGATGGCCAGGAGACTGCTGCGCTGGACCCCGGACGTCCGCGTCTCCGTCACCGTCCCCGCGCGGCTGCCCCGCGAGGCGGAATCCGGCTTCGGGCCGGGCGGGGTGGATTCGTGGCGCCATGCCGGGCCGGACGACCTGGCGTTGATCGCGTACACCTCCGGATCCACCGGCCCGCCCAAGGGCGTGCCGCTTCGGCACCGGCACCTGGCCGCGCAGCTCACCCTGCTGGGCGAACTCGGCACGGTGGAGCCGGGAACGCCGGTGTTGTCGACGTTCGCGCCGTTCGCCCTCGGAGCGGCGGCGTTCGGGGCGACCGTGGTGATCCCGGACATGGACCCGCGGCACCCGGTGCGGGCCGACCCGGCCGCCCTTGTCGCCGACATCCGGCGCTACCGCGTGGCCGGGATGTTCGCCGCTCCCGCGCTGCTGGACCGGCTCGCGCGGCACTGCGCCGCCCGTGATCTGGTGCTGGACACGCTCGGCGACGTGGTGTCCGCCGGGGCGCCGCTGCCGATGCCGGTCATGGACCGCCTGCGCGGCTGCCTGCGCGACGACGCGCGGGTGTTGTCGGTGTACGGCGCCACCGAGTGCATGCCGGTGGCCGCGATCGAGAGCCGCCCGCTCGCCGGGCACGCTGCGGCCACCGCCGCCGGGGCGGGCACCTGCCTCGGTCTCCCGCTCCCGGGCGCCGAGGTGCGCGTCATCGCCCTCGGCGACGACCCCGTCGAACGGTGGAGTGACGATCTGGTCGTGCCGCCGGGCGCCATCGGAGAGATCGTCGTGGCCGCCCCCACGGTCAGCGACCCCTACCTGGACGATCCGGCGGCGACCGCGCTGGCCCGGATCCGCGACGGGGACCGCGTCTGGCACCGGATGGGTGACGCCGGCCGCTTCGACGAGCAGGGCAGGCTCTGGTTCGCCGGACGCAAATCGGAACGGATCCGCGCCGTCGGCGGCGACCTGCACACCGACCAGGTCGAACCCGTCTTCGCCGCAGTGCCCGGGGTCCGCCGCACCGCGCTGGTCGGCGTCGGCCCCGCCGGCGCCCAGCGTCCGGTCCTGGTCGTGGAGCGCGAACCGGGTTTCCGGGACGACGCTCGCGTGACAGCCGGCATCCTGAGCGTGGCGGCCCGCCATCCGCACACCGAGGGGATTCGGGACGTGCTGTTCCATCGCGGGTTCCCGGTCGACGCCCGGCACAACAGCAAGATCCGCCGGCACGAGCTCGCCCGGTGGGCCGCGCGGCGCGTACGGGCAGGCCGGTGATGAGGGTCCTGGTGACCGGGGGCGGCGGCTTCCTGGGCGAGGCCGTCTGCCGGCGGCTGGTCGCCCGCGGTGACACCGTCCACGCACTTCAGCGTCACCGAAGCCCCGCGCTGGCGGCGCTCGGAGTCGCCCAGCACCTGGCCGACGTACGCGACCGCGCTGCGGTGACGGCCGCCGTCGCCGGGTGCGAGGCGGTCGTGCACTGCGCCGCGAAGGCCGGCGTACACGGACGGGACCGGGACTACGAGGAGGTCAACGTGTCGGGAACGCGGAACGTGCTGGACGCCTGCGCGCGTCACGGGGCACGCCTGGTCCACACGTCCTCACCGAGCGTCGTCCACGACGGGCGGGACCTGGAGGGTGTGGACGAGTCCGTGCCGTACGCCGACCATTTTCCCGCCGCCTATCCACGGACCAAGGCCGAAGCCGAGCGGCTCGTCCTCGCCGACGCGGCGGCCGGGCGGGTGACGGCGGTCGCGTTGCGCCCGCATCTCATCTGGGGGCCGGGAGATCCGCACTTCCTGCCGAGGCTGGTGGCGGGGCGCCGTCTGCTGTGGCTGCTGGGCGAGACCGACAAGACCATCGACACCACCTATGTGGACAACGCCGCCGACGCCCACCTGCTCGCGCTCGACCGCTTGCGTCCGGGCTCACCGCTTGCCGGCCGGGCCTACTTCGTCGCCCAGGGCGAGCCCTGCGGCTTCGGGGAGTGGCTCAACCTGCTGCTACGCGCCGCCGGGCTGCCTCCAGTGACCCGCCGGGCTCCCGTCCGACCGGTCCTGCGGGCGGCCCGGCTGCTGGAGCGGGTCCGCCGGTCGCCGTTGACGCGGCGCCTGCCCCCGCTGCTGTTCCTGGTGGAGCAGGCCTCGACGGCGCACTGGTTCGACATCTCCGCGGCCCGTCGCGATCTCGGCTACCGGCCCCGGGTGAGCATGGCGGAAGGACTGGCCCGGCTCACCGCCCACCTGTCCGCGAGGAGCGCCCGGTGACCGGATTCCCGGACTATCCGTTCACCTCCCGGTGGTTCGCCCACCCCCGACTTGACGGCCTGCGCCAGCACTACCTGGACGAGGGGGCGGGGCAGCCGGTGCTGTTCCTGCACGGGAACCCGTCCTGGAGCTACCTGTGGCGGCGGCCGATCCTCGCGCTGCGGGAGGAGTTCCGCTGCGTCGCCCCCGACCACATCGGCATGGGCCTGTCGGACAAGCCGGGGGCCGGCCGTTACCCCTACGACCTGGCCGCCCGGGTGGACGACCTGGACGCCCTGACCGACCACCTCGTCGGCGACGCCGGCGCCCCCGAACAGGGGTGGACCCTCGTCCTGCACGACTGGGGCGGGCCGATCGGCATGGCCTGGGCCTGCCGCCACCCCAACCGGGTCGCCCGCCTCGTGCTGCTGAACACCGCGGCCTTTCCCAACCCGCACGGCGAACGCGTACGTCCGCTGCTGCGCTTGCCGTACCGGATATTGCGGGACACCCGGCTGGGCACCCGCCTGTTCCTGCGCCACAACCTCTTCGCCCGTGGCGCCACCTGGCGTCCGCTGGGGGTACGGCGCCGGATGGCGGCTCCGGTGCGTTCGGCGTTCCTGGCCCCCTACGACCGGCCCGAGCACCGGGTGGCCATCCAGCGCTTCGTCCAGGACATCCCGTTGCGCCCCGGCGACCCCTCCTGGCCTCTCCTCCAGGCCACCGGTGCGTCGCTGGGGCGGTTCGCCGACCGGCCCACGCTGATCGCCTGGGGAATGGACGACCCGGTCTTCGACCGCGCCGTACTGGACGAATGGCGGCGGCGTTTTCCCGCCGCGCGGATTCGCTTGTATCCCGGCGCGGGTCACTACCTGCTCGAAGACGCCCACGCCGACCTCGTCCCCGCCATCCGCTCGTTCCTGCTCGCCCCTTGAACGGCCGTCAGTGAACTCTTGAACAATTCTCGATCGAGCTGTTACCGTCACCAACCAACCCGAAAGGCTGGATTAAGGGCGATTTCGGACTCTCGGAGTTAGGGCCGGCCAGAGCGCGGCGATGGGTGCCGCAACCCCACTGTTCAAGGAGCAACACATGCAGCATGCCCTGCCCAAGCGACGCCTCGCGGCCACCGCCGCGGCGTTCGCCATGGTGGGTGCCGCCTTCCTTGGAGGCGTTACCGACTCGGCCAGCGCGGCTACCCCCGGCGAGCCGACGTCGACACCGGTCAACGTGGACTTCCCCGACGGGATGCTCATGAGCTACGTCGTCAACGCCCGGATCGCCAACCCCGGCCAGACGCGTCTCGTCGAGCGCGCGGTCGAGGCCGCCGGAGGGGTCGTCGTCCAGTCCTGGCCCGCGATCGGCGTGGTCGTCGCCCACTCAGACCGTGCGGCCTTCCGCGCGAACGTCACCGCCAAGGGCGGCAACGCGGTCGCCTCCGTCGGCGCCACCCGTACGGCCGGGGTCTCCGAGGGGACGCCGACCGACCTGGCCCCGCCGTGGGGTCCCGGCGCCGGCGGGTACAAGAAGGGTGCCAAGAAGCCGGACAACGGCGACATCCCGTCTGACCCGCAGCCTGGCGCGAGCCTCGACCCCAACGAAGGGGTCCAGTGGGACATGCAGATGATCAAGGCCCCGCAGGCGCAGGCGGTCTCCGACGGCAACCGCAACGTCCTCGTCGGGGTGCTCGACAGCGGCATCTCGCCGGCGCACCCGGACCTCAAGGCCAACATCGACGTCGCGAACTCGGTCAACTGCACCGACGTCGGCCGTCCGGACCAGACGCCGCTGGCGTGGCGCCCGACGACGAGCGACCACGGTACGCACGTCGCCGGCACCATCGCCGCCGCCCGCAACAACATCGGCATCGTCGGTGTCGCGCCGAACGTGCGCATGGCGTCCGTCAAGGTCGTCAACAACGACGGCTTCATCTACCCGGAGTACGCCATCTGCGGCTTCATGTGGGCGGGCCTGAAGCACATGGACGTCACGAACAACTCCTACTACGTCGACCCGTTCGAGTTCTGGTGTGACGACCAGCCCGACCAGGCCGCCAGCAAGGAGGCCGTCCGGCGCGCCGTGGAGTGGGCCACCAAGCAGGGCGTCGTCAACGTCGCCGCGGCGGGCAACTCCAACTACGACCTGGCCAACAAGACCGTGGACAAGGGCAGCCCCAACGACGCGCCGGAACCGACCGTGCGCACGATCAACAACGGCTGCAGCGACATCCCGGCCGAGCTCGACGGCGTCGTGACGGTCGCGTCCCTGCAGCGCGTGGGCACCACGCTGGACAGCGTCCGGTCGTCCTTCTCCAACTACGGCCTCGGCAAGATCGACGTCGCGGCTCCTGGTTCGTCGATCTACTCGACGACGTGGAACACCCGGACGGGGGCGGACGGCTACGGCACCAAGAGCGGCACGTCGATGGCGAGCCCTCACGTCGCCGGCGTCATGGCGCAGATGAAGTCGGCGCACCCGTCCTGGACGCCGGCCCAGATGCTCGGCGAGCTCAAGGCACGGGCCGTGTCCAAGCCGTGCCCGCCGAACACCGCGACCTGCGCCGGCACCGCCGACGACAACGGCTTCTTCGGCACCGGTGTCGTCGACGCCCTCGCGGTCATCCAGTGAACTGACCCTCGTATCGCCTGAGTGACACCACGCTGGGCCCGCACCGTCATGCCGGTGCGGGCCCAGCGTCATGCCTGAGTCATGTGGTCGCCCGGTCGAGAGGGCCGAGGATCAGGTGGCGGTGCAGGTGACGGTGGCTCCGGCGCCGGTTCCGTTGCCCTGGAACCCGAAGTTGGTGCTCTGTCCGGCCGACAGCCGCCCGTTGTAGCTCTGGTTGGTGACGGTCACGGCGCCGCTGGTGCCGGTGTTGACGCCGTTCCACAACGAGGTGATCGTGGCTCCCCCGGGCAGGGTGAGAGCGACCCTCCAGCCGTTGATCGCGGCACCGCCCGCGGTGACGTTGACGTTCGCGACGAACCCGCCGGCCCACTGGTCCTGCACCGTGTAGGTCGCCGAACAGCCCCCGGTCCCACCGCTGGGTGACGGGGAGGGCGAGGGGCTGCCACTGGGTGACGGTGACGGAGAGGGGGACGGGCTGTTGCTGGGTGACGGGGAGGGAGACGGAGACGGGCTGCCGCCGAGCGTGAGGTTCTTCTGCTGAACCTGCCACTGGGTGTTGCACAGGCCGCAGTTGGCGCCGACGAAGTTGGTGCCGGCCGTCGTGTCGCCCTTCAGCCGCCACTTGAGGTACAGCACCGCCACGCGGCCGAACTCGCCGCCGTTGGTCTGGGTGTAGGTGCCGCCGTGTCCGACGTTCAGGTTGCCCATGAACGCGGGCAGTCCCGCCGGCAGCTTGCCCCAGTCGTCGATGGCGTTCGGGTAGGCGATGTCGCTCGGCCCGCCGATGAAGTAGGCGATCGGCTTCGTCAGCCGGCGGAGCTGGTAGTCGTCGGAGTCGTTCAGCAGGCCGCTGCTGAAGATGGTTGTCGTGGTGATACGCGAGTCGTTGGAGACGGCGTATGCCTCCAGCCCTCCGCAGGACCAGCCGCCTACAGCGATCTTGCTGGTGTCGAGCCTGCCGTTGTACTTACCGCCCTGGCGGCTGTTCTCCGCGACCGCCCAGTCGATGGACTGGGTGAGCATCTGGGAGGTCGTCGAACCGGAACCGTTGGGGCTGCCGCTGGCGATGACCAGGAATCCGTACGAGGCGATCTCGCGGAGGAAGGGCAGCTGCCCCGTCCCGTTCGCGGAACAGCCTCCGTTGCCCCATACGAAAATGGGCATTTTCTCGGAAGGGAGGGTTCCGGGCCGGTAGATGGTGTGGTTGGGCAGGCTGGTGGAGGTCTCGTAATCCGCCGGGTAGGGGCCCGAGCCACCGACCGCCGCGGCGGACGGCGTCGAGGCGAGCGCCACCATTCCAGCGCAGAGCGGGGCGACCGCGACCGCCAGTACCGCCCTGATGATCGAGCGTTTTCTCATTTCGCCTTCCGAAGGTGTCACGACGGCGCTCTGTGTCGGATGCGGCATGCGCGGCGCACGCCGACGGAGCCCGGCAACGACCCGACCACTTCCACGGCGGCCGGGCCGGTCGGCGCCGACCGAATCCGAGGATCGATATGGCGGGCCATCGACTGCAAAATGCGCTCCTGCCAGCCGAAACGAGCCGATGAGAGCAATGTGCAGTTAATATCACTGCGGTCACGAAAAGTGTCAAGCGATCACACTTGCCGCGTTGAGGCAGTACTCACGCAGACGGGAATCGCCCCGTACGCCGCCCGATCACGCGGACCTTCTGGACGGCGCCGCCCGCCGCCAGGGGAATGGGCCGACGGGTGCGGCTCCCGCCCAGGTCACAATGCCTGGACGGCCTGGCGTTCGGGTGGGGTCTCAGCGCGCGGCGGCCGGCCGGGAAGCCGACGGCCGCATGGTCACGAAACGCGCCCTGGCGGGGCGGCAGGAGTTCCAGTGAGTGAAAGTTTCCTGCGACCGGCCCTCGCCGCCGGGACCGAGACGCCGCTCTCCGACGCCTGGAAGTGGGTGATCCAGGACGCGGCGTCCGGCCAGTACGGAGTCACGACCTCGATGAGCCGCGCCTCGGCGAGCGAGCCGAGGGCGGAATGGATCTCCAGCATGAGATTTCTGGCAGCCTGGCAGGGCCACGGTTTCGGCAGGAGGTGCTCGGGGAGGTTCGGGTCGATGTCCGGAAATTTCCGCCAGGAATCCATGACGGAGGTCCGGGCCACCAGCGCCCGCGTCGCGTCGATCTCCCCGTTGCGTACGGCCACCCGCAGGTCCGAGTACCGCGCGATGAAACCCTCGTAGGCGGAGGCGAGACCGGCCAGATCGTAGGCGGCGGCCGGACCGTGCGGGCCGGCCTCCTCGTCGAAGCGGGCGTGCATCACCGACCACCGGCTGCCGTCGACGCCGTCCAGGACGTCGTGGAGCGCCCGGGTCACCGGACCGGAGTCGGTTCCGGGACGGATCCACACACTGTCGTACAGCCGCGCGAAGCCCAGCGACCCCAGCGCCTTGCGTACCGCGTGCCGTGGGGCCTGGCCGGACTGGGGGACCGAGAAGGAGACGGTCACCCAGTCGCCGGTCCACCGCGGCGGGTGTGCGCCGAAGCTCAGGAAATGATCCATCCGGGATCGGTGCCTGGCGATCGCCTGAGGCGTGAGGTGGTACACGGGCGGCCGCCCGGATCCCCGTACGGCGATCAGGCCACGCTTGGTCAGCCGGGACAACGCGGCGCGCGCGCTCGACTCGCTGATGCCGAACTCCCCGAGCATCGCGACCACCGCCACCGACGGAAGGTCGGCGTCCGACGAGTCGAGGTACTCACCGAGCAAGGTCGCGAGCAGGTGCTGCGGGGTGGGACCGGCCTGCGCCCGTGGGACTCCGACATCGTCCGGAGGTGCGTGGAGACTCACGTCATCAGCTTGCCCCACGACAACGCCCCTGCCGGACAACGGCCGGGGCGGCGGACGTTGCCGTCAGGGTTGCCATCGAGCACCTCGGGCTCTTCGTCGAACCCGAGGCCTGCTGAGCCGCGGTGGTCTCAGAGTTTGTACAGCCGCTTGAACGGTGCTGTGATTCGCTCCTGTCGCGACCGGAAGTCGACGAACACGGCGACGCCATCCTCTACGCCGATGACCACACCGAGGCCGTACCGGTCATGGGTCACCTGGTCGTTCACGCTGAACCGCTCGAGAGGCGGAGCAGGAGGCGGGGGTTTGAAGGGACTTGTGGACAGGTGACGGCGGTGCTCGCCGCTGGCTGCGTTCATCGTCTCCAGTATGTGCCGACTGTGGGACCGCTCGCACCCTAATGCCCCAGATGATGCCGTTTTCGTCCTTCGGTCGGCCTGTTTCAGGCTTCGGCCCTCGCCCGCCGGGCCTCGCGTCGCTCCTCGAAGCGGGTAGCGGCCGCGTCGAGCTGAGCCAGGAAAGCCGACAGCTCCTCGCGGGCCTGCTCCCCCTCGGCGTCGAGCCCTTCGATGTCGAAGGTCTTCCACTGCCGCAGCACTGGCAGAAGGACCTCGTCAGAGTGCTGTCGCAGGTCGTAGATGCCCGCCATGGCGATCGTCACCGACTTGCGGGCGAAACCCTCCATGCCCTGGCCCGGCATCTGGAACGACGTCACGACATCGGTGACGGCTCGCATGGTCTGCGAAGGGGCCAGCTCGAACGCGGCGGCGAGCAGGTTCCGGTAGAAGACCATGTGGAGGTTCTCGTCGGCGGCGACCCTCGCGAGCAGCCTCTCGCACACCGGGTCCCCCGACACCCTCCCGGTGTTGCGGTGGGCGATACGGGTGGCGAGCTCCTGGAACGAGACGTAGGCCAACTGCCGGAGCATGCCGTCGTACTCGGTGGCGAAGCCGTTCTGCATGTGACTCATCCTGGCCCGCTCCAGCGCGACCGGATCGACGGCCCGGGTGACGGTGAGGTAATCACGGATGGCGACCCCGTGCCGCCCCTCCTCCGCCGTCCACCGGTGCACCCACGTGCCCCAGGCGCCGTCCCTGCCGAAGGTCGTGGCGATCTCGTGGTGGTAGCTCGGAAGGTTGTCCTCGGTCAGCAGGTTGACGACGAGCGAGACCCGGGCGGCCTCGGAGATCGAGGAGTCCTCCGGCGACCAGGCCTCGCCCTCCAGGACTCCGTCGAACGTCCGGCCCTCGCTCCATGGGACGTACTCGTGCGGGAACCATTCCTTCGCCACCGCGAGATGCCGATCCAGCTCCCGCTCCACCACGGGTTCGAGCTCCAGGAGAAGCTCCGTCTGGGTGAGCGGACGAGACGCGATCGACATGGACGACCCCCGAGACATACGACTACGTAACGTGGCCAGCCTAAGTGCCCTGTTCACGGAGACGCGTCCCGGAGCCGGATCTCTGAGCGCAACTTCTTCCAGTTTTGACGATGCGGTGGCAGGCCGGGGTTCGCCGGGTTCGACGCCCAGGGGGAACCGTCAACGCCGGTGGACCGGCAGGACCAGCAGGGTGATCGAGTTCGCCGGGTACGTCGCGGTGACCCGGCCCTGGTGCACCGTGAGATCGTTACCGCGCACGATCGAGTTGAGATCAGCCGGGCTGTAGGTGAACCGCTGCGCCCTGGCGTTGCCGTGCAGTCCGGCGACCGACAACGGTGAGGTCAGCTCACCGCCGGTCTTGTTGACCACCATCAGGGTCAGCGCCTTGTCGCGCGAGCGCTGCGCCCCGTACACCGCCAGCTGTCCCTGATCACTGCTGGTCGCCGACACGCTCACGTCACCGAACCGGCTCCCCGCGCCGTCATAGTTGCGATACATCCGGAACGCGTAGGCGCCGGGCTGCGTCGGCTGGGGCTCGTCCCAGATGGTGGCGAGGTCGAGACCCTCGCGCCCGAAGATGCCGAGAACGTCGGCCTGCGCCAGTGCGCCGTTGATGTCGTCCAGCGCGCCCCAGTTGTACTCGGTGATCGCGGTCTTCGTGCCGGGGTAGTACTGCGCGACCCACTCCTTCATCTTGCGGATGAACTGCAGCGGCGGCGCGTTCACGCCCGTGGGGCCGATCCAGGACTCCTCGACGTACGTCGGGTCCCACAGCGAACGCGTGGACCGCAGCCGCCACGCGTTGGACTCGGGGTCCTTCCCGCCGTTGATCTGGGGGTAGTAGTGCTGGTCGAAGTAGTCGAGCATGCGCTTGCCACGGTGCGCGTCGCTGTAGTCCTTCATGTTCTTCAGGAACCACTGCGACAGGTTGAGCCCGCCGTGCGCGGCCGCGTCGGCTCCCGGCGCACATCCGTCCACCCCGGACGCGACCCACTCGCAGTATCCCCAGCCGGAGGGGCCCAGCACCGCCGCGGTCGGGTCGGCGGCCTTGATGGCCGCGGCGGTCGCGGTGCTCTTGCTGCCCAGCTCGTCGTACGAGACCGCCTCGGGGTGCACGTCGCGGTGCGTGGAATTCCACAGCACCGGCTCGTTGTCGAGCTCGTAGATCGACACGCCGCCGCGCGCCGCCTTGCCGAACCGGCTCACGAGATGCGACACCATCTCGCCGTCGAACGAGGCGCCCACCGGGATCGAGGTGTCCTCGGGCACCGCCCCGGTGAGGTTCGCGTTGTTGAGCCTGCCGTTGCCGCAGCCGGCGTCCCACTGGTCGAATCCGTCCTGAGCGGGGAACCGGCTGGCGGGGAATCCGCAGGCGAACGGGTGCTGGTCGGGCGAGTCCTTGGCCACCCACCCGCTCATCGGCACGGTGACGACCTGTTTGGTGCCGCGGTCCCGGTTGGTCTTGACGAACGCCTCGACCGTGTTGTCGGGCCCGGCGACGATGTTCTCGAAGTACCAGTCACTTCCCGTGTTGTAGGTGTGGTTCCTGAAGTTGTAACGCGTGGTCGAATTGCCGCCCCAGCGCGCCACCGGCAGGCCGATCTCGGCGGCGAACGCCGGGTCGGCGCCGTTCATGCCGTAGATGTCCGGACTGATCGCGTGCCGGGCGGCGGACAGGTCCACCGACAAGGTCGGGCCCGCCACGGCCAGAGCCGGGTCCAGGGCCGCCTGGGCGGTCAACGTCCCCGCCACGAAGGAGACCGCCACGCCGAGCGTCGTGGCCGATCGCAGCTTCCGCCGCCGTTGAGCACCCATCCTCGACGCTCCCGTCAATCGATCCGTCGGTGACCAATCGAGGAGCCTGACCGGATGCTTCACACGAGTCAAGACACCGCGGTCGCGCGGAGATGGTCGGCAAGGCGGTACCAAGAAACCCTGACCCCTGACGTGGCACGTCTCCTGGTCAGGCCATGGCCACCCCATGACGACCCGGCGGCGGTTCAGGCGGACAGCCTGAAAGTTCCACACAGCCCCGAGCGACACAGCCAAGGCGGACGGGAGCCCCTCAGGTCTTCGCAGAGATCCTGCCGCCGGGCTTGCCGGCATCTACGAGCCGGTCAGGAGTCGTCGCCGATCAGTCAGCCGCACTCGCCGCAACGTCGGCCTCGTCGTCCTCGTCCTCGTCCTGCCGGACGGACGGCGCGGTCAGTAGCGGCTGAAGGGTGCCCACTCCCTGACGGCGTAGGACTCGCCGCACCGCTCGATCTCCAGCGCGGATCGGCCGCTGATGTGGGCCGGCAGGACCAGCGCGTTGGTATCGGCAGCCCAGTCGAGCAGGCGGCGCCTGGTCGCGTGGGCCTGGACCGGGTCCTCGCAGAAGCAACTGCCGTGGTGGTGGTGACGCAGTTGTAGCGGCGTGTGGATGATGTCGGCGGCGAACAAGGCCCGCTCGCCGCCGGATTCCAGTTTGATCACCGCGTGGCCGGGCGTGTGCCCGGGAGCGGCCTCCAGACGCAGGTTGCCGTCGATGACGTAGGAGTCCTCCCACAGATGCACCTGCCCGGTCGCGCGCACCGGGGCGATGCTGTCCTCGAAGGCGTACTCGTTGATGCTGCCCGCGATGCCCGGATTGTTGTCCGGGTTCCAGTGGTGGAAGTCGGCGGCCGGCATCAGATACGTGGCGTTCGGGAAGGTCGGCGCCCACTCGTCGTCGACCAGGCGGGTGTTCCAGCCGACGTGGTCAAGGTGCAGATGGGTGTTGACGACCAGGTCGACGTCCTCGGGCTGGACTCCGGCCACCGCGAGCCGGCCGAGATAGTCCAACTGCTGCCGGTGCCAGGGTTCGACCGCCGGACGGTTCTTGTCGTTGCCGATCCCGGTGTCGATCAGGATGGTACGGCCCTCGCTGCGCAGCACCCAGGTCTGCATGGCGACGTGCACCAGGTCGTCGTCGGAGCTCAGGTGATCCGGGACGAGCAGGTCGCGGTGCTCCTGCCAGGCTTCCTCCGGCATGGTCGGGAAGAAGTCCCGGGCCGGCATGATCGGGCCGTGGGTCTCCTCGACGCGGGTGACGGTGACGTCGCCGAGCTTGATCTCATGCATAGGGCGCTCCAATGGTGGCCAGGATCAGGTTGGGGTCGGTGGCGGTGAGGTAGGCGGCGTTGAGCACGTAGAGGGTCCGGCCGCGTACCGCCACCGAGGTGGGGTTCTGGAGTCCGGCGGTGAGAAGGGTCACGGCACGGCCGTCCGTGTCGATGCGCACGACCTTGTTCGGGGCGTTGAGGGCCGCGATGACCCGGTCGTCCCCGTCACCGGTGAAGGCGATGTCATCGATGCCGGCCAGGCCGGTGGCCTTGACCTGGACAGGTCCGGGGCGGCCCTGCCTGATCGGAATCCGGAGCAGGGTGCCCCGGTCGAGATTCGTGGCCCAGATCGCGCCGTGCCGTACCTTGATGCCGTTGGCGCCGAGGAATCCGGCCGCGGCAAGTTCCGGTGCCGACGACCAGGTCCGGGCGGGGCCACCGTGCAGGGGCACCGTGGCGATGGAGCCGAGGACCGAGTCGGTGAGGTAGAAGGTCTTCGCCGGTTCGTCGTAGGCCAGGCCGTTGGGCAGACCGTTCGCCGGGAGCGCGGCGATGCGCTGCGGTTTCCGGCCGGGTCGCAGCCGGTAGAGGCCGGTGGTCGCGGGGTCGCCGCTGGCGTAAAGGAAATAGAGCGTGCCGTCGGCGGTGCGGACGATGCCGGTGGTCAGGGCGAACCCGAGGGCCGGTGCGCCGCCGTCAGCCGGGGCGGGGAGGGTCGCCAGGATCCGGATCGTGCCTTCCGGGCTGATCGCGGCGACCTGGCGGGCGGCGGCGAAGGTGACATAGGCCGTGCCGTCCGGGGCGAGGGCGATGTTCTCCGGCTGCTGGCCCTTCGTCAGGTCGAAGTGCACGGCTATCCGGGACGTCGCCGCGTCCGACGGGGTTACGGTCGTCAGGCCGATTCCGGCGGCGATCGCGAGGGCGAGGAATCTGGTGCGCATACCTGGTCCTGTCTGTATGAGGGCGTGCGGCATCGGGCGCTCCGGTCGGAGCGCCTGGGGAATGTGCGAGGTCAGCTGGTGATTCGGGTACGCCGGGACGTTTGCCCTGTCAACACGCTGTGGACGAGCAGCGTCATCGCGGAGTGCGAGGGCGAGCCGGGTTCGGTGGTGGCGACGACCACTGCCTGGTCATCGGTGGTCCGCAGGGTCTGCTGGGTCACCCGCATGGCGCCCACCAGCGGGTGCCGCATCTCGTAGACCGTGTCGCCGTCGGTCTTGACGCGGTGGTCGGCCCACATCGTGGCGAACTCCGGGCTCTTGACCGTCAGCTCTCCGACCAGCGCGGTCAGTAGCGGGTCGTCCGGATGGCGGCCGGAGGCCATGCGCAGGGTCGCCACGACGCCCCGGGCCTTCGCGGGCCAGTCGGTGTACAGGTCGCGGGTGTGCGCGTCCAGGAACACCAGGCGGGCCATATTGGGCCGCTGCCGGGGTGTCTCCGGGCCCTCCGGGGCCAGATGGCCGGCGTACAGGGCGTGGCCCGGCGTGTTCCACGCCAGCACGTCGCCGCGCCGGCCGAGCACCAGCACAGGCACATCACCGAGCACCGCGACCAGTTGACGCGTCGCGGGGCTGACCCGTTCGGGCGCGGCACGGCGTACGGTGCCCCGGCGGCGGCCGGCGGCGGCCAGTTCGTGCAGGTGCCGGCGTTCCGCGTCGTCCAGACGCAGCGCCCGGGCCAGCGCGTCAAGCACGTCGGGCGAGGCGTTGGGCGCCTGGCCCTGCTCCAGCCGTGAGTAGTACGACGCGCTCACACCGGCCAGCAGCGCCAGTTCCTCCCGGCGCAGCCCGGGGACCCGACGCCGGTCACCGTAGGTGGCCACCCCCACGTCCTCGGGTCGCAGCTGAGAGCGCCTTGTCTGAAGGAACTCCCCGAGCTGTCGTCTGCTGTTCATGGCTCACAGTATTCGCGACCGATTCGCGGGCCAGCCACACTCTGCCAGGGACAGGCACGGTCTCGGTCGTGACGGGAGTGCCGCGGCACAAGCCCCCTGCAGTCGACTGTCATTGGAGATGAAAAACGCCCCGGAGCAGGATCGCTCGGGGGCGTTTGGCCTGTTCAAGGGTGGCGGTCAGGGGCAGGGCCGAACCGCCGACCCTCCGCTTGCCAGGCGCGATCAGGCGGGCCGGTCATTGACCGCCGCGCAACTCACGATCGCGCTCGTCCGCTGGCCGTTTCGGCGCGTGAGCACCCATATGCCCTTTGCGTTGAAGCGGATCCATGCCTCGTCATCGTTGAGCCCCCGTATCCAGCCGGCCGACACGCCACCGAATATCCGCACGCCCTTGTCCTGCTCCAGGAACTCGATGTACCCCTTGTCCTCACCTGATCCGCGGACCTCTTTGGTGATCACGCTGTTCACGTCGGCCTTGTCAGCGAACACCGATCCCCAGTCCTGGCCGGCTCCCTTGCGCACGTTGAGGCCTTCCTTAGGAAAGCTGATCCATCCGTCATCGGCATTCCGTCCCTGCACCCACTTGGTATTGATGCCGTTCAGGTCGGCTTTGTCGGCGTGCACGGTTCCCCACGCACCGCTTCCCTGACGAACATCAAGCCCGTCCTTGGGGAAGGTGATCTTCCCGTCGTCGGCGCTCCTCCCCTGCACCCACTCGGTGTTCACACCATTGAGATCGGCCTTGTCAGCGAACACCGTTCCCCAGTCCTGGCCGGCTCCCTTGCGCACGTCCAGACCTTCCTTGGGAAAGCTGATCCATCCGTCATCGGCGTGCCGTCCCTGCACCCACTTGGTGTTGACACCGTTCAGGTCGGCTTTGTCGGCGTGCACGTTTCCCCACGCCCCGCTTCCCTGACGGACATCGAGCCCGTCCTTGGGGAAGGTGATCTTCCCGTCGTCGGTGCTTCTCCCCTGCACCCACTCGGTGTTCACACCGTTGAGATCGGCCTTGTCGGCCGTCACGGTCCCCGGCCCGCCGGAGTCGCCGAAGATCTCCACCCCGGTGCCCGTGAAGGTGACGCGCCCCTTGTTCGCCGTCCCCTGGACCCAGGGGGTGTCGATGCCCGTCGTGGCGGTGAGGGTTTCCAGGACGGGATAGCGAACCTGAACGGTCGTGGTGAGGAAGTGCTGCTTTTGTGTGGTGGGGTCGGTGGCGACCAAGATGTAGGTGGTGGCCCGCTTCGGGGCGTCGGCCGGCGACCAGGTACGCGTACCCGGGGCAATGGCCGCGTGTCCGCCGGGGAACCGGATCTCGTAGCCGAAGTCGCCGGACCCGTCCCAGCTCAGCGTGACGTTTTCGCCGGAGTCCAGCATGGCCTTGTCCGGGCGGAAGTCACGCGGTGCCGGAATCTCCTTGGCAGCGGCCTTGACCACCGGCACCGCCGCGTCGCTGACCTGCCACCCTCTACGGGTTCTGATGGTCTCGGTCACCATCAGCACGGCCACCCCGGCGGAGGGGGCGACGGTGACGTTCTCCAGAGTCAGCACCATGTAGTCACCCGGTGCGAAAGCTTCCAAGCGCCCACTCTGGGTGGTGACCTGGAAGACATCGACGCCCCGCGGCTGGACGATCACCGACTCGGTGTCCGCCTGAGGACCCGACTGGGTGTCGGTGTACTCGCCCCTCGGATTGATCGTGCCGATGTCCCGGGTGAGGTGACCGGCGCCGTCACCGACGGGCACCTTCACCTCGATCCTCACCCAGGGCACCGTCTTCCCTGGGTTGGTGACCATCAGATACACCGTTCCCGTGGACGGAGAGCGCCCGTCTACTGACGCCTCCAGGGATGTCGGGTCGGTGAGGAGGGTGTAGGTCAGCGCGGTCAAGGCCACAACTCCTTCTCTGGGCAGACAGCACAGGTCGATGCCCTGCGCACTACGAGAGGACCCGGCCGGGCAGAACAGACGGCGGCACGGTTGAGGCGCCTGGAACCCGTCGTTTGTGACACCCCGCAGAAGATCGCCTCTCCCAGAATCCAAACGCCAGGATGGGAGCCCAACAAGAGCACTCAAGGGGGCCATAACGGGGCGCTTCAGCAATATCCTCGCCGCCTTGACAAGAATCCGAACCACGCTCTGACGGCAGCGTCGCAAACGCCCGCCGGCCGCTACAGCGCGATGACCAAGTCCGAGCTGGAACGATGTCCGGTCTATATCCGGATGATGTCCCGCCGGGCCGGGCTGTGAAGAACGAAATCCCGGGCCTTTGATCGCCCCCAACCCCGTACGACGACCGGCCCACATGGCGATCATCATGCTGTGGCCGCTCGGCCCGTCCAAGAGCTGGAGCGTGGCCGATTGCATCGACTACCGACCCAAGCACATTGTGGAAACAAAAAACCCCGGGCCATGATCGGCTCGGGGCGTTTGGGCTGTTCAATGGTGGTGGTCAGGGGCAGGGTCGAACTGCCGACCTTCCGCTTTTCAGGCGGACCAATCGCCCTGCTCCCCCGGTCCGTCCCGAGGTCAAGGGTGCTGCTCGGATGTCGATGCGCGCTCATGGTGGCCGACGTTGTCGTCAGCGTTGTCGTCACATCAGCCCTGGCGCTCGAGAACCTCCATGGCTTGCAGTACGTCGGTAACCACGTAGTCGGCCTGGTGGTCGACTCCGGGCCAGGCGCCTCGGTCGATCCAGGTCGTCCGGAGGCCCTCGGCCCGTCCGCCGGCCATGTCAGCGGTCAGGTTGTCACCGATCATCCATCCGCCCTCGGCGAGAGCCACGCCGCAACGCTTGGCCGCGATCTCGAACAGGCCGACGTCGGGTTTACGGATGCCCTCCAGCCCCAACAGGGCATAAGCGTCTACAGCCTCGGCCAACCCTGTCTGCTGGATCTTTCCAAGCTGGTTATCCGCCGTCCCGTTGGTGATGATCGCGACTCGCCACCCGGAAGCGCGTAGCCCGGCCAAGCCATCCAGCATTTCAGACCGACAGCGCACGAGGTATGGCATCCGCCCGCGGTAGCGACCGATGCCGGCCAGGGGGTCATGGCCTGGTCAGCGGAATGAGCACCTCATCGACGATGGAGGCGATCTCGCCGGAGTCCACGAGACCGCCCTCCCATGCCTGGAAGAGGATCAGGCGCGGCCCGACTGAGACGATGCGCGGGGTGAGGCTGCCGGGTGCGGCTTCGCCGCGTTCGACCGCCTGGCGCAGGACGGACAGCAGTACTTCCTGGTGCGGGCGGACCACCAGCCGGTGGACCTGCTCGAACAACTCGGGATGGCGGTGGCGGTGGGCGATGAGCGGGAGCAGCGCGCGGCCGCGCGGCTCGTTGAGTGCCTGTACGAAGTGCTCGAGCAGGGCGATCAGGTCATCGCGCAGTGCGCCCGTGCCGGGCGGCGCCGGCGGGTCGCCGAACCCGGTCGCGGGGTCGCTCAGCGCGGCGAGGACGAGTTCGACCGGGGTGGACCAGCGCCGGTACAAGGCCGCTTTCCCGGTCCCGGCCTCGGAGGCGATCTTGTCGAACGTCAGCTCCTCGAAGCTGCTCCCGGCCAGTTCGCTCAGAACCGCCTGGAAGATCGCGGTGGTGAGGGCGTCTCCGCGGCGACGGGTGGGACTCATGAGGACGGATATATCACGTACTTCGCCGTGCTAGCCTCCATTAGTGAACAAAGTTGTTCCTTATTTAAGGCGGGCGGCCCATGTCCACTGACGGCAGGACAGCCTTGCGCAATGTGCGGGTCTTCGATGGCAAGCGGCTCGGCGAGCCCCGTACCGTCGTCATCGACGGTGCGCTGATCGGCGACGATCCCGCAGGGGCGGAGGAGATCGACGCGGCGGGGGCGGCGCTGCTGCCCGGGCTGATCGACGCGCATGTCCACCTGCACGACCCCGGGAATCTGGCCGCCCTGGCCGCCTGGGGAGTGACGACCGGACTCGACATGGCCTGCTGGCCGGCCGAGCGGGTGGCCTCGCTGCGCGAGACCGGAGGAGCGGCCGACTTCCGAACCGCCGGGCTGCCCGCGATCGGGCCGGGCGGCCACCACGCCCGCATGCCGGGAATGCCGCCGGAAGCCGTCATCCTGACGGCAGCCGATGCCCGGCGGCACGTCGAGGCGCGGGCGGCGGAGGGTGTCGACTACATCAAGGGCGTCGCCGAGGCCCCCGGCGAGGGCGGGCCGCCCGCGGACGCGCTGCGCGCGCTGGTGGAGGCGGCGCGCGAGTACGGGCTGAAGACGATCGTGCACGCCGCCACCCCGGGCGCCTACACCATGGCCGTGGAGTCGGGAGCGGAGTTCGTCACGCACACGCCGATCGCCGGCGGGGTCCGGGCGCGCGACGTGGCCGCGATGAGGGGCGCCGGCCAGAGGTCCATCCCGACGATCACCATGATGGAGGCGTTGCTCACCGCCTTCATGACCTCCGGCCCGCCGCCTGGGCGGGCCGACCACCTGGGGGAGGTGCTGGGCGATGTCGGCCGTCTGCACCGGGCCGGTGTTGAGATCCTCGCCGGGACGGACGCGAACGCCGAGTCGTCCGCGCCGGTGCCCGTGCCCCACGGCGAGAGCCTGCATCACGAGTTCGAGCTGATGGCGCGGGCCGGAATGACGCCGGTGGAGATCCTGCGCTCGGCGACCGTGCTGCCCGCCCGCGCCTTCGGCCTGGCCGACCGGGGCGCCGTCCGGCCGGGAATGCGGGCCGACCTGCTGCTGGTCAACGGCGACCCGATCCGGGACATCACGGCCACCCGCGACATCCGCGCTGTCTGGTGCGCCGGTCACCCCGTCACTCCGGCCACCGCTCGCGAACCCTGAACCTGAGCGGCTGCACGAGCGGAAGTTCCCGTAACCGCGGCGGCGTCGAGCAGGTCGAGGCAGTACCGCCACAGGCCGGCGACGGCCCCGCAGTCAACAACGGCGCTCGACGTACCGGTCGACCAGGAGGTGGCGTTCCTCACGGTGTACTCACACGCCCAGCACGGAGCCGAGTCTCCGTGCGTCCTGCTGTCAGCAGGCCATCCACTGTACGACTTCGCAAGCCGCATCTTCGAGAAGGTCCACAAAAGCAGCAGACAGCCCTGAGCATGGACCCGTTGTCGTCAGCAGAGATCGAAAACGCCCCGGCCGTGATCGGCTCGGGGCGTTTGGGCTGTTCAAGGATGGTGGTCAGGGGCAGGGTCGAACTGCCGACCTTCCGCTTTTCAGGCGGACGCTCGTACCAACTGAGCTACCTGACCTCGGCGGCTGCCGCCGTACGCGGTCCTGACGGGACTTGAACCCGCGACCTCCACCTTGACAGGGTGGCGAGCACTCCAAACTGCTCTACAGGACCTCTATGTCCGGGAGATTTTCGCTCCCGTGTTGTTCGGCTCGCCTAGCTTACCAGCTTCCGGGAGGTCTTCCGACCTTCCGTCTTCCGGTGCGCTCGACGCGCTCCACGTGCCCCCAACGGGATTCGAACCCGTGCCGCCGCCTTGAAAGGGCGGTGTCCTAGGCCGCTAGACGATGGGGGCTCAAGGCTTTCGCCCTGTTCCGTGACGCCTTCCGTCGGAGACCTCTGAAGCATAGGGGACGTTTGCCCCCGATGCCAAAGCGGTTGTCGACGGGGTGCCGCTGCCGCTCGCCGTCGGCGACGGCGCCTGCTGCGACTCCGGGAAAATTGTACGGCCCGGGTCCGGCTCGATACGACGCTGGCACTGGATCCACTGCTCACCGAGGCCGCCGACGGTGATGTCGTCCCAGGCCTCCAGCCGGTGGCTCTTCTTGTTGAAGTAGAGCACCGAGGCGGTGAGCGGCGTCGGCTCGTCGTGCTCCAGGCCGCGCAGGCCGGCGCCGCCCGTGGAGCCCTGGATCATCAGCCGGGTGCCCGTGGGCATCAGCTGGGTGGATCGGGCGTGGACGTGCCCGCTCAGGACCAGGGGGACGTACCCGGAGAAACCGCGGCCCACGGTGGGGTCGTGGACGGCCACGATGTCGGCGGGGATCCGGTCGGGGGCGGAGGTGGACTTCGACCGTGACCAGTCGCGGGGCGCCAGCTTCTGGGCGTTGGTCTTGCCGAGGTCGAGGAGGCTCTCGCTGGAGTCGCCGTCCACCTGGACGGCCTTGTCGGGGGTGAACCTCGGGTCGCCGATGCCGTAGACGGTCAGTCCGGCCACGGTGGCGGCGTCGCCGTCCAGCACGATCGCGTTCTTCTGCTTGGCGACCGCGTCCTGGGTGCTCTTGGAGTCGTGGTTGCCCCGCACGTAGACGTACGGCACCCCGAGCGAGCCGATCTCCTTGACGAACTCGTTCTCCGGCTTGGTGCCGTGGTCGCTGATGTCCCCGGTGTCGACGACGAACTGCACCTTGAACTGGTCCTTCAGCGACTTGATGACGTTCCAGCCGATCGGGTTGATGTGCAGGTCGGAGACGTGCAGCACCCTGATCGTGTCCGGGTCGGGGTCGAAGATCGGCAGGTTCGACCCGACCTCGTACAGCTGGGAGACGTTGGTCACCAGCTTGGTGAGCTGGCCGCGATACTCGGAGAACTTGGTCACGATCGACTCGGCGCTGCCGATCAGGGACGGCACGCCGGTGAGCAGCCCGGTGTACCGGGGCTCGGCGATCGAGCGAGGGTTGAACGTCAGCGCCGACACGCCCCCGAGGATCGCCACCATGGCCAGCGACGCGCCCGCGGTCCAGGCCGCCCGGGACAGTCGCCGGAAGACGACCAGGCCGGTCACGAACCCGGCCGCGACGGCGAACAGGGCCGCGCGTACGGCGAGCCGGCGCAGCCCCTCGATCACGTCGGTCTCGATGGTCGTCGGGAGCCGGTCGGCCCACCGGGGGTTCTTGATGATGTCCTCGGCCACGTCCGGGTGGACCGCCTCGATCGTCAGGCCGAGCCGTACCGGACCGTCGTGGGTGTTGAAGTTGAGCGTCCCGAGAGGCCGTACGTCGACGACGGTCTCCCCGTGCAGGGACGGCGAGATGGACATGCCGATGTCGGCGGGGCCGACCGGCGTGTCCACCCTGGCGCCGAGCGCCAGCCCGAGCCAGCCGCCGACCACCGCCGCCAGCACGACCGCGAGTACGGCGGCGGTCCGGCTGCCGGCCGCTTTCCGGGCGAAGGCCCTCACCTTAGAGATCTCCATCGTTTTTGTGCATACCCCGCGTCGCTTCGATACGCGTCCTCATCCCGGCCAGAATCAACGCCAGGCCGTGCTCGAAGGCCGCGTCGCTCTGCGGCGCGCCGGTGTCGGCCATCACCGCACGCAGGTGGGGGTACGGCGCGAGCGCCTCAAGCGCCTCCTCGAACGTGTCCTGGCCGGTCATGCCCCGCTCCTGGTCGGCCTGCTCCTCCAGCACGAACCCGCCGAGGAAGTTCCCGAGCGTGCCGATCCCCCACAACGCGTCCCTGGGCGTGAACCCGGCCCTCACCAGCGACTCCAGAATGGTCTCGGCGGTCCGCAGGGTCTCGGCACCGGGGTGGGTGCCCGCGGTGAGGCGGACCGTGTCCCGGTGCGACCTGAAGACGCGGCGCCGGCCGCGGAACCACTCCGCCAGCCACTCCTCCCACGGCTCGCCCTCGGCGAGCGGCCGCAGCGAGGGAGCCTCCTGTACGGCGATGGCGTCGGCCATCTCGTCCAGAAGCTCCTGCTTGCTGCGGAAGTGCCAGTAGAGCGCGGGGGCCTGTACGCCCAGCTCGGCGGCCAGCCTGCGCAGGGTCAGCTTCTCCAGCCCCACCTCGTCCAGCAACCGCAGCGCGGTGCTGACGATCGTGCCGCGTTCGAGTGCCACGGTTGACAGCCTAACCACGTCGGATCCATGCTTAACGGTGTTAAATTTAACGACGTTAAGGAGACGGCCGTGATCCAGGCGGAAGGACTGCGCAAGAGATACGGGCCCGCCGAGGCGTTGCGGGGCGTCGACCTCGACGTGCCGCGGGGCTCGGTCTGCGGGCTGCTGGGCCCCAACGGCGCGGGCAAGACGACCCTCGTGCGCATCCTCACCACCCTGCTGCGCCCGGACGGCGGCTCGGCCCGGGTGGCCGGCTGCGACGTGGTCCGGGACGCCGACCGGCTCCGCTACCGCATCGGCCTGGCCGGGCAGCACGCGGCCCTCGACGAACTGCTCACCGGGCGCGGCAACCTGGAGCTGTTCGGCCGGCTCCACCACCTGCCCCGCCGTACGGCCCGGAGCAGGGCCGGGGAACTGCTGGAGCGCTTCGGCCTGACCGAGGCGGCGGACCGGCCGGCCGGGACGTACTCCGGCGGCATGCGGCGCAGGCTGGACCTGGCGGCGAGCCTCGTCGTCGCGCCGCCCGTGCTCTTCCTCGACGAGCCGACCACCGGCCTCGACCCCCGGAGCAGGCTGGCCCTGTGGGACCTGCTGCGCGAACTGGCGGCCGAGGGCACGACGCTGCTGCTCACGACCCAGTATCTGGACGAGGCCGACCGGCTGGCCGACCGGGTCGCGGTCCTCGACGCCGGGCGGGTCGTCGCGTCCGGCTCACCGGCCGCGCTCAAGGCGAGGGTGGGCGGAGACCGGCTGTACGTGGCCTTCCGCGAGGCGGCCGACCTGGCACGCGGCGCCGAGGTGGTCCGCGACGCGCTCCCCGGCGGCCCCTCAGCAGGCCCGGGAGCAGGTTCCAGCGGGGGTTCCGAAGCGGGTCACGGCGTTGGTTCCGGAAAGGGACCGACCGGCCTCGCGGGCGACGCGACCGGCATCGAGATCGACCGCGGCGAGCGGCGGCTGGCCGTACCCGTCCCGGACGGGGCCGCCTCGCTGGTCAGGGTGGCCTCCGCCCTGAACGCCGCCGGCGTCGCGGTGGAGGACCTGGGCCTGCGCCGCCCGACGCTCGACGAGGTGTTTCTGCGGCTCACGGGAGCGGACGCGGCATGACCGTCACCATCGATCCCCCGGCCACCCGCCTCGGACGGCTGCGCTGGGGCCTGACCGACACACTCGTGCTGGCCGGGCGCGGTTACTCACGGCTGCGCGCCCAGCCCGCCGAGATCGCGGCCGTGCTGGTCTTCCCGGTCATCATGACCGTCCTGTTCGGGTACGTCTTCGGCAGCGCGATCACGCTGCCCGGCGGGGGCGACTACCGGAACTACCTGATGCCCGGCATCTTCATGCAGGTCATGGCGATGGGCGCGGTATCGTCCGCGACCGCGGTCGCCGAGGACATGGCGCGCGGCGTCATCGACCGGTTCCGCACCCAGCCCATCGCGCGCGGCGCCGTACTGGCCGGGCGCGGGCTCGCGGACCTCTCCCGGGCCCTGCTGTCGCTCGCCATGATGGCGCTCACCGGCCTGGTCGTCGCCGGATGGCGTCCGCACGGGAACCCGTTCCGCGTGCTGGCCGGGTTCGCGCTGCTCGCCCTGTTCGGCTTCGCCATGATGTGGGTGGGCACGTACCTCGGGCTGTTCGCGCGGAGCGGAGCGCAGGCGGACGGGCTGACGTTCTCCTGGGTGCTCCCGATGACCTTCCTGGCCAACGCGTTCGTGCCGCTGGAGGGGCTGCCGGGCTGGCTGCGGGCCGTCGCGGACTGGAACCCGATGAGCGCGGTCGTCTCGGCCGCCCGCGAGCTGTTCGGCAACCCGGGCTCGGCCGCCGCGTCCTGGCCGCTCCGGCATCCGGTGACGGCCGCCGTCTGCTGGTCGGTCCTGATCATCGCGGTGTTCGCACCGCTCGCCGTACGCCGCTACCGCACGGCCACCGCGCGGTGAAACGATGGGACGGTGATCGACGTCCCGCTGAGAAGGTTCGAGGAACTCGTGGCCGAGGCGCTGGACACCATCCCCGCCGACCTGGCGAAGGTGATGGACAACGTCGTGGTCGTGGTGGTGGACGACCCGCCCGAGCCCGGCCTCCTCGGGCTCTACACCGGCATTCCCCTGACCGAGCGGGGCGACTGGTACTCGGGGGTGCTCCCGGACCGGATCGAGATCTACCGCAACACGACGCTGGAGATCTGCGAGACCGAGGACGACGTGGTCGAGGAGGTCCGGGTCACGGTCGTCCACGAGATCGCGCACCACTTCGGCATCGACGACGACCGGTTGCACGAACTCGGGTGGTGACCCCAGCCTCCTGACCCGGGGATGACCGAACGCTTGAAAAAGCCCTCATCGGCGGGCACTGTAAGTGACATGGCGACCACGCATTGTCAGATTCTCTATCCGCGGCGAGCACCGGCGGCCGCCGCCGGCGGGGCGATCTCCGCGGAGTGAGATGGCGGCCACCGAACCCGGCAGGCTGTCCGGCCGGCACCGCCGTCCTCCCGAGACCCGCGTCACCTACCGCGAGGTCGTCGCGATCCCCGAGTTCCGGTCCCTGTGGCTCGGCCAGGGCATGTCGCTGCTCGGTGACCAGCTCGCCCAGGTGGCGCTCGCCGTGCTCGTCTACACCCGTACGGCGTCGCCGCTGGCCACGGCGTCGGTCTACGCGCTGACCTATCTGCCGCCCATCCTGGGCGGCCCCCTGCTGGCCGGGCTCGCCGACCGGTATCCGCGCAGGCGGGTGATGCTCTGGTGCGACCTGCTGCGGGCCCTGATGATGGCCGCGATGGCCGTTCCGGCCACGCCGTTCCCCGTGCTGTGCGCGCTGGTCTTCTGCGTGGTCCTGCTCGGCGCGCCGTTCTCCGCCGCCCGCGCCGCGCTGCTGCCCGAGGTGCTGGAGGGCGACCGGTACGTCGTGGGGTCCGCGCTGCAGAACATGACGAACCAGGCCGTACAGATGCTGGGTTTCGCCGCCGGGGGCGCCGCGATCGCCGTGCTGGGACCGTACCGCGCGCTGGCGCTGGACTGCGCGACGTTCCTCGGGTCGGCCCTGGTGATCGTCGCGGGGGTGCGCCGCCGTCCGGCGCCCGAGCGGGAGGACGGCGAGCGGCCGTCGGTGTGGCGGATGACGCGGGCCGGTGCCCGGCTGGTCTTCGGGGAGCGGCGGCTCCGCACGCTCGTGCTGTTCGCCCTGCTCTGCGGGTTCTACGTGCTGCCGGAGGGGATCGCCGCGCCGTACGCCGCGACACTGGCCGACGGGCGGGTGCCGGTGGCGGTGATCACGGGCCTGCTGATGGCGGCGATGCCGACGGGAACGGCGCTCGGGGCCTTCGTCTTCGGGCGGTTCGTCACGCCGACCGGCCGGCTGCGGGGAATGGGCTGGCTGGCCATGCTGACCTGCGCGCCGCTCGTGCTGTGCGTCGTGCGGCCGCCGCTGGAGGGCGTGCTGGCCCTGTGGGTGCTGTCCGGCGTGGGCGGGGCGTACCAGCTCGCGGCGAACGCGGCCTTCGTCCAGTGCGTGCCGCCGTCCGGGCGGGCCGCCGCGTTCGGGCTGGTGCAGTCGGGCCTGATGGCCGCCCAGGGCACCGGCATCCTCGTCGGGGGCGCCGCGGCCCAGCGGCTCGGTCCGGAGCCTGTCGTGACGCTGGCGGGGGTCGCCGGGCTGTGCGCCGCGGCGGTGCTCGCCGTGCTCTGGACCGAGTCGCGTACGGAGATCATCGCCAAGGTCCGGGCCGCCGCCTGAGGATCAGGCCTGCGGCGTGCCCTGGCCGCCCTGGTCCTGCGTGCCGTCGGTGGACGGCCGGCCGTACGGGTGCTGCTCGTAGCTCCCGGTGCCCGGGCCGGTGTAGGTGGGCTGGGACTGCTTCTGCTGCCAGCCCTGCTGGACGGTGTCCCACTTGGCCTTGGCGTCGTGCCAGACGTGGCCGTCCTTGTTCTTGTTGATGAGGTCCTGGACGATGGAGGTGGGCTTGCCCTCCTCGGGGAGCAGCAGCCACGCGACGGCGTAGATGCCGAAGCCGAGGCCGCCGAAGAAGCTCGCCACGGCGAGGGCGAGGCGCAGGATGTTGGCGTCGATGCCGGTGTACTCGGACACGCCCGAGCACACACCGGCGACGATCCTGCCGTTTCGAGTGCGGTGGAGCTGCTTGACCGAACCGTTGGTGTTCATCTCGTTCATGCCTCCACAATGCCTTTTGGGGGTGCGGGCGCACATCGGGATTCCCCCTGGCCCTACCCCGAAGCGGCCCCTATAGCCTGGCCGTCATGGACGACCTCCTGGACCTCGACGACCAGCTCGACCCCGAGCACCGCCTGATCAGGGACACCGTCGCAGACCTGGTGTCGGGCAAGGTCCTCCCCTACGTCGGCGAGTGGTTCGAGCGGGGCGTCTTCCCCGCCCGCGAGCTCGCCCCGGCCCTGGGGTCCCTGGGTCTGCTCGGGATGCACCTGGAGGGGTACGGCTGCGCCGGGCTCGACGCGGTCTCGTACGGCGTGGCCTGCCGGGAGCTGGAGGCGGGCGATTCAGGCCTGCGGTCGTTCGTGTCGGTGCAGGGGTCGCTGGCCATGTTCCCCATCTGGAAGTACGGCTCGGAGGAGCAGAAGGAGGAGTGGCTGCCCCGGCTGGCGTCCGGTGAGGCGATCGGCTGCTTCGGCCTCACCGAGCCCGACCACGGCTCCGACCCGGCCGGCATGCGTACGACGGCCAGGCGGGACCCGTCCGGCGACTGGATCCTGAACGGCGCCAAGATGTGGATCACCAACGGCTCGGTCGCCGACGTGGCGGTGGTCTGGGCCCGCACCGACGAGGGGATCCGCGGCTTCGTCGTCCCCACCTCGGCGCCCGGGTTCTCCGCCGCCGAGATCCACCGCAAGCTGTCGCTGCGCGCCTCGGTCACGTCCTCGCTCTACCTCGACGACGTACGGCTGCCCGCGTCCGCGGTGCTGCCGGAGGTGACGGGCCTGAAGGGCCCGCTGTCGTGCCTCACCGAGGCGAGGTACGGCATCCTGTGGGGCGTCGTCGGTGCGGGCCGGGCCTGCCTGGAGGCGGCCGTGGACTACGCGACCACCCGAGTGCAGTTCGGCAAGCCGATCGGCGGCTTCCAGCTCACCCAGGAGAAGCTCGCCTGGATGGCCGTCGCGCTCGGCCAGGCCGGGCTCACCGCCCTCCACCTGGGCCGCCTCAAGGACGCGGGCAAGCTGAAGCCGCACCAGGTGAGCTTCGGGAAGCTGGCCAACGTCAGGGCCGCCCTGGACATCGCCCGCGAGGCCCGTACGGTGCTCGGGGCCAACGGCGTCACCCTGGAGTATCCGGTCATCCGGCACATGACGAACCTGGAGTCCGTGCTCACGTACGAGGGCACCCAGGAGGTGCATCTGCTGACGCTCGGCAAGGCGCTCACCGGCCTCGACGCCTTCCGCTGAGCGGTGATGGGGCGATCGGGGACAATGACGTCGCCATGTACGCGGTACTGTCTGTACCCTGCATCTTGGGGAGTGTCCTGCCGGATCACACCGCGACGCGGGAGGCCGGAGGGCATGACCAAGGGGTGCTAGCTCAATGGCAGAGCTGCGGACTTTTAATCCGTCGGTTCAGGGTTCGAGTCCCTGGCGCCCCACCACTCCACACCCCACCTGACCTGGGATTTCTCGGTCAAGGTGTGCCTCGCGGCGAGTAGTTGATCTCGTTTGGTTGCTCGTTGTTCGCTCGCGGGCATGGACCGGGCACACGGTAGATCGTTCAGGCGCCCTTCGTCAGGCCGGACCCCACAGACGATCAACAGAAGACCACAACCGAAGACTCCCCAGTGCCCCAGCGTCAAGTGAGGGCATGCGGATGGCCAGAGATCGTCTCTCCGCACTCTGCCGAGTCGACAGGCATCCAGGACCGGCGGACGAAAACGTCACGACCGTGAGGCCAGGGCGTGAGCTTCCCCTCGTAGCGTGGAGACCGTGCAGCGTGTACTCGTTGTGGGGCAGGCCGGTGTTGCGGAAGGAGTTGTTCGCCGGACCGGCCGCGCAGTCGTACCTGCCCAGGGAGGGGCCGCTGGGGAAGGTGTACTCGGTGTAGGTCTCGGCGGCGGTGTTCGTGCCGGTGCAGTACGGCCAGCCGTAGTTGCCCGCCGCGGTGATCCGGTCGAACTCGACCTGGCCGCTCGGGCCCCGTCTGGAGCTGGTCACGCCCGCGTCCGGGCCGTAGTCGCCCAGGTAGACGACGCCGGTGGCCTTGTCGACGCTCATCCGGAACGGGTTGCGCAGGCCCATCGCGTAGATCTCCGGCCTGGTCCTCGCCGTGCCCGCCGGGAAGAGGTTGCCGCTCGGGATCGTGTACGTGCCGTCCGCCCGGGGCTTGATCCGCAGCAGCTTGCCGCGCAGGTCGTTGGTGTTGCCGGCGGTGCGCTGCGCGTCGTACTGGGGGTTGCGGCCGGTGCGCTCGTCGAGGGGGGCGTACCCGCTCGACTCGAACGGATTGCTGTCGTCGCCGGTCGTGAGGTAGAGGTTGCCCGCCGCGTCGAAGTCGATGTCGCCGCCCACGTGGCAGCACATCCCCCGGTCGTTGGGCACCTCCAGCACGACCTTCTCGCTCGCCAGGTCGAGCGTGTCGTCGGGCTTCAGGGTGAACCTCGACAGGTTCAGATGCCCCTTCCACTGGTCGAACTGCGCCTGGGTGCCGCTGCTCGGCGCGTCGCCGGTCGGAGTGCTGAGCCGGGGCGAGTAGTACAGCCAGACGTACCGGTTCGTCGCGAAGTCGGGATCGACCCCGACGCCCTGCAGACCCTCCTCGTCGTGGGTGTAGACGTTGAGTCTGGCGGCGACCTTCGTGGCGCCGGCGGCGTCGGTGACGCGCAGCGTGCCGTCGCGGGCGGTGTGCAGGACCGAACGGTTCGGCAGGACGGCCAGCGACATGGCCTCGCCGAGCTCCGCGCCGCCGGTGGCCAGGGCGATCTGCTGGTAGTCGGAGGCCGGGATGGTCAGCGCGCTCGCCGGAGGGGCGGTCAGCGCCAGCGCCCCGGGGACGACCAGCGCCGTCACGGTCAGCGCCGTCAGCCACGGATGTCGGGACATGGGAGTGCTCCTTCCTGACGTGAACAGTTCAGTCAGGGCAAGGCGCGCGCCGACGCGCTGTTGCCAGTACCGCTCTCCGGTCCCGGAGGGGTGCCGCCTCCGCCGGGATCCTCACCAGGCCTCCGCTGTCGCCGGCGCTGATTAGTTTTTGGCCCATTTCTGTGAGTTGCCCCCGTCGCAGTTGCGGAGGATGACCGCGGTGCCGTTGCCGGTGGCGTCGTTGTTCAGGTCGAGACAGAGCCCGCTGCCGCTGCCGCTGGTGATGGTGCCGTCGGCGTTGATGTTCCATTGCTGGTTGCTGCCGCCGGAACAGCTCCAGAGCTGCACCCTGGTCCCGTGTGTCGCGCCCGTGGGTTCGTCCAGGCATTTGCCGACGAGCAGCAACTGCCTGCCGGTGCGGGTGAACTGCTGGTTGACGAGGCTGTTGCAGTCCCAGATCTGCAGCAGGGTGCCGTTGGCGCTGGCGCCGTTCGGGCTGTCGATGCACCGGTTGGCGAACTGGCTGCGCAGTCGGATGGTCCCGGGCTGCGGTGTCGTGTCGCCGTCGAAGGTGATGCCCGAGACGTAGGCGTTGATGTTCCAGCTCGCGTCCGGATCGGTTCGGCTGGTGATCGGCTTCCCCTGGACGGTGAAGTTCTTGAAGTGCACGCCGGCGATGTTCACGGACGACGAACGCCCATGCAGGTTGATGACCTTCTTCACGTCCGAGGAGACGTTCGTGAAGTAGGCGTCCCGGATCGTCGAGGTGTTCTTCGCCGTTCTCCATGTCGGCGGACGGTCCTCGTTGAGGTCGATCAGGCTGTCGGTGTTCTCCACTCTGACGTCTTCCCACCTGGCGTTCGAGACGACGGCCGTGTCGTACGCGTCGATCACCATCGCGCGTCCCGCCCTCACCACATCGATGTCACGGAAAACGACGCCGTCCATCGAGGTTCCCTGGGTCTTGGTCCCGATCTTCGCGCAGGCCGAGTTGCTGTAGCAGACGACATGCTCGTGGACGATGTTCCTGGTGTTGATCAAGCTACCGTTGTCGAACTCGTTCTTGGTCGCCATGTTGTCGTCGCCCGTGTAGAGGAAGGCATTGGACAGCAGGCCGTTGGTCGGCTCGTCGAAATCCACCCCGTCGGTGTTGTTCCACGTCGTCGTGGTGGGCCGAACGTTGATCACCTTGTAGTTCTTCAGGGTGACCTTGTCGCTGCGGTAGATGAGCGTGTTCCAGTAGCTGGGGTCCCGGACGATGATGCCGTCGACCAGGATGTCGGAGCTCTGCTCGATTTTCAGCAGGTTCAGGTTGCTGCCCTGCGCCCGCAGGGACTTCCCGTTTCCGTCGATGACACCGCGGCCCAGCAGCTTCGCGTTGTGCACCTGGTACACCCGGACGGTCGCGTGCTGGGTGCCTTCGATGTTCACACCACCGCTGCCGGTGTTGAAGTCTCCCGGCCTGTTCGAGCCGTAGAGGATCGCGCCGGCCGCCAGATACAGGGTCATGTCGCTCTTCATCCAGAGCTCACCGACCTGATACCTGCCGGGCGGGACGTACAGGATGTTCTGGGTCGCTCCGGACGCGGCGTTGATCGCGTTCTGGATCTTGGAGGTGACGAGCGTCGCCCCCGTGTTGTCGACCCCGTAATCGGCCAGGTTCTTGACGTTGGCGTCCCCCAGCTGGGGCGGATTCGACTCGGGCGCGTCGATGAGAATGAACAGCAGTTCCTTGGAGTCGAACTGGACGATCAAGTAGTTGGGGCCGCTGTCGAAAGTGATCGTGTTGCCGCTTCTGGTGACCGCCAGCTTCCGGCTCTTCGGGCTGACGGTGTACGAGCTGAAGCTCTGAGCGACGGTGACCGAGAATGTGGCCGTGCCCGCCTCCGCCATCGAGCAGTGCGCGTAATGCACCTGCATCTCGGGGGCGAACTTGGTCATCTTCTCGACGAACAGCGGCGCGCCGTCCGCCGTCACGGTGTAGAGGGGGCTTGTCGTGGCGCCGGGGAGGGTGGGATCCGCGACGCAGCCGCCGGCTGCCTGACCGGCCGAGCTGCTCCCGGCCGCGCCGGTCGCCGCGGTCGCGCCGTACGCCGGCGCCACCAGGGCGTTCGTCCCGATGCCGCCGCCGAGGGCGAGGAGTAGCGCGATGGCTGCCAACTTCGCGAGTAACTTCGCAAGAGGTGTGATTCTCATGGGGGTCCGTCCTGTCGGAATCCCTTGCGGGGGCGGTACCAGCGGCAGTGATCGTGATGGTGGATACGCGGTGGGATCCCGAATCGCGCCGTGGCTAATCTTCGGTGGTGGGCGGAACAGTGGTGTAACGGGCTGCGGCTACCTGCCCCTATATGTGGGACGGAGACCGGCTGATTCCCGTACGACGAGCTGCATGGGTACGACTCTGCGGGAGCTGCCGGGCCGTTCGCGGTCGTTGAGGAGGTTGATCAGAAGTTCGTCACCGGCCCGGCGCATTGGTCCTTCGGCTGGCTGGCGATGATTATCGGAGGACTCACCATGTCCGCTCGGAGATATGGCGAGCAGGACACCGGCGACGGCGACGCCACCCATGATGGTGGAAGACACGCTACCGGCTTCGACCAGCTCAAGGGCCGGCCGTCCACAGGTCGTGGACCGTCGTCGCCATCGTCCGCGGATGCCTCTGACGTGGGAGGATGCGTGTCCCATTGCGGCTTGCCTCCTTGAGGGATGGCTAGGGAGATGCCGGAGAAAGAAACGCAACTGAAATCGGTTCCAAACATCGGCCGAGGTCCGCACAGTGTCAAGACCCAAAGTTTGAGGACTGTCCGCCAGGCGTTCAGCCATTGCTTGACAGGGAATGGAAATCGGTTCCAGAATCCGGTGTGGCATGCGGCGTGCTGGCGATACCGGAGGAACCGTCGTGACGGATGAACCTGTCGTGACGGTGACCATCAAGGATGTGGCGCGGCTGGCGGGTGTGTCACCCGCCTCGGTGTCCCGGGCGCTGGCTGATCCCGGCCAGGTGCGCCCCGGCACGCGTGAGCGCGTCCATCGGGCCGCGGCGGCCCTGGGCTACCACCCCAACCAGGCCGCGCACGCCCTGACCACGGGCCGGACCCGGATGATCGGGCTCGTGGTGCCCGACATCACCAACCCGATCTTCTCCACCATTTTCCAGGCCGTGCAAGGACGGGCACGGGAAGGCGGCTACTCCGTCCTGCTGGTCGACACCGGGGAAGACCCCGCAACCGAGGTCGACCTCGTGCGCACCCTGGCCAGGCAGGTTGACGGGTTCCTGCTGTGCTCGCCCCGCGCCGCCCAGGAGTACCTGGATCCCTTCCTACGGGCAACCGCGGTGGTCACGATCAACCATAGGGGCAGGCGGGTCCCCTGCGTCACCTCCGACAACGCCGACGGCGCCCGGCAGGTGGCCGAGCATCTCCTGGCCCTCGGCCACCGGCGGCTCGCCTACGTCGCCGGTCCCGCCGCCTCCTCCGACAACCGCGAACGGCTCCGCGGCCTGCGCGCCGCCGTCGCCGCCGCGGGCGCCGAGCTGACCGACTTCACCGCCGTGTCCCCCACCTACGACGGCGGCACCGCCGCGGCCGATCTGGTGCTCGCCACCTCGGCGACCGCTGTGATCGCCTTCAACGACGTCATCGCACTTGGACTGCTCAACCGTTTCACCGCCCGCGGCATAGGCGTTCCCCAGCAGATCAGCCTCGTCGGTTTCGACGACATCCCCTTCGCCGCCATGACCAACCCGCCGCTGACCAGCGTCGCCATCGCCAAGCAGCAGATCGGGCGGACCGCGGTCGACTTCTTGCTGGATCTACTCGACGGACGTCAGCGCCCTGGCGGGTCCCGGCTGATGCTGCCCACCCACCTCATCGTGCGCGGCTCGACCGGCCCATCGGTCCTGACCAGGTAGGAGTAGGTCGTGTTGGCCGTCTGCACGCCGTTGGTCCGGCCGGGCAGCTAGACGCCTGTGGTGCGGCCGAGCCCGTCGTAGGTGTCAATCCCCTGAAAGCGTGGAGACGGTCCTATGCCACAACGGCCCTCAGCAGGGCCGTTGATGCTTGCCTCTTCTCGATCATCTGACGCTCGAATGTGCGGGACTGGGTGGACTCCACTAATTGATCATCGATGCCGGCGGCAGTCTGGTGTGGCGGGCGACGCGCCACCACCCGGCGGACTCGGGATGAAAGTTTCACTAAATCTCATCGGAACGGCTCGACTCGTCAAGGTAAAGCCCAGGTGGCGGGCCGATGGCGACCGGGCTTCCTGAGAGATGTGATCCACGTACTTGACGGCGAGACCTTCATTGATTTGACTCCGCACTATCCCGTTCCCCGTCGAATCGATATCCCGACGCTCACTGATGTTAGCGCTAACACGCTCGCAAGGCCTGCCGCATCGGTGCCGTCCGGTCGTGATTCCTGATCGAGAGAAGAAGGCATGATGCTTTCAGGGTACCTGAGAAGGGCGCTCGCGGCCGGGGCGAGCGCGTTGCTCGCCACCGCCTGCCTGGTCGGCGGTGGTACAGCCCAGGCCGCGACGTCGCAGCCGTGTGACATCTACGCCGCAGGCGGGACGCCGTGTGTGGCGGCGCACAGCACCACCCGCGCCCTGTACGGCAACTACAACGGCCCGCTGTACCAGGTGCGGCGATCCTCGGACAACACCACCCGGGACATCGGGGTGCTGAGCCCGGGCGGGGTGGCCAACGCGGCCGCCCAGGACTCGTTCTGCGCCGGCACGAACTGTGTGATCACGATCATCTATGACCAGTCCGGCCGGAACAACCGGCTCACCCAGGCACCGCCCGGCTACTGGAAGGGTCCGGCCGCGGGCGGGTACGACAACCTCGCCGACGCGAAGGCGGCCCCGATCACCATCGGCGGCCAGAAGGCGTACGGCGTCCGGGTGGAGCCCGGCACCGGCTACCGCAACAACCACACCAACGGTGTGGCGACCGGCGACCAGCCTGAGGGCATCTACGCCGTCGTCGACGGCACGCACTACAACCAGTGGTGCTGCTTCGACTACGGCAACGCGCAGACGGATGGGATCGCCGACTCCCCCGCCATCATGGAGACCGTCTACTTCGGCGCCGACAAGCAGTGGGGCTACGGGGCCGGAGCCGGTCCCTGGATCATGGCCGACCTGGAGTGGGGACTGTTCTCCGGCGTGAACGCGGGCTACAACAACCTCGCCCCCATCAACCACCGTTTCGTCACGGCCATGGTGAAGGGCGAGCCGAATCACTGGGCGATCCGGGGCGGGGATGCGCAGTCGGGCGGCCTGACGAACTATTTCGACGGACGGCGCCCCAACGGCTACAACCCGATGAAGAAGGAAGGCGCCATCCTGCTCGGCATCGGCGGTGACAACAGCGTCTCCGGCCGCGGCACCTTCTTCGAGGGCGTGTTGACCTCCGGCTATCCGAGCGCCGCCACCGAGGACGCTGTACAGGCCAACATCGCCGCCGCCGGGTACGCGCCGGCCGGCGGCACCCCGCAGCAGGGCGTCGAGATCGTGGGCGGCCAGTCCGGCCGGTGCGTGGACGTTCCGAACTCCAGCACCGCCAACGGCACCCAGCTGCAGTTGTGGGACTGCTGGAGCGGCACCAACCAGCGGTTCACCTACACCTCGGGCAAGCAGTTGCAGGTGTACGGCAACAAGTGCCTGGACGCCTACGGGCAGGGCACCGCCAACGGCACCCAGGTGATCATCTGGGACTGCAACGGCCAGGCCAACCAGCAGTGGAACGTCAACTCCAACGGCACCATCACCGGCGTGCAGTCGGGCAAGTGCATGGAGGCGAGCAACTTCGGCACCGCCAACGGCACGAAGGTGCAGCTGTGGTCCTGCACCGGCACGACCAGCCAGAAGTGGACCCTGCGCAGCTGATGTCTGGCCTTCTGGTTCGGCGCATGAGGGCGATCGGATGAAACACCGGTGGGTGGAGGTTTAGACACCCGGGTGGGGCTACGGCTCCCCCTGACCGTGCTTCTGCCCACAAGGCGCGAAACGGTCGTAGCGCTGCCACTGAGGCCCTACAGTACGCCGCCCGACCGACAGTTTCCCCTTCCTCGGCCAGGCGGAGGGCGGAGCAGTGATCACCGGTTGTTGTCGCGGATTTGGTAGACGCGCGAGCGATGCAGGCCCAGGCACTCGGTGATGATCTCGGCCGACAAGCCGCCGGCGAGCATGCTGCGCAGGCGGCGCGGGGTGTCCTCGGCATCCAAGACCACGGCGGTGCCGTGGGCCGTTCAGTTCGCCACCTGAACCTCGGCCTGGACCACGTCGCTGGGAAGGTGCCAGCGGATGGCGAACCACTAACGAATCGACTCGCTGACCGGGAGGAAACCGCCAGAGTGACAGCGGATGGCACGCGTGTTAGAAACCGGGGATTCTAGCAGTGAACGCCATCGCTTCAGCCGAGGGAACCGGAGGCGGCACCCCTCCCGAGACCTCGTCCACCGGCAGCAGCGCGGCGGCGCGCGCCTTTGCCCGACTGCATGTCCCATGTCAGGAAGGAACCCCCCTTATGTCCCGACGTCCGTGGCCGGTGATGCTGGCCACGCTGGCGCTGCTGGCTCCTCTGCCGATGGCGCTCAATGTCCCGGCGGCGAATGCGCTGACGATCCCGGCCTCCGACTACCAGCAGGTCGCCCTCGCGACCGGTGGCGGGGAACTGGGTGAGGCGATGTCGCTGGCGGTGTTGCCGAACCGGTCGGTGCTGCACACCGCTCGTGACGGCACGCTGCGGATCACCGATGTCAACGGCACCACGAAGGTGGCCGCCAAGCTGAACGTCTACACCCACGACGAGGAGGGGTTGCAGGGGGTCGCGGTCGACCCGAACTTCGCGACCAACCGCTACGTCTGGCTGTACTACTCGCCGCGGCTGAGCACCCCGTCCGGCGACGCCCCCTCCAGCGGCTCCCAGTCGCAGTTCGACCAGTGGAAGGGGCATCTGAACCTTTCCCGCTTCACGCTCAAGTCCGACAACACGCTGGACCTGAGCAGTGAGAAGGTCGTGCTGGAGGTGCCGAACGACCGGGGCATGTGCTGCCACGTCGGCGGTGACATCGACTTCGACGCGGCCGGGAACCTCTACCTGACCACGGGCGACGACAGCAACCCGTTCGAGTCGGGCGGGTACTCGCCGCTGGACGAGCGCACGGACCGCAACCCGCAGTACGACGTGCAGCGCACGGCGGCCAACACCAACGACCTGCGGGGCAAGCTGCTGCGGATCAAGCCGCAGCCGGACGGGTCGTACACGATCCCGAGCGGGAACCTGTTCGCGCCGGGGACGGCGAAGACGCGGCCGGAGATCTACGCGATGGGGTTGCGCAACCCGTTCCGGATGAGTGTCGACAAGGCCACCGGGGTGGTCTACCTGGGCGACTACGGACCGGACGCGGGGTCGACCAACTCCAACCGCGGGCCGCAAGGGCAGGTGGAGTTCAACCGCATCACCAGCGCGGGGAACTTCGGGTGGCCGTACTGCACCGGGTCCAACAGCACGAACGAGACCTACAACGAGTGGAACTTCGCCACCAACAGCACCGGCCCCAAGTACAACTGCGCGGGCGGCCCGACCAACAACTCCTTCCGCAACACCGGGCTCACCACGCTCCCGGCGGCCAAGCCGGCCTGGATCCGGTACGGAGGGGACGCCGGTTCACCGCCGGAGTTCGGCGGCGGGTCCGAGTCGCCGATGGGCGGGCCGGTCTACCGGTACGACCCGAACCTCAACTCGTCGGTGAAGTTCCCCCAGGCGCTGGACGGGCGGTTCTTCGCGGGTGAGTACGGCCGCAAGTGGATCAAGGCGATCGAGGTCCGCTCCGACGGCGGGTACGGCGAGATCAGCGCGTTCCCCTGGTCGGGCACGCAGGTGATGGACATGGCCTTCGGCCCGGACGGGGCGCTGTACGTCCTGGACTACGGCACCGGGTCCAACAACCAGGCGCTGTACCGGGTCGAGTACATCGGCAAGGCCAACCGCAACCCGATCGCCAAAGCCAGCGCGGACAAGACCTCCGGCGCGGCGCCGCTGACGGTGAACTTCTCCTCCGCGGGCAGCTCCGACCCCGAGGGCGGCACGCTGAGCTACTCCTGGGCGTTCGGGGACGGGACCACCTCCACGTCGGCCAACCCGGCCAAGACCTACACCACCAACGGCACCTACACCGCGACGCTCACCGTCCGTGACCCGCAGGGGCTGACCGGCACGGCGAGTGTGACCGTGAACGTGGGCAACACCGCGCCGTCGGTGGCCCTCACTTCGCCGGTGGAGGGGCAGTTGTTCTCCTTCGGCGACACGGTGCCCTTCCAGGTCAGCGTGTCCGATCCGGAGGACGGGACGATCGACTGCTCGGAGGTGACGGTCACCTACTTCCTGGGACACGACAGCCACGCCCACCAGATCACCTCCAAGTCGGGGTGTTCCGGGTCGATCGCGGTGCCGGTCGACGGTGAGCACGACTCGGCGGCCAACATCTACGGGGTGCTGCAGGCGTCCTACACCGACAAGGGTGGCCTGACCACCACCGTCGTCCGGACGCTGCAGCCGCGGCACCGCCAGGCCGAGCACTTCGGCGCCCAGCAGGGCGTGCAGACGGCCGACCACACCACCGCCGAGGGCGGCAAGACCGTCGGCTACACCGACGACGGCGACTGGATCTCCTTCACCCCCTACAACGTCTCCAACGCCACGCGCATCACCGCGCGGGTGTCGTCCGGTGGCGTCGGCGGCCGGCTGGAGGTGCGGGCGGGCTCCGCGACCGGCACGCTGCTGGGCACGGTGAACGTGTCGCCCACCGGCGGCTGGGAGACCTTCACCGACGTCTCGGCGAACCTCAGCGGAGCGCCGGCCGGGACCACCACGCTGTATCTGGTGTTCCGCGGGGCGACCGGGCAGGGATACCTGTTCGACCTGGACGCCTTCACCCTCGACACCGGCACCCCCACCTCTCCGTCCGCTTCCCCATCCGCGTCGCCGACCCCGCCCACGGGGACCACCAGCGCGATCAAGGGCGTGCCGTCGGGCCGGTGCCTGGACGTCAAGGACGTGTCGCAGACCAACGGTGCGACGCTGCAGATCTGGGCATGCAGCGGCGGCAGCAACCAGAAGTGGACCTCCACCAGCGCGAGCGAGCTGCGCGTCTACGGCAACAAGTGCCTCGATGTGATCGGCGCCGGCACCGCCGACGGCACCGCGGTCGTCATCTGGGACTGCAACGGCCAGAACAACCAGAAGTGGCGCTTCAACTCCGACGGCACGATCACCGCGGTCGGGGCGAACAAGTGCCTGGACGTGTCCGCCTACGGCACCGCCAATGGCACCAAGGTCCAGATCTGGTCCTGCACCGGCCAGACCAACCAGAAGTGGACCCGCGTCTGAAGCTGTCCCGCAGACCACTCCCCACCATCCGACCGACCACCTGATGCGACGCCCGGCACGGCCCCGCCCTCGACCACGAGACAACGGGAACCGCGCCGGGCGCCGCGACGAAAGGACACCCATGCGGAAAGCCGCGAAGGTCTTACTGAGCGCGTCGGCGGCCGCCGCCGCGCTGGTCGCGAGCGTGTCGCTCCCGACCGCCGTCTACGCCGCCGACCCGGCTTACAAGGTGCTCGTGTTCTCCAAGACGGCCGCGTTCCGGCACGACTCCATCCCCGCCGGCGTCCAGGCTATCCGTGACCTGGGCGCCGCGAACAACTTCACCGTGGACGCCACGGAGGACGCGAACGCGTTCACGTCGGGCAACCTCGCGCAGTACAAGGCCGTGGTCTTCCTCAGCACCACCGGGGACGTCCTCAACGCCACCCAGCAGACCGCTTTCCAGTCGTACGTCGACGGGGGCGGCGGATACGTCGGCGTCCACTCCGCGGCCGACACCGAGTACGACTGGCCCTACTACGGGCAGCTGGTGGGCGCCTGGTTCAACAACCACCCGACGATCCAGCAGGCGACCGTCAGGACCGAGGACAGCACGCATCCGGCGACCGCGGGCCTCGCGGCGGCGTGGTCGCGGACCGACGAGTGGTACAACTACCGCACCAACCCGCGGTCCACGACCCACGTGCTGCAGACCCTTGACGAGACCAGCTACAGCGGCGGGAACATGGGCGACCACCCGATCACCTGGTGCCACCCACAGGCGTCCGGGCGGTCGTTCTACACGGGCATGGGTCACTCGATCCAGTCTTACTCCGAGCAGGGCCTCCGCAATCTGCTGCTCGGCGGCATCAGGTACGCCGCCGGCATGGTGCAGGCCGACTGCGCCCCGCCCGGCAACAGCAACGGCACGACGATCGAGGCCGAGTCCTACACCTCGCAGTCGGGAGTCCAGCAGACCACCCAGAGCACGGCCGGCGGCGGCAAAGCGGTCGGCTTCATCGAGAAGGGCGACTGGACGGGTTACTCCTCGGTGAGCACGGCGGGCGCGACCCGGTTCACCGCGCGCGTCTCCTCGGCCGGCTCGGGCGGCACCATTCAGATCCGCTCCGGCTCGCAGACGGGCACCCTGCTCGGCCAGGTCGCGGTCTCGTCCACCGGAAGCTGGGACACCTTCAGGACCGTGTCCGCGACCCTGAACGGCTCGGGGTCGGGGCCGCTCTTCCTGGCCTTCACCGGAGGATCCGGCTACCTGTTTAACGTGGACTCGTTCTCCCTCACTAAGTCCGGCTCCAGCCCGAGTCCGAGTCCCAGTCCGAGCGCCAGCCCCACGCCCAGCAGCCAAACGGTCGAGGGTGAGGCGTACACCGCGCAGTCGGGCCTGCAGCAGGCGAACCACTCCACCGCCAGCGGCGGCAGGACCGCCGGATACATCAACAACGGCGACTGGGCGGCGTACTCGCAGGTGAACACGCAGGGCGCGAAGACGTTCTCGGCGCGGGTGTCCTCCGGCGGCTCGGGCGGGACGATCCAGATCCGGTCCGGGTCGCAGAACGGGACGGTGCTCGGCCAGGTCGCGGTCTCGTCCACCGGAAGCTGGGACACCTTCACGACCGTCTCGACCGCCCTGACCGGCTCGGCGTCCGGTCCGCTGTACCTCGTCCTCACCGGTAACGGCACCGGCTACCTGTACGACCTCGACACCATCACCGTCACCCGATGACGGCAGCCCGGCGGCGAGACGTCCTCGCCGCCGGGCCGTCTCACGGCCGTCTCCGCTCCGACGGCCCGCCGGCCACCGGAACGGCGCCTGCTGCAGGGCGGGGATGACCGTCGTGGTGTGACGGCTGGGTAGCGCGACCATGGTCAGGTAGCGGGACTTGCGGTCGACCAGCGTCGCGACCTGGCTGTTCTTGGCTCGCATCCACGGCCCGGGCCCAGCTCGATGTCCCCCCGCATGCTCGCGACCGGTTTCGTTTACTCGTACGACCTTCGTGTCAGGTATCTGGGGGCCCGATGGCTAGGGTCAGTTACTGAGGGCCGTGAGCCACGATGGAGCTGTGCGGAGGCAACTCCATGTGGCAGTCCCAGCACGTCACTGTTAGCTCGGACCGCGCGAACGGCTGGCCGGAGACCCCGTTGGCCCCGTCGATCCTGTAGTACCCGCACGTGGGGCATGGGTGCGGCGTGAAGGAGTAACCGCATCTTTCACAGAGCCAATGCTCGGACGCCGCCCTGGCCCAGCTGCGCCTGGACAGTTTCGACGTCCGGGAGGACAACGCGGCCCGGCTGTCGCCGTTCGTCCGCCAGATAAGAACCTGCTGGGTCGCTACTCCTTCTCGCTCCCCGAACTGCCCGGAGGCTGTGCCCTCTGCGCGAGCCCAACACTCGTGGCAAGCAAACACCGGCTCACCCGGTGGCCTGGTGGCGGCCGCGCCAGCGCAGCGTCGCGGCGTAGGCGAGTCCCGCGCCGATGAGGATGGCCAGCAGCAGCGCCTCACCGACGGTGTGGATGAGGTAGCGAGGCAGATTCCTGGCGAGGATCCACCGGGCGTCGACGGCGGAGTAGACCAGCTGGGCAATGCCGATGGCCGCCACCCAGCGCACCCGAGGGGTGGCGGCCGCGGTGAGGTACGCGACCGAGGCCGGCCAGATCCACCCGGCCGGCGACCAGGAAACCAGGTGATAGGCGAAGACCGCGGCAACCGACAGCACCAGCACGACCATCGGCCAGCGGCGCCGGAAGAGCACCAGCGCGCCGAGGACCAGCGCGAAAGGAATCGTGGCCGGCCAGGGGGAGGGCACCCCCGTGGCGAGAGCGGCGGCGACGAACACCACCACGGTGCAAGCGGCAAGCGCGAGATCGACGAGCGTGCCGAAGTGACGAACATAAGCAGGCGCGCGCAGCGGCAGCGAATCGGTCATACGACCACCTCCCGGGGGAATGCCAACGGCAGCCGCCACCCTAGGCACCCGCATCGCAGCGGCAGGATCCCTTTACCAACAGGAGGACAAACCAAGGGCCTTTCCTGCCGAGGCCGGGCGGAGATGAGGATTGCCTTCGACGATCCGCGCGGATCTTCACAGGGCGTCAGACCGGCACCGCACGCACCCACCCGCGGTCGCCGTCCAGGAACACCCAGACATCCTCAAGCCCGCCGCGCGCAGCGACACGGCCAGAAAGTCGTCATCCAGACGCTTACTGAGGAACGTGTGCGTCCAATGCCGGTCACCAACGGTGTACTCCATGGTGGCCAGAAGGAGACCGGGCTCGGGCCTGCCGACCTCCGTCATGCGAACGACATGGCCGTCACCAGCCTCACGTTCGAACGGCTGGACCGTGTCGTACCACTCGGGAGGCTTGCGTTGCAGGATCACGCACCCGCCCTCTGCGACGTGGCTGCGGCAGGTGCGCAGAAACGCCTGGCGGAGCTCGTCATCGGCCGTGTCGACCACGAACGACATCAGCAGAACGACGTCGAACGTCCGGTCGAGGGCCAGCGACTGGATCGTGGAGCAGACCCTCTCGGCGCCCTTCACGTGCGCGAGCATCTCAGGCGATTCGTCGACGGCGACCACAGCATGGCCGAGGGCCAGCAGAGGATGAGTGATCCGTCCCGTGCCCGCGCCGAGCTCCAGAATGGCCGCACCCTCGGGGATCGCCGCGTGGATGAGCTCCGGCTCGCCGCGGGGCGCGAGCAGGGCGTAGTAGTCCACTGCGCAGCCGTCCGGAGTGATCGGCCCTGGGCCGGTGCCGTGATCGAGCTTTCTGGAGGTCATGATCCCCATCATGCGACACGATCAGCGATTGGATTCGCCAAGCGAGGCATTGGACTCGTTCTCCACAACCGCTGCCCTAGCGTCGGCTCCCCACCAAACGTGTCCGAAGTGCTCCGAGTCTCATGGAGGAGCTACTCATCGCCGAGATTCCGGTCGCGGACCTGCGGCATTCGACGCAGATCCGCGACCGGAATCAAGCGAGCCTCTCCGACTCGGCCGCAGCGAGTCAGCTTGAGCGTTCACCGGCCCCGCTGGGCACGCTGGCCAGCCGCCGCCTCCTGGCTGTTCCTGAACCCTTGGCGCTCGGCGGGACGTTGATGAGCGCGGCGGTGGATTCGGCGGCGGCTTTGGCCACCTCGGGGAAGACGGTGGTGTAGGTGTCGCGGGTGAAGGTGGAGGAGACGTGGCCGAGTGTCTCCTGGACGATTTTCAGCTCGACGCCGGCGGCGAGCATCAGGGAGGCGGCGCCGTGCCGGAGGTCGTGCAGCCGAAGCGGCGGCAGGTCCGCCTCGTAGCACATCCAGTAGAACTGGTCGGTGACGTGCTGCGGGTGCAGCGGCCTGCCGTACTCGTCGGTGAAGACGAATCCGCTGTCGGTCCAGTCCTCGCCCGCTTTGAGGCGTTCCTTCGCCTGTCGCCTGCGATGCTCTTTCAGGATCTCGAGTGTTTCGGCGTCGAGGGCGATGACGCGGTCGCTGGCGTCGGTCTTCGGCTTGCCCTGCACCGGGGTCCAGCCGAGCTGGGTGATCTGCCAGTTCACCGCGATCGTCCCGGAGGTGAAGCTCACCTCCGGCCAGCGCAGCCCGACGGCCTCGCCCCGGCGTAGCCCGCGCAACGCGATCAGCCGGTACAGCGCGTACAGGCGGTGGCGGCGCGCGTAGGCCAGGAACGCCGAGGTCTGTTCCGGTGTCCACACCATGACCGGTGACGGCCGGGCCGTGCCGAGGTAGACCTGGATCACGTCCACGCTGCGCCCGGCCCGGCGCTCGTCTTCTGCGGCCCGGTTGGCGGCGTGGTCGGCCCTCCAGCGGGCGACGCGCTCCTCGGTCCACACCAGCCCCTTAGGCTGGCTGGCCGCGGGAAGTTCAACCACGGCGGCAGGATTGAAGTCGATCAGCCGATCCTGCTTGATCGCCACATTCAGCGCATGGCGGAGGGTGGCGCGGATGCGGTGCATCGTCGCGGGTCCGACCGGCCGCCGGTACTTCACCTTCGCCCGCTCCTGCGGGTTCCCACTCGCGTAGGCGCTGGTGATGACATCGTTGAACTCCTCGATCGCGTCGAACATGCCGCTGACGTCGGAGACCCGCAGCCGGTCCAGGCGGATGTCGCCGAGGTAGGGGACGACGTAGAGCCGGATGTGCGTCTCGTACGACCGCCGGGTGGTCGGATCGATCTTCTTCTTCCGCTTGAGGAACTCGGCCATCCACTCGGCGACCGTGACCACCCGGTCGAGGTCCTGGTGGGTGCGGACCTTGCGTCTCACCTCCTCGATCGACGGCAGCGCCCGGGTGTCCTTCAGGACCGACAGCATCAGCTTGCAGATCTTCCGCCGAGTGTGCGGGTCGGCGTCCAGGGCAAGCAGGCCGCGGGCGTGGTCGAGTTCGGCCTCGGCATCCTCCAGGGTCGCGAACCCCTGACGCCGCAGCGGGCTACGCCGTCGCCCGTCGGCGTGCGGGGGCAGCTCAAGCTGGTAGGCCCACGTGCCGTGGGTGGAACTCCACCGCTCGCCCCCGCCGCCGGAGCGGCGCAGCTTCGGGCACTTCTTCCCGAGTTGCTTGCCCGTGGCCGCGTCGCGGCAGCCGCAGGTTTTGTAGGTGGTGCCGTTCGCCACGTTGGTCACCCTTCCTCAGTGTCGGGACGGCGTGTGCCGTCGTCGTGGTAGCCGAGCAACGCCCACACCTCCCGCGTCGGCACCAGATAGCTACGTCCGATGCGCAGCACCCGGCAGGGGAACTCGCCGTTCTTGGCCAACTGGTAGGCCTTGGTCCGTCCAAACCCCAGCAGCCGCCCCGCGGTGACCACATCGATCACCGCCGGGAGGTCTCCCAGGTCAGCCGCCCGCATCGGGGACGTCATCGCCCGCCCCCGCACGGGCGCGGGCAGGCCGCCGAAGCGGCGTGGCGTGGTGTCGTTGCCGTGGCCCGGCCGACCCGCCGCCCCCTGCCCCGCCGCCGCTGTACGCGGACGTCGTTGGCCGTGGGGAGACCGGTCGGCCGTGGCCGCCGGTATCGACGCCCACCTCGGCGGTGTGTGTCAAGCAATATCCGCTGGTCACAAGCCCCGCGTCGCCGGACCGGTCCCGTTCTCACCGGTGCCCCCGATCGTCAGACCGCCCGGGGTCGGCGGACTCAGTGAGCGGCTTGTGGAAGATCAGTAGGTCCTCGTGAGCGAGCGCATGGATCGGCACCCCGCGCTCCCAGGCCTTGCGTGCCTCGTGAAGCTGGAAGAACGACGCCCGATTGATCACACGGCCGTCGTCGATCCCGCACAGCAGACACACGATCCGATCGGTGAAGACCAGCCCGATCTGCTCAGCCACCCGGAGAACCCGGCCGGGCAGATCGACCAGCTCGCCCCGCACCCGGTACGGCCTCACGGTGATCGCGACCACGCCACCCGGTCGGAGAAGGGTCGTGGCAGCGGCCAGGATCTGAGCGAAGCCCTCCAGCAGGACCGGCAGGCGCTGATGGGCGAGATTGGCCCGGTCGCAGGAGTAGTGGTGGTTCCACTTGCGGATCCCCGGCTCCCCAGTGTCACGGGTGGAACGAATATGCCCATGCGTGTAGGACCCGTACGGCGGGGAGGTGAGCATCAGCGCCGCCGTACCCGCCAGACCGGGCAGGAGGCGGGAGGCGTTCCGGGAGTCGCCGATCACAACCTGGGCCGCTCCGGGGGCACCGTTCCATCGGGCATGAGCGACATTCTCGGCCGCGCGCTTGGCCCACTGCCCCTCGTACTCGATGCCGGCCGCGTGCCGGCCCTGGTGGATCGCCTCTACCAAGGTGGTGCCGATCCCGCACATCGGATCGACCACCAGCTCACCCGGCTCGGTGTAGGTGGCGATCACCTGGGCGGCGATGGCGGGCAGCATCTTGCCCGGATGCTTCATCGACTCGGGCAGGTAGCGGTCTCGCCGCTGAGTCCGTGAGGGCTGCTGCCCCGTCACCCACACCGATCCGACCGGCTCACGCATCACGAGTGCTCCTCTCCACCCGGGCAGGAGCCGGCGGACGCCGAAGATCTGAGGGGTTTGCTGAAGATCAGCACATCCGCGTGCGCCCGTAGCGCCATGGGCACATGCGGCGAGACAGCCTGCGTTCTCCTGGCGGCGATGTGCGCCGGGAGCAGGGACAAGACGATCTGGCGTCGCCGGATCGGGCCGTGTACCGCGACGATGTGCTGCAGGTAAACCAGCCCCGCCCGCTGCGCCTCCCCGATAAGGCCAGGCATCGGGTCGCGCGGGCGCCCCTCGATCAGGTGCATACCGGTGACGACCACCAGGTGGCCGCCGGGGGCCAACAGAGCAGCAGACTCGATCAGCGGGCTCTCGCCGGGAGACCCGTCGATCGAGGTCGTGTTCGGCTCCGCCTCGCAGGTCCGCCGGACGACGACAAGGGCTGCTTCACCGCGCCGGTAGGCCAGCGCCGTGTAGGCGGCCTCTGCTCGGGCGACCCGCACCTCGACCTTGTGCCGGTCGGCTATGTCGCGGCCGGAGATCGCCCGCGTCCAGATGACACCCGCCACAGCGTGGTCGACGACCACGGCCGAGACTCGGCGGCCGAAGACCACCGCGTTGACCACCACCATGTGATCGGCGGGGTGAACGTCGACGACCAGATCGCCGGCTCGACTGCAGGTGGTGATGAGTTGGCGAGCCAGCCGCCCGGTGATCGGCATGCAGCAGCCATTAGCGCAGGCGGCGGGCGACTGGCCCTCCGGAGCGGTCAGCCAAACGCTGAGCGGCAGATGCCGTACCGGCGAGAAGCGCTCCGAGGAGCTGCCGGACGATTCCGTACTGGAGTGCGGGGCTGTTGTCACGATGGCGTGGCCCGGTCACCCCGGCCACCTGATCCCTGTCGCTTAACCAAATACCTGCCGCCCGAGCCGCGTTGGGACAGCCCCAGGTGAAGGCGCCCACCGGGTGGAGCCTGGTCGGCGTCAGGACATCAAGGCGAGGCCGAGAAGGGCGCGACGGTACGGGTAATACGGGGGCTTGCCCGTACCGTCGCGCTGGGCCTGCCGCGCGTCAGACCGCGCGCGAGCAGGCCATATGCGGCCCTGCTATGGGGGAAAGCAGAGACCGCGACCGCGCCGCCGTAGCTGGGGGTGCACAGGACGGCGCGGAGCTTCACCGGGTCGTCTCATGAGGCGTCTGCCGGATCGGTGGCAGTCGTCAATCAGGAGGAACGCTCAGCGGACCATCCCAACCATGACCACCGGCTGTCATCAGCTGGTAGTAGCGTCCACGCTTGAGACGGCATGCGCCGTCGCCGGGCTGCCGCCAATCCGAAACCAGACCACGTTCCCAACCTCGTCGTCGTGGTGGAACCCCCAGGCGTCTGCCATCGCGTTCACCATCCACAGGCCCCGGCCTCCGGCATCCTCCTCCGACAGATCCCGGACGACGGGGACGCTCGTCGCGGAGCCGTCATCGATCACCTCACAGTGGGCGATGCCGCCGCCGGTGGCCAGAACCACGGTGACGAGGCCATCCGGGTTACGCCCCGAGTCCGAATGGACAATGGAGTTGGTGATCAGCTCGCTGAGTAACAGCACGGCATCGTCGGCGAGTTCCTCTGCCACCTCTGCAGCCAGCAGACGCCTCGCCCAAGCGCGGGCGTCACCAACGGACGCTGCCCGGCCGGGCAACTGTATCCACCCCAAAAGGCGCAGTTCCCTCGCGATCGCAACCTGATCGCGGAAACGGGCCTCGTGGAGTTCCTGACGCCCAATCACGCGATCACCGCCGGCAGGATTCGCTCAGCTGAACTCGCATCAAGTGCCCACACACATTCATCGCGCCGCCAGAATCGCGACCACCAGGGATTCCAAATGAATGCCCAGCCATGCGCGCGACGAATTACCCGAATGCGAACAGGTCGCCTAACGCCCCACGCGATGTCCAGCAGCGGGGGCTCACCGCGGGCCATCATCACGGAGGTAGCGATCCCGAGATGCCGCAAGTCCCATGCCAGGCGAACCAGGTGAATGAATTGCTGCTCCCGCTCGTTGGTTTCCATATCGGACCTCTCCAATGCCATCGCGGCTCAAGACCAGAGACGTCGAACCACCTGCTCATCGGGCCACCATGTGATCACCAGCCCGCCTTCCGAGTATGCAGTTGCCACCAGTCCTGACACAGGATCGGCGTACGCCTAGAGTGCCCGCACCTAGCGGGAATTCGAAGCCGGAATTGCATACCAGCGAAAACCAGATGATGACATCAGCGGTCTAGGCTGGTTGGTTAGCGGCATGACCGCTACATTATGAGGCGGCTCCACCGCTCCTTGGAGGGATGAAATGACCCACGAGCCGACCCCCGACTCCACGGGTCCACGGGCGCGTTTCGGTGCCGAGATGCGGCGTCTACGAGAGGCGGCCCAACTGTCACAAGCCGCAGTGGCCTCGCGGCTGGGCTGCACGCAAACCCAGGTGAGCCGCCTGGAGATGGCGAAGCGAACGCCGTCGAAATCGGACGCGAAGAAGCTGGACCAAATCTTTGGACTGAGCGATAGGCAATACTTTGTTAGCCTGTACCGCCGGATCGCCTCGCACCCGGGAGGACCCGGCTGGTTCCTGGGCTGGGTAGAAGAGATCGAGCCTTCAGCAGCGGTGCTTCGCTCCTGGGATCCTCTTCTCATCCCAGGCCTGCTGCAGACGGAGCCCTACGCGCGAGAGCTGTTCCGCCGGGAACCCCGAATCGCCGATGACGAGGTTGAAGCACGCGTCCATGCCCGTTTGCAGCGCCGGCAGATCCTCGACAGAGATGACCCACCCATGGTCTTGGTCCTCTTCGATGCCAGCGTGCTACGGCGTCAGGTGGGCGACCGCGAGGTGATGCGCGACCAACTCAGCTACCTCCTTGAGGTCGCCACCCATCCCGCCATATCCATCCAGGTCGTCGACCCCCGGTGTCTTCCCGGTCTGGCGGGCGCTTTCATGATCGCAGAGCTGCCGAACGGGGAGCCGGAGACGATTCATGCGGACTCCCCCGCAGAGGGGCAGGTCTCATCGGATCCGAACCTCGTGACCTCCATCCGAAACCGGTATGAAGCGATACGGCTGTGGGCCTATCCTGAGCACGAGTCACTCAGAATGATCGAGGAAGTGAAGCAAGAATGGACCTGAGCGCCGCCGTCTGGCGGAAGTCGTCGCGCTCTTCAGGGAACGGCGGGCAGTGCGTGGAAGTCGCTGCCAATCTACCTGGTGTGATTGCGGTCCGCGACAGCAAGAACCCAAGTGGCCCTAAACTGCTCTTTACTCCCGAAGAATGGGAAGCCTTCATCAGCGGTGTCAAAGACGGAGAGTTCGACCAGGCTTGATGGGCAATTTCTGCTCACGAAGTACGACAGCCACGCTATGCCTCTTCAGGGAAGAGCCCTTCAACCTCGCCCGGCAACAATTGACTGCAGCTCTGTCACGGGCTTCGAAAGGCGCAACATGAGCCGTTTCACGAGAACGGCAGCCTCGCGCGTCCAGTCCACCTTGAGCTGAAGGACGGACCTGAGGCGCGGTGTCTCGGGCGCAGGCGACGGCCTCGAGACCCGTGATGTCACTGACGTCGTTCTATTCGAAGAATTCCGGGGAAAGCCAGAACGAATTCAACATAGTCCCACTCAGGCCGAGATGAACGTCATCGGCAATCTCCACCAATTCCTCTGGTAGTTGCCGATCCCGCACTACTCGAACCAAGCCGGAACTCTCGTCGAACAGCACCTCCCAGTCTGATCGCGCGATCGATACAGAGATACCTTCCTCAAGTGGCGGGTCGTCCAGCTCCACTTTCACTCTGCCACTCGCGGATCTCGGCAGTTTCAAATCTGCCCGCCGCCACGACTCCTTCGGTAGATAACCCCACACGTAGAGGGCGAAACCGGTGTCCACTGCAACCTCCAACTGAAGGGTGTCAGCAACGAGACTCGTACTCCCTCCCTCACCCACCAACCCAGCCAGGTCGTCCAAGTTACGCAGTTGGAAGGTGAACCCTCGGTCCGACTCGGAGTAGCGGAGCGTGCCCGCTAGCGGGTTCGCCGCTTCAGCTGTAAATTTGTGCGCCATTTCTACCTGACGAAGTTGAAGTGGAGGATCGTATTAGTGTTGGTGTCAACCACCAATTCCCACGTACCCGAGCGCCCATTGAGGGCACCTGGAGTATCCCATCTAACCGCCCCGGCAACTCCTCCCGGGTCCAGCCTCGGCGTGCTTCCTTCCATGATTTCACGAACCACTAGGGTGGAATTCATGTATGGCCGCGCCGACCTACCCTTCTTGGTGATGTCATCGAAGTGCTTCGCCACCGTCTGAGTCATTTTCAGGTCGTCTGCACTGATTTTAGATGCCAGCACAACTGGATCACACGGACCAGAATTGTGTACCAATACCGGCGTCTCACCCGCGAGCACATAGTACGTGTGCAGGTCGTTGACGGTGACGTCGTGTGTGCGTTGCTGGCCCTGCTGGTCGCGAACCTGGGTCACGGCCGCACTGGCGCCGTTCGGGGTGCGTAGTTCGTCGCCGACCCGGAGGTCACCGGCGTTCTTCCACCGCTGCTCGTCCGCAAGCCAGAACGAGTGGTTGTCAGTGGCCGTGACGGTGGCGGGTCCTTGGTCGGTGGTGATGGTGAGCCGGGTGAAGTCTTTGTCGTCTTCGGTGGTGAAGGTATTGGTCACTGGCTGCGTGGCGGTGATGCGCTGTACCTGTGGGTCACTGGCGGCGACCCGGTCTCCGATACGTATGTTCTCGATGGCCCGGGTGCTGCCGTCCGCGAGCAGCACTTTGGTGCCGGACGGGAAGCTGTGCGGCTTGGCGCAGGTCGCAGCGTCCCGTTCCGACTTCGCCTGATTTGCGAGCTTCTCCGCTTCGACTTTGGCCAGCGCGCGGGCGTCGATCAGGGTGTTGGCGCGGAGTGGAATGGAGTAGCGGACGGTGCAGCCGCAAGCCTGGGCCTGGGCCTCGGCCTGCGCCTTGATATGGGCCGCGACCGTGGAGTAGAGCGGCCCGGCCCCTGGGTTGGAGCACGTCAGAGTGCCCGAGACGTTGGTGCCTCTAACTGGGAAGGTGCGCTGTGGGCTGGTGCACTGGCCAGCGGACTTGCCGTCGATGGAGAAGGTCGCGCTCATCACGGCGGTGACCTCGCCCTGGGTGACGCGTTCCTTCCGGGCGATGGAGGAGACGTTGCCGGTGAAGTTCTGGGTGGCGGTGCAGCCTGACGAGCCGCAGTTCATTTCGCCCGCGCCGTCGAGGGTGAAGGTGATGCCGTGGTCGGTCGCGTCCTTGAGCTGGTTGGCGTACTCCACGAGGGTGTCGAACATCTTGTCGACGGCGTCGCCGAGGATCGGGGTCAGGTCCATTCCCTCGCCGTCGCCGGACGCCAGCGGACCGGTGGTCACCCTGCTGGGAGTCGTCGGCGCCTCCCCCTTCTCAAGCTGGTCCCTCATGGCGGAGAGCTCTTCGAGAGCGTCGTATGCCTGCAGCCGCAGCACCTGGTGCGGCTTCTCCTTCGTCACTAGGAGGCGACCGGCCGAGGTATCGATGCCGAGCGCGGGCGTTCCGTTCACGCTCAGCGGCTGCTGCCCAGACGTGCTCGACGTCTTCGACTTGTTGGCTGGCTGCGGTGACTTCTCCAGGTCGACCAGGGCCTTTTTCAGCACGGCCGCCAGCTTCGACGGGGGGATGGTGCGGGCCAGCGCCTCGTCCACGAGCTCGGAGCCGTCGTCCAGCCCCACCATCCACTCGCTGGGCGGCGCCTTCTCGCCCGCCGCCACGTCCTCCCTCGGGGCGGGGTCGACCTGCCACCGCATGAACGTCTTGCCGCCGATGCGTAGCACGTCCTGGCCGTAGTCGTTCCGCCGCCCGGAGTACGTGGTGCCGAACTGGCTGCCGCTGGCGGTGACGGTGATCTCGTTCTCGGTGATGCCGAAAGCCGAGGTGTCCTTGTAGCGCAGGCCAGGGGCAACGGCAAGGGCGTCAACGGCTTCCCGGAACGGCTGGAGGTTTCGCTGAGCAACCTTCGCCTGGTCAGAGTCGGAGAACGAGGACGTCAGCGACAAGAGCCCGGCTACCAGCGTCACGACGACGAAACCGGCCACGCCGACGAGCACCGCTCGTTGGCGTCCGGTCAGAACCTGGATCCGCGCTATCCAGGGACCGCTGGCGGGCGGGCCGGCAGGCACTGGAGGCTGGGTGAGGGCCGCGGGCGTGGTCGTCCCGTCCGGGCTGGCGGCGGACGTCGGCGAGGGATTCGGCAGGGGTGGCGGGGCAGCGAGGGATGGTGGCGTGTCGGAGATTGAGGGGGCTTCCGGTGCCGGCGGCGCGCTCGGCTCGTCTGCCGCGGGGCCGCGCGTGAGTGGCTGTTCGCCGCTGGGGTTCGGTTCCGTCATGACTCCCTCTCCTTGTCCATGACGCGTCTTCACGTGAGCTGAAGATGGACCGCCGTGACGGCCGGATCCGGGGGTGCTGGCCTCAACTGCCTGGGTGGGTCAGGAGAACGCGGAACTAGTATTGGTGAGTTGCGCCTCTGTTGACCAAGGTTTGTGGAATCTGTTGCATCGCAGTGGCGAGTGATGCCAGTAGCGGCCGGGTTGCCGACATCGACCGCGCTATCGGCACCGCGCTGGCGTGTCCCTGGGCGCCGTCCAGAAGATCCTCAAGAGGGAGGCCGACCCGGACCGGCGCCCTGGCTCGGGTCGCCTCGTCCGTGCGGGCCTTCGTGCAGGTGCGCACCCCCACGCCGCTCCCCCACGGCAAGGCCCGACCACCAGACGATGCCCTCACGATCATGCTGACTGAGGCGGGCCAGCACCGGGTGATCGTGGACGCCGTACGAGTGGTCAAGAAGGTTCGGGCAGCCCTTCTCCGGCCAGTGATGACGAGAACTTGACCGGTCCCGATGTGCTGGAGCCATCGCCGCAGGTCAAACAGTTTCGGCACACCTTTTGGGCACCCCTCTCGGAGGGGTGCCGGGTCTTCTAGTCGCTCTTTTCGCAGCTCAGAGTGTGTTCCGGACGTCGAAGAATCCTTTTGCTGATCATCGCGCTGTCCGGTGTCCGTACTGATCTTGTCCCGTTCCTGACCAGGCCCGGTGGCAGATCAGCGGTGTCCGAACCGATCGTCATTCGGGGGCCGCAATGCCATCCACCGACACCATCGCCACCAACACCACCCCCGGCGACCTCCAAGTCTCCGGTACCGAGCCACCCTCTTTCAAAACCACACCGCGCACCGCCGCCACCTCCCACCTCCCGCTGGACGTCGCGGAGAACGCCTTCCGTCTGCTCATGCAGGGTCCGGAGCCGCTGTCGGTCGACGGCAGCAGGGTCTGCGCCGACCTTCTGCGGCGAACGATCCCGCTGGACGAACTGCGGGCGATCCTGCTGCACCCCTCCTGCGGGCGTAAGACACGTGATGAGGTCTGGCGGCACCTCATCACCCAGTCCCGCACCCACCACGGCGGGTGGACTATCGCCGTCGTCGCACTCGCCCTACCGATGCTGCGCCGCCTGGTCAGAACACTGTCCGAGACCGTCACCGCGGACCGGGAAGACCTGGAAGCCGAAGTGCTCGCCTGCTACCTGGACGCCCTGGACAGGGTGAACCTGGCCTGGACGCACCCGCTGCTGCGGCTGTTTCGGCTCACCCGGTTCGCCGTCCTCCGCGCCTACGCCGTCAAGCCGCCCGAGCTGCTGACCGATCCCGACCCGGCCCACGACGAGAGCCTCGTCTACCCCGCCGGCCACCCTGACCTGCTCCTGGCGGAGGCGGTCCGGCAGCAGATCATTACGGCGGAGGCGGCCGAGCTGATCGGGCTTACCCGGCTGGAGAACCTTCCACTGTCGGTCTACTGCCGCCACCGCGGCCTGCTCTACTGCGCGGTGCTCAAGCGCCGCCAGCGGGCCGAGGCCCGGCTGGCCAAGGCCCTCATCGACGGGCAACTGTCCCTGCCCTCGCTCTGATCGATTTCCGGCGGCCATGTCCCAACCGGGGCAGGAAGCCAAGTCTTTCCACAGGTGCAAGGGAAGTACGGGCGCATCTTCCGAGCTCGCCGGGCCGCACTCCGGCCACCGGTCCCTGTCACCCACCGGCATCGGAACTTCCAGCCCTTCGAAGGAGGACGCCCACCAGGCCACGGCAGGCCGGCGGCGCCCGTACTTCCCGGCACCTACCTCCAGGCATCAGCAGCAATAACTCAGGAGGCAGCAGTGGCATCCCACCGCACCAAGCGCCGCCATACCATGGGGGCCGTCGCCGCCGTGGCGAGCGGTATGGCGCTAGGCCTGCTCATCGAGACGGGCATCGCGTGGGCCATCAGCGACACCGGTATCGCCTCCGGCGTTCTGGCCGCGCTGTCGTCGCTGAACGAGGTCATCGACAACCTGCGCAACGTCATCGTCGGCCTGCTCGTCGCCCTCGCCACGTTGTTTTTGACGATCGGGGGTGTCCGCTACATCCTCGCTGGTGGCGACCCGAGCGAGGTCGAGGCAGCCAAAAGGACCCTGCGCTACGCCGGGATCGGGTACGGCATCGCGACCCTGGCGCCGCTGCTGGTCAGCATCCTCAAGGGCATCGTGGGAGCCTGACCGTGAACCGCCGCAGCTCTCACGGACCGGGCCTTGCCAAATGCGGCGCCCGCATCCGTCGCCTTGCCTCTCTCGTCCTGTCCACCGCCTCGCTCGCGCTGCTCATGGCGAGCCCCGTATCCGCCGCTCATGCGACGCCGACCCCGGCACCGACGACAGCCTCGGCTCCGGCACAGACTCCTTCACCGCAGGTGAGCTGGATCGCTCCTACGTCAGCACCTGCCCAGCCCATCGGGGAGGACGAGTGCGGCTGGATGGATGTCAGCTGCAAGGTAGGCAAGGCCGTCAACGGCTGGTTCACCAATCTGGTCCGCGATGCGATCAATCCGGCCTTCGCGATGGTCGGACGGACCCTGCTGTCGTCTCCGCCGCCATCGCTACTGTCCCGCGTCCAGGAGCTGAACGGCCAGGTTCTGGTGGTCGCCAACGCCCTGCTGGTGCTGTTCGTCCTGGCAGGCGGAGCGATCGTCATGGCCTACGGCAGCGTGCAGACCAGTACGACGATGAAGGAGCTCGTACCGCGCCTGGTGTTGGCGACGATTCTGACCAACAGCTCGCTGACGATCAGCGAGTACGCCATCCGATTCGCGAACGGCCTGGTCGACGGGTTGGTCGGGACCGGCGTGGATGCCGACAGGGCCGGTGACCTGCTGGCGGGTAAGGTCGCGGCGCTTATCACCGACTCCTCTGATACCGCGCTTTATCTGGTGCTGATCTCTGGGATCTCGGTACTGATGGCGCTGATCTTGGTCTTTGTCGCGATCATTCGCATCACCCTGCTGCTGTTCCTGGTCATCGCCGCGCCGCTCGCGCTGCTGTGTCATGGCCTTCCGCAGACTGAGGGGATCGCCAGGCTGTGGTGGCGGGCGCTGAGCGGCGTGCTACTGATGCAGGTCCTCCAGGCCCTGGTGCTGCTGCTGGCGTTCAAGGTCCAGCTCACCCATTCTCGCGAGATCTTCGCGGCCCAGAACATGGGGTCCGCGGGACAGCCGTCGCCCGGCGACGCCTTGGACGTGTTGATCCTGATCGGCCTGCTTTACGTGTTGATCAAGATCCCGGGGTGGGTCGCCCGGAGTATCTGGCAGCAGGCCAAACCGCAGCTGCTGATGCGGATGGTCAAGGCTGTGGTCGTTTACAAGACCCTGGGCGCGCTCGGCGGCGTGTTCCGTGGAGCCCGCACGCGCCCCTCCCCTGGACCGACTGTCACCGCCCACCGGCACGGCACGGGTTCACGGAACGTACGGTCCCGCCCGACAGCGCGGCCCGCCTCTCCCGCCGGTTCACCTCCTACCGCCTCGGGAGGCAAACCCATGAGCTCGCCCACGCGCCCCAGCCCATCCGGCTCCGCGTCGGGAAGTCCTCGATCTCCGCAGCAGCTCGCCTTGCCGCTCGGGATCACCCCAGCGTCCTCGCGTAGGCAACGTCAGGGGCAGCAGCTGGCGTTGCCGTTCCCAGTGACCCGCGTCCCGCGCCCACCCACACCCGCCGCCGCACCGCCACCGGTGAAGGCGACGTGGATCAGGCCCAAGCCTCCGTACGTGCAGGACCGGCTGCCCGGCATGCCGGTTCGACCCGCGCGGCCCCGCCAACTCCGTCTACGGCTCGACCCTCCGCCGCGCCGGATGCCGAAACGAGGTGAGAAGTGAACGACTCCGAGCCGCTGATTGTCCGCATCCCGGCGGATGTCGCTCGCCCAGACAAGATTGCCTACGGGTTCACGGCGCGGCAGTTGGTCATCCTCTCTGTCACCGGCGGTATCGCCTCTTCCATCTATTACGTCTTCCGGCAGGTGGTGCCGGTCGTGGTCATCGCCGCCGTGGCGCTGCCGCTGGTGGCGCTGGGGGCGGCGCTCGCGCTCGGCCGCCGTGACGGCCTCACCCTCGACCGGTTCGCCCTCGCCGCCGTGCTGTTCCTACGCTCGCCCAAGAAGGTAGTGGCCGCGCCCGATGGCGTCGTGCCACCGCCGAGGTGGTGCCGGCTGTGTGGAAAGCTTCCCGCCCCGCTGTGCCTGCCCGTACGTGCGGTCCGCAGCGACGGAGCGCTGGAGCTGGCGGACGGCGGAACCGCGGCGCTGGTGGAGACCTCCACGCTGTCCTTCCACCTGCGCACCGCTGATGAGCAGGCGTCGCTCGTCGGAGCGTTCGGACGGTGGCTGAACTCCCTCGACGCCTCCGTGCAGATCCTTGTCCGCGCCCGTCCCGTCGATCTGGCCGGCGTCGTGTACGCAATCGAGGAGCAGGCGGGGCGCCTGCAGCATCCGGCGCTGGCTCGTGCCGCCGCCGAGCACGCCGGTTTCCTCGGTCGGCTCAACGCCTCCCGGGATCTTCTGGCCCGGCAGGTGCTCGTTGTCGTCCGCGACCCGCATCCGCCTCGCGGGCGGCGCGCGACCGTACGGGACGCCTCGGCCGCGGTGGTGCTGCGCCACGCCGCCGAGACCCAACGCGCCCTTGCCGCCCTCGGCGTCACCACCGCCGTCCTGGACGCGGACGCGGCAAGCCGCGTCCTGATCGAGTGCCTGGACCCCGGCGGCTGGCATCCGTCAGGGACCGCACTTGTCGACGAGCTGATCACCGGTCTGGAGGTCCAGTGAAACTCCGCCGTACCACTGAGAAAAGGAGCGCGTTCGTTCACCCGAACGCGCTGGGGATCGGAGCACGCACACTCACGTTCCCTGACGGGGCCACCTGTGCTTTCTTCGCCGTCACCGGGTATCCGCGCGAGGTCGGCGCGGGCTGGCTGGAACCACTGCTGACCTACCCCGGCCGCCTGGACGTCTGTCTGCACATCGAGCCGATCCCGCAAGCGGTCGCCGCGATGCGGCTGCGCCGCCAGCTCGCCCGGCTCGAGTCGTCCAGCCAGGCCGACACCCAGCAGGGACGGCTGCAGGACTTCGACACCGAGGCCGCAGCCGACGACGCCACCGAACTGGCCGCAAGTCTTGCCCGAGGGCATGGCCGCCTGTTCAAAGTCGGCCTGTACCTCACCGTCCACGCCGCAAGCCAGGAGGACCTGACCGCGGAGGTGGAGCGGGTCCGCACGCTGGCGGCCTCGCTCCTGCTGGATGCTCAGCCCACCACCTTCCGCGCCCTTCAGGGCTGGGCGAGCTGCCTGCCATTCGCCACCGACGCTATTGGGCTGACGCGCAGCTTCGACACCACCGCGTTGGCGGCGGCGTTCCCGTTCACCTCGCCCGACCTGCCCGTCCCCACCTCCACAAGTGCGGTGCTGTACGGCCTGAGCGCCTCCAGCTCCGGCGTCGTCCTGTGGGACCGCTTCGCTCAGGACAACCACAACTCCGTCACCCTGGCGCAGTCCGGCGCCGGTAAGAGCTTCTTCACCAAACTCGAGACGCTACGGCTCCTCTATCAAGGGGTCGAGGTCGCCGTCGTGGACCCCGAGGACGAGTACGCCCGGCTCGCCCACGCCGTCGGCGGCACCTACCTGCGGCTCGGTGCGACCGGCGTGCGATGGAATCCCCTTGACCTCCCCGCCAGCCACGGCCCCCGTGATGACGTGCTCGCCCGGCGAGCACTGTTCCTGCAAACCCTCATCGCCACGATGCTCGGCCAAGCCTCACTCGGCCCGCACATCCGCGCCACGCTGGACACGGCGGTCCTCACCACCTACGCCGAGGCAGGTATCACCCGCGACCCGGCCACCTGGTCGAGGCCCGCCCCGCTGCTGGGTGACCTCGTCACCACCCTCACCGGTCATCCACAGGGTGAGGACATCGCTGTGCAGCTCGCGCCGTACGTCACCGGCTCCTACCGCGAACTGTTCGATGGGCCGACCACCACCCACCCCTCCGGCCACCTCATCGTCTTCTCCCTGCGCGACCTGCCCGAGGAGATGAAAGCGGTCGGCACCCTGCTGGCCCTCGACGCGATCTGGCGGCGCGTGGCCAACCCCCGTGACCGGCGCAAGCGGCTCGTCGTCGTAGACGAGGCGTGGCTACTTATGCGCGAGGACGCGGGCGCACGGTTCCTGTTCCGGATGGCCAAGGCAGCCCGCAAGCACTGGGCAGGCCTGGCAGTGGTCACTCAGGACGCCGCCGACCTGCTCGGCTCCGAACTGGGCCAGGCCATCGTCGCCAACGCCGCCGGCCAGATCCTGCTCCGCCAAGCACCGCAGGCGATCGGAGCGATCGGAGCGACATTCGGCCTGTCGGAGGGCGAGCGACAGTTCCTGCTCACCGCGGAACGCGGCGAGGCCCTTCTCGTGGCCGGGCCGGCCAGCCGGATCGCGTTCCAGGTGATCGCCTCCCCCATCGAGGCGGAGCTGATCACCACCGATCCGGCCGAACTCGCCGAGCTGGCCCGCCGCGAGTCTCGCGACGGCCCCACGCCCACGCCGTTCACATCCACGTTCGTCCAGGACGAAGACGAGGAGGACGGTGATCCGCTATGAGTGCGTGTCTCCTGTGTGATCTCGACGACCGCGATGTGCAGGCTGTTTTGGACTTCTTCCGCGAGTTGCCCGCCCGGCTCCCGGAATTCTTCCTGACCTATGGCTGGAAGGTCGCGCTCGTCGTCGCCGTGGCACTTTCGGCGCTCGCGATGATGCGCGGTGCGCTCGCGCGGGTGCGGCATGCCTGGCTGAAGCCCGGTGCCCGCCTGATCGAGATCTCCTCTCCGCCTGAGTGCGACCCGAAGGCCGCACTCGTGTTCTGGAGTCAGCTCATCGGCCTGCTGCGCCCTGCCTGGAAGCGCGCCCTCCACGGCCAGCCGCATCTGGCGTGGGAGTACCTCGCCGACGAGGCCGGGATCCGCATCAGGATGTGGGTACCCGGCGTCGTCCCACCAGGCTTGGTGGAGAAGGCCATCCAGGCGGCGTGGCCCGGCGCCACCGTCACCACCCGTCCGTCAGAGCCGTCCCTGTTCTCCGGCTTCCAAGTAGCAGGCGGGCATCTCGTGCTGGGCAGTGCCGAACACTTCCCACTCAAGACCGACCATGCCAGCGACCCGATCCGTCCTCTGCTCACCGCCGTGAGCGGCCTACGCTCCGGCGAACAGGCCATCGTCCAGATCCTGGCCCGACCCGCCACCGGCCGCCGGCTGCGCAGAGCCCACCGCGCGGCGGCAGCGCTCCGAGGCGCACCCACCAGCAGTCCTATCGGTCAGGTCCTGGACGAGCTCGCGCCGATGTCGGGCCACGCCCGCCCCGGCGAGCTGACCCGCATGTTTCCCGAGCGGGCCGAGCAGGTGCGCGCCATCCTCACCAAATCCGGTCAGTCGCGTTACCAGATCGCGTTGCGCTACGCCGTTACATCGATCGCGATGGACGAGGTGACGCGCGAGCGGCTGCGTGGGCAGGCGCACACGCTGGCCGGCGTCTTCGCGGTGTTCACCTCAGGCCACCAGTACCTGCGCAGGCGCCGCCTACCGCGACCGGCTTCAGTGCTCGCGCTGCGGCGGATGGACGGCGGCTATCTGCTGTCGGTCAGCGAGCTGGCCGCGCTCGCGCACCTGCCATGGGACGCCGACGCGCCCGGCATCACCCGCGCCTCGGCCCGTCCCATCGCCCCGTCACCGGCCGTACCGCGCGGCGGGGCCCCCGGTACGGTGCGGATGCTGGGCGACGCCGACAGCGGCCCAGCGCGGCCCGTAGCCCTCACGGTGGCCGATGCCCGCCATCACGTTCACGTCCTCGGCGCGACCGGTGTCGGCAAATCCACCCTGCTGGCCAGCATGATCCTCTCCGACGCCGAGGCCGGGCGTGGAGCGCTGGTCATCGACCCCAAAGGCGACCTCATCACCGACGTACTCGCCCGGCTACCTGGCTCCGCAGTCGGCCGTACGGTCGTCTTCGACCCGCAAGACCCGGCCCGGCCTCCGGCGATCAATGTGCTCGCCGGACCCGACCCGGCGTTCGCGGTCGACTCGATTGTCACGATCTTCCACCGCTGCTTCTCCTCCGCGTGGGGGCCGCGGGTGGATGATCTGCTCCGCTCCACCTGCCTCACCCTCACCAAAGTGCTCGGTCCCCGCGCCACCCTGGCCGACGTTCCCCGGCTACTGACCGATTCCGCCTACCGGACGCGCGTCACCGCGCGACTGGACGATGAGCTACTGCGGGGGTTCTGGGACTCCTACCAGGCGCTTACCCCCGCCGGGCAGGCCAGCGTGATCGGGCCGGTCATGAACAAGCTGCGTGCTGTCCTGCTGCGGCCGTTCATCCGGCGCGCACTGACCAGTCCAGCCACAACCGTTCCCATCGGGCAGCTCCTTGACCGCGGCGGGTTGATCCTCGCGCGCCTCCCGAAGGGCATCCTCGGCGACGACGCCGCGCGCCTGTTCGGGTCGATCCTGCTCGCCCACACCTGGCAGGCCGCCACCCGCCGCGCCACGCTCACCGAGACCGACCGCCGTGACGCGGCCCTGTACATCGACGAGTGCCACAACTTCCTGAACCTGCCGGGCCACATCAACGACGTCCTCGCCGAGGCCCGCGGTTACCGCCTCTCGCTGGTGCTGGCGCACCAGCATCTGGACCAGCTCCCCGCAGACCTACGCGAAGCCCTGTCCGCCGACGCACGCAACAAGATCTACTTCTCCGTTTCGCCCAAGGACGCCGGCGAGCTCAAAACCCACACCGCTCCGCTCGTCACCCCGTACGACCTCGCCCACCTCGGCGCGTTCCAGGCGGTCGCCCGGCTGGTCGCCACCGGCCAGCAGACCCCGGCCTTCACCCTGCGCACGCGCCCCTTGCCGCCCGTTGTTCCCGGCCGCGAGGCAGCGATCCGGCAAGCCTCCCGCGACCGGTTCACCACCCCCGCCAACCCCACTGGGACAGCAGCCGCCGGCAGGGCGAGCGAGCAACATGCCCGGCGGAAGGCACGACGAAGCGGACGTGACCGAGACCCACGCGCCGACTGACCGCAGCCACACTGCGACAGCTTCGGTCATGCAGCACCGACCACGTGGGCCGAACCATCGCGTACGTGACCGCCCGTACGAGATCACGAGGAGGAACGTGATGCCAGCACACCGCGCCCAGCTCGGGCAATCCCGCCTCGAATCCGGCGCCCTCGCCGAGCTGGCCGCCCGCCTCACCGAACGCGACTACCAGATCCTCGGCTGCGTCCACGAGCACCGCGTACTCACTACCCACCAGATCCAGAAGATCTTCTTCACGCTGCCCCAGCCGACCCGCCGCCGCCTCAGCATCCTGCACCGGCTCGGCGCCCTCACCCGATTCCGGCCCTGGACCCCGTACGGCGCAGGATCAGCCCCCTCGCACTGGGTCCTTGGCCGGGCCGGTGCCGCCGCCCTGGCCGCGAACCGGAACATCACCGTGGCCGAGCTCGGCTACCGCTACGACACCGCGACAGCGATCTGCCTGTCCTCCCGGCTGGCCCATCAGGTCGGGGTGAACGACTTCTTCGCCGACCTGCACGCCTACGCCCGCCGCTCGCAAGGCCAGGCGACGGTGCGGAAATGGTGGCCCGAACGTCGCTGCGTCGAACTGTGGGGAGACCTCGCCCGCCCCGACGCATACGGCCGATGGACCGAGAACGGCCGGGAGCTGGACTTCTTCCTGGAACACGACACCGGCACCGAACCACTGACCAAGGTGGCCGCCAAGCTCAACGACTACGCCAACCTGGCCGAGGCCACCGGCATCACCACACCCGTCCTGATCTGGCTGCCCGGGACCGCCCGCGAGGCCCACCTCCGCCAGCGGCTCGATCGCGTGGAGGTACCGGTCGCCACCGCCACGCACACCAGCCTCGGCGACGGCCCGGCCGGACCCATCTGGCTCCCCGCTGGTGCCACCGTCAACAGGCTCCGGCTCGCCGAGCTCGCCGATGCCTGGCCCGAGATGCTCCTTGGCTCGACCGCGGACGGCCCCGAAGGAGAGGAGAGATGAATGCCGCCGCGGCCGGCGCCGGCGTACTCCTGCTCTTCGTCATCGCCTTCACGGCAGCAGCCACCGGCATGTTCACCAGCTCCGGCGGAGACACCACCTGCGTCCTCGCCGCGTCCGCCGATATCCGGGCCGGGGCTGTCGCGGAGCTGGATGAGGAACAGCGCGGAAACGCCGCCCTCATCATCCAGACCGCCTTGCAGCTCGGACTTCCAGCCCGTGCCGCCGTCATCGCCGTCGCCACTGCCCTCCAGGAATCCGGGCTGCGCAACCTCCCCCATGGGCACCTGGACTCCCTCGGACTGTTCCAGCAGCGCCCCTCCCAAGGCTGGGGCGCCCCAGAGCAGATCCTCGACCCGATCTACGCCACCCGCACCTTCTACAAGCGGCTCGTCGCCGTACGCGGATGGGAACAGCTCCCGCTCACCAAGGCTGCCCAGGCCGTCCAACGATCCGCTACTCCCAACGCCTACGCGCGATGGGAAGCCCTCGCCCAGCAGGTGGTCGACGCGTTCACCGGCTTCTGCGTGCCCGTCATCCCCGGCGAGCAGGTTGCCGCCGTCATCGCCTACGCATACGCCCAGCTCGGCAAGCCGTACCAGTGGGGGGCCGAAGGCCCGGCCGCCTTCGACTGCTCCGGCCTCACGATGCGCGCCCTGCAGGCCGCCGGAATCACCATCCCCCGCGTCGCCGCAGACCAGTGGCGACATGGCCCGCGCATCCCCGCCGGACAGGAACAGCCCGGAGACCTGGCCTTCTTCCGAATGGAGCAGGATGGCCCCGGCCACGTCGGCATCGTCATCGGGAACGGGCAGATGATCCACGCCCCCAACAGCCGCGAGGTCGTCAAAATCGCACTGTACGAGCGGGCAGACCTCGTCGGCTTCACGCGGCCGATCGCCTCTGAAGCTCGTTAGGGAGACAGGCCGTCTTCCAGGTGCACAGTCCCGGGGTCGCGAGCGGCAAGACTGGCCAGCAGCCTGCTCGCTCGTTCCGGGGACAAGAACCCCGCCGCCTCGGGCGCGGCTACCAGACTCCGCTCACCCAGCTCGCCCGGCGGAAGCCAGATCGCGGAGAATTCCTCGAGGGATAGGAGGCTCAGGGACGGTGGGACTCTACTCGCCCTTCGCAGCTCGGCGCCGAAGGTTGTCGATGTAGTCCGCTCGGAGCACGTGATTGCAACGGGGGCGTTTCCCTGCGTTGATGTCCTCCACGTATTTGGCCAGGTGTTTAGGGTTCTTACCGGACCACCCGTTTACGAGGGCCCAGCCCTGCATCGCCTCACCATCCATTCGTATACCGGCGTCGTGAAGTGCGAGCAGGGTACTCACCACCACATCCTTCTCGAAGCCTCCCGAGATAGTGTTGTTGTGGTTGACCGTCCGTGTGAGGCTCTTCATCGCCTCAACGACGACGGGGTCCAGTTCGGGTGTCAAGTCCTCCCATGCCGAGCCATCGCCGAGGACCGTTGGCCTTGCGGCTGATACCCACGGCCTGATCGCATCCTCGTTCCAGGTGATGACGCACAGCGCCCGGATTTTGTGGCCGCCGTATCGCACCAGCTTCCCGATGTCGTCCATGTCTGCCCACGCCATCAGCACCGGGCCTTTGCCACGGACTGATCCGCCGCCCCTGCCGATGACATGCTTGACGTTGGAGTGCCGGTTCACAAGCTGTTCCAGCTGCGAGCAGTTCCGCAGGTTGGACTTCAAGCTAGTCCACACGGTCAGCGTGTCGCCGTCCTCCATGTGCTCGCAGCACCAGTCGATGGCCGCGTCCACACCCTCGTCGTCGTAGCTGGCGACCGCTGTCGGATAGTCCACGCCGCGATCGAACATCTCCCCTCCCTGCTCTTGACTCTGGCAGGGACAAGGTACGCACATACACCGACAGAACTAGCTCACCGTCGGCAGCCGCACCTCGGCTGAGAGACTCCAGCCTGAAACGGAGCGCTTGGCAGCGCCAACGGGCTGTTGAGTGCGAACCGTTCGCAGCACACGGCCACTTGACGGTATCGCTTCGGTACCCTCCGAGAAGATCTCGGTTCGCTCGTGATGAAGGAGGCCCGGGGCATGCAGGTACAGGAGCCCACCACCGCGCATCTGAGCGTGTCCCTTCCCCTGACGCTGGACGGCCCTTTTGAGATCACCGTTGAGCACTCGGTGGTCGGGATCGTGGTCACCGAACGCGCCACCCTGACCCGCCTGGGTCCCGAGTGGGACGTGCCTGGTGTCTACCTGCTCCTGGACCGCCCCGACCTCACGGGCCGGTGGGGCGCCTACGTGGGCAAGGCCGCCTCCCGAGGGCTGCGCAGCCGCCTCCGCGAACATCTCAAGGCCCGAGATCATTGGTACCGGGCCGTCCTCATACGCCGAGACTCGAAGAAGACGCTGAACAGCGCCGAGGCCGGCTGGCTGGAAGGCCACCTCTACGACCTGCTACACGCCTCGGGCCAGGTCCAGCTGCACAACGGCAACCGGCCCCAGGACGACAGCATCTCCGTCGAGGAGCAGCTCAGCCTGCGCACCTACATTCCCCCGGTACTGCACACGCTGCACATCCTCGGCCACAGGCTCACCGCCACCCCTCCCGTCGCCGGGCGGCGGGTCTTCGACTTGCGAAAGAGCCAGCGAGGAAAGACGACCCGCGAGACTGGCCGTCCCGTCGTCGCGACCTCGAGCCCGAGCGCGACGACGCCGAAGGGGAAGAAGTCCACGAAGACCAAGAGCGACATCAAGTTGATCGACCTGGTTCGAGAGGGCCTGGTACCTCCCGGGACGGTCCTCGTCCCCAAGTCGCGGTCCCACACAGACACAGCCGTGGTCAATCCCGACGGCAGCCTCCAGTTCCGTGGTACGCGGCGCGAGGCGGTGTCCAACCCCGCGCAGGAGCTAGCGGGGTACGAGGTGAACGGCTGGACCTTCTGGCGGGTCGAGACGCCGCAAGGAAAGGTGTCCCTCGATGCGCTCCGTAAGCGGCTTCAGCAGCAGCGCGCCGCCTCCGCTTCCTCTCCGCCCCAATGAAGCTTGTCCGATCCGGTCATCGGCGTCCGGTGGTGCAGGAGGTACGCCCCGGCCGCGCACATGTCCTGCGCGACCGGGGCACACCACCTGCACCGCCGGGCAGCTATGCCCAGCCGTTGCACCTGCTCCCGCCGTGAATCCGGCAGGCGTACTCCTCTTCCTTGCTCAACAGGATCACCGGCAACTCGGTGACCCCTTCCCGCAACGCACGGGCGATACGGTGCCAGCCGTCGATCACCAACGGCCCGCCCCGGGGCGAGGCCGGTACGGCGATCAGCGGCTCGCTCAGGTCCACCAGCTCGGCGTGCGCCTGGTCGATGTCGATCAGGGCGAGCAGACCGGCCCAGTGACGCGGCCGCAGGTGCCCACCGGGGTGACGACTTGCCGCGTACTTCTTGGCGGCGGAAACGTCCCAGGTCCACCCCATCAGACGGAAGGTCTCGACCTCGGTCATCATGACGCCGCTCGGCCCCCCTCGGTGGCCGACAGGAAGCGGCGGCCCGCCTCCAGGCCAGTGACGGACAGGGCATGCTCGAACAGGTCGGCGGCCCTGGCCCCCGCCTCCGCCACACGGGGAACGGGTACGGCCCGGGGCAGGGTGGTCTCCACGTAGCGGGTGGTCCATGCTCGGACGAGGCCGAGGGCCTCCTCTACCTCCACGTCGTACTTGTCGGTCTGCATGAGCACCATGTCCCACCACACGTGATGGGCCTGGGCGTAGGTCACTTCCTGCAGGACCGTGGACGTCAGCCGGTAACGCCTGTCGAGCTGGCCGGTCAGCTCGGCCGCAGCCGCTTCGTACTTGGCCCGGCTGGTGCGCTCGTTGCGTCGTATGAGTGCTTCCAGCGTCTCCATAATTCATCTCTCCTTGGTACGGGTGACGGGGCCGGATCTCCGCCCGGCCGCCGGATGGGATGGAGTCAGCGGAACCGGGCGGTGGGAGCCTTGTCGCCGCCGTAGATCCGGCAGGCGTACTCCTCCTGCTCGGTCAGGATGATCACCGGAAGCTCGATGACGTGCTCGCGCAGGGTGCGGGCGATGCGGTGCCAGCCGTCGATGATGAAGGGCCCGGCGTTCGGGATAGGGACCGCGATGAGCGGGACCGAAAGGTCCACCTCACTGATGTGGTCTTCGTTGATCCAGATCGCGGTCAGGAAGCCTGCCCATGCGCAGGGAGACAGCCGCCCCTCGGGTGTCCGGCCTTCGGCGTACGCCTTGGCGACGGTGACGTTCCAGGCCCAGGCCAGGAAGCGGAACGCCTCGGTGTCGTCCCGGCTCGCGTCGGCACGGGTGGTGGTCATGGTGAACGGGTCCTTTCTGCGAGGTGCTTCAGCAGCCGGCCGAGAAGAAGCCGACTCCGAGGAGTTGAGGTGGCAAGCGGAGTCACCGGCTGGTCTGGTGCTGGCTTGGCCCGGCGGTAGCCGCCTCGGCGTCCGCCCGGCTGGCGAGGAGTTCGCCCGAGGCGGCCAGGAAGTGGCGGGCGGCGGCCCGGGAGGCGTGCGCGAGCGCGTGGTCGAACAGTGTGCCCGGCCGTGCGGCGGCCGGTTCGCCGGTCAGGTAGTGTCGCGCCCACGCCCGCACCCGCCGGACGGCATGCGCGACGTCGACGCTGTTCTCGCTGATCTGAGCCGGGACGAATTCCCACCAGGTGCGCAGGGCGTGGGAGTAGACCGCGCTGTATAGAGGCTCGGAGGTGAGCCGCTGGCCGCGCTGAACATGGCAGACCAACGCGGCCGATGCCGCATAGTCGGCGTGCCGAGCGTGGGTGACGACCTCAGCGACCCGGGCCGCCAGCCCTTCGGCTTCGCCGCCGTCCGGGGCCTCCGGCCCGGCGAACGTGTCCGCGAAGCTCGGGACGGTAGTCGTGGCGGCGGGCGCGTCCGGAGTCGCGGAGCTGTCCGGCACTGCAGGCCCGCTCGGCTCCCACAGCTGGGCGAACTGCGGTCCCCCGGCGGGTTCGCCCGCTGCGTCGCCGGTGGCGGGCTCGGTAACGACGTCCATGGTGGTCATGTCCTTTCTGAGCTGGTTCGCAGGGGCGTTCACGCCCGGCGCTCCCCACCGGCCGGGCCGGTGGCGGGGGCGGAGCGGCCTGCGGAGGTGGGGCCGGTGAGTGCCTCGGCGAGATGCCGGGTGGAGTCCAGGAACTGCCGGGCGGCCTGACGGCGGGCCTGGGCCATGGCCTGGGTGAACAGTTCGCCGTACGAGAGCTGGCTGGCGCTGATCAGGTACGCTTCGGCGGCCCGGCGGCTCTCCATGATCGCGGTCACGATGTCGACCGCCTCATCGACGTCGATCTGGTTCATGACCTGCTGCCACCAGTCCCGAAGGTGCTGCGCGACGGCGGCGCGAGACAAATCCTCGGCGGTAACGCACTCCCCCGTCTCCCACGCGGACGCGAAGCGGCTGGCGGCTTCGTCCAGGGTGCGGGTGGCGTCGATGAGGTAGTCGATAGCGATCTGCTCGAACGGCCCCATGGTTCTCCTTCGATCGGTGCTCCGACGGGCGTGATGGCCCCGTGCTGTGGTTGGTCCGGAACCGAGGTGCGGTTCCGGGGATGGGGTCCGGTACGGCCCCGCGCCGAGCCGTACCGGACGAGCAAGGGGGAGGTGAGGAAGCCGAGCGCCCGGTCAGGCGGCGAGCAACTGGAACGCCCGCGTCTTGATCTTCGAGTGGGCGTGGTCGTCCAGCAGCGCACGCTCGGCCCGCACGATGTCGGCCTCGCGGCGGCCGATGACCGGGCTGCGATGATCCAGGCGCTCGGTCACCGCGTTGTAGGCCGCCCAGCGGGTTCCCCTGATCGACTCGTTCGTCGGCGCGTCGGTGAACAACAGCTCCAGCTGGCGCATCGCCAGCTCGTAGTTGCGGCGGGTAACGGGTTTCGCGTCGGTGGGTACCGGGTGAAGGGCGGTGGCGAACTGCCGGAACTCCTTCAGGTCCATCGGCGTGGCGAGCAGCTTTTCGGCCTCGGCGGCAAACGCCTCGCCGTGCCGCCACGTCAGTTTCAGCGCCTCACGTGCCTCGGCGATTCGGCCCGCGATATGGCCCGTGTGGCGGACTTTGAACATCGAGGCGTGGTTCCGCAGCGCGGCGCGTTCGGTGTTCGCGCACACCACCCGGACAGGGGTGGCGACCGTGGTGAACGCGCCCCAGCCGTCGTGCCGGGAGAACGCCGCCAGATACAGGTCGACCCGGTCGAAGCCGCCGACCATCAGCGGCTCGGGCAGGCGCATCGTGACGAACACGCGCCGTCCGCCGTTCAGTGAGCCGCCCGTGTCGAAGATCGCCCCTGATTCGTCGACCAGGGTCTGCAGGAACTCGGCGACCTCCTCGTTTTGGACGATCTTGTAGTCCTTTCCGACCATGCCGAGCCGTTCCGGCTCGCCCGTCACCGGGTTGGTACGGACGACCAGGAAGTCCTCCTCTGCGGTCACGGGCCGCCCGGTGTCCGGATCGGTGACCGTGCCGACCGGCACCTTGCGGACGTTCCAGGCGGCGAGCTGGGAGCGGGTCAGGAGCTCCTCGGCCGTCATCGGGCCGGGTGCGGTGTAGCCGAGCCGGTGCCAGCCGGGCCTGGTCGCGGCGGCGAATCCGGCGGAGCCGTCGGCGAAGATCTCGATCTCGTGGGCCATGACAGTGCCTCCTTGGCGATGGGTGAAACCGAACAAACAGACGAGTGGGTGGGGTGGGCGATCAGGGAACGGGGAGAGCGGGCGGTGTGCCCGGGTGGGCACGGCGGTTGGAACGCTCGGCCATGGATGCTGCGCCGACGCGGGACCGCCGCCGGATTGCGGCGATGCGAGGGGCATACGGCGCGCCGACTCAGGTACCCGGGGCTGTGCTGTGTGGGGTGGGCCGCCTCGGGGACGGCCCATCCCACGGGCCGCCGTCAGTCGCCGGGGGCGGGGTTGACGGCGAGGGCGTAGCGGCGGGGACGCTCGCAGGTCAGCTCGGCCTGCCCGAGGCCGACCAGGCGGTCCAGGGCGTTGGCGACCGCACCGGACGAGCTCTCCAATACCCGGCCGATCTCGTACGGGGTGAAGTCCTTCCCCGAATGGTCGAGCAGGTGAGACAGCACTCGGTCTCGCAGGTGACCGGGACGAGCCCCACCCGCGCCCGTACCGCCGCCGGTGTTCCCACGTCCGCCCGTTCCCCGGCCGGAGGGACTGGTGCCGGTCAGCACGGCGCGGGCGTCCCGGTGCGCCTGCGGGGCCTTGGCCACGGCCATCTCCAACCGGCCCAACGCCGTGACCGCGTCCCCTTCATCGTCGAGCGCCCTGACTGCTCCGGTGATCAGGTCGGCCAGCTCCAGCAGGGCCGTCCGCGCCCATGCCCAGGCAGGGTCCTCGGCCTCGGCCGCATCCTCGGAATCGTCGGCCGGAACGTCCGCATCCGTGTCGGCCGTGTCCGAGTCGGTCGTGTCCGAGTCGGTCGTGTCGTCCGAGTCCGGCACCTCAGCGGGCGAGTCAGTGGCCTCGTCCGGGGCGTCATCCGAGCCGCCGCTGTCCAGGCCGGGGGTGTCACCGGCTACGTCGGCCGGGACCGCGCCCTCCGGGTCGGCCTGATCGAGGTGGCCATCCATTGCGGGCACCGCTGCATCGGTGGCCTCCTCCTCGTCCGCACTGCCCTCGTCGTCTACGTCGCTCACGGCGGGGACGTCCGGGTCGGCCGGGTCATCCGAGCCGGGCGAGTCAGGAGCCTCCTCCGGGGCGTCCCCGTCCGAGACGACCGTGCCATCGGCGGGGTACCAGAGGTCAGGGGTGCGGCCCCGGCCGTCGTGCCCGCCGGGAACTCGCGTCGTACGCCCCTCGGCCTCGAACTGATTAAGGATCTTTCCCACCGTCACCCGGCTGATTCCGGCCGCAGCCGCGATCATGGCGACCGACGTACCGGGGCTGGCCGCCAGCGCGGCCCATACGGCCTCCTCACGGGTGTTCAGCGCGGTGCCGGTGTGAGGGGTGGCCGGGGCGTTGTCGTCCGGGACGGTAGAAATCGCGTTCGCGTCAATGTCGTACGCGTTTTCCGTGACGGTGATAGCGACCATTGGTAAGGCTCCTTTCCAGCCACATACCGGCCCGCTGTTTGGCCGGTATGGATTTCGTGGAGCTCGACCATCGCTCGCATCGGCGCGCGTTGCAAGCATGTCGCGGAACATTTTTCAGCCGCCCCATTTCGGAGAGGCTCGCCTAACAAGAATCTCCCCCACCTGCTGGTATCCATCTTTCCGAGGTGCGGCTTCCAGGCCGGATGCACTTAGGTAGTCCCGTTGAGGCGAATTCACCGAAGGCTATGGATGCACTACCTAATCTTTCAGCCGAGACCGAAAGAGTCATGAATCAGCTGCCGAATCGACTTGACTGGACCGGCCCCGTCGAGTGTCCATAGATTCGCACCACGAAATAGCCGCCGGGCGTATTCGGCGGTGCGACAGGGACCGAAAGGGGGCGCACGCATGGAACCGGCCGCGATCAAGTGGACACGGCGCACGTACGCAGGCTGCACATCTACGGCCACGGATGGGCGCTGATGTGGAGCCGTGACGATGTCCTGGTCACGCATGCCGAAGCGGGCGATGACGACCGCCTGCGAAAGGTGATCATCTACGAGGGACTGCAGCGCATGCGGTGGCTCGCCGACGAGGGCAAGCCGCACGTCGCAAGGATCGCTGAGCTCGCTGGGGCCGCCCGCGCCGCCCCGGGCACCGGCCCAGGTCCCGTAGGTCCCTTGCGGGCACGTGCGGAGGCCATACCGCATTGCATCCAGGGTGATCACGCCGTCCCCAGCGGAGAAGACCGGTCGCAGGCCGAGCAGGCGGCTACAAGCGCGCAGACCGGGCGAGTTGGCGGGGCATCGCCCATGGGTCTCGGCCGGCGGTCCGGCCGGCGGCCGGACCAAGGCCGACTCGGTACGGAGGGAAAGCTACGTACGGCGGGAACCACCGCGGATTGAGACGACCCGCATCCGTACGGCGCCGCACGTATTGGTTTGTCGCCCGTAGGGCGAGTCTGGCGGCGCAACGCATCGCCCCGGACCGGGTTCACCGGTGCGAACACCGGCTCGGCGTCGATGCGGTCCAAGCGGCTACAGCGAACGCAACGCCAGCGGCAACATGGGACGCACCAGCGAACACCGCAGGGATGAGACAGCCCGCGTAGCGAAATCCGTTGGTGTCCCGGACAGCCTCTCGTCCGGCCACCACCAGAACGCGAAGCTCGAGCACCTTGGCGGCCTCGCGCACGGAACGGTCGTCAGGGATTTCCGCGCCTGGAGGGCCGAGGCAGCGGGGTTCGGTCTCCGCCGTGCCCTGGCCCCAGCGGCACCATCGAAGATGCCGCTACAGCACACTGCGATCGCTCTATGACATCGACGCCCACCTTCACCCCAGACGTCAAGCACCCGCCCGGCCACGGCGACGGCGGCCGGGCTGCCGGGCCCGCCGCGTCGTCACTGGTGGAACCGCTGTATAGGGCCACACGCCCGCGATCGTGGGCGAGCATGTCATCGCCCCAGGCAGGACGTCGTCGGCCGTCATAGGCCACGTCGTGGCCAGCGCGGGCACGACGGGGGGATCAGCGGGCGCAGGCGGCAATCCGGCCCGCAGCCCCGTGGGGGTGTCGGCGGTGACCATGATGGACTTCCCACGGACTGCGACCCACATCTTGTGGAGAACGAGGAAGCCCCAGTTCGGGAACTCCTTCCGCAACTCCTGCAGCTCGCGACGAATTACCTCCTCACCATCCGGCACTGGTCCTGGGCCCGAACCCGGCCGCTGAGTCCGCGTGCTCCAAGCCATCATGCGGTCCGCGCGCTCGCACCGCAGTTCAAGGCGAGTTGCGCCCAGACCGCGTGCCCGGTGGTCGCATCTCCTCGTACCCCGGCTCGTGCGGCGAGCTGCCGTACTCCGCGCAGGCCATGCCCGTGCTCGCCGATGTCCTGCCCCGGCCTCCGCGCTTGAACGGCAGGGGTTCCTCCGCCGCCGAGGTCATAGACGGTGATACGAGCCATGTGCAGGCCGCGCAGCACCTCCACCAGGAAGAACCCACCCCCCAGACCCGAGCGCGAGTGCAACAGGGCGTTGGCGGCCAGCTCTGCCGTGATCCACTCGGCATCGCTGGCCCGCGCGGTGTCCTCCAGCAGCAGGCGCACCATCTTCCGGGCAGCCGTGACCTGATCCTCCCGCCCGGGGAAATTCCTGCGCCACAGCATCGGCCCGCCGAGCCCGCTCCACCACCGGCGAACCAGCGCAGGGCCGGGCGGCAGGCCGGGGAATCCGTCCCGTCCGCCGTCATCCAGCACAATCGCGTCCGCGTTCTCGCGTCCGGTCATCGTCAGGGCACCTCCATGTCGTCCCGGCCGTCCCCCGGGATGGGGCCCACACCATGAACCGACTCCGCGCCCGAATTGAACCCCCACAGCCATCCCGTCACCCGCCACGCCGAAATAGGCGTTGACCTGTGCCAACACACCGCCATAGCGCTGGGCGGGTCGCGTCCCGACGGATGGATCACCCACATCGACTGGAGAGCTCGCCGGAAGGCGCCCTACGGTCCGCCCGATCGGCCAGCGAACATCACCAGAGGGGGAGTGATCATGTCTGGGAAGGGCTACCAAACCCTGCTCGAGTGCCGCCGCCGCGGCTTCCACCTGCGCGGCCACGGCTTCTCTGTCGACCAGATCGCCGTCGTACTGTCCCTCGACCACGACGTCGCACCGCTACGCCTCTACCGCTACGCCGCCGGTCTCACCGCCGCCCAGGCCCTGGCTGCTTTCAACGCCCTTGAGGGCACGGGGGCGGCTCCGCTACGCGAGAGCAGGCTGTACGAATACGAGAGCTGGCCCGAGTCCGGTCGCCGTCCACCAGCGCGTGTGGTGCGACTCCTCGCGCAGATTTACGACACCCGTCCCACCCAGCTCCTCAGCCCAGAGACGCAGGCCACCTACAGCCGAGAAGATCGAGAACTCCTCCGCCCATGACCTCGATCCGCTTCTGGAAACGAGCCCCGGCAGGACTGGGACGGGCTGTCCCGGTCCATCCCGGCATCGGTCTCTGGCCACGCGAGGAGAGGTCCTGGCCCAGCGTCCGTCCAGGGCCTCGCCTCGTCACGCGCCGCTACCCGGCGAGCCCGCGGTAGATCTGCCTCGCCTGACGGCTCGGCTCAGCATCGACCTCCCGCAGCCGCTCGGTGAACTGCTGGAAGGCCGCGCGTACGGCCGGCAGCCGTCCCAGCTCACCATGGATGGTCATGATCCGGCACCACAGGACCTCGCTGTAGGGATCGATCCGGTCCACGGCGAGAGTCAGCAGATCCAGCGCGTGATCCGGGTCGGTCTTGTGCTCCAGCTCGGCCAGCCTCATCACCGCGTTCGTCGCCTTCCGGGCCGCGGCCTGCCGAAGCGGCAGGCACCACAGATCATCTCGCTCAGCGAGCAGCGGCCCCTCATGGATGGCGACCATCTGCCTGAGCGCCTGCACCCGGGTGTCCTCCCCCGGCGCCGTGTTCGCCACCAGATGCGCCTGCTCGAACCGCCATAGGTCGATGTCGAAGAAGGCCGAGGCAAGGTGCCGGCACTGCCCGGTCTTGATCACGAACCTCACGCCGGTAGACAGCCCGGTCGCGCTACGCATCGCCGCGTTGATGTCACGGACCCCGGTCTCCAGGTGCTGCGACCCGTGCTCTCCCTGCCCAGGCCACAGATGTTCGATAACGAGATCCTGTCGCACGCCGTCCTTCGACGTGGCCAGCAGCGCGAACAGGTCCCGACCTTCCGCTCGGGTGAAGCCGACCTCCCGGTCCGCTGCCTGCACCCGGGTCCTTCCAAACAGCCGTCCGGAGACAAGAGCAGACGGCGGAACCCTGAGCTGCAGCCCCGGGGAGGTGGCCGCCTTAGGCGAGACAACCTCGGTGACTGAGGTCTCCCCCACCTCTCCAAGGTCGGCCTCAAGCGTCATGTCAGCGCGTCCAGCCGCCCCTTCAGCAGATTGCCGCGGCGTAACCGAAGGTTCCGACGGCTCGGCAGATGCCCTGCACTCACGCATGGGATCGGTGTCGGGAATCACCGGAACCGGAAGCGACGCTCCGGGCACCCCCGCGACAGCGCCTCCGGTCAGGGCGCGGGACCTCTGGATGAGGACCGCGCTGACCGCCATCACGAAGACGCCGAACAACACGGCGGAAGCGGCGTGAGCCCACCCGGCAGCGACGCTTGTTCCACTGGTCCTATCCAGGTGAACCGTCAACCCCGAGGGCCGCCCCACGGAAGTGGCTCCTCCAGACGAAAGCTCAGGCTGCGTGTAGGGCGTGGACGGCGCGGGAGTCGGCGACGAGGTGGACGTTCCCTGACGTCGGCCCCGAGCAGGAGAGGACGGCCGCAGGAATTCACGTTCCTGCTTCTTTCTCGGCTCGGCGGCCTTGGTCGTAGCAGGTTTCGTAGCGGTAAGCGAATGACGGACATGCCCCTGCAGATTGTGGCGGGGCTGCGGATTGGGACGTGTTCTGGGCCGAGTATCCCTTGGGCCGCGCGCCCCCTTGGCGTTCTGTCGCTTCGGCTCCGTCGCCTCCACATCAGATCTCTGCCCAGGCGCATTTGAGGTTTCGGCTATCGGTCGGCGCCTCGCCTTCTCCAGCAGGCCCCAGTAGTCAGGGACACGCCCTTTCGCGAGTTCCTCTTTGATCAGAGCGCACCACTTGTCAGCGTCGTAGTACCTCTGCGCCTCCGCGGATATCGTCGCATTGCACCACGGTTCCCGGGAAGATGGCACAGCCGCCCCGGCCAAGCAGCCCAGTATCGCAGTCCAGCCAGCGACGCCGACCCCGATTGCCAGCGACAGGCGCTCAGCTTTCCCCTCGGACGAAGTAACTTTCCATAGGACCACTCGTCACCCCCGAAAAACGGGCTTCGCCATATGTGACGCTCACCGGCGATCTACCCTGCAGAGATGACCTTCAAGAACTGCGGACGATCAAGAATTTCTAATGACACATCGCTTTTCAGTCACACACCCAACGATTATCAAATCACACAATCCACACATCTTTCTCATGTTACCCAACAGTCTCGCGATCGACTGCGACTAGTGAGGAACCGAAGGGACTGCGTTCCCATCAACCCGGCACGACCAGCGATGGGGAGAATTGGCGCAAGCCAATTGGCTTACCCTTCCCTTTGTCCGCTATATTCTATTCGCGAGATCAACGCTGGCCGTTTCCGCCCCCGCCTCCGATGCCTGACCGTCGCGTCCCTGACCTGTAGGCGACTCCCGGAAGCGGCTGGGTGCGGGAGCGACCGAGTCATGCGCGGAGGCAGCACCCCCAGGAATACTGATCAGGCCAGATGGTCAGGCGCATTGACCCGGAGACGGAGCAGGCCAGAGGTGCGGGGCTGTGGCCGATCCCCCCGCACCTGTCGTACGCGCGGCGAAGCAGGATGAACAAGGCGACGCCTGCCAGTCCCGGCATCTCACTGCCCCGCCGCACAGCTCACAACGGACCGGTCACCCGCTGGCGAGACCGGCCGAATCCGAGGGGTACTCGCCCTGCCCAGCCGCCGAGGTGGCGTCGATCGCGTCAAACGCACCGGCCCTGACCGCCCTGCAGAAGATCTCCCAGGTGTGCGCGCTGGTCACCAGGAAGGCGGACGCGGTGACGATTCCGGCGTTCCACAGGTCCCCAATCGTGACCGTGACGACGTCGCCCTCCTGCTGCGGGACGAACTGGCGGGCCTTGACCGCCCCCACGAAACGGGACCACCGCGCCAGGCTCACCCGCACGTATCCATGAGAGGCGTCGCGGGGATCACGCACGTACACCAGCGCGCCGCGCGTCTGATACTCCACCTCCAAGCCGTCGTACACGCCCACCCCGAGCGGACCCGGCACCGTCATGACGTACACCTCTCGCTGCCGAACAATGCGTCCTCGCTTGCCTGCAGGGCCGACCTGACCCCTGACACCATGGGCGCCGCATCCGCCAGCTGGGCCGCCAGCTGCAAGCGGCCCAGCTCTCGCACCGAAACCGTCTTCCGACGCACCTCACGGACACGAGCCCCGATCAGTCGGACGACCCTCTCTACTGCTGAAGCAGGGCAGAAGGTGTAGTCCCACAGACCCCGGTCCGAGACCCGGCCAGTCCACCAGCGGAAGCCCCATCCCTGCGGGCCGAACTCCACCCACACGTTCACCTGGTCGGCCATCACCAGCGCCAGCCCGAACCCCAAACTGACCGTTGCCGAGATCCCCGCGTGGCCCAACTCCTCCCGTAGCCGGGACGCCGGCTTCCCTGCCGGACCCCTACGCTGCTCCATGCGTCGCACTTCCGCTGTCGGATCGAAGGCGCTCTACCACCGCTGGGTGCTGCGAGAGCCGCTCAGCCGCCAACTCCGGCGTCATGTAGACAGCCAAGCGCGGCGTGCTCCGCCGGGTCCCATCCGGCCCCCAAACCACCCACCAGAGATACCTTCCGTCCGTGCGCACAAGCAGGCCGGGTGCTACCGAGATCGCCGCCTGGCTCGAAGTGAGCACATGCGTATCCGTCTCCAGACCGCGTTTCAGCAACGCTGCCTGGAGCCGCTCAGCCGCGCGTACAGGCTCATTCCTGCGATTTTCGCCGACCCCATCACAAAGGCTGGGTGTGGGCTGTGATAAATCCCTAGCCTCTGCCACGCCGCTCTCGAAAGGGAGCCGCTGATGGCCGATGAGGAATCGCCTTCGGGGATCAGGGCCTTGCGGCCAGAGGAACGCGTTGTTCACAGATGATAGACAAACGGATCCCGCCTTGCACTGGAAGGGAATTCGCGTAGTCTTCTTGTTGTCTCGCGACTCTTAGTTCGCGGTATTTCCACGCTCTGCACGGCTCGAGTCACGGGCTACCAGTCCAACTGTTGCCGTCGATAGAACAAGCCACCAGTGGGGCCATCATTCGGCAACGTGGCGAGCCAGACGAAAGCGTCAACCGCCGCTTCGGGAGTTTGGTCGGCTTTCCCGTACGCGAGGCGAGTGGACACCTTCCCTGGCGATGCCGAATTAACCAGGATGTTGGATTCGCGTAGTTCGGCGGCCAGGATGCACGTCAGCGCGTTGACGCCGGCCTTCGAGACGCGATAAGCGGCGCTCCCGGTGCTCATGCGAGAAAGCTGACTCATGTGCGTCGTCACGTTGACAATCCGGCCGTATGCGTTGTTCTTCATCTCCGGAATGGCGGCCGTACAGCACCGCCACGCACCCATGAGGTTCACATCGAGGGTGGCGCGGACTCTCTCCATATCCGCGCTGGTGGCAGGCCGCTCACGATCGATGGCGACAGCGGCGTTGTTCACCAGCACATCCAGCCTGCCGTACGTGTAGCCGGTGTCGGCCATTGCGCGAACAACACTCGCCGGATCCGTCACGTCGAGCTGATGGGCGGAAACAGAGAGTCCTTGCCCAGCCAGTTCCTCCGCCGCCTGCTCGGCGGCCTGCTCGCTGCGGGCTGTGAGCACAACGTGAAGGCCGTGTTCGGCCAGGGCGGAAGCGATAGCGCGGCCAAGCCCCCTGTTGCCGCCGGTGACTACGGCGACGCGCTGAATGTCTTCACTCATGCCGCTGATGTGATCAAGGGTTTCAACCGTTCCTGTAGTTCCTGTACCGCGGGGAGGCGACGGTGCTTGCTGAGCTTGTCGTGAACCTCAAGCAGCCTCTTGCGATTACGCGCGGAACGGGCGGATGCGATGTCAGGTATGGCCTCGCCGAGCAGTGCGCACGCATGCTCCACCTCCCCGAGGTTGAGAACGCTATCGGCCCTCCAGATGAAATAGGTCGCCCGGTCCCGGCTGCGCTCATCCGGCTGCAGCGCGAGAGTCTGGCCCAGCCAGCGGTCCGTGGCCTTGTAACGACGCATCAGCAAGTAGCACGCGGCGACCTGGGCGCAGTACTCGGCCTCGTCGAAGTAGGCGGCCCAGGAAGGCGCGGGCTCATCGTCCGCGCGGGACATCGCTTCCTCGGCCGCGACGAGCAGCTTCTCGCACTCGTTGGCTTCGCCTCGTGAGGCGTGCGCTCGCGCCTGCCGGATGGTCAGCATCGCCACCACGCGCGCAGGTGCCTGTCTCGCACCGTCTCGGGCCGCCCGTGCCAGTGCCAATGCCTCGTCCAGCCGCTGGGCCTCGGCCTGCTGCAAGCTCATGGACTTGAGGATGTTGGCCCCGATACCCCGGTCTTTCGCAAGGTGAGCAGCCCGAAGAGCTGCGATCCAATACCGTTCGGCGGCGGCGTGGAGCCCGGCGTCGCAGCTCGCCCATCCGGCGATGCGTCCCAGCTCGGCGGCGACGGCGAAGAGCCGGCGGCCGGTGCTCGCGGAGTACGAACCGCTGGAGAGCAAATTGGTCACCAGCGTTAACTCGGAGTCAACCACCGTCCCGACGTGACCGCCGCCCAGGGTGTGATCGATGCGGCGTAGAGCAGGTAGCCGTTGCTCGAAGCAGCTCACCAGTCCGGCGTCTACTCGACCGCCCCGCAGCGCGGAGACGAGTTGGGGAGGCTCGATGGTCAGCCAGTTGTTGGCTACGGACACCGCCGTGCCGCTGCTGAGAATCAGGAAACCGCGACGGTCTAGCAAGGCGCCTCCAGCACTGTCCAGGAGGGCGAGCCCGCCTTCGACGGTCCACGGCGCGTCGGTGTCGATCCGCTCACCGATCGGTAGCCAGTCAGGCCACCGGAAAGTCCGCACCAACTCTGCGGGCACACCCATTCACTCTGTTTCATGAGATCGCGCACATCCTACTTGGGCACGTCGACGCCGAACACCTCATCGTCGAAGGGCTCGATGACACTCAAAGCAACGAAACAGAACGGGAGAAGGACGCGGATCGCGAGGCTACGAGATTGGTGTTCCCGCACGGCGTCCCCAACATCCCAGCCCGCATCAGTGCGCCTTGGGTCGACCAGACAGCCGCCGAACTTGGCGTGGCGCGCATAGTCGTCATCGGCCACCTTCAGCACCGCCGCCGCCTGGACTGGCGGACGACGCTGTCAAAGAACGCTCCCTCGGTAAGCGACGTTCTCGAGACGTGGGAGTAATTTCTGGCGAGGCTCTCGACGAGCGTATTGGCCCCAGAATCCAACTTGGGCGGCTGCCCAAGTGCTCAGACTGTGCGCCTGATCGTGGGCGGCCGTCGGGTTCGAGATTACGTGGTCGCGGTGAGGACCCCGAGGTAGGTTGAGGTCGGTGGCGTCCGAGTCGGGCCAGCCGTGGATTCCGACGCCGCCAGGCGAGGGGAATGGCGCTGAACTGCCCCGCCTTCGTCTCTCTGCTGTTGTTATTTATCGTGTGACGGACGACGGGGAGCGGACGCGAAGGGGAGGACCTTCCCATCGGGGGCCGAGGGGAAGTCGGAATTACATTCCGCGATCAGAAGACGGTCTAGGGCATCCCTCACCGACTGAACCGCCTCACGCCATAGATGGAATTCTTGCGTGTAGGTGTCTGAAGTTGGATCGGGGTTCCAGTCGTGCAAATGCGCGAGCTCTTCACTGAAGCCCGCCACCGCTTGTGCCGGTTCATCCCCAGTGATCGTTTTTCCTCGAGTCGTCAGCCAGCTCACATCATCGCTGATCTCCTGAAGTCGATGGGCCGCCCGGTAGTGCTCAAGCTGATGGGTATTGAAGCGGCGCACCGCATACCCCCCGCATCGACGACACCAATCGAACTGCCTCTCGATCAGATCGACGACCGTGAGCAAAGCATCGCTAGGGTGCAGTGCGATACGCCCATCTCGTATATGGCGGCACGATGCCGCGTGTCCCTTGCCATAATTTGGGTCGGCGTTGGAAGTGTAAATCTGGGCGTCGCTAAGCGTTCCAAGTGGCAATCCCAGGCTGGGGCCTCGGCCGTGCGGCAGGCCGGTCTGGAAAGGGCGTAGATTGAGTTGACGGAAGGCGAGCAGTGCCTTCCATACCGCGGCCGGAATGGGCTGCAACTCATCCCCGTATTCGTAGGTCAGGCTCCGTAAATCGTGAACACCGCGGGCGATGGCGAGAAGGCCGAGGTGCCGTGATATTAGACGTGCATTGTCGTCGCCAGGCCGGAACCCGAAAGCGTACGACTGTTCCAGCACTCGCTCCCCGGCCGCGATCGATAGGTCCTGTGCGAAGTCCTCCTCGTCTAGCGAGTGGTGAGCCATAGGAAGCGGCGCTTGGTGAGGTTGGCGTCGAGCTGCGGCGACCTGTTCCATCCACGGGGCTATGACCGCTGCGGGAAGGTCATTCGGGCCCGCCAGGAGCACCCCCTGCCAGCCGCGCGCGCAGCGATCTCCTAGTACGTGGAGCGGCAGCGCTTCAACTCCGTTGATGGCCGAGAACACCACATACGGATCGTTGCCCACGCCACGCGAAGTCCGTAAAGCCTCGATATCGGCCAATGTAATCAGGCGGCGCTCATGAATCGGCCCGTCATCCAGGCTGCCGGGGAGCAGTACACCTGACCTGACCGCGATAGCGTCGGCCGGGGTGATGAGGAGCTTGGCGTGGTCCTGTTCCGAGTCGGTCACCTCGACACAGCCCAAGGCTTCATCTTCTGCGAGGAGGCGCTCCGCTATCACCGGGGATACCTGGAGGAGAACCCGGCGACGCGCCCAGTCCACCGCTACCGCGTGATGACAGATCACGCCGAGCTGCCACGGCGAGAGCGATTGCCAGATCGAAGGCCGCTCGTGCCCAGGCTCTTCAGCGTGCTGACGGAACGGGATCGACGCCACGATGAGCCTGTCCGCCGTCGCAGATCCATGTTCCTCAGCCGCGGACTGCCGTACCGCGCCTCTCCAGGCGCGGACCATGTCGTCGATCGCGGTTCGCGCTTCGGCGGCTCCCTTGCGCTTCCTCCCAAGGGCCTCGTAGACAGCCCTATAGCCGGAGTATTGGGACTCAGCTACGCCAGTCCAGCCATGCACTACCGATCTACGCCAGTCGCGCCGAAGGCGCTCAAGGACTTGCCGCACCTGGTGTTCGTTTCCAAGCGGCTGAAGCGCCGGCTGGGGTGTCGGCAGCGGAGGAAGAGGGTCAACGAAGGCGACAGCAGACTCGAGCAACGCGCGCGGATCAATGAACTGTGCCAATGAAGATCGGAGATCTTCTAGATGCGCGGTCTTCTCATCGAGCGCAGGGCGCGCCCACTGCTCGAGCCACGGATAGCGGCTGATCACGCCCCAGGCCAGCCGAAGGCTGTCAGCTGCGCGCCACAGCTGATCAGGCAGTATGGACTCGCGAAGCTGCCGGGCCTCCCAATAACCCTCTGGTAGGTCCTCCTCTTCGTCACTCGATTGTGCATTCCGGAGGAGCGCTTCCGCCTCGGCGATCTGTTCGCGCGAGAACTCGTCGGGGTCATCTGACCGGTAGCTCGCCAATTCGTAGACCAGCCCGAGCCCACCCACCTGTTCCAGGAAGATGCCAAGGGACGTTCCGGCCCTCGCCCAGCGGCCCCACGCAGCACACCGGTTGCACATCCGCTCCATGGCTATGCCATTCAAAGGCACCGTGGACATCAGCACGTCACGCGTGCGGAGTTGCGGACAGGTCGCCGTCGCATGTAACCGAGCGTTCTTGCCCTTCGCGCTGTACGCCGTGATCGGGGCACCTTCGAACGGGCCAAGCGGGATATCAGCCGTAAGAGCGAAGTCCGTCACGTTATGCCTCCTGCTGACCGTGCATGTGGAACGGTGAATTTTGGTGGCTGGCTCTACGGTGCGCCTTGATTGTGACCCGTCGCCATGTCCGTCGGATGTCGACCACAAGCGATCCGCTGGTTCAAGAGGACACGAGCACAACGACGATTCGGCTGACCCCGTCGTTGCCCTTCGGATGGTGCGCGGGCCGTTAGTTACTGACGATGGCGACTAGCAGCCCGTCACAGGTCAGAACGGTACCGGACGGTCCATTTGGTCATGGTCAATTTCAGCAAACCCGGCGTCGGCGGAGCCTCACTGCAGTTTGCCCGGCTGCGCTCAAGTTTCATGTCAGGGTCACAAGTCAGCCCGCTACCGGGCTCGGTTACCTGGAAGCGTGCTCCTGGATGGTCAAGGTGACGGCATGGCGCATCACGCGTTCGAGGTCCTCCACAAAGGCATGCAGGGTCACTGCGGGAGAGCCATCGAGAAGACGAATGGTCGCCGGCCGTCTGGGGTCCGCGTGCACTTCATGGTTGCGGCGCTCATACGCGCCGCGGAAGAACCGAGAGATCTCGCCGCCACGTGCGCCGAGCTCTGGGTCATCCGCGAGCAGCGATGCTGCACCAGACGCGATGACTGCCTTCTTGTGCTGTGTTGCACCATGCCCTGGACCATGAATGAACAGAGCCTCCGCTGCGATCACCAAATCGACGAGGCGATCTTCGGGTATGCCCCGAGATCCGGCTGAAACCAAACGGCGAATCGCCATCTGCAGTGGCCGGTTAGCGGCAATCACCGGTGTGGTCAGCATGGCCATGATCTGCCGGATCGATACGATCTGAGCTGGACTGAGCAGGAGGGTCGGCCGTTCCAGGTCGGGCGATTGGCTCCAGCTCAACGAAGCCGAGTACCCAGGGTTGGCACCGAAATCGTCAGGGTGCTGCATCTGAAACGGGCGGCCAGTGGTTACCGAGCCCCCACACACCAGGCGCAACGCTGTCTGAAGCCGTAACGCATCATCCTCGATCGGCTGCGGCACTACGACAGGGCCGGGCACATCCCCCACCCGTATCGGGTAGGTGGTCTCCTTGGTCACAGCGTGCTGGTAGAACCTCGACACCGTCCGGCTCAACGTGCTCGATGCCGCCTGATCCGGTAGTCCGGTCTGGATGGCGGCTGATAATTCTAAATCGGTCATCGAGCGAATGACCAGTCCGTCGCCCAAAACGACCTGCGCGTGCAGCGCCATGTCGAACCCGAGTAGCGGCACGACCTGAAGCAGCCGGACGGTCGATGCGAGTAGGCCAGCTTCGACCCGCTCGTACACGGAATCGAACGCCGCCCGATCGAAGGTATACCGATGAGACTCTTCCACCAGCGGCGTGAGAAGGTCCGCGATCAGCATCTGAATCAGATCTCGTCTGCTGGCCGAGAAGTCGAAGCCGATCAGGGTGTCCACCCTGTCATGCAGTTCCTTATGACTGGTTAGCACCGTGCGCAACGTCTTCATCTGCGGCAAGCGATCCCACCAGTCGTAACTCGCCAACACCAGAGGGTGCCGCCACCGGGTGCGCCGGACAACGACAAGTGTCTCCTGGAAGCGGCGCTGCCATCCGTCCCTGCCGACATACTCAACGAAGGCTGGCTCCACCTCGACCGAAGCGAGCTCTTCCAAAATCGCCTCCATGAGTGCAGCAGCGGCCTCTCGCACGTCCTCGTACTGGGTGGTCATTGACAGGGCTCCTGTTCGCCGAGCATGCCTGGTAACCAGGGCGCGCCAGTGGCGAGCAGACCAGAGTGCCACAACATGGGTGGTCAAGGACGGCTGATTGCTCGGTGGTTGCTCGTGTGTACGGAACACGGTGCGGCACACAGCGTGATTGGGCGGCAGACCACGGGGGACAATGGAGGACGGAATGACAGAAGACGGCACACGCCGGCAGTAGACGGCATTGACCAAGGGCGCTTTTAATCCGTCGGTTCAGGGTTCGAGTCCCTGGCGCCCCACCACCTCTGAACTGGGTGTTCACCTCAACCGGAGATCACTCGATCATGGCCTGGGACACGGATGGGTCATCCAGCCGCATCGCCCCCTGAGCACCTTCCGAGCGGTCCCGCGCGCTGCCGACAGCACCAGCCGCGCCGTCGCCCCGGCCGCCCGATGATGCAGCTCCGGCAGCACCGAGGTGTAGGTATCGGCGGTCAACACGATGCCGGCGTGGCCGACTTGGTCCTGAACCACCGGCAGATCCACGTGCGCGGCCAGCGCCAGCGTGACCGCACCATGCCGCAGGTCGTGCAACCGCACCGGCGGCAGCCCGCTCCTGCGCACCAGCCTATGGAACCGGTAGCTCAGGTAGTCCGGCGCCACCGCAGCGCCATCCGGACGAGTGAAGACGTGTTCCCTATCGTCCCAGGCCTCCCCGCGACGGATCTTCTCCGCCCGCCGGTCGCGTTCATGACGGCGTAGCAACCGCACCGTCTCCGAATCCAGCGCGACCGTGCGCCTGCTGGCCGCGCTCTTCGGCGGGAACAGGACCAACTTCCAGCCGACGTGCACCAACTGCTCGACCACGTTGAGTTCGGCCGTCTCCAGGCTGAGATCCACCCAGCGCAGGCCGGCCAGTTCGCCCCGGCGAAGCCCGCGTGCCGCGGCCACCGCCCGCTCCGTTCGGTGCACCCGCACCGTTTGTAGACCACTGGATGGCTCTCACGCATCGCCATCACCTTCCTCCCAGAGAGAGGAACGACGATCCGTCGAGCGCCGAGCGTTGATCCGCCCTCCGGTGCGGGCGCCGGTCAGGTCGCGCACCGAGCTCGACGTACGCGACGAGGTCGACGGAGTATTGACCCGCTGTGCCGGCAATCGATCGTGGTGAATGGTTGATCGAAGGGTAGGGAGCCTACGCGGCGGGATTCGTGGGGAGTATCTGATGGGCAGATCAATTCTGAGCGAGCGGCTGGAGCGCGCAAGTCCAGGGAGGGACACCAGTTCTCACAAACGGTGGTGGAATCTCGCCATGGTGCTGGCCGCCGCGGTTGCGGGCCAGGTGCTTGTCCGCCGGCTGCTGCGACGCGTGCGTTCTATCTCCGGTGACCTCGCCGAGATCAACGTCAGCGATGAACGCGCCCAAATCGCTCGGCAGCATGGCCCGCAGGAGGTGACGCAGCTGGTCGACAACATCAACGTGAGCTTGGACATGCTGGACCGTGAGCGGGAGTTCACCTCCAACATCGCCCACGAGATCCGCTCCCCGTTGGCCGGGATACGCGTCACGGTGGAAGAAGCGACTACTCGTCCCGGCGAAGCCGACTACCCCCGCGTGCTGGAGGCGGTACTACGTGGAGTGGATCGACTGGATGCGCTGGCTACCGCACTTCTTATGATCGCCCGTTCCCGCGCCGCCCAAGCCGACTGGGAACGGATCGACCTGTGCGAACTGGTCAGGCAGGAGGTCGCGGACCGGAACGACCCCATCTCGATCGAAGTCATCTGCACTCCCGGTGTCGAGGTCACAGCCATGCGCACGCGGATCTGCCAGATCATCACCAATCTGCTGGACAACGCTCAGCACCACGCCACCCACCAGGTGCAGGTCCACGTCGGCCGCAGCGACGGCAGTGCCCGGCTGGCGGTGTCCGACGATGGCCCCGGCGTGCCGGAGAAGGACAGGGAACGCATCTTCGACCGGATGTACCAGCTCAAAGCCATTTCCCAGCGGGGCGGCCCCGGCACCGGCCTCGGCTTGACCATCACCCGGGATATAGCGAAAGCCCACTACGGAGCCGTCTGGGTCGAGCCCTCCCCGCTCGGCGGCGCCTGCTTCATCCTCCAATTGCCCATCGCCGCCCCCTGAACCACCACGGGCGTAAAGGGCAATGGCGTCCAAACTGGAAACTGTTCTGATTTATCGACCTCGGACCGAACGTCTGATGTCACGGCTACACGAGAGGTTGAGACTCAGCCTGAAAATCGTTGGCCGCTGAAACCATGAGCGGTCACAGGCAGGCGGGGTGCCGGCCAGCGCGCCGGGCAGTCTCGGCCAGTTCGTTCAGGGTCCGCCGTCCAGGCGGGACAGCGGCGGGCAGGGTAGAGATCGCGAGCCCAGTCGCCTCCGGCGGCGGCCCGATAAGGGTGAGGGATGCGACGTCGCGCCCGGCGACGAACCTCACCCGCCAGTGAGGCCGCTCCGGCGAGTGGCCTAATCCACATAGAATTCCGGACGCGACAACGGTCCCCGACCCACGCACCCGCTCCTGCGTGTCTCTGAAAATAGGGGACATTTTACTTCCGGAACGGTGCCATTCCAGAAAACCAGGAGGTAGCGTTTAGGAACCGAGGATTTTTCGTGCGTTGGCACTCAGGTCGGCGTCGCCCGCGGCGATATATCAGGACGCGGTTCTTTCGAGGACCAAGACAGGCCAGGCGATCATGACACCGACGCTGCTCTCTCGTTTCACGCCGCCCAGCGCCCCAGCCGGCACAGCCCCCGTCATCGGCTCTGAGGTTCGACTACGGTTGGCTCCCGTCCCTGGCCCGCGGGGCACCGTGGACGGGGCGTGGTGGCCGCATTCCCGTGACGCCACGGTGGAACTACCGGGTCTCATCGCCGCCGTCGACCAGCGACTGGGCCTGACGACGCTGCGCGTCGGCGTGCACGTCGACGCATGGGACCGCATCCCCCACCGTGTCGAGGCCGGCGGACGCCAGGTCAAAGTGGGCTGGTTCCACAGTGCCGATCCTCGCCTCGTCACCCTGACATTCGCGGACGCCGAGCCTGTCATCCTGCTGGTCGTCCCGCCATACACCGCGGACGGTCCTGCGGGGGCGGCGCTCATGCTCGCCAGTCAGGGCAGGTTCGGCCCGCTCCCGGTCGACCTCCTCACCACCGCAGCCCACCACGCCATCGGTACACGGGATGCGGACGGGGAGAACGAGGGGGTGCACATCACTACGCTGCCGGCGGACCTGCTCCACGGGTGCCGACACCGCCGATCGGACGCCCACCTGCCAAGCCTGCCGCCAGAGGCCCCGTCTCGTAGCCAGCCGGAGCATTCCGTCTCCATCCGCGACCCCGCGCCACTTGGCAGAGCCGACCGGTCGGCCCCGACGACCATCCGGCTGTCCGGTGAAATCGACATTGTCACTAGTCCCGGCCTGCGCGAGGATCTGCTCGACGTCCTGCGTTACAGCAGAAGCCTGCTCATTCTCGACCTTTCGGGTGTGGCGGCATGCGACGCCTGCGGGTTGGGAGTCCTGGTCGGCATCCAGCGCCGCGCCAAGACGATGGGGATCACTCTCTCCCTGACCGCAGCCCGCCCGTACATGTATCGGTTGCTGCATGTAACCGGCCTGGACCGCACCATACCGATGCTGACGTAGCCGAAGGCCCGGACCCACGACGCAGGCGGCAAGCCCCGCCATAGGAGAGGCGGGGCCGCGAACGAGCCCAGCCGGGGTGGGCCCGGAAGACGAAGGAAGCGTCGTCGTAGCCGCACAGGTGCCCTACGCGAGGGTTCAGAAGCTGCTGATCCGTGTCCTCGCGTAGGGAGCGAAGCGGGCTGCCACCACGTGCCTGAAGTTGACCACGTAGGTGAATGTGCCCGGCTCTCCCTCATGAGAGACCTGAAGGGACACGACGGCGCCCTGCTCCATCCAGCTGACGAGTCTCTCGGCTGCGGGCATCGTGCCGTGCACGCGGAGAATCAGTTCCTTTTCCTTGCCAACACTCAGCAAGTGGAGCAGCCCGGTGGGAGCGTCCGTGGTCATACGCTGCTCCTCATCGAAGGATTGACCGGGTCCACGTGGGTATCCCCGCAGAGCCCCCCGCGTAGCATGCGCGTCGCCGCTTCTGCGGGCCACCTCTTCCCGTAGCCGTGCTGTCACGGGCCTGCCGCCTACCACTCCGTTACCGGTCCTGGGTCGCTTGCTGTGCCCCTCGTGGCTCCGGCCTGCGGGTGCCGGAGGCGGGCACCGGGTACATGTCCGCACGGATGGCCCGTCCGTCGACTGGATCCTCGACTGCCTCGGGAAGGCTCCGTGATCCTTACACGCGCGTCCGCGTCCCCTGCGACTCTCCTGTGCCGGCTGGCGACAGCCGCGCACTGGCTGACGTCACCGCTGCTTCCCGAGGACTACCTCGCGTTGATCAATCCCCTCTGGGCGGAAGGGGAGTTGTGCGGCCGGGTCGAGGCGGTTCGTGCGGAAACGGCCGATGTGGTGACCCTGGTGATCCTCCCGGGGCGAGGCTGGGTCACTCACCGTCCCGGTCAGTGGGTGCGGATCGGCGTCGATATCGGCGGGCGGCGACACTGGCGCACCTTCTCCCTGTCGTCGGCCCCGGGTAGGTCCGGTGGTTGCGTCACCGTCACGGTCAAGGCCGTGCGCGGCGGACTCGTCTCCGACCACCTCGTGCGGAGCACGGCGCCCGGGGCGGTGCTCAGGCTGGGCCGGCCCGATGGGACGTTCGTCCTCCCGGAGCCACCGCCCCCTCGCCTGCTGTTCGTGACCGCCGGGAGCGGAATCACCCCCGTGATGGCCATGCTGGACAGCCTCCTGGACGGTGTTCCGGCCGTGACGGGGCCGGACGTCGTGCTGGTCCATTCGGCGCCGGCACCCGGCGACGTCATCTTCGGCGGGCGGCTCCGGAGCCTGGCCGAACGGTGTCCGCGGCTACGACTGCGCGAACGGCACACGCGCTCTCAGGGACGGCTGCGGCCCGCAGAGCTGGCCCGACTCTGCCCGGACTGGACCGAGCGGTCCGTCTGGGCGTGCGGGCCACCGGCGATGCTCGACGACATCACGGCGTACTGGACCGGGCCCGCGGACGGCCTCCATGTCGAGCGCTTCAGTCTGGTGCCGGCAGCGGCAGCGGGTTCGGGGGGACACGTCCGCTTCACCAGGAGCGGCCGAGAAGCCGAGGCCGACGGCGAGACGCCGTTGCTGGCCGTCGGCGAGAACGCGGGGGTGCTCATGCCGAGCGGCTGTCGCATGGGCATCTGCTACGGATGCGTCGCGCGCCTTCGCTCCGGTCAGGTACGTGACGTACGGACCGGCCAGGTGCACGGAGACGCAGGGGAGATGATCCAGCCCTGCGTGTCGGTGGCGGCCGGGCCGGTCGAGATCGAGCTGTGAAAGGAACAGACATGTCTGCCACATTCGATCCGGCCTCTGTCGACGCCGAAAGGTTCGGCCGCGAGCTGGACAAGATCCGCGACGAGGTGCTCGCGAGCCTCGGTGATCGGGACGCGGCTTACATCCGGGGTCTCATCGCCGTCCAGCGCAAGCTGGAGCTGGGCGGCAGGACGCTGCTGTTCGCCTCCTGGTTGCCTCCCGCATGGATCGCCGGAACGGCGGCACTGGCGGTCGCGAAGATCCTGGAGAACATGGAGATCGGTCACAACGTCCTGCACGGGCAGTGGGACTGGATGCGGGACCCGAAGATCCATTCGACCACGTGGGAGTGGGACACCGCCTCCCCCGCCGGCCAGTGGAAACACTCGCACAACTTCGTCCACCACACCTGGACGAACGTGCTCGGCAAGGATCGCGACATCGGCTATTCGGTGGTGCGAATCAGCCCCGAGCAGCGGTGGCATCCGATCTATCTCGCCCAGCCGCTGTACAACGCGCTGCTGGCGCTCTTCTTCGAGTACGGCATAGCGATCTACGATCTGGAGCTGGAGCGCATCCCGTCGGGACGAAAGGATCCGAAGGAGGCGCTGGCCCAGCTTCGCGTCGTGGCGGCCAAGATACGGCGCCAGATCATCAAGGATTACGTCGCGTTCCCGCTGCTCGCCGGCCCGGCCTTCCTGCCCGTCCTGCTCGGCAACCTGACCGCGAACATGGCACGCAACGTGTGGGCGCACACCATCATCTTCTGCGGCCACTTCCCTGAGGGCGCCGAGGTCTTCACCGAGGACCGGCTCGAGAACGAGACCCGCGGCGAGTGGTACGTACGCCAACTGCTCGGTTCGTGCAACATCGACGGCGGACGCCTCTTCCACATCATGAGCGGCAACCTCAGCCACCAGATCGAGCATCACCTGTTCCCCGACCTGCCCAGCAACCGGTACGGCGAGATCGCGCCGCGGGTCCACGCGCTGTGCGAGCGGTTCGGCCTCCCCTACGTGTCCGGCTCACTGGTCCGGCAGGCCGGCTCGGTCTGGAAGCGTGTCCTGCGGATGGCCCTGCCGGGGCCGGGCCGGCCTTCGGCGGCCGAACCGTCGGCGAGTGCGCTCAAGGCCGCGGCATGAGCACGGGCGGGTCAACCTGTGGCATGAGAGAGCCCCGGGCTCGGCGAGAGTCCGGGGCCGCATGGCCGTCGGATACCGGGAACAAGCCGTAGGCCGGGCGCGTACACGATCAGGCGCCGGCGCCGCACGCGGGAAGGCGTAACGCGAGAAGAGCGACGTCGTCGGTGGTCCCGTGGGGTATGCGTCGCACGATCTCGTCGCACACGTCCTCCAGCGGGAGGTGAGCTATGGCCGCGGCCTGCGCCCGCAGCCGGGCCAGTCCGGTGGCCAGGTCGCTGCCGGGACTTTCGACGAGGCCGTCGGTATAGAGCACGAGGGTGCTCCCAGCGGGCATCGGCTCGACGGCGTCGCGCCTGGTTGACTCGATGCCCAGGCGGAGCCCGAGCAGCAGATCCTGCCCTTGTTCCAGATAACGGGCATACCCGTCAGGGGTGACCAGCAGGGGCGGCGGATGCCCGGCGTTGCTCCAGCGCAACCGCCAGGGACCATCTTCGGAGCCTTCCACACGTGCCAAGATCATCGTCGCCATGGGCACGTCCGTGACGGCGGACATCGCCTGGTCCACCCGGTTGACGACCAGGCTGGGCGACACGCAGCGGTCCCACGCCAGCGTGCGCACCATGCTGCGCAGCTGGGCCATCTCAGCGGCGGCCCTGATGTCGTGGCCGACCACGTCACCGATGACCAGGGCGGTGACGCCGTCGGGCAGCAGGAAGGCGTCGTACCAATCGCCCCCGACCTGAGACCCCACCGAGGCCGGAAGGTAGCGTGCGGCCATCTCAAGGTGGCCCACCTGCGGCAGCGGAGCCAACAGGTGACGTTGCATCATTTCGGCCACCTCGCGTTGCCGGCCGAACAGGCGCGCGTTGCCCACCGCCAACCCCGCGCGACGTCCGATGTCGGTGACCAGCGTCACATCGGTGGCGTCGAAGGGGCGGGCCGGGTCGGTACGCGCCACGGTGAGAGCTCCCAGCACCTGCCGCTGGGTGCGTAGCGGCGTGATGATCGCCGACACCGCTCCCCGCGCCGCGAACAGCTCACGCTGTGCGGCGGCCATGCCGGAGTCAGGTTTGCGGGCTATGTCACCCGGCCCCAGCAAGACGGTCTCACCTCGATCCAGCACCCGCGCCAGCAGGGAACCGGGAGGCTCGGGCAGCGGGGACCCCGCCGCCTGATCAGCAGGAGGGATCACCACCACCCGCTCCACCTCGTCGTGCTCGACACGCAGATCCACCATCGCCCAGTCGGCCAACCGGGGGACGATCAGCCTGCCCAGCCGTTGCAGGGCCTCGTCTACTTCCAGCGTCTGGGTCAGCACGGACGTGATCTCGGTAAGCAGCGTCAGGCGGGCGTTGAAGTCCTCCAACATGGCAAGATGGCCGGCCTGCTGACGAGAGAGGTTCAGCCGCTCCGTGATGTCGGTGAAGACGACGATCACCCCGAGTACCTGCCCGCCCTCCTGCACTATCGGAGCGGCCGACAAGGAGACCGGCAGCAGGCCGCCGTCACCCCGCAGGAAGATCGACTCGTCGCCACGCGCCGGACGACCGTGCTCCAGCACTCCCATCAGCCGACAGGGGGAGCGAGGAGTCAGCCCGTCGTCAGCACCCCTGTGCAGCAGATCGTGGGCATCGGCGCCCAGCATCTCCGCCACGGGACGGCCCAGCAACGCCCCGGCCTGCAGGTTCGCCATAGTGATAAGGCCAGCAAGATCAGTCAGATAGATGCCCGCCCCCGCGCTGTCGAAGGCCGCCTGCAGCAACCTCTGGTCGGGCAGCCCGGCATGGCCATGCGCGCTGGGCAGATGCCGCCTCATCGCCGCCCTGCCTCCCTCCGGTCATCGCTGCCTACGCCCTACCCGCCGATACGCCGAGCACGCTGGGCAACCGGCGGCCATATCGAGCCAGCCGGCTCCCCTGAAGAAGCCTGAGAATCCCATCTCGACGAGGCGTGGGCAATAGTCGTCGAGGAGGCCGTCCCATAGTGGGTCATCCCGGCGAAACGCCGCGCTGAGCGCCTGCACCACGCTTTCGAAGCGACCTACGCTCCGACTGTAATGACGGCACCAGTGTCGGCGAGTGCGCAGAGTCGTCGACGAATTCAGTGGTCAGGACGCATGGTTGCTCGGTGGTCGCTCGCGTGTACGGGATACGGCGTGACACACGGCGTCATCGTCCGACATTCGCCGGGAGGCAAAGGCGGACAGAACGGCATGATGCGGCACTCGATGACATTAGGCGACGCCCATCAAGGACGCTTTTGATCCGTCGGTTCAGGGTTCGAGTCCCTGGCGCCCCACCCTCAATGACCTGGGCAGACTCCCGACTTGTGATCGTTCGGAAGCCTGCCCGGTTGCAGTTGTGCAGTCGCCGGTTCACTCGTCCCACAGCGCCGGCCCAGCCGGCGCCGTGGGCAGGATGAGGCGCGACGGCGCGGGCACGCTCGTCCTGGATCGTTCTCCTGATGAACGCGACCCCGCCCGACTGGATCAGCTCGAAGAAGGTCACCAGGCAATCGCATGTCCAGGCCAGAACGAGTTCCCGACCGGTGGGCATGGGAGGAAACGGCACGTGAGGACTGAAATGCTCCGGGGGCATCATGCGCGGCCGTCCTGGATGTACCGGGAGTAGGAGTGACGGCGCCGCAACTCCTCCCGTAACAGCGCCACCCGCCGGGCGGTCGTGACGATGTCGTGCGCCGGGGTGAAGGCGAACACCACCCGGCCCCTGGCCGAGCGCCGCCCGGTCGACCAGCGGAACCGCCGGCCGTCTGTGCGCCCGCCCGACCTGTTCGGCCGGGCGGGCACCCGCAACATCAGCGGTCGTGATTGCGGCATGGCGGCGGCGAGGATCGCGGCCTCGGCCAGCGCCGTGTCGGCCGCCATGAACTCCACCTCGGTGCGGGGCAGCATCACCTCGCGCCAGGGCCGACAGCAACGCCGAGCACATCGGTCACTCGTACGGGCGCTGAGGCGGAAGTCGTAAATGCCGGTTAACCTCCGGTCAAGCTCCTCGATTGGGATCTCGTGTGACGCAAGACTCCGGTCATCACCTGAAACGCATGGAGGTTTGATGAACCGGAAGTTGAAATCCATCCTCACCGCCACCTTCATCGGTGGGGCCATCCTGGCTTTCCCGACGCCTTCGCAGGCGTCGACCGACCAGCAGGTCCGCGACTGCCTCGAGTACTTCCCGTCCCCCGGCCGCGTCTACGTCGAGTACCGGGACAACTACTGCGGTGGCAACCCGGTCCGCTCCAAGGTCGTCATCGACTGGGGCCCGGACAGTAACTGCATCACGCTGAACAAGCTGGGCGACAGCTACACCTTCACCTATCACCTCGGCAGCTTGAACTACGTCGCGGGCTGCTGAAGCAGCCCATCGGCGATGCTTGTGGGGGGTCGGGCTCGGGCAACCGGGTTCGACCACCCGACATGGAACACAGGATCACTGGTTCTGCTGTGGAGCCTAGAAGCGGAGGACTTGTTCATGTATGGGCGTAGCAGGTGGCGCTTGCCCGCGGTGAAGACCTCCTCCTCCAACCGCGCCATCAACTCCGGCCGAGGCTGAAAGCCCACCGGCTCGCGCGGAAGCTCCCCCACCACCACCGGACCGCCCTCACCCTGCCTCGCCTCATCCGAGACAGCGGCGGACACCTGCACCACCACCGGGAACCCTGTGACAGACGCGCCAGGGCGATCACGCTCGGGGGGTGCGCCGCGCCACCCACTGGCCCACCACCGCCAGCACCACCGCAGCGACGAACCATGCCCCCTTGTACCCACCACGGCCCTTCAACCCGATTCGTAGCCACGCCGCCCGCAACCGACACCACCGAGCCGGCCAGCATCCAGCCGGCACCCCGCCCCACCCTCATGTCCACCAGATAACCCCGCCTCGTCGTCATGGTGAACGCCCCAGGCGTCCGCCATGACATCCACCATCCGCAGTCCTCGCCCAGAGCAGCACTCCTGCCGCGTTGGCGGAGCGTAGGAGAGCCGACTCCGCGGGCTGCCGGCAGGTAGGGCTGCCCAAAGCAGGTCGAGCCGCTGACGTTAGGGCAGTTCGGGGCGCACCAGAGCTTCGGAGAAGGGTTCTCCGGCTCTCCGGGCGCACGTCATTCGTGCGCGCACCTCGCTGAGCGAGCGGGATTTCGAGTTACCTCGCAAGGGCTCCGGGGCTGTTTCAGGTCGTCGCCGTCGCGCGGGTCAGGCGGGTTCGTCCGCCGACGTGACCGGCGGGAGGGGCAGCGGGCGGTCGAGAAGGAACGTCATGAGCAGATCGCGGTAGAGGTCAGGGCGGCCGTTGGCGATCGAATGCCCCGCGCCGCGCACGTAGACGAGGGTCGACTCGGGAAGCGTGCGCCGGTACTCGTAGGTGACCGCCCATTTCAGGTAGTCGCACTCGCCACGCACGATGAGCGTGGGCACATGGACGGTCCGCAGCTTCGGACGCGGGTCGGGGACGGTGGCGGCGTCGGCGGACGTCATCTGATTGGTGTAGAAGCCGGGCGGGTTGTCGTGGACGGGGGCGGGCGGGCTTCCGGGGCATCCGGTGGCGTCCTTGGCGGTGATCAGCAATTCGCGGAAGTACGCGTCGGCCTCGGCGTCGGGCACGAGCGCGTGCGCGGCAGCCGGGTTGACCTGGAGCAGGAGCGCTTGGAGGAGGAACCGGGGATTGGAGGTCAGCTCGTCGGCGCGTTCGGCCTGGGCCGGGGGGAGACGATCCCAGGGACTGCCCGGTCCACCGGGGAAGGCCGGTTCCCAGATCGCGCCCGGTGAGGTGAGCACGGTTTTGGCGACGTGGCTGGGATAGGCGGCCATGTACGCCGCCGACAGGGTCCCGCCCCATGACCTGCCGACGAGGATGACCTTCTCGGCTTTTATCGCGCGGCGGATCGCCTCCAGATCGGCGACGTGCCGGGCGACGGTGTAGCCGCTCACGTCGGCCAGCCGGGTGGAGCGGCCGGCGCCCACCTGGTCGTAGGCGTAAACGTCGAAACCGGCCGCGGCCAGCTCCCGCCCGCCCTCCGGTACGCCCTCTCCGGGGGTCCCGGGGCCGCCGTGCAGGAAGATCACAGGCGCTGGGCGCGGTTTACCGGACGCGGCGATCTTCACATAGTCGATGCGGGATCCCGTGGGCAGGTCCCAGTGGGAGACGCCGGGCGGGGCCGCGGCCGTCGGCGGCACGGGGAAGGGGCGCATCGCCGTGAGAGCCGCGGGTCCGGCCGTCACAAGCACGACGCCGGCGACGTACGGCCACAGCGCCCGCGGGCTGCCGAACCGCCTTGTCGCGGCCCGCCCGAACACCCAGGCGGTTCCCGCCGCCGCGACGAGGCCGGCCGCGGAGAACACCTTCACGGCCGGGACGGCGGCGGCCGTCCCGACGAAGGCCGCCATCCCGGCCACGGCGGCCGCGATCACCCCGGCGAGCGACAACGCGCCGCCGGACAACAGTTTGGATCTCATGCGAGCCACGCTAGGAAGCCGAACACGCGTCGACCTCCTCCCGTGGAACCGTCGTCACCCCCGCCGTACGGCGGGGGTCAGCGCCTGCCCGGGAGGATCAGGCCGGTCTCGTACGCCGTGATGGTCGCCTGGAGGCGGTCACGGACGCCGAGCTTGGCGAGGATCACCGCGACGTGGTCCTTGACGGTCGAGGGGCTGATCCGGAGAACCTCGCCGATCTCGGCGTTGGTGAGACCGCGGGCGACGTGCGTCAGCACCTCGGTCTCGCGCCGGGTGAGCGTGCCGAGGACGGCGGCGTCACGAGGTTCCGGCTCGGACGAGAACCGATCGATGAGGCGCCGGGTGACCCCCGGATCGAGGAGGGCGTCTCCCGAGGCCACCACCCTGACCGCGTCGGCGACTCTCTCCGGTTCGGCATCCTTGAGCAGGAATCCGCCGGCGCCGGCCCTCAGCGCCGAGAACACGTACTCGTCGAGGCCGAATGTCGTCAGCACCACCACCCGCGTGCCCGGCGCTTCTGCTCCGATCCGGGCGGTCGCCCGCAACCCGTCCAGGCCCGGCATCCGGATGTCCATGAGGGCCACATCGGGCCGCAGCGAGACAGCCAGCGCCACGGCGGCCTCTCCGTCCGCGGCCTGGCCCACGACGCTCAGATCGGGTTCGGCGTCCAGGACCGCCGCGATGCCCGCCCGCACCACCGCCTGGTCATCGGCGACCGTCACCCTGATCAAGGGAGCACCTCCGGAAGCCACACCCTCACCATCCCGTCCCCGGCGTCCGAGACGCTACCTCCGGCCGCGTCGGCCAGTGCCCGAACCCGCCGATCCTCGCTCGTGGCGGAAGGCCCCGAGACCGCGACGCCGTCGGCGCGGCAGGCCACGGTGATCTCCCGCTCATCCCGTGTGCCGCCGCGCAGCATCAACTCGGCCACCCTGAACGCGGCGACCTCCAGGCTGGGGGACGCTTCGCGGCGGGCTCCGGCGTACCGGACGGTGCCCTGGTGCCGCACGGCGAGCAGGGCGATTCCGGCGATGGTCGGGGGCGGGTCGTCGCCGCTCTGGCGACGCAGTTCGCTGAGCGACTCCCTGAGCGCGGCCAGCCCGGCCCTGGCCTCGGCCAGCACGGTGTCCAGCCGCCCCGCGTCCGCCGCGACCACGATGGCCCTGGCATGTCGCAGGGCCGAACGGCGCAGGCCCGCCGCCAGCCGGTTCCGCTCCGCCAGCACGACCGTCGCCGTCTGGCGGCCGAGCAGATCCCGCTCCCAGGCCACGGCCGCATGGCGCCGCGCACGCCTTGACCCCACCGCCAGGCCGAGCCCCCACGCCACCGCCGACGGGACCGAGACGCCCAGGGCCAGCACCGCCCACGCGGCTGCCCGGTCTCCCACGATCCCCGGCCCGCACGCCAGAGCAAGCCCGCCTGTCGCCCCCACAGCCGCCGTGGCGAGAGCCCCCCACCGCCGGCGTGCGCGAGGGCCGTACGCGCCCAGCGAGTAGAGCAGCGCCAGCTCAACCCACAGGCACCACAGGAACACGTCCCCTGCGGGCTGCTTCGTCCAGCCGAGGAGTCCGGCGCCGAGCAGGACCGGATAGACCGACAACGCCGCCGCCAGGCTGGAAAGCGGCGCCCGCCTGCGCAGGCCGAGCGGCAGGGCGTGCGCGAAGAAGAGCGGCACCAGCAGGGCGGCCTCTCCGGGGAGACTCTCCGGCGTGTCGGTCGTCAACAGGCTCGTACCGATGGACAGCGCCACCGCGAGGATCGCGAGCGCGGCGTCCGACGCCTGCCGGCCACGCCACTCGTACGACGTCGATGCCGGGCCCTCGTCAGAGGTGAGCGGGAATTCGGCGCGCACGGCCCATCCCCGGTCATCCGGGCCCGCGGACAGGAACCCTCCGCAGGCGGCCACCGCCGTCCTGAGCCCGGCGAGCCCGTATCCGCCGCCCATTCCGCGTGCCACGTCCGCGTTGTCCACGACCGGCTCCCCAGGATCGTTGACGACCGTGACGACCAGGCGGCCGGGTTCACGGTCGACGCCGACCCGTACGGCGCCTCCCGGCGCGTATCGCAGGGCGTTGGTCAGCGCCTCGCGAACCACCCGGTACGCGATGGCGGCGATCTCAGACGGGGCGCTCCCGGCTGTTCTGACGTAGGTGAGACGCGGCTCTGGCCACGTGGCGGCCAGCGCGTCCACGTCGGAGAGATCGGCCGAGCCGCTACCGGTGCCACCGGTGGTCAGCCGCTCCAGTTCCTGGGCGGCCAGGCGGCCGGTCTCGGCGGCGTACCGGGCCGCCTCCGCCACGAGAGCCGGGTCGGCGAGACGCAAGGCGGAGGCGGCACCGACCGCGATGCCGGTGAGTCTGTGGGCGGCGGTGTCGTGAAGTTCGGCGGCGATCCGGTGCCGCTCGGCCTCGGCGGCCACGCCCGGCACATCGGGCGCGGCCGCGCGGAAGACGGCCACGGCCCGGCGTGTCGCCCGGCCGCGCCGCCGCGCCCTGCCCAGGGCCCAGGTAACCGCGGCGAGTCCGGCGGCCAGCAGGGTCACGCCGGTGACGGACCTGGGCGACTCCCCCAGGGCGCTCGCCGTCCCCGCGGTCAGCACCAACGCGACCACGACGCCCCCGGCGGCCACCCCTGCCGTCTGCCGCAGGGCCAGGCCGTACAGCGCCACGGTCACGATGAGCGGCACAACCCACCACAGCCAGCCCGACAGCACGCCGAGCAAGCCTAGTGATTCCGTACGTGACAGCACAGTGCGATGGTCTCCGCGTCGCGGCGGGGATGGCAGGGCTTAGCGGGGAGTGCCCTCAGTGTCAAGCTCAAGTTGGCCTTGACCTCCCCTCCGGGTGGGCGGGTGCTTCCTTCATTCGTACGAGTGCCAAAATCATCTCCGGTGGGGAGTTTCCGGACAGCGAGCCTCCCTAGCGTGGCCGTTATGAATTGCGCACTGCTCAGAGGGGGCGTGGCCTCAGCCGCGACGGTCGGCCTTCTGCTCACCGGGCCCGCCGTACAGGCCGTGTCAAAGCCCGTCACTGTGGCCCTGCCCCAGCCGACAGGTCCACGCGAGATCGGCACTGTCGCGCTGCACCTGCGTGACGGCTCCAGGGCCGACCCGTGGATCAAGGCACATGACCGGCGTGAGCTGATGATCAGCCTGTGGTACCCCACGCGTCGTCCGGACGGCCACCCCGCCGCACCTTGGCTGCCGCCTGGCGCCGCCGAGGCCTTCTATCGCGACAACAGCCTCTCGCCTGCGGCTGTCAGCCTGCCTTCGACCCATGGCCGCGAAGGGGCCCGTGTGGCGGGCCGAGGGCTGCCCGTCGTACTGTTCTCGCCCGGCAACGGCGCCGACCGTTCCATGAACACCACCACGGTCGAAGAACTGGCCAGCTGGGGCTACATGGTGGTCACGATCGATCATCCGGGCGATGCCGGCGAGGTGGAGTTCCCCGACGGCACGGTCACCGACCGTGTCCTGAAGCCGGTCCCGGTGAGCCGGCTGGACGAGAAGGCCGAAGAGATCAAGGTGCGGGTGGCTGACACGCGCTTCGTGCTGGACCGGCTCAAGGAGCTGAACAAGGGGCGGAACCCCGATGCTGAAGGCCGGAAACTGCCGGAGGGGCTGCATGGCGCGTTCGACCTGAGCAGGGTCGGCATGTTCGGCCATTCCGCGGGAGGCGCGACGGCCGCCGCGACGATGCTGGAGGATCGGCGGGTCAAGGCGGTTCTCAACCTGGACGGACCCGCCCTCGGCAAGGTGGCCGCCAAAGGGTTGGCAAAGCCGTACATGCTCATGGAGGCCGAGATCTTCGACAAGTCCATCCCCGGGCAGAAGGCATTCTGGTCCCGGCTGAAGGGCTGGCGGCTGCACGTGAAGACCAAGGGGGCCAAGCACAATTCCTATACCGACCTGCCGCTGCTGTACGAGCAGGCGGCCCCGGTGATCGGCCTGTCAAAGGAGCAGTTGCGAGCGATAAACGGGACACTGTCGGCGGCGCGTTCCGTGGCCGTCACCCGCGCCTACACCATGGCCTTCTTCGATCTCCATCTACGGCGCAAAGGCGACCTGCTCGACAGACATTCCTCGCGGTTTCCCGAGGTGCAGGTGATCGCCCGTTAGGGTGCCCGGGCTCGTACGGGGTTCGGATCCACAAAGTGGCACCTCGTAAGTAGAGGCCGGCGCAATAAGCATCATCCCCAAAAACGATTGTCGTCGAGCTTTACCCTCCTGGGTTGAGCCGGAGATCCTCCCCACGCCAGAGGCGGCAGCCGTACACGACCGGCATCGTCAATGGGGTGAAACGGACACTCATCATCACCGCCCTGGCCCTCACGCTGGCCGGATGTGGCTCCATCCCACCGCAGCGCCTGACGGTCCCGAAGCCGACGGGCCCGCATCCGCTGGGGACCGTCTCGGTCCATCTGGTCGACCAGTCCCGCCCGGATCCCTGGAGCGGCTCCGGCAGGAAACGGGAGCTGATGGTCAGCCTGTCGTACCCGGCCCGGGACGTGGAGGCCTACCCGGTCGCCCCCTGGATGCCGAAGGCGGCGGCGGATCGGTACTTGAAGATGAACGACCTGGAGCCGGGCTCGGTGCTGCTGGACAGGACCGACGGTCACGAGGGAGCGCCCGTCGACACGAGCCTGGGCAGGATGCCTGTCGTCCTGTACTCGCCGGGCGCCAACGCCTCGCGCGCGTACGGGACCGGCGTCGTCGAGGAGCTGGCCAGCCGGGGGTACGCGGTGGTCACCGTCGATCACCCCTACGACGCGGCGATGGTGATCGACAAGGCCTCGCCCGTCTCCTCGGGGTGCGTGGTGGCGACGTGGTTGGCGATGCCGGCCCGCATGGAAATCAGGCTCATGCTGTGGGCGACGACGTCGTGCACGTCACGAGCCATGCGCAGCCGTTCCGCCGTGGTCGCGACCTGCGCCGACCGTGCGACGGCCTGCGCGGCGTACGCGCGCTGCTCCCGTACGGCGAGCCCGATCGTCCATGCCAGTCCGAGCACCAGCCAGGCGAATCCGCACGCCGACACCGCCTCCATCCACGAGGGCGAGCCGATCGCGGCACCGGCGGCGGTCACCGCCAGCGTGGCCGTCAGCGCCGCTACCACCGTCCGGCGCGCTTCCAGGAGCGCCACCGCGTGCAGCGCGACCGCCAAGGGCACGAACGCCTCCTCCCACCCGGCGAACGGCGCGAACACCGCCGCCACCAGAACCAGCGCCCAGACCAGCACCGGCCACCGGCGCCGCCCTGCCAGCGGCAGGCAGGCCAGCGCGATCATGGGCACAGCCGCATACGGCGGCACTCCGGCGGACTCCGGCGCCAGCACCGCCGCCACCGAGAATCCGGCGGCGAGGGCAACGGCCGCCAACGCGTCGACGGCGACCCAGTGTCCCGGTCGCAGCCTGCGCGTGATCAGGGGACGCCGTTCGGCCATGCGCCCACCCTAGGCGGGGCCGACCAGCAGCCGCCGCTGCGGCCGGGCGATGCAACCGCCTACGGCTTGCACGGTTTCCGCGTGGGGGCGAACCTCAACTTTTGACGGCCTCTGCGATCTGCAGTGCTACCTGGGCGGGCGTCAGGTGCGTGGTGTCGACGACCTCGGCCTCGTCGTGTAGCCACGTGCGGGCCGCCTCGGCGTAGGGCTCGAGGTATCTGAGACGGAAGGGCGAAGGGCCGAGAAGCGTGTCCCCCTCGATGCGCCCGCGAAGGGTGTCCTGGTCGGCGTGGAGGACGAAGTGCCGTACCGGGATGGCATGCCGGGTGAGGCCCGCGCTGATCTCGCGCCAGTACTGCTCGACCAGGACGGTCATGGGCATCACCAGAGTGCCGCCGGCGTAGTCGAGTACGCGGCGGGCGGTCTCGACCACGAGTGGCCGCCACGGCGGCCAGTGCTGGAAGTTGTCGGTCGCCGGCAGCCCCGGCGTGATGTCCATGAGCGTCTCGCCCACCTTCTCGGCGTCGAACACCCGTGAGTCCGGGATCAGTGGCTGCACGAGGGCAGCGGTCGTCGTCTTGCCCGCGCCGTGGGTGCCGTTGAGCCATACGATCACGGAGCCCGATGCTACGCAGCGCTGTGACGGCCGTAGACCGGACGCCGAGAAACAGGCGTGGCGGACCGGTGTGAGATGGATCACTCGAACGGCCGGCGGATGGCGGACAGGACGCTGTGTGGACCATTCACTGCGCCAGAGAGTGCGGCAGGGCGACCGCGCCGCTTTCGGTGAGCTGTTCGACCGGGAAGCCCAGGCCGTCTATCGGCACGCCCTGCGGTTGTCGGGGAACCCGCAGGTCGCCGAGGAGGTGGTCTCGGTGACGTTCCTGGAGGCCTGGCAGGGGCGTCACCGGCTGCTTCCCGAAGGGGACAGCCTGCTGCCCTGGCTGCTGGGGATCGCCGGCAATGTCCACCGCAACGTGGCCCGCTCCGCCCGGCGGCACCGCGAGGCGCTGGCCAGGCTGCCTCCGCGAGAGGTCGTAAGCGACTTCTCCGACGAGACGGTCGATCGGATGGGCGACGCCGAGAAACTGCATGCCGTACGGGCGGCCCTGGCGAGGCTGCGCCGGGTCGACCGTGAGGTGTTCACGCTGTGTGTCTGGGCCGGGCTGAGCCATGCCGCCGCGGCCGAGGCGCTGGGCATTCCGGAGGGCACGGTGCGCTCTCGCCTGTCCCGCGCGCGTACCCGCCTCGCGAAGCTGACCGACGAGGAACTGAGAAAGATGCGTGCGAAACCCGAACGGCCCCTGCCCGGCGGACAGCACCTGGTGAGCCGTCTCCAGACGGCCCGGTCGACACAGGAGACGATCCGATGAACGCGCACCAGCACCGCGGCACCGATCAGCCGGCGGACCGGAGGGACCAGCTCCCGGTGCCCGCGACTTCGAATCTCGACGCCGACCGTCTCCGGATCCTCAGGGAGCACTTCATGGCCGAGATCGCCAACGACGAGCACAGGACCTCCCGCACCCGGCGTGCGTTCCGTACGCGACCCCGGCCCCTCCTGGCGGGGCTGGCGGGCGCGGCGGCGCTGGCCGTCGGTGCGGCCGTGCTCCTGGCGGGAGCCGGGCCGGCGGCGACCCCGGAGCCCGGACGGCGGCCCGCCGGCACGTCGGTGGCGGCGAGCCGGCTGGCCGTGGTGCCGCTGGGCACGGCCAGCTCCGACGACGTGAGCGGGCAGCTGGAACGCATCTCGCTGGTCGCGGCCAGGTCCTCGGCGGAGGGGGGCCGGTACTCCTACCGCAGGACCCTGTACGCCTTCGCCGTCCCGGTGCGGGAGCAGACCATGCCGGGTGAGGGCCCGATGGAGATGCAGCCCATGGTCAGGCGAGAGATCTGGGTCGAGCAGCGACGGTTCAACGGCAAGGGGCTGATCATCGACAACGGCCGGCAGGAGGAGTACGACCAGGGCGACGTGGAGTATCGCCACCGGTACGAGGAACTCGCCAAGCTGCCGACAAACCCGGACGACCTGCTGAAGGCGATCTACGCCGATCCCGAGACGAAGGAGGGTGACGGCACGACCAGGCAGCAGCGGGCGTTCGACACCATCGGCACACTGCTTGAGCAGGAGGTGCTGCCGCCCGCGCTCGGCGCGGCACTGTACCGGGCGGTGGCGAGGATCCCCGGCGTGACGATCGTGGACAGGTCCCAGGACGCCGCGGGTCGCGAGGGGATCGCCGTGGCCCGGGAGGACAAGGGCGCACGCACCGAGTGGATCTTCGACCGGACGACGCTGGAGTACCTGGGCCGGCGCAAGGTGCAGACCGAGGACACGCGGTGGCTGAAGAAGGGCATGCTGCTCGCCACCACGGCGGTCCTCGAGCGTGCCATGGTGGACACGCTCGGCGCGCGTCCGTAGCCGGTCGGACGCTAGGGCAGGACGGGCTCGCGGACGCCTGCGCGCATGCCGAGGTAGGCGAGGAGGCCAAGGGCCGCGCACATCACCCAGACAGCGCCGCCCACGTGCTCGAACAGGGCCGTGCCGATGGTGGGGCCGATGGCCCAGCCCGCCGCTTGGCAGGTCGAGAGTGCGCCTATGTAGCGGCTGCGGATGGTGGGGGTCGGCGCGGCCAGGGCCGGGTAGGCGCCGATGCTGGGAGCGCTGATGATCTCTCCCAGGGTCCAGACGACGGCTCCCAGGACGAAGATCCATGGGCCGAAGGGGAGGCCGAACAGGCTCAGGCCTACGCCCAGGAGGAGGCAGCCGGTGGCGACGGTGGTTCGCATGGGGAAGCGCTGGACGAAGGGGGTCAGGGGGAGTTCCACGAGGATGACCAACGCGCCGTTGATCGCTACCAGTGCGCCGTAGAGGACGGTGGGGTAGCCGCGTTGCTGCACTTCGAGCGGGAGCGTCGAGTGGTACTGCGCCTCGGCGACGGCCGTGATGAACATGCCGGCGAGGAACAGCAGGTAGCGTCGGTCCCCCAGCAGGTCCTTGTAACGCGCGGTGCCCTCGGGGGCCGGGGCCTCGGCGGCTCGGTTCCCGGTGGTGGTGTGGTCGCTCACGCGGTCAGCGGTCGCGGCCGGGATGACCAGCAGGACGACCACGGCGAAGAGCAGGTCCACCAATGCGTTGACGAGGAAAACGACCTGGTAGGAGAACGCGGCGGCCAGCCATACGCCCAGCAGGGGGCCGACGGCGGCGCCGAGGTTGAGGCCGAAACGGCCCGCGGCCGAGGTCGTGACGAGGCGTCGCGGCGGGGTCAGGTCGGCGAGCATCGTCATGGCGGCGGGGCGGTACATCTGGCCGAAGGCGCCTGCGGCGAAGCTCACGGCCAGCAGCAGGACGAGCGATGTCACGAGGGTCAGGGCCGCGATGGCGAGGCTGGACGACAGCATCGCCCAGATGATCACGGTTCGTGCGCCGTACTTTCCGGTGGCGCTGCCGCCGGCGAACGTTCCCACGATCGAGCCCACGCCGAAACCGGTGACGATCAGGCCCGCCTGCCCGGGGCTGTAGCCGAGGCCCGTGAGGTACAGGATCAGGAAGAGCGCGACGAAGCTTCCCGCGCGGTTCAGCGCGATGCCGAACAACAGGACGACGGCCGATCGCGGCAGTTCGCGCAGCGTGCGGATCACCCCCGCAGGGGCTTCGGCGGCGGGTGTCTGCGGCGGGTTGGTCATGGGGGACTCCACGTGCGCGGCTTGGTCATGCGGGGCTCCACGTGCAGCGCAGTGCCGCCAGGGACTGGTCCAGTGCGGCGGAGACCTCCTCGCGGGTGGACGCGGTGGCGGTGGCGAAGGCGACGCGGGCTTCCATGAGGTCCTTGTTCGGCAGTTGGACGACCTCGCCCGGGCCGACCAGGGGAACGGCGAGGTCCGTCTCCGGGGGGAGAGCCGCCTCGTCGAAGGCGATCCGCTCTACGCGGGTCTCGGGCCACGGGGGGTAGGCGAACCTGATTCCGGCGCATGACGTGCGTACCGGTGTCAGGTCGGGGTCGGCACCGCAGGACACGGCGGCGAGGGCCAGGCCGGGGGCCACGCCGGAGGCGTTGCCGCACAGGTAGGAGATGAGGTCGCCGCCCAGCCGGCCGTTGATCTCGATGAGTTTCGGGCCGTCGCCGGTGAGTTTGAGTTCGGTGTGCGTGGCGCCGGTCGAGTAGCCGATGGCGGTGTGGACCTGGGTGAGGAACCCGATGATCGCGGGGTCTGCCAGTAGCGGGTCGGCGGCCCGTGTCCAGTGGCCGGTCTCCTCGAAGTACGGCGCGTAACCCATCTCCTTGTGCGAGACGAAGATCGGCATGACCTGGCCGTTCCGCACGACCGAGTCGACGGCGATCTCCTCGCCGGTGAGGTACTCCTCGATCAGGACGGAGCGGTCCGGGGAGCGCAGGCCGGCGGCCGGGAGGCGGTGCGCGGAGGGGAAGTGACCGGCTAGTTCCCCGGCGTCGTGAATGAGCGCGACGGCTTGGCTCGCGACGCCGCCTCTCGGCTTGACGACGATGGGATAGCCGAACTTGTCGGCCACGGCGCGCGCCTCGGTGAGGTCGCCCACCAGGACGGATTGGGGCTGAGGGACGCCGCGTGCGGCGAGGGCCGAGCGGGTGAGGTGCTTGTCGCGGCAGGCGCGTGCGGCGTCGGGACCGGGGCCCGGCAGGCCCGCGGCGGCCGCGGCGAGCGCGGTGTCGACGACGTGGTCCTCGGCCCACGTCATGACGCCGTCTACGCCGCCTTCTGCGACGATCTCCTGGACGGCGGCCGCGATGCCGTCCGGTGTCATGCCGGGCACGACGCTGACGCCGGTGACGTACGGCGTCTCCCATTCGGCCGGTCTGCCGATGACGATGTGGACGTCGTGGCGCTCACCGATGCCGCGCAGCATGAACTCGCGGTACAGGCGGGGCCCTGTCCCGACGACGACCAGCCTCGTCATGTCGGCCGCTCGGCGCCGATGCCGACGAACGCCATCAGTGCCGGGGTCTCGGAGCGGTTGTGCCAGGCGTGCGGGGTCCCCTGCTGGACGACGCAGGCACCGGGGGTGAGCCGCACCTCGTCACCGGAGTCGAGTTCGAGCCACAGCTCGCCTTCGAGGCATATGCCGTAGTCGAGGGTGTCGGTGGTGTGCATCCCCGAGGTGTCGCCGGGTTCGAAGACGTCCATCAGGCCGGGGAGGCGTTCCTGGACCTCCGCGTCGATCTCGGCCTGGTCGTCGGGGGACGGTGGTCCGGTGAGCGCGGACGCGGGCGGGAAGCGCACGAGCAGGAGCCGCGTGCCGCCGGCTCCGGCGAAGAACGGCAGCGTGATCGGGCCGGGGGCCTTCGGGCCGACGGTCGCGCCGCCGTCGGGGCTGCCCCACAGCAGGTACATCTCCTGGCCGGGGAACGCGCGTGCCGTGATCGGCGGGACGGGCGTGTCGCGTACGACGACCGCTTCGCCGTCTGCGCCGTAGCCGGTCACGACCAGGCGTGGATCGATCGGCATCAGAGTCCTCCCAGCCCGCGCAGCCGCTTCAGCGTGTCCTCCTCGGCCGTGCGGAGTTCCGCGCACGCGGCGGCCACGCGGGACGCGTCCACCCGGCCGATCGCCTTGCCGATCATCAGCTGGTTCCTGATGTCCCTGCACCGGCCGACGAGGTCGGCGAGCGCCGGATCGGCGTCCGCGTACGCCGGTTGCCTCTTCGCGAACTCCCGCAGGCAGGCCCGTGACCCCTCGTACACCGAGAAGGCGTCGTACAGCAGGGCGATGGTGCGCGCCGGGCTGATCCACGGTGTCCCCAGCAGGTCCGCGACCCCGTCGAGCAGGGCGTAGGTGTCGTCGTAGGTCCGCAGGACCTCGGTGAACGCCGCCGACGACCCGGCCGTCGCGGCGGCGGCGTCGTACGGGCCGACGGGGAACCAGCTGACGTGCCGCAGTTTGCCGTTGTCGAACGCCGCGGCGACGACGTCCTCGGGATAGGCGTACCGGCACAGCACACTGGCCTGGTTGTCGTCGAGGATCGACCAGAGGCCGTCGGCGTGGGAGGTGAGGGTGATCGTGTGGACGACGTGCTCGCCGCGGTACTCGGGAGTGTGCGGGAGGTAGTAGACGTCGATGAACAGGATCACGTATCCGGTGCGCTCGACGGTGTCGAAGACGAGCTCGCGTGCCTGCGCGTAGGTGTCGAACGGCACGTACTCACGGGTGATCCCGACGCGTGCGAGTGCTGCGGGGTCGAGCAGGTCGCTCTGGAAGTCGTACTTCGGCCGGCCGAGGCGGATGACCTGGTCGGCGATGTCGTCGCCGGCGACCAGGCAGTTGTAGAAGGCCAGCGGCAGGTCGGGGACGCGCTCGGCGAGCATGACCATGGCCTGCCGCTGGTAGCAGTTGAGGAACGACCGGTCGTACAACTGCTGGTCGTAGTCGTGGACGACGTCCTTCATGTCGTCAGACCGTCCGGGTCATGAAGTAGCTGTGCGGGTCGGGGCCGTAGCCGTCGAACGGGCCGCAGGCTTCGAAGCCGAACTTCTCGTACAGTTTCCTGGCCTGCTCGAAGGGCTCGGTCGCGCCGGTCTCCAGGCTGAGCCGTTCGATGCCCATCGCCTTGGCCTCCGCCAGTATGTGGGTGAGGAGCAGGCTCGCGATGCCGTCGCGCCGGCGCTCGCGGGCGGTGCGCATGGATTTGATCTCGGCGTGCGTGTCGTCGATGCGCTTGATCGCGCCGCAGCCGACGAGCTGGTCGCCGTCGTACACCGACCAGAACGTGACCTCCGGGACCCGGAGCCTGTCGAGGTCGAGTGCGTACACGCTCTCGGAGGGGGTGATGGCGTGCATCTCCCGCAGGTGGTCCTCCAGGAACGCGGCGATCTCCGGGCTGCGGAGATCGTCGAGCACGATCTTCATGTACCTGCCTCCAGTAGTGCGCACGCGAAGAAGCCCGGCGCGGAGGCCTGCGCGAGGTAGAGAGCTCCTGGCTCCAGGCCGGTCTTGTCGTGGTAGTCCGTCAGATTGATCAGCCAGTCGGCGTTGCCGCAGTGGCCGTACCGAGTCATCGGCTCCTGGAAATGGAGCTTCTCGCGGGCCTGTCCGGCGGCCATCGCGTTGAAGGTCGCGATGGGTGCGAACAGGCTCGAAGTGAAGATCTTCGCGACGTCCTCCGGCGTGCGTCCGGCCTGGCCGAACGCCTGGCCGAGCGCGGCCCGCGCCACCGACTGCCGGGTCGCGAACGTGTCCTCCCCGACCATGCCGGAGAAGTCGGTGGCGACACCGGTCCCCACGAGCGTGAGGCCGGCGTGGTCACGGCTGATGAGGCAGCCGGCCACGGCGTCACCGAAGACCGCGAAGGACCTCACCCGGTCGCGGTCGTCCGGTGTGAAGTCCAGCGCCACCAGTACGACGTTGCGCGCGCCCGCGACGGCCAGGCCCCAGGCGTACCGCAGAGCCTCGATGGAGCTGCAGCACTGCTGGAGCGACACGATCGTGGGAACGCACGCGGTGAGCCCGGCGGCGCGCATGACGTCGACGGCGACGTCCCTGCCGAGCAGGCCGAGCACGCCGTCCGAGGTCGCGAGCACAAGCCGGTCCACCTCGGCCGCGCGGACGCCGTGCCCGCTCAGCACCTTCGCCACACAGTCCACGATGTAGGGGGTCACCGGCCCGGTCATCTTCCGGTACGTGCCTGTCCCCATCGCGGCGAACGCGGTGTCCGGCGACACCGCGTGCCACAGGTCCTCGAATCCGGGGATGTCCTCAGGACGGCCTTCGGCGTGACCGGTGACCCAGGTGAAGGACCCGATGGCCGCCACTCAGACCTCGACCGGCGCGCCGGCGTCGATCTCCTCGATCACCGACAGGATGCCTTCGACCTCGTCGAGCATCGGCACCCACTCGGGACGCAGCGCGATCTTCCCGCCGGCCTTCTCCTCGATGTAGTTGTTGACGAGGATGAGGATGTTGAGCGAGCTGATGCCCAGTTCGGCGCGTGACGTGCTCTGCGCGACCTCCTCGTAGGTGAGGTCCGGCGCCATCGGCTGCGTGCCGAGGAAGTCGACGAAGTTCCTCAGCCGGTCGTCGATCTCAGGCATTGGCCACCCGCCTGAACTCGTAGCCGTTGAGGTTCTCGGTGTAGATCCGGTTGTAGCCGTACCTGTCCTCGCCGGAGACCAGGACGCAGCCGTGGTAGTCGAGGCTGATCTCGTCGCCGAACTCGACCAGCTTGTCCACGTGCTCGTACACCTTGGTCTGCGGGATCACGTACCTGGACGCGTAGCCGAGGCGGGTCTGGTCGCTGATGTTCGGCAGGGACCCGTGGACGCATTTCTCGACGAACAGGACGAACTGGCCGGGTTCCATCTCCATGTCGACGACGTCGTCCTTCTCCGGGTCCCAGCTCGGGTCGATCTGGAGCTCGGAGTAGTCGTAGCCGAAGAAGTCGGTCTTGCGCTCCGGGCTCTTGGTGAGTCGTTTGGTCTCGTCGTAGAACCAGCGCTTCTGACTGCCGCGGATGAAGCGCAGGCAGCCGTTCTCGCGCTTGGCCGGGGAGAAGGCGGTCCAGACGCTGACGTCCTGGAGGACCGTGTCGTCGTCGCGGCTGTAGGCGAAGTTCAACGAGGGCGTGGCGGCGGTCGTGGTCTCGCCGACGATGTACTTCTCGACCTGGTGCCAGCCGGTGCCGGCGTCACCCGGCTGCTTCTGGAAGATGTTGGACTTCCAGCAGATGATGTCGTCGCCGAGGAGTGAACGCAGCTTGTTCACGATCTCAGGCCGTGAGATGTGCTCGGAGAGCGTGTCGCAGTCCAGGTGCCGGTCGTAGTTGATGATCGTCGAGTTGTGCGGCTTGTTCTTCGACAGCGCCATCTCGATCATGGCCTTGCTCCAGATCTTCTGAGCCTCGCCGGGCTCGTACAGATCGAAGGGGCCGACGTAGCCGTTGTCCTTGAAGAACTGGACCTGCTCGGCGGTGAGACCGTCGGTCAACGATGTCATTTGCCCGTGCCCTTCTTGTCGAGAAGCCGTTGTGCGTTTTTCCACATGAACAGGTCGCGGTCGGCCTGGGTCATCTCGGCCGGGAAGGCTCCTTCGGCTGTGAGTCGTTCCACGAAGCTGGTCTGCTTGCCCTGCAACCGGAAGATCGGCCAGTCGGTTCCGAACAGCACCTTGTGGTTGATGTTGCGGCGGAAGAACCGGTTGAGCCCGGCCACCCCGTCGGGGGCCTCGTAACCGCTGGCGTCGATGTAGACGTTCGGCCGGTTGTTGCAGAGCATCGCGCACTCGTCGGGGTAGTGGACACTGCCGTGCGCGAGCACGAAGTCCACGCCGGGGAAGTCCCGCGCGGGCCGGTCCACGTAGATCGGCAGCGCGATCTCGAAGTCGAGGGCCGGGGAGGTCGCGCCGATGTGCGACAGCACCGGCAGCCGGTGCTGCGCGCAGATCTCGTAGAACGGGTAGAGCGCCTTGTCGTCGAGGCGGTAGCCGCACGGCGGGTAGAGCTTCATCCCGTCGAAGCCGTACTCGACGATGGCCCGTTCGAAGAGCGCGATCCCGTCGGCTCCCCACCGCGGGTCGACGCCGACCAGGACGCGGAAGCGGCCGGGGTGCCGGTCGGTCACCACCTTGTGGTGGTCGACGATCTCCTCGATGGTGTGCGTGCCGTCCTTCAGCGCGTAGGTGAAGTCCGGCATCAGCAGCACGGCCTCGTCGATCCCTGCCTCGTCCATCTCCTTGACGAGCTGGTCGCACAGCGGATCCTGGAGGGTCGCGTCGTGCATGCGGCGCAGGTGTTCCTTGCGCGCCGGCAGTCCGCGCGCGTGCATGGCCGCGGCCATGTTGTCGATGACCCCGTCGCGGAACGACGGCGGGAAGCACATCTCGGCCGCGACGTGGCAGTGAAAGTCAATGATCTTCATGAGGCCGCCTTCAGGCAGATGCCGACGATCTCGTGCACGTATTCGGCCTCGGTGAACTCCATGATGTGGCTCATGGTGTCGATGCCGGTCTGTTCCTCAAGGACGAACACGATGCTCATGAGCCCGATCGAGTCGACGCCGAGGTCGTTCCTGAGGCTCATGTGCGGTGCGACGTCCTTTCCCGGCAGGACACCGGCGATGATCCGGCAGATCTCGTCCTCGGTCACCTGTCTCCACTCGTCCAGACGGTGCGCCTGACCGCGCTACGGTCGATCTTGAAGTTCCTGGTCAGCAGGCCGCTCTCAACGGTGAGCTCCTCCGCCGGGCGGACGAGAGTCGTCGCGATGCGGTGCGACGGCTCGTGGTCCGCGTTCATCCGTGTGATGTGCGCCTCGACCTCGGCCGCCTTGCCCGGGTCGTCCAGCCAGACGACGCAGGCGAGCAGCGCGGCGCCGTCCGGCAGGGCCACCATGGCGCGGACGCCGGGAAAGGCGCGTTCGATGCCGGCCTCAAGCTCGGCCGGATTGATCTTCACACCGCTCCGGGTGATGATCACGTTGTTCTTGCGGCCGGCGAGCCGCAGGAAGCCGTCCTCAAGGACCCCGAGGTCGCCGGTGACGATCCTGCCGTCGGGACGGAAGACGGCGTCCTGCGTCTCGACGCCCTCGTACACGTACCCGGCGACCTGCGGCCGTTCGGCGCGCACGACGACCTCGCCGCCGTCGCCGAGTTCGACGGTGACGCCGTCCACGGGCCGTCCCGCCGTGCCGGCTCTGGCCGCACCGGGCACGTTCATGGCGATCCAGCCGATCTCGGTGCTGCCGTAGATCTCGTACAGCGGCGCCCCGAGCTCCTGGAACAGGGCGACCATGGCCGGTGGCACCGGCGCGGACCCGGTGTACATGAGCCGCACCCGCGACCCGTACATCGACAGCCATCCGCGGCCCTTGTCCATGCGCTCGGCCGGGTCGGCGGCCATGACCCGGTTGTAGAGCACCTCGAAGAAGGACGGCGGGCCGAGGATGATCGTGGGTTCCACGACCTTGAGCGCCTGGAACATGATCTCCGGCGGTACGACGGTGGCCGCGCAGCCCGTCGAGATCGCGAGGTAGGTGAGGTAGCGCTGCTGGAAGTTCGAGTACGGCATCACGATCAAGATGTCGTCGTCCGTCGTGACCCGCCACGCGCGGGCCGACAGCTCGACGGTGTTGGCGATGCCGTCGTCGGTGAGCATCAGGCCCTTCTGCGTCCCGGCGGTCCCCGAGGAGAACGCGATCGTGCGCACTCCAGGCGGCAGCGCCGGAACGTCGTCGTGCCGGGCCGGGCCGAGCTTGACCGGCCGTTCGGACAGGACCGCGGTGGCCGCCGGCAGGCCGGCCTCGCCGGGGAGCGGCCGGGTCACCAGCAGCGCGGCCAGACGGAAACGCTCGACGAACGCGCCGATGTCCGCCGATTCGTGACGGTTCTCCGCGGGGATGGCGACGGGGACGCAGCCGAGCGCGAGCAGCGCGAGGTCGGCGAGAATCCACTCGTAGGAGTTCGGGCCGAACACGCCGACGAGGTCACCCGGGCCGAGGCCGCTGTCGCGCAGCTCGTCCATCAGCCGGACGGCGTCGTCGTGGATCTCGCCGTACGTCTTGACCAGCGTGGTCCTGTCGCGCGCCACGAACCGCATCCGCTGCGCGGGATGCTCGGCGAGCTTGTCCACCAAGGAGTCAACGAACACGGATGTGTTCCTGGACGAACTCGACGGGCCTCATGGACGCGAGGCGTAGCTCCTCGAGCCCGGCGATCGCCACGTCCGGCTCCGCGACGAGAACGGGACCATCGAGCGCGCCGGCCTTGTCGACAACCCGATAGATGCGCTCGAATTCGTTATCCGAAATACGGCCTGTGACATCGATTCCGCGGACTTCAGTGCCAATGTTTTCCGTAATGGGAATCAACTCGGGCAAAGCTGAACCTCGCATAGAAACCGTAGCGGCAACGGCCGGAGCATACGACACCGTCACAGCGGCACGCAAGATAGCGAGAAACTTTCACCAACCGATATCGGCCGCGCAACCGGCCGCGTTTAGTGTGGCGCCGAAACCCGCTCATCGATACTGACCAGGCGGTTTACATGTTACGAACTTCTCACTTCTATACGAGCGGCGAATTGCAATCGCGATCGGCCCAGCGATCGAAACGCCCCTTTGCCGGCCACCGGCCGCGTGTTACACTCCTGCCGCGTGTCCAATGGCTGAGAAACGTAAAAGCGAGTATGCGTCGCGCCCGTACCAGGACGATCGGATCCCGCCCTGTCGATGTCGGCTGAATCGCGGAGTGACCGCTGTTGCGGCTTCCCGAGATCGTCGCGAATCACGGCACACCGTTCCGCATTCACCACGCACGCGGAATCGCGCCCACACACAAGGCGCCGGCCCGCGCGTTCGGTTGAATACCTACCGGCAGTATTCTGCGGTGAACGCCTTACCCCCCGAATACAGGACGGCGCGCGACACCGGCGCGCTGATGCGGCATCGGCGGCACAGGCGTCTCCGGTCGCGCGGGTTCAGCGGGGGCGGTGGCCCTTTCTGCCCCGGCCGGTTTGCGCGCTCCGGCGGCCCGATCCGCCCGGAGCGGGATTCCGTGGCTGCTTCCGCGCCTTCTCCTGAGCGGGCGCGGGGGCACGGCCCCGCGAACTGTTCGCCGTACGCCCCCGGACGATGCCGATGAAGTCCTCCACCAGCTCGGTCGTCGCCTCCGTGGGCCAGGCCAGCGCGACCTGCGACTGCGGCGTCTCCACGACCGGCCGGTAGGTCAGGTCCTTGCGGTGGTACAGGCGCGCCAGCGACTGCGGCACCAGCAGCAGCCCGGTCCCCGCCGCCACCAGCTCGATCGCCTGCGCCGTCGTGTCCGGACGCGTGAGCGCCGGCCGCCCCGGCAGGGCCGTCCACTCCAGGGTGTCGTCCATCGGATGGAACACCTCGTCGTCGGCGAGGTCGGCGACGGTGACCTCGTCGGCGGCGGCCACCGCATGATCCTTCGGCACCACGACCATGGTGGTCTCGACGTAGAGAGGGATCACGCTGAGCCCTTCACGGTCCACGGGCAGCCGTACGAACCCGGCATCGGCGCCGCCGTCGTGCAGGAGCTTCACCACCTCGGCGGCGGCGACGGAGACCAGGGTGAGCGGCACGTCGGGCACCCGCTCGGCCCAGACGCCGACCCATTTGGCGGGCGTCACCCCGGGCACGTACGCCAGCCGGAACTCCCTGTCGGTCACCTCCCCAGCGTACCGATGCCAGGGAAAGCGGCTCCGCGTCATACCCTTGACACCATGACCAAGCTCAAGGCCACTCAGACGATGAAGCCCGCGACCGCGGCCAAGAAGCTGGGTGTGCTCCTCTCGGCCACTCCCGCCGAGTTCCAGGAGGGAGTCGTCTCCAGGGACGAGCTGAACGCGCTGCAGGCCGACCCGCCGGCCTGGCTGGCCGACCTGCGGCGCAACGGGCCGCACCCCCGGCAGGTCGTCGCCGTGAAGCTGGGCGTCTCCAACTCGGGCCTGGCCAGGGGCGGCATCACCGGGCCGCTCACCACCGCCGAGATCGACGCCATCAAGGCGGAGAACCCCGAGTGGCTGCAGCGCGAGCGCGAGATTCAGGCCGAGGTGCGCAAGGAGGCGCAGCGCCTCAAGCAACGCTAGTCTGCGCCACGCTTCGCCTGACGCCGGACGTGTTACTCCGATCGGCCGGAGTCGGTCGCCGTGCCCAGGCCGGTCAGCCGGGCCAGCGCGACGAAGCCGTCCTCCGTCCCGGGCCAGTGAGCGCGTACGGCCGGCAGGCCCGCACGGCGTACGACCGAACGAAGCACCGCGGTGACGATGATGGCGTCGTCGGCGTAGCCCAGGACCGGGATGAAGTCGGGGATCACGTCGATCGGCATCGCCAGGTAGGCAAGCAGCAGGCCCAGCCGGATGCGGATGCCCCGGGGCAGCGTGCTGTCGGCGGCGAGGCGGCGGACCAGGCGCAGCACGTCGGGCAGCACTCGCAGTGCCTCACGGAGCAACCCGCCCCGGGGCCGCAGGGCCGCCAGCACCAGGACCAGAGCGAGCCAGGCGAGCAGCAGCGCGCCCATCACGCCGATCGCCAGGTCCCACCAGAAGGAGCCGGTCATCACTCCTCCTCCGGGTGAAGCCGGAGCGACTCACGTTCTGCCGGCTTCGACGCTTCGGCGCCGAGCGCGGCCAGTGGCCGGTTTGGGTCGGCCAGCGCATGGGGGTCGACGGGTGTTCCGGTGCGGATCAACGCCTTGATCGGCTCGACGACGTCCCAGACGTTGACGTTCATGCCGGCCAGGACACGACCACCCCTGAGCCAGAAGGCGACGAACTCCCGCGCCGCCACGTCCCCCCGGAAGACGACCTGGTCGTAACCGCCCGGCTCGACGTGGCCGACGTACTCCATGCCGAGATCGTACTGGTCGGTGTAGAAGTAGGGCAGGTCGTCGTAAACCGCCTCCCGGCCGAGCATGGTGGCGGCGGCGACCGCGGGCTGCTTGAGCGCGTTGGCCCAGTGTTCGACCCGTACGTGCCTGCCCAGCAGAGGGTGGAAGGCGTTGGCGACGTCTCCGGCCGCGACGATGTCCGGGTCGCCGGTACGCAGGGCCGCGTCCACCACGATGCCGTCGTCCACGGGCAGCCCGGCGCGCAGGGCGAGCCGTACGTCGGGTTCGGCGCCGACGCCGACGAGGACGGCGTCGGCGGTGATCTCGTCTCCGTCGCCCAGCCGTACGCCGCCGGCTGTGATCTCGCTGACGGTGACCCCGAGCCGGAGGTCGACGCCGTGGTCGCGGTGCAGGGCGGCGAAGACCTGGGCGGCCTCGGGCCCGAGCACCCGCAGCAGGGGCAGTCGCGCCGCCTCCAGCACCGTGACCGCGACGCCGGCCTGCCGGGCGGCGGCGGCGACCTCCAGCCCGATCCAGCCGGCCCCGATCACCGCAAGCCGGGACACGCTCCCGAGGACGTCCTTGAGCGCCTCGCAGTCCTCGATCACGCGCAGGTAGCGCACGTGGGGCGCGTCCGCGCCGGGGATCGGCGGCCTTCGCGGGCGGGCCCCGGTGGCGAGCAGCAGCCTGTCGTACTCGATCACGTCGCCGTCGGCCAGTTCGACGTGGTGAGCGCCGCGGTCGAGGCCGGCCGCGGCGACGCCGAGCCGCAACTCGACGTCGTGGTCGGCGTACCAGCCTTCCTGGTGGACGAAGACCCCGGCCCGGTCGGTCCCGCCCGTCAGGTAGCCCTTGGACAGCGGGGGCCGCTCATACGGGCGGTGCGGCTCGGCTCCGATCAGGGTGATCCGCCCGTCGAATCCCTGCTCGCGCAGCGCTTCGGCGGCTTTGGCGCCGGCCAGGCCGGCTCCGACGATCACGAACCTCTGCTGTGCCACGGCGATGGTCTCCTTGTTCAGGCGCGGGTGCCGGTGAGGGCGAAGAACTCCTGACGGGATCGCGCGTCCTCTCTCAGGATGCCCAGCAGTGCCGAGGTGACGGTGGTCGAGCCGACGGCCCGCACTCCCCGCAGGGTCATGCAGGTGTGCTCGGCCTCGATCACGACGCCGACCCCCGCGGGTCGCAACCTCTCGGCGAGCCAGTCGGCCACCTGTTTCGTGAGCCGCTCCTGCACCTGCGGCCGGTGGGCGAAGTGCTCGACGACCCGGGCCAGCTTGGACAGCCCGAGGATGCGGTCGCCGGGGAGGTAGCCGACGTGGGCGACTCCGGCGAAGGGCAGCAGGTGGTGCTCGCAGATAGAGCGGACCGGGATCGCCCGGGCCAGCACGAGTTCGTCGTAGCCCTCCTCGTTGGGGAAGGTGGTCAGGTCGAAAGGGCGGGGCGTGAACAGCTCGGCGTACGCCCGGGCCATCCGCGCCGGAGTCTCCCGCAGGCTCTCGGAGTCCGTCGAGATGCCCAGCGCCTTGAGGAACTCGCCGGCCGCCCGCTCGGCCGCGGCCAGGTCCACGCCGTCGCACGGCTCGTCGATCGCCCGCAGGGCGGAACAGGAGCGCATGTCAGCGGCCCCTCGTGCCGGGCGCGGCCGGTGGCACCAGTGGCACCGCGAGGTCGACGACCCTGCTGGGAGCCGACGCCCCGATGGGCACCGTGACCGTGACCGGCATCGGGTGGAACGGATGCGCCGCACTCACCGGTCGTCTCGTCTCGTGTGGTGCTCCGCCGGCCATCGTCGACCTCCGCCTGCGCCCAGTAGTTACGCCAATAGATGTTGGTCTTATTCAGCCCGGTGGTCAAGGGGCTGGGCATATCGACGGCTTGGAGGTTTTTCGGCCGCGGTCGCAGGCGTTATCGTGACAGCGTGACGACCGATCCAGCGATCAGTGCGGTGGCCGCGCTCGACGACGTGCTGCGCCAGGGCATGTACGCCCACATCCGCAGGGCGCGCCGTCCGGTGACCCGTGACGAGGCCGCCGCCTCGGTCGGGATCTCGCGCAAGCTGGCCGCCTTCCACCTGGACAAACTGGTGGACGCCGGGCTGCTGCGCGCCCGCTACGAGCCGGTGGGCGGCATCCGCAAGGTCGGCCGCACGCCGAAGGTCTACGAGCCGGCCGAGACCGACATCCGCGTCACGATCCCCGAACGGCGGCACGAGGTGCTGGCCGACATACTGATGGACGCCGTCCTCGCGGAGGGCGAGGACGGAAGCGCCCGCCAGGCGGCGGTCCGGGTTGCCGGTCGGCGCGGCGAAGAGATCGGCGCCTCGGAACGCGCCCGGGCCAAGCCCGGCCGGCTCGGCGCGGAACGCGCCCTCACGCTGATCGAAGGCCTGCTGTCGCGGCACGGCTTCGAGCCCGGCCGCGAGTCCCCAACCTGCGTACGGCTGCGCAACTGCCCGTTCCACCCGCTCGCGGCGCGGGCCCCCGAACTGGTCTGCGGAATCAACCACGCCTTCCTCGACGGCATGCTCACCGGCCTGGAGGCCACCAGGGTGCGGGCCGTCCTGGCGCCGCGGCAGGGAGAGTGCTGCGTCGAACTGCGCTCCTCCCCCCAAGGCGACAAACCCTGACCGGCGGCGGCCGCCGTACCGTCTCTCGACGCCGATCCCCGAGTCGGCGGTCGCACGCCTGGGCGGCATGTGACTGGTCGGAACCGATCGGCCCGATGTCTCAGACGGCTGGGCAGGCCGTCGGCCTGGTGCCGTCCCGCTTCAGACAGTCGATCATGCCTGAACCGTACATCCGAGGTTTGCGCGCCGGAGAAGGCACCGGAGTTCGCCGACGCGCTGCTAAGGCGAGCAAGGGCGACTTCGCCTGGTTCGGCGAGCAGATCCTGGGCGTCTCCGCGAGCTGGAACTCGCCGGGCGCGGTGGCGGCCCGGTGCCCGGGTGGCCTGGTCAGGCTGGGGTACGAGGCGCTCGTCAGCGACCGCCGTTACAGCGAGCGGATCTCCCACGACTTCGGCGGCGGGGTCGGTATCGGGCTGGAGGCCCTGACCTGCTCCGGCTGGCGGCACCGCCCCGTGAACCCGTCACGTCCCCTTGACCCATGCGTGACGGGGTACGCCGACCGGTATCTGACGATTCTGACGTCGGCCCCCACAGGCACCCTCTGCTCGCCCCGGTAGTGATGACACGGCAGAGAAGACGCTCATACGCTGCTCCCGTTCCGGTCGCGGCTCGAGGAAAGGTGGGGCTTACCTCACCTTTTTCTGGGATATGCGGGTCATGTCGTCGAGCCCTGCCGCTCTCTACGGTTGGCGCATGACCACTCCCTGGGACCGAATTCGCGGCCACTGGTCGTCGCGGACCTGGCTCCGTACCATCCATGTGACGACGGGCGTCCCGATCGCGCTCATCTCGATGGTGGCGATCTTGGGGCTGGGCGCGCTGTCGATAGCACTGGCGTGGACGGTCTTCGTCCCCTTGGTCGCGCTGCTGATCCTCACCCGGATGGTGCCGCTGCTCACCTGGCTGCAGCGCTCCCGGTTCGCCGCCTTCCTCGACCTGGACATCCCCCCTGCACCGCCTCTCCCCCGGGACGGGAGCCCGCTCAGACGGCTTCTCCTGCAGGCGCGGTCGGGCAGCGTGTGGCGTCAGATCGCCTATCACCTGGTGATCGGGCCCCTGATCGGCGCGGTGGGCTTCCTGAGCGGGGTCGCGGCGTGGTCGGCGTGCCTGGTCGCGGCCATCATCACCGTGCAACTCCTGATCGCCGGAGGCGGCTGGACCACCGCACCGCCCGCAGCGGCCGCGCTCGCGCTGTTCGTGGTGGTGCCCTGGCTGCTTCGAGGGATCACCGCTCTCGACACGGTCGCGGCGCGGGCACTGCTCGGTGCCAGCCTCAACGACGACCTGGCCCGGCGAGTGGAGATCCTGCGGGAAAGCCGGGCTGAGGTCGTCTAGGCCGCCGACGCGGAACGCCGCCGGATCGAACGCGACCTGCACGACGGCACGCAGCAGCGGCTCGTGTCCCTCGCCCTGAACCTCGGCATGGCACGCACCGCCTTCACCGATCTGCCCGATCCCGCTCGTCAGGTGATCGTGCGCTCTCATGAGGAAGCCAAGCAGGCGTTGAAGGAACTGCGCGACGTCGTTCGCGGGCTGCACCCGGCCGTGCTCAACGACCAGGGCCTGGACGCGGCGCTGTCCGGCCTCGCCGCGCGCGCCCCCTTCCCCGTGCGACTCAGCGTCGACGTGCCGGAACGCGCCTCTGCCGTGATCGAGGCGGTGGCGTTCTTCGTCGTCTCCGAAGCGCTGACCAACGTCGCAAAGCACGCACGAGCCTCCGAGGCCGACGTCACCGTGCGCCGCGACGGTGACGTGCTCCACCTCCTTGTACGCGACAACGGCCAAGGGGGCGCCGAGCCCGCCAAGGGGTCGGGCCTGCGCGGCCTCGCGCAGCGTGCTGGATCGGTGGACGGGACCCTGCGCATCGACAGCCCGAGCGGTGGCCCGACGACGATAGAGGTGGAGCTACCGTGCGCGTAGTGCTCGCCGAGGACTCCGTCCTCCTCAGGGAGGGCCTCGTCTGGGTCCTCGGATCCGCCGGCGTCGAGGTCGTGGCCGCGGTGTCCGACGCCGAGGGGCTGCTACGGGCGGTGGACGACCACGAGCCCGATCTCGTCGTCACGGACGTGCGAATGCCGCCGACGCACACTGACGAGGGTCTGCGCGCGGCGCTGCTGCTGCGGCACCGGCGGCCGAAACTGCCCGTCCTCGTGCTCTCGCAGTACGTCGAGGAACGCTACGCGACCCGATTGCTGTCCACGGCGACGACCGGCATCGGATATCTGCTCAAGGACCGGGTGGCCGACGTCGCCGAGTTCCTGGACTCGCTGCGGCGGGTTGCCGCGGGCGGCACGGCCCTGGACCCCGAGGTGATCGCCCAGCTTCTGGTGCGCCGACACAGCGATCCGCTGGACCTGCTGACCCGCAGGGAGAAGGAGGTGCTCGCGCTGATCGCGGAGGGACGGTCCAATGCCGGGATCGCCGAGGCCCTCGTGGTCTCCGAAAGTGCGGTCGGCAAGCACATCAACAACATCTTCGCCAAGCTAGGGCTCTCCGGCGCCGAGAAGGATCACCGGCGGGTGCTGGCCGTACTGCGATTCCTGAGAATTTGAGAGGCTACATGATGCGAAGAGCGGTGCGGACCAGATGGATCACCGCCGGCGCGGTGCTGACCGTGTCCGCGGTGGTGGCGATGGCGTTGGCGGCGTGGACGGAGATCCGCGTTCCCCACAGCTACGACTTCACCTTCCCCGGCTCCTTCGAGTCGTCGGTCCTCGATGAGAGGTCGACCGAGACGAGGACCGTGACGTACGCCATAACCACGCCCCAGATCATTGTGGACCTGCGGGGTAGGGTCGACGTGCGGGTCGTTGCGGGCGTCCCCGGACGCATCACCGTCAAACGGGAGACCACCTGGCACGGCGGGGGGCCGCCCTCGATGAGCGAGACCTGGGAGTCGGGGAAGACGCTGCGTGTCGAGGTGACCTGCTCGCGGGGCCCAGGACGGGTAGACCCTGAGTGCCACACCGTCTACACCTTGAGCGTGCCATCCGTCATCGGCGTGCTCGTGACGACACCCAACTGGACCATGCCGTGCTCGCCAACCCCGGCGGAGGTTGTCTGCGGCCCCGCTTCACACGATCCGTCATAGGAACCGGAGCCACCGGCACCATCGGCCGGCAGGTCGTCCGGCATCTACTGGAGCGCGGCCGGAAGGTGCGGGCGCTGACCCGCGACCCCGGCCGGGCCGTCCTGCCGTACGGCGGGGAGGCGCCGACTCCACGCAGGTGGCCCGCGAACAGGCCACGAGCGGGACGGCGGCCCGGATGACGCTGGAAACCGGGAAGTACTCGCCGGCACGACCACCATCACGGCGAAGTCCTCGGGCCTGCCCGACGCCACCATCACGATCACGACTGCCGACACGGCCGGAGCGGCGGGCGAGACCGAACCCGCCGACTTCGGCAACGCGTCCCTCTGGAACTGAGTCACCGCCGACCGGGTCGATTCCCGGCGGAAAGCCGCCGGGAATCGACCCGGTCCCATACTGGCGCCCCCACTCCTTTTCCAGAGCTTGCTTGAAATCAAGGGGAATCACGGAGAATGCTGATCAAAGAAGCCCACACGTCCGACTGGCCTGCCATCTGGCCCTTCTTCCACCGCATCGTGGCCGCGGGGGAAACCTTCACCTATCCCGTGGATCTGGGAAGGGAAGAGGGGCGCGACTGGTGGCTGTTGCCCGAGCCGGACCGCACGGTGGTCGCCGTGGACGACTCCGGCACGATTCTGGGCACGGCCAAGATGAACCGCAACCACATGGGCAACGCCGGACACATCGCCAGTGCCAGTTTCATGGTCGACCCGGCTCACGAAGGGCGGGGAGTGGGCCGGGCGCTCGGCGAGTACGCGGTGAAGTGGGCGCGGGAGGCCGGCTTCCGGGCCATGCAGTTCAACGCAGTCGTGGAGACCAACGTGCGCGCGGTGGGACTGTACCGTTCGCTCGGATTCGAGGTGCTGGGCACCTTGCCGGAGGGTTTCCGCCACCCCGTGCGCGGCTACGTGGGTCTGCACATCATGCACCGCGCCCTGTGAGTCCGTCCCATCACGACGTCGCCAGGTCTCGACCGGGCCTCGGAACGGCTCTGTGGGGCGGGTCAGGCCGAGAGGGCGGTGGCGCGGGCGAGGAAGAGGTCGCGTTCGCGTGCGTTCCGGGTCAACCCGGCGGCGCGGCGGAACTCGGCGGCGGCCTCCTCGGACCGGCCGAGCCTGGCCAGCAGATCCCCGCGTACGGCGGGCAGGTGCGCGTACCCGCGCAGGGCGTGCTCGTCCCGCAGGCCGTCGGCGATCTCCAGCCCGCGCGCGGGCCCGTACGCCATGCCGACCGCGACCGCCCGGTTCAGCTCGACGACGGGCGACGGGGTGAGGTGGGCCAGCAGCCGATAGAGGGCGGCGATGCGTTCCCAGTCGGTGGCCTGCGGGGTGAGCGCGCGGGCGTGACACGCGGCGATGGCCGCCTGCAGCCCGTACGGCCCGAGCGTGCCCAGTTCCTCGGCGCGGCGCAGCGCCTCCAGGCCGCGGCGCACCAGGAGCCGGTCCCAGCGGCCGCGGTCCTGGTCGAGCAGGAGGACGGGCGTGCCGTCGGGGGCGGTTCTGGCCGGAATGCGTGAGGCCTGGAGTTCCATGAGCGCGAGCAGGCCGTGCACCTCGGGTTCGGCGGGCATGAGGCCGGCCAGGACCCGCCCGAGACGCATGGCCTCCTGGCACAGCGACGGGCGGATCCAGTCGTCGCCGGAGGTCGCGGCGTACCCCTCGTTGAAGATCAGGTAGACGACCTCCAGGAGGGAGGCCAGCCGCACCGGGAGCTCCGCGGGCGGCGGCAGCTCGATCGGGATCTTCCTGTCGGCGAGCGTGCGCTTGGCACGGGAGATGCGCTGCCCGACCGTGGGCTCGGGCACGAGGAAGGCGCGCGCGATCTCGGCGGTGGACAGGCCGCCGAGCAGACGGAGGGTGAGCGCGAGCCGCCCTTCGGCGGGGAGCGCGGGATGGCAGGCGGTGAAGATCAGGCGGAGCAGGTCGTCGCCGATGTGGTCGTCGAGGGCGTCGTCGAGCTCGGCTTCCGCAGACTCCTGGCGGAGCTCCATGTCCCGGCCGATCTCCTGCAGCTTGCGCTGGTAGGTGTCGCGACGGCGGAACCGGTCGAGGGCCCGATGCCTCGCGGTGAGCGTCAGCCAGGCCCCCGGGTTGTCCGGCACCCCCTTGCGGGGCCACTCTTCGAGGGCGGCCACCAGCGCGTCCTGCGCCAGCTCCTCGGCCAGCCCGATGTCGTTCACCATGCGGGCCAGGGCGGCGATGACGCGGGCCGACTCGATCCGCCACACCGTCTCCACCGCCCGGTGCGGATCAGGTGACGTCATGCGTCCTGCATACCGCATCCGGCCGCGGAGCGACGTCCGCGGCCGGTAGAGCTAGCCGGTGGAGCGGTCAGTGGGTGACAGCTCAGGCCGGTGCGGCGAAGTCCTCGGGCCCGAAGAGCCGCAGTACGTCCGCCTCGCCCTCCCATCCCGGCCACAGGTCGCGGTGCAGCCTGAGGAAGCGGGCGGCCCATTCCACCGCCTCCTCCTTGCTCCTCACCTCGTACAGCGCGTAGCTGATCAGCTCCTTGGCCTCGGCGAACGGCCCGTCGCTGACGATCAGCCGGCCGCCGGCGACCTCGACTCTCGCCCCCTCGGCGCTGCCCGCGAGGCCGCTGGTGTCGAGCAGGGTTCCGGCCTCGGTGGCCTCCTGGCCGAGCTTGACGATGGCCTCCATGAGGTCGGCCGGCGGCGGCCCGTCGGGCTGGGCGGCGACCTTGAGGGTGACCAGGTATCGCATCGTGAACTGCCTTTCTCTGTGGAATCGGTGGGGAAGGTCAGGCGGCCTGACGGGACAGGTTCAGCGACACCAGCGACAGCCAGGTCCAGACCGCCACGATGCCGGCGACGAACATCAGGTTCGTCCAGGCGGCGCCGCCGCCGGCCGCGATGCCGGCGAACGAGCCGAGGAACAGCGTGCCCGTGACACGGGAGTGCAGGGCGCCGCCGCTGCGGCCCTCACGGGCCTGCCGCGAGGCGACGACGTAGCAGGCCGTCGCCATGCACAGGAACCCGACGCCCCCGACCGCCATGTGCAGGGTTCCCGAAAGGGTGACGGCTCCCGGCCCCTCCGGGGTGCCGGCGGGGAAGCCCATGGCGGGGTCGGCGGGGAAGATCGCCGCTCCTATCATGCTCGCGCCGAAGACGCCGACCAGGATCGGCGCCCACCGGGCTCCCCGTCCGGGCGTCAGGGCGTGGCGCAGGCCGACGGCGGCGGCGATCGTGGCCAGGCCGGTGAGGACGAAGTTCGCGGTCTGGATCCAGCCGAGATCGCCGTTGGCGAGGTAGCTCCACGGATGGCGGGCCAGGTCGAAGCCCTCCCGGGTGAGCGCCTGGGCCATGGCGACGGTCACGTACGCGGGACCGGCGACGACGCCGCAGCCGAGGAGCAGACGCTGGGCGGAGATCGGTCGGGAGTAGGCGATCTGCTGGGTCATGGTGGTCGTCACCTCGTGTCGGCGGGGCCGGCCCGTCCGGCCCTCTGGACACGCTGCGAACGAGCCGGGCCGGTTTCGACACGCGCCCAGAACTTTTTCCAAGATTTTTTCCGCGCCCGTACGTCGCAGGTGTGGCGCAGGACTCGCCGCAGGCGTCTGAGGTTTCTCCAGCACCGCGAATCACGCGTCTCCCGATGAGCCACGACGGCCCCTCCGGGCTCTCGATAGAGTTGGAGCTCTGCTCGCCCCTCCACGAAAGGCCAGAGATCACCAGTGGCTGATTCGTTCGTTCACCTGCATGTTCACACCGAATACTCCATGCTGGACGGAGCGGCGAAGATCGGCAAGCTGGCCCAGCGGGCGGCCGAGCTGGGCATGCCCGCGATCGCGATGAGCGACCACGGCAACATGTTCGGCGCCTACGAGTTCCAGTCGAAGATGAAGGCGGCCGGGGTCAAGCCGATCATCGGCATCGAGGGGTACGTCAGCCCCGAGTCCCGCCACTACAAGCAGCCGGTGTTCTGGGGCGAACCCCACCAGCGCAAGTCCGACGAGCGCACCGGCCTCGGCGGCGACGTGTCGGCGAGCGGCACCTATCTGCACAAGACCATGTGGGCGATGAACGCCCAGGGTCTGCGGAACCTGTTCAGGATCTCGTCGCTGGCCTCCCTCGAAGGCCACATGAAGAAGTACCCCCGCATGGACGACGACCTGTTCGAGCAGTACCACGAGGGGATCGTCGCCACCACGGGCTGCCCGTCCGGCGCGGTGCAGACGCGGCTCCGGCTCGGGCAGTACGACAAGGCGCTGGAGCACGCCGCGAAGTACCAGGAGATCTTCGGGCGGGACAACTACTTCCTGGAGATCATGGACCACGGGGGGATCCCGATCGAGACGGGGGTCCGCGAGGACCTGCTGCGGATCGGCAAGACCCTCGGCATCCCGCCTCTGGTCACCAACGACTCCCACTACGTGACCGAGGACCAGTCCACCGCCCACGACGCGCTGCTCTGCGTCGGCACGAACTCCCTGCTCAGCGATCCCAACCGGTTCCGCTTCTCCGGCAACGGCTACTACGTGCGCACCGCCGAGGAGATGTGGGCACTCGACCCCGGTTCCGACCTGTGGGCCGAGGGCTGCAAGAACACCCTGCTGATCGCCGAGCGGGTCGAGCCGTACGACGAGGTGTTCGCCCACCGCGACCTCGCCGCCAAGTTCCCGGTCCCCGAAGGGGAGACCGAGATGAGCTGGCTGCGCAAGGAGGCCCACAGCGGCGCGGTGCGACGCTACGGCGACCCCGTGCCGGCCGAGGTGCTGGAGCGCATCGAGTACGAGCTCGGCGTCATCGAGGGCATGGGCTTCCCCGGCTACTTCCTCGTCGTCGCGGACATCTGCCGTTACGCCCGGGAGAGCGGCATCTGGCTCGGCCCGGGCCGAGGATCGGCCACCGGGTCGATGGTGGCCTACGTCACCGGGATCACCGAGCTCGACCCCATCGAGCACTCCCTGCTGTTCGAGCGGTTCCTGAACCCCGAACGCATCTCCATGCCCGACGTCGACCTGGACTTCGACGAGCGTAGGCGCGGTGACATGATCCGTTATGTCACGGAGAAGTATGGCGAGGACAACGTCTCGCTGATCATCACGTACATGACGATCAAATCGAAGGCGGCGGTCAAGGACGCGGCCCGCGTCCTCGGCTACCCCTTCCCGGTGGGTGAGAAGATCACCAAGGCGTTCCCGCCGGCCGTCATGGGCAAGGAGATCCCGCTTACCGGCATCTTCGACGAGAAGCACCCCCGGTACGCCGAGGCGACCGAGCTGCGCAAGCTCTACGAGGAAGACTCCGACGTCAAGCGGGTCATCGACACCGCGCTCGGCCTCGAAGGACTGACCCGGGGCACCGGCGTCCACGCCGCGGGCGTCATCCTGTCGTCGCAGCCGCTGCTCGACGTCATGCCGATCTTCAAGCGGCCCGACGACGGCGCCCGCATCACCGGCTTCGACGGGCCCAGCTCCGAGTCCATGGGCGCCCTGAAGATGGACTTCCTGGGCCTGCGGAACCTGACCGTCATCGGCGACGCGGTGCAGAACGTGAAGGACAACCGCGGCCTCGACCTCGACATGCTCAGTCTCGCGCTGGACGACAAGAAGACCTACGAGCTGCTGGCGCGCGGCGACACGCTCGGCGTGTTCCAGCTCGACAGCTCGATGATGCGGGACCTCACCAAGCTGATCGCCCCGACCCGGTTCGAGGACATCTCGTCCATCCTGGCCCTGGGCCGTCCCGGCCCGATGGGGGCGAACGCGCACGTCAACTACGCGCTGCGCAAGGCCGGGCAGCAGGAGATCACCCCGATCCACCCCTCGCTCAAGGAAGTGCTCGACCCGATCCTCGGCACCACCTACCACCTGGTGGTCTACCAGGAGCAGGTCATGGCCATCGCCCAGCAGCTGGCCGGCTACACCCTCGGTGGCGCCGACATCCTGCGCCGGGCGATGGGCAAGAAGAAGAAGGAGGAGATGGACAAGCAATGGGCCACCTTCTCCTCCGGCATGGTCGCCAAGGGCTACACCGAGGAATCGGCGAAGGCCGTCTGGGACGTCCTTGAGCCGTTCAGCTCCTACGGCTTCAACAAGTCCCACACCGCCGGCTACGGACTCGTCTCCTACTGGACGGCCTACCTCAAGGCCAACTACCCGGCCGAGTACATGGCCGCCCTGCTGACCTCGGTCGGCACGAACAAGGACCGCATGGCGCTCTACCTCGCCGAGTGCCGCCGGATGAAGCTCAAGGTCCTGCCGCCCGACGTCAACGAGTCGGGCCTGCGGTTCTCCGCCGTCGGGGAGGACGTCCGCTTCGGCCTGGGCGCGATCCAGAACGTCGGGGAGAACGCCATCAAGGGCATCATCTCCGCGCGCCGCGAGAAGGGCCCCTACACCGACTTCAACGACTTCCTGACCAAGGTCCCCCAGGTCGTCTGCAACAAGCGCACCATCGAATCTCTGATCAAGGCCGGCGCGTTCGACGGCCTCGGGCACACCCGCCAGGGGCTGATCCAGATCCACGACCAGGCCGTCGACGCCGTGATCGACGTGAAGCGCAAGGAGGCCCTCGGCCAGGACTCGCTGTTCGGCGCGTTCGACGACGACAGCGGGGCGGGCAGCGTCTTCCACATCTCCGTTCCCGAAGGGGAATGGGACAAGAAGACGAAGCTGTCCTTCGAACGGGAGATGCTCGGCCTCTACGTCTCCGACCACCCCCTCAACGGCGCCGAACGCATCCTCGAACGCAACCGGGACCTCAGCATCGCCCAGGTGCTGGACGGCCAGGCCGGGCAGGGCAACGTCCGTATCGCCGGCATCATCTCCGGCGTCGACAAGAAGGTCACCAAGAAGGGCGACGTCTGGGCCATCCTCAAGATCGAGGACCACGACGGCTCCATCGAGGTGCCCTGCTTCCCGCAGACCTACCAGCTGTACGGCAGCAACCTCGCCCCCGACCTGGTCGTCGCCGTCACCGGCCGGATCCGCTCACGCGGCGACGGCGACGAGGCGACCATCTCCTTCAACGCCACCGACATCACGTTCCTCGACATCTCCGGCATCCAGGCCGACGGCCGCGAACCGATCGTGATCGCCCTCCGCGAGGAGCGCGTCAACAGAGAGCTCGTCCACGAGCTCAAGCGGATCCTGACCGTCCACCCCGGTGAGACCCCCGTACGGCTGCGCGTGGAGCGGCTCAACCGGAAGATCAATGTCGTGGAGCTGCCCGACTACGCGGTGAACATCAACAACGGCGCGTTCGCCGGAGACATCAAGGTCCTCCTGGGCGCGAACGCGCTCGTCGTCCCCTGACCGGCGTCTCCCGCGTGGTCCCCGGCCGGATGCGGCCCGGCTCGTGAAGGGCGGGCTGCTGGTCGCGGGGACCACGTCGGACGCCGGGAAGAGCGTGGTCACCGCCGGGATCTGCCGCTGGCTGGCCCGGGAGGGCGTGCGGGTCGCGCCCTTCAAGGCGCAGAACATGTCGCTCAACTCCTACGTGACCGCCGACGGCGCGGAGATCGGGCGGGCGCAGGCCGTGCAGGCGGCGGCCTGCGGGCTGGAGCCGACGGCCGACATGAACCCGATCCTGCTCAAGCCGGGCAGCGACCGCCGCAGCCAGGTCGTCGTACGCGGCCGGCCCGTCGCCGACGTCGACGCCATGGAGTACGGCGCCCGGCGGGACGAGCTGCGGGCCGTGGCGGTCGAGTCGTACCGGCGGCTGGCCGCCGAGTTCGACGTGGTGGTCTGCGAAGGGGCGGGCTCCCCGGCCGAGATCAACCTGCGGGCCGGCGACATCGCGAACATGGGCCTGGCCCGGGCGGCCGGGCTGCCGGTGGTCGTGGTGGGAGACATCGACCGCGGCGGGGTCTTCGCGCACCTGTACGGCACGGTCGCGCTGCTGGACGCCGCCGACCAGGCCCACGTCTCCGGTTTCATCGTGAACAAGTTCCGGGGGGCCCGCGAGCTGCTCGCTCCCGGGCTGGACATGATCGAGGGGCTGACCGGGCGGCGCGTCTACGGCGTGCTGCCCTGGCTCGACGGGCTCTGGATGGACGTCGAGGACTCCCTGTCGCTCGACACCCGGCCGCTCGGCACCCGCCCACGGGGCGCGGAGGCGGCCGGCGGGGCGCTGCGGGTGACGGTCGTGCGCTATCCGCGGATCTCGAACTTCACCGACGTGGACGCGCTGGCCGCCGAGCCGGGGGTCGTGGTCACGTTCGCCACGTCCCCGGACGGGTGCGCGGACGCCGACCTGCTGGTCCTGCCCGGTTCGCGGGCCACCGTCAGCGACCTCGCCTGGTTGCGCGAGACCGGGATCGCCGATCTCGTGACCCGGAGGACGGGGCCGGTGCTCGGCATCTGCGGGGGCTACCAGATGCTCGCCCGTACCATCACTGACCAGGTCGAGTCGGGCGCCGGTCGGGTCGCCGGACTGGGGCTGTTACCCGCCGACGTCGTGTTCGCCGCCGAGAAGACCCTCGGGCGCCCCAGCGGCGAGGCCTACGGGCATCCCGTGGAGGCGTACGAGATCCACCACGGGATCGTGACGCGCGACGCCGGCGAGGGGTTCCTCGACGGCTGCCGGATCGGGAACGTGTGGGGCACGACCTGGCACGGAGCGCTGGAGAACGACGGGTTCCGGCGGGCGTTCCTCGCGGAGGTGGCGCGGGCGGCGGGACGGGAGTTCCACGCCGACCCCGGCCTCTCCTTCGCCGCGCTGCGGGAGGCACGGCTGGACGCGCTCGGCGACCTCGTCGAGCGGAACGTCGACACCGGCGCCCTGCTCGCGCTCATCGAGGCCGGGCCGCCCCCGGGACTTCGCGTCCTGCCGCCCGGCGCGGCCTGAGCCTCCTGCCATGAGTCCTCCCCGCCGCCGCCCGTTCCCGTCACGCGTGGAGCGCGTCGGAGGCGTCGTCCTCGACGAGGAAGCCGCCGGACTGGTGGTGCCAGAGCCGGGCGTAGGAGCCCTGGGCCCGGAGCAGCTCGCCGTGGGTGCCCTGCTCGACGACGCGTCCCCGGTCGAGCACGACGAGCCGGTCCATGCGGACGACGGTGCTGAGCCGGTGCGCCACCACGAGTGCCGTACGGTCCTGCATCAGGCGCCACAGGGCTTCCTGGATGAGGATCTCGCTCTCGGAGTCGAGGGCGCTGGTCGCCTCGTCCAGCAGCAGGACGGGGGCGTCGCGCAGGATGGCGCGCGCCAGCGCGACGCGTTGCCGCTGGCCGCCGGAGAGCTTGACGCCGCGCTCGCCGATCAGGGTGTCGAATCCGTGCGGCAGCGACTCGACGAACTCCGTGACGTGGGCCGCTCGCGCGGCCCGGAGGATCTCGGCGTCGGTGGCGCCCGGCCGGGCGAAGGCGAGGTTCTCCCGTACGGACCGGTGGAACATCGCCGGTTCCTGCGGGACATAGGCGATGAGACCGCGCAGGTCGGCCTGACGCAGCCGGGAGATGTCCTGACCGCCGATCAGGATCCTGCCCCCGTCCACGTCCATGAGACGCAGCAGCAGCCGGGTGAGGGTGCTCTTGCCACCGCCGGACCGGCCGACCAGCCCGATCTTGGTGCCGCCGGGAACGTCCAGGTCCAGGCCGTCGAACAGCGGCGCGCCGTCGGCGTACGCGAACCTCACCCGCTCGAAGCGGACGCTCGCGTCGGCCGGGCGCAGGGGCTGCGGGTCGGCCGGGTCCACCACGGTCGGCGGCGTGAGGAGCAGCTCGGTGAACTGGGCGGCTTCGGTGAGCGTGCTCTCCATGCGCCGGTACGTCTGGTTGAACTCGAACATGATGCCGATCGCGTTCGAGTAGTAGGTGAACGTCACGACGATGGCCTCCACGCCGAGGCCGCCCCGGAGCGCCGCGGCGAGGAGCAGGCCCAGGGCACTGGTGAGCACCGACAGGGGGGCGACGACCATGTCCACCCTGAGGTTGCTGTAGTCCCAGGAACGGACGGACAGCCGGCGCTGCTCGGCGATCCTGGCCTGGTGCTCGACGGCCTCGCGCGTCTCGGCCGCGAACGCGCGGACCGTCTCCATGTTGGTCAGCACGTCGGCGACGTGACCCGACACCAGCACCTTGGCGGCCTCCCGCGCGTCGACCAGGGCCTGGCGACGGCGGATGAGCGGGGCCACCAGAACGCCGGTGACGACGATCAGGCCGACGAGGACGAGCACCAGCAACGGGTGATATCGCCACAGCACCACCGAGGCGAAGGCCAGGGGCACCACCTTCGCCATGATGGAGAACGTGAGGGTGTCCATGAACTCCTCGAACCTGGAGGAGAATCCGAGCACCCTCTTGGTGAGCGAACCGGCGAAGTTGTCGTGGAAGAACGCGACGTCCTTGGCCAGCAGTTCGTCCATGCCCAGCACGCCGAGCCGTTCGATGCCCCGGGCGTCGGCGCGGTTGAGGAAGTGCATCCCCACCCGCCAGAACGCCTCACCCGTGAGCAGCAACGCGCCGAAGCCGAGCACGTAGGGCAGCAGCGCGTCGAAAGAGCCGTCCCGGCCGCCGGACAGGTGCCCCACGAGGCCCGCCACGGCCAGCGGCGCCAGATAGAACAGGCAGATGTTCCCGATCGCCGGGAGCACCAGCGCGGGAACCGCCATCGGCCACTGCCGCCTCAGCTCGCCGCAGTAATACCGCAATGCCAGCAGAAGCGCCGATCTCCGCGTGGATTGGCCGTCTTCGGCGTCCTTCGTCGATCCGAGCACAGCCATCAGCCCTCCCGAATGCCGATATCGCCGTGGCCATGCTGCCGCAGCTCATACGGGAAGAGCGAGCGATTTTCCGCCGCCCCGGCCAATAGGAGCGAGGACCGACCTCACACAATGGCCGAAATATTTATAAACGGTCATATCTGCTGCGACTTAAAGCCGGAAGGCGTGCGAATCGCGCCACGAGATCAGCCGCTCAGGTCGGGCGGGACGGCATGACGAGGGCCATGATCCATCCGACCAGCACGACCGCACCCGTGGACAGGAAGGCGACCTCGTACGAGTACGACGCCGCTATCTGCCCCGCCACCAGCGGACCCACGGTCATGCCGAGATCAGCGGTCATCTGGTATCCCGCCACCACGGTCCCGCCCCGCCCCTGGGTGACGTCGCCCACGGTGGCCGCACCGCCCGTGGTGCAGAAGGCCGTGCCGAGTCCCATCAGCGCGAAGGCGGCGAGGTACACCGGGAGCGTCTGCCAGGCCGTGACCATGACGAGGCAGCCGAGGATGAGCCCCTGCCCCAGCAGCAGCGACGGGCGGCGGCCCCACAGGTCGGCCACCCGTCCGGCGACGGGCAGGCAGGCCGCCTGCAGCACCGCGCCGACCGCGAGGCCGACGCCGATCCAGGTGGCGCTCGCCTTGATCACCACGAGCAGGTAGAGCGGCAGCACCGAGACGCGGACCCCGAAGACCGCCCAGCCGAGACCGAAGTTCGTGGTCAGCGCCGCCAGGTACGACCGGCTCCGCAGCGCCCGCGCCAGCGAGATGCCCGGCCCCGCGCTCCCCGCGCGGGACGGCGGCGGTGTGACCAGCGCGGCCCGCGCCAGCGCGACGGTCGCGATGACACCCGCGACGGTGACGGCCACGCCGTACACGAAGAACGGCAGCCGGGGGGAGACGCCGAGCAGCCCTCCGCCCAGCGCCGGGCCGGTCACCGTGCCGAGGTAGTAGCCACCCTGGAAGTACCCGGTGGCCCGCCCGCGGTGGGACGCCGGGGTCACCCGCAACAGCATGTTCATGGCCGACACGGTGTACAGCGCCGACCCGACACCGCAGAGGCCCCGGAAGATCAACAGTTGCTGGTAGTTCGAGGAGAGACCGGCGAGGACGCTGGTCACGGCGAGCAGCGCCATGCCCGTGGTCAGCACCGTGCGCTCGCCGAACCGGTTGACCAGCCGGCCGCCGGGCAGGCCGGTGGCCAGGCGCATGAACGCGAACGCCGAGACCACCGCGCCGACCGCCGCGCTGCCCACCCCGAACTCCCCCGCGAAGACGGGGATCGCGGGCGACTGGATGCCGAACCCGACCGCCACCGTGAAGGCGACGGCGGTCAGGATCTTGACCTCGCGCGGCAGCTCCCGCAGGCCCATCTAGGCCCGCCGCCTGGCGACCTCGTCGAGAAGCTGCGGCACCACCTCGAACAGGTCGCCGACCACGCCGTAGTCGGCGAGCTCGAAGATGGGCGCCTCGGCGTCCTTGTTCACCGCCACGATGGTCTTGCTGGTCTGCATTCCGGCGCGGTGCTGAATCGCCCCGGAGATGCCGATGGCGAGGTAGAGCTGGGGCGAGACCGTGACACCCGTCTGCCCCACCTGGTGGGTGTGCGAATACCAGCCCGAGTCGACCGCCGCCCTGGAGGCTCCGACCGCACCGCCCAGGGCGTCCGCGAGGCGCTCGACCAGGGCGAACTGCTCGGCTCCGCCCAGACCGCGGCCGCCGGACACGACGATGTCCGCCTCGGTGAGCTGCGGCCGGCCGGTGCTCTCCCTCGCCGTACGCGACACGACCCGGGTGCGGCGGTCCGCCTCCTCCAGCACGAGCGCGCTCCGGGTGACCGAGGGCGTGACCGGAGCCTCGGAGGGCACGACGGCGTTGGGCTTGACCGCGATGACCGGCACCCCGCGGACCACCCTGGAGGTGACGGTGTAGCCCGCCGCGAAGGCCCACTGGGTGACGACCGGGCCGTCGGGCCCGGCCTGGACGTCGACGGCGTCGGTGAGCACGCCGCCGTCCAGCCGCACCGAGAGGCGGGCCGCGATCTCCCGGCCGTCCGGGGTGGCCTCCGTCAGCACGGCCACCGGCCGCACGTCGGCCGCGAGAGTGGCCAGGGCTCGCACCCAGGCCACCGGATACTCCTGCGGCTCGTCCGACTCGATGACGTGGATTCGCTTGGCGCCGTACCTGCCGAGTGTCTCGACGGCCGCCTCGTCGGCCATGCCGGCGCAGACCACGACGGGGTCTCCAAGCCGGCGGGCCAGGGTGAGCAGTTCCAGACTGGCTTTGCCCACCTGTCCCGCGATGTGCCCGACAAGCACCAGAACACCTGACACGACTCGTCCTTCCTCAGATGAACTTCTGCTCGGACAGGAAGCCGGCGAGCCGCCGTCCTCCCTCGCCTTCGTCGGGCACGATCGTCCCCGCGGCGCGCGGCGGCCTGGCCGTGATCCGGTCGACCACCGTCGCCGCGGCGGCTCCCACCCGACCGGCGGGCACGGCGAGGTCGGCGAGACTCCAGGTCTCCAGCGGCTTCTTCTTCGCCGCCATGATCCCCTTGAAGGACGGGTATCGCGGGTCGCCGATCCGGTCGGTCACCGACACGACGGCGGGCAGCCCGGCGGCGAGGTGCCGCACCTCGCTCGCCGCCTCCCGCCGGATCCGCACGGTGCCGCCCTCGTCGAGACTCATCTCGCTCGCGAAGGTGAGCTGCGGCATCTCCAGGTGCTCGGCGAGCATGGCCGGGACCAGCGAGGTGCCGCCGTCCGTGGAGGCCATCGCGCACAGCACGAGGTCCGGCGACAGGCGGCGCAGCGCGGCGGCGAGGATCAGCGCGGTGGCGGGCGCGTCGGACCCGGCGATCGCGTCGTCGCTGACGTGCACGGCGGCGTCCCCGCCCATGGCGAGCGCCCTGCGCAGCGCCTCCGCGGCGGCGGGCGGCCCGACGGTCAGGTGGGTGACGCGCGTGCCCGGCACGGTGTCCACGACGCGGAGCGCCTGCTCGACGGCGTACTCGTCCAGCTCGGAGAGCCGGCCGCCCGCACGGTCGACCCGGTGCTCCGCGGTGAAGCGGGGCTGGGAGCCCGTGTCGGGGACGTACTTCACACAGACCACGATGTTCATCGCTTCACCGTCCCCGGAAGACGGGGGCGCGCTTCTCGACGAACGCCGCGGCCGCCTCCTTGTGGTCGTCGCTGACGAACGTGCCGCCCTCCAGGGCCAGCCCGAAGTCGAGCACCAGGTTCATCCGCTCCCGCACGATCTTGTTGACCGTGGCCTTGGTGCCCTGCACCGCGAGCGGGGCGGCGGCGGCCAGCCTGCGGGCGACGGCCGTCGCCTCGGCGACCAGGTCCCCGGCCGGTACGGCGCGCAGGGCGAGGCCCAGCCGGGCCGCCTCCGCGCCGTCGAGCCGATCGCCGGTCATGAGGTAGTACCTGGCCGCGCCGAGCGGCATCGCCAGCGGCCACGCGACCGCCCCTCCGTCACCGGCGACCAGGCCGACCGCGACATGGGTGTCGGCGAACTGGGCGTCCTCGGCGGCGACCACGACGTCGCAGAACAGCGCGATCGTCGCGCCCAGCCCCATCGCGTACCCGTGCACGGCGGCCACGACCGGCTGCGGCACCGACAGGATGGTCTCCAGGATGCGGCGGCCGTGCAGGAGCTGGTAGACCTGCTGGCCGGCGCTCGGCCCCTCCTCGTCCTCGGCGCGCACGGCCATGTCCTTGACGTCGCCGCCCACGCAGAACGCCCGTCCCTCGCCGCGCAGCAGCACGGCCCGTACGTCCGGGTTCTCGGCGACGTCCCGCAGCGCCTCGGACAGCTCCCGCTCCAGCCCGCCGCCGATCGCGTTCAGCCGCTCGGGACGGTTCAACGCGATGACGGCGAGCCCGTCGTCCACTGTCGTCAGCAGTGTCTTGTATTCACTCATCTGTCCTCCTCGTCAGCGGAAAGGCGGCGTGCCACCTCGGCGCGGGCCCGCTGCCGCGCGGGATCGGCCACGGCGAGGGCCTGCAGCCGCGCCTCCTCGTTCAGGAGGTCGGCGAGCCCGTGGGTCAGGCCGTGGTCGAGCAGCCGTTTGGTGAGCCCGAGCGCGGCGCCGGGCATGGCGGCCATCCGGTGTGCCAGCTCGACGGCGTCGCCGAGCAGGTCGCCGGCCGGGACGACCCGCGACACGAGCCCCCAGCGGAGCGCCTCCTCCGCGAGCACCGGCCTGCCGGTGGCCAGCCACTCGTACGCCCGGGCGTAGCCGAGCAGGCGCGGCAGGAAGTACGCGCCGCCCGCGTCGGGCACCAGCCCGACCGCGGCGAAGGCCGGGACGAACTTGGCCGTGTCGGCGGCGATCCGCACGTCCGCGGCGGCGGCCAGGGACAGCCCCGCCCCGGCGGCGGCGCCGTTCACCGCGGCGATCACCGGCTTTTCCAGCGCGGCCATCGCGAGCACGTGCGGGTGATAGGTGTGCCGCAGCCCCGAGCTGCCCGGGCGGGCCGTCCGGGATGGATCGGGCGGCGTGCGCAGGTCGGCCCCCGCGCAGAAGCCCCGCCCGCTGCCGGTGACGACGACGGCCCGGACGCTCGGGTCGGCCGCCTCGTGCCAGGCGTCCGCGAGCGCGTACAGGGTGTCCGCGTCCAGCGCGTTGAGCACGTGCGGGCGGTTCAGCGTGACGACGAGCACGGGCCCGTCGTGGTGCGTGATGACCGGGCTCACAGGCTGTCCCGCCCCCCGAGGACCGCGGTCACCTGGCTGGAGAGCTGCCCGCCGTTGCCGTGCGCGACCGCGATCGTCACGCCGGGCTGCTGCCGCATCCCCGCCTCGCCCCGGATCTGCCGGGTCGCCTCGATGAGCGGGAAGATGCCGTACATCCCGGGGTGGCAGTAGGACAGGCCGCCGCCGTTGGTGTTGACCGGCAGGTCGCCGCCGGGGGCGATCCGCCCGCCGGAGACGAAGTCGCCGCCCTCTCCCTTCGCGCAGAAGCCCAGGTCTTCCAGGAACAGGATCGTGTTGATGGTGAAGGCGTCGTAGAGCTGCACCATGTCCACGTCCCCCGGCCCCACACCCGCCATCGCGTACGCGCGGGCCGAGGACTCGGTCGCGGCGGTGACGGTCAGGTCGGGCATCTGGGAGATCGCGCGGTGCCAGTGCGCCTCCCCCGCGCCCAGCAGGTAGACCGGCGGGCGGGGCAGGTCCGCGGCCCGTGCGGCACTCGTCACCACGACCGCGCCGCCCCCGTCGGTGACCAGGCAGCAGTCGAGCGACGTCAGCGGGCTCGACACCATCCTGGCGGCCAGGACGTCCTCGACGGTCAGCGGGTCGCGGGCGAACGCCCTGGGGTTGAGCCGCGCCCACCGCCGGGCCGCCACGGCGACCTCGGCGAGCTGTGTTCGCGTGGTGCCGAACTGGTGCATGTGCCGTGCGGCGGCGAGCGCGTACCCGGTGATCGGCATGCGCGGCCGGTAGGCGGCCTCGTAGGTGGGCAGCTCCGGCGGGCCCGTCGCGAGCCTGCCGCGCCCGCTGTCGGAGCGGGCGGTGCTGCCGTAGACGATCAGGGCGACGTCGCACGCCCCGGACGTGATGGCGAGGGCGGCGTGGTGCAGGTGGGAGACGAACGAGCTGCCGCCGACCATCGTGCCGTCGGTGTACCTGGGCCGGATCCCGAGATACTCGGCCACGTCGAGCGGCGCCATCCCGCGCCCGGCGATGGCGCAGAACAGCCCGTCCACGTCGCGGGTCGTCAGGCCCGCCTCGGCGAGCGCGGCGCCCGCGGCCTGCGCGGCCAGCTCGATGGCGTACCTGTCGGGGCCGACCTCGCCGAGATCGGACTCGGCGACCCCCACGATCGCGGTGGCGCCCCGGAGATCACGCGGGCTCATGACGCCCCTCGCCTTCCTCGGCGGTGAACACGATCCGCGGTCCGGACGGCCCGTCCCGTTCGACCCGGGCGCGGACCCTCATCCCGATCCGCACGTCCCGCGCGGGGATGTCCACCACCGTGCTCATCATCCGGAACCTCTCGTCGAGATCGACCAGTACGACGGAGTAGGGGTCGGCGTCGCGCGGTGACAGGACGCTGGCCGAGTAGACCGTGCCGAGCCCGGCGCTCTCACTCCAGCGCAGTTCGGCGCCGCCGCACGACGGGCAGATGATCCGGGGCGGGAACACGGCGGACAGGCATCCGTCGCACGTCTGGCAGGGCACCTTCCCCGCAGCGACCCGGTCGGTGTACTCGCGGTGCGGCGCGGGCCCGGTCATGCCCGGCTCCCCGCCGCCCGGGCGAGCGCCCGGGCGGGGTAGACGGCGGTCGCGCCGCCGCGCAGCACCAGCCTGGGCTCGCGCCCTTCGGCCTCGCTGTGCACCGTGAGCCCCACCTCGACCTCGGTCCCGCCGTCCGGGCCCGTCCCGGTGCGCAGCACCTCGCCGCCGAGCACCAGCGTGTCGCCCGGCCACACCTGGCCGACGTACCGGACGGCGAACCGGCGCATGTTGCGCCGGCCCAGCCAGGAGGCGGCGTACCCGCCGAGGATCCCGGCGGTGAGCAGCCCGTGCCCGAAGACCGACGGATATCCGGCGGAGCGGGCGAAGATCTCGTCGTGGTGGATGGGGTTGAAGTCCCCGCCCGCCCCGGCGTACCTGACGAAGTCGGTGCGGGTGAGCGGCCCGACCCGGCGTTCCGGGGCCACCGCCGACGGCACGGTATCCGGCTCTGTCACTGTTCCCCCAGTTCGATCACCGTGCTGCGCAGCCGCAGCACGGTCTCCTCGTGTTGGTTGACGAAGTCGTGCTCGGTGACGATCAGGGTCATCGGGCCGCGGCTCCCGGTCTTCTCCTGCACGTCGGCGATGCGCGACCGCACGGTGAGCACGTCACCGGCGACGATCTCGCTCAGGTACTCCCACTCCGCGCCGCCGGCCAGCACCCGGCGCAGGTCGAGCCGGAGCACGTCCGCGTCCCGCACCGCCCAGTGCGAGGTGACGGCGGAGAAGGTCGGCGGCGCGGGCAGGTGCCGGTATCCGGCGTCCCGGGCCGCCCCGGCGTCGCGGTAGACGGGGTCCTCGTCCTTGACGGCCAGTGCGAACTCGCGCACCTTGCCGTGTTCGACCGGGAACGTGTACGGCGTGTAGGCATGCCCGACGAGGTGGCGGCGGTCACTCATGGTTCACCACGATCAGCGCGTCGGCGGCGAGCACGACACCGTCGGCGACGCGCAGCGGGTTGACGTCGACCTCGGCGACCTCGTCCAGCTCCAGCGCGAGCTCTCCGAGACCGGTCATGACCCGGGCGGCGGCGCGCTGCTCCTCCTCGGACAGACCGCGCCGCCCGGTGACCAGGCGCCCGCCGAGCAGACCGCCCAGCGCCGCGAGCGCGGTGTCCACGTCGAACGGAGGACGCAGCAGCACGGCCTCGCTCAGCACCTCGATCAGGACACCGCCGAGCCCGATCGCGACCATGGGCCCGAAGACCGGGTCCCGCTGCACTCCGCAGGTCAGTTCGATCCGGGCGGGGGCCATCTGCTGGACGAGCACGCCCTCGACGACCGCGCCGGGTTCCCGGCGCGCGACCTCGGCGAGCATCTCCCGGTATCCGGCGCGCACGGCCTCCGCGCCGCGCAGGCCGAGCCGGATCGCCCCGGCGTCGGACTTGTGCGGCAACCGGTAGGACATCGCCTTGATCGCCACCGGGCCGCCGATGCGCTCGGCCGCCTCGACCGCCGCCTCCGCGTCGGTCACCAGTTCCTCGCGGGTCACCGGGACGCCGTACAGCGCCAGGATGCGCTTGCCGGTCGACTCGAGCAGCGTCGTCTCCCGGCCCGCCTCGGCGATCAGCTCACGCGCCCGTCGTACGCGGGCGGCGTCGGCGGTGAACCGGGCCGGGCCGGGGGGCGCCGGGCGCCGGGCCGACTGCGCGGCCAGGGCCGCGAGCGCGACCATCGCCCGGCGGGGGTCGGTGAAGGTCGGCACCCCGGCCCGCTGGAACTGCTCCGACCACGCGGTGGACAGGATCGCGACCGGCTTGGCGGTGGTCCGGTACGTCTCGACGATCGCGTCGTTGGCGGGGCCCGGTCCGGCCCAGGTGACCGCGGCCAGCATGTCCGCGGACGGGCTGGCGGCGACCGCGTTGAGCACCTTGCTGTAGGCGCCGGGCATCGCGGTGGTCTGCGCGGTCGTGTCCACGGGGTTGACGGTGGAGCCGTAGAACGGCACGGGCATGTCCGCGGCCAGCGCGGCCTGCTCCTCGGCGGGGAGTTCCGGCACGGAGAGCCCCGCCTGCCCCGCCTCGTCGGCGAGCAGCACTCCCGCCCCGCCGGAGGACGTCATCACGATCACCCGGTTGCCCCGCGCCCGGCGGCCGTCCTGGAAGATCGTGCCCAGGTCGAGCAGCTCCTCCATGGTGGAGGCGACGAACACGCCGTACTGACGGCAGACGGCGTCGAGGACCCGGGCCGATCCCACGATCGAGGCGGTGTGGCTCATCGCGGCCCGCGCGGCCTCCTCTGAGCGGCCCGCCTTGAGCAGCACGAGCGGCTTGTCCAGTTCGGCGGCGCGGCGGGCGGTGTCGACGAAGACCTCCGGGTCGCGCAGCGTCTCGACGAACGACAGCAGCACCCCGACCTCGGGCCGCTCCACGAGGTGCCGCAGCACGGTGGCGACGTTCACGTCGGCCTCGTTGCCGGTGGACACGAACCACCCCAGCCGCAGCCCGGCGAGCACGGCCTTGTTGGTGATGTACGAGCCGAAGCCGCCGCTCTGCGAGACGAGCGCCACCGGACCGGCCTCGGGCATCGGCTGGTCGGGGGTGATCATGAAGTTGGCCATGACCCCGCCGTGCGAGTTCATGAAGCCGATGCAGTTCGGCCCGATGACACGGATTCCGGTCTCCCGGGACACCGCGGTGAGCCGGTCCTGCAGGGCGCGGCCCTCGGGCCCGGCCTCGGCGAAGCCGGAGGTGATGACCGCCGCGCCGCCGACGCCGCGGGCCGCGCACTCGGCGACCACGTCGACGACGGCGGGGGCGGGCACCGCGATCACCGCCAGGTCGACGGGCTCGGGCAGGTCGCCGACGCGGCGGAACGCGGTGCGGCCCTGAACCACCTCGTCCTTCGGGTGGATGGGGTGCACCTCGCCGGGGAAGGCGCGGAGCAGGTTGCCGAAGACGGTGCCGCCGATGCGGGTGGGGCTGTTCGACGCGCCGACCATGGCGATCGAGCGGGGCGAGAGCAGCCGGTCGAGCGCCGGTCTCTCTGGTGTCGTGGTCATGGCTCGACTGCCTCCTCCGGGCACGGTGCCGTGTCGTCCAGCTCCCGAAGGAGCGAAGCGGTGTGTTCGCCCAGGCGGGGGGCCGGGCCGGGGTCGTGTTCCGCGTACGCGCTCAGCCGCAGCGGCTGGCGCACGTACCGCCGCGGCGAATGGCCGCGCAGGGTGCGGATCACCTCACGGGCGCGTACGTGCGGGTCGGCCGGAACCTCCGAGAGCCGGTGCACCGGGCCCGCGGGCACCCCGATCCGGTCGAACTCCTCCTGCCACTCCGCGTACGGGCGGGTGGCCAGGACGTCGGACAGCAGGCCGGCGAGGAAGTCGCCGCGCGCCAGCCGTTCGGCCTGTCCCAGCCCGGCGAACGCCGTCAGGCCGGTCGCCCGGCAGAGCAGGGCCCAGAAGTGGTCCTCGAAGCCGATGCCCAGCGCGATGAGCCGCCCGTCGGCGCAGCGGTACAACCCGTAGCCGGGCTCCCTGCCGGGCGCCGCGGCGGCGTCGCCCGGCCCGTTGAGCACCGGGTCGAGCCGCAGGGACATCACCGACAGCAGCGCCTCGTGGGTGGAGAGGTCGACGTGGGTGCCCCGGCCGGTGACGGCCCGGCCGAGCAGGCCGGCCAGCGCCCCGAGGGCGGCGTAGAGGGCGCCGACGATCGCCCCGGCTTCCAGCTCCGGAGGCGGATGGACCGCGCCGGGCCGGTCGGGCAGCCCGCCGAGCAGGCCCGCCGCCGCCTGGTACATGAGGTCGTGCCCGGCCCGGTCGCGGTACGGCCCGTCCTGGCCGAAACCGGACAGCGACACGTGGACCAGACCGGGGTTGGCCGCGCTCAGCCGCGGATATCCGAGGCCGAACCGCTCCATTGCGCCGGGCCGGAACGCCTCGACGAGCACGTCGGCCGTGCCCGCGAGGCGGCGGGCCGTCTCCTGGTCCGCGGGATCTTTGAGGTCCAGGACGATCGAACGCTTGCCCCGGTTCAGCGCTTCGAACATGCCGCCCTGGGCGCGGGCGATGTCTCCGGTGCCCGGCCGCTCGACCGTGATCACGTCCGCGCCCAGGTCGGCGAGCAGCGTCGTCGCGTACGGCCCCTGGTAGATCGCCGCGAACGTGACCACCCGTGTTCCGGCGAGCGGGCCCGGCAGGCTGGTCGTCACCGTCAACGCACCATCATCCCGCCGCCGTCCACCGAGATCACCTGGCCGGTGACGTAGCTGGCCTCGCCGGAGGCCAGGTAGACGAACGTCGGCGCGATCTCCTCTGGCTCGGCGTGACGGCGCAACGGCATCCGCTTGACGGCGTCGGCGAAGCGCGGATCGGTCCGCACCTTGAGCGTCATCTCGGTCGCCGCGGCGGGGGCCACCGCGTTGACCAGGATGTTGTAGCGGCCCAGCTCACGCGCGGCCGTGCGGACCATGGCGAGCCCCCCCGACTTCGCCGCGGCGTAGTTGATCTGGCCGATCGAGCCGTTCTGCGCCGTGGAGGAGGAGGTGAAGATGATCCACCCGCGCTCGCGCTCGATCATGTCGTTGACCACGGCCTGCAACCAGTAGAACGCGCCGTGCAGGTGGACCCCGAGGACCGTCTCCCACTGCTCGTCGGTCATCTTGTGCAGCATCGCGGGACGGATCACCCCCGCGTTGTTCACCAGGATGTCGATCGGCCCGTACGCCGCCCTGACCGCGTCGGCGGCCTCGTTCACCGCCGCCCGGCTCGACACGTCGCACAGCACCGCGATCGCGTCGCCGCCGGCCTCACGGATGCCGGCGGCCACCTTCTCCGCGGCCTCCGCCTGCACGTCCACCACCGCGACCCGCGCGCCCTCCCGGGCGTACAACTCGGCGACGGCGCGGCCGATGCCCTGCGCGGAGCCGGTGACGACGGCGACCTTGTCCTTCAAACGCATGCGTCCTATTCCTTTCCGTGGTTGCCGGTCGTCAGCTCTTCGCCGGACCGGCCCAGGTACACCTCGCGGATCACGGCGCCGTCGTCGAAGGCGGACTTGGGGCCGGCGGTGATGATGCGCCCGTTCTCCATGACCGCGACGTCGTCGGCGATCTCCAGCGCGTGCTCGATCCGCTGTTCGACGAGGAGGATCGACAGCCCTTCCTGGTCGCGAAGCGCCGCCACCATCGAGAGGACCTCGTTGACGATGGCGGGCGCGAGACCGGCGGACGGCTCGTCGAGCATCAGCAGCTTCGGCCCGGCCATCAGCGCCTGGCCGATGGCCAGCATCTGCTGCTGCCCGCCGGACAGGCTCCCGGCCGGCATGCGCCGCCGCTGCAGCAGGATCGGGAAGCGTTCGTACGCCTTCTCCAGCGCCTCGCGGCGGGCGCCGCCGCGCAGCCCGAGCCCACCGAGCGTGTATCCGCCGAGGAGCAGGTTCTCCTCGACGGTGCGGGCGTGGAAGACCCGCTTGTTCTCCTGCACGAGGCCGAGACCGGCGCGCACCCGGCGGTGCGCGGGCGCGCCGCCGAGGTCCTGCCCGTCCAGTTCGATCCTGCCCTGGCTGACGGTGGGCAGCAGTCCCGCGACGGCGGACAGCAGCGAGGTCTTCCCCGCCCCGTTGCGGCCGAGCACCACCGTGATACGCCCGGGGCGCACGGTCACGTCCACGTCCCGCAGCACCCGCAGGTCGCCGTATCCACCGGTGACTCCGGCGACGGTCAGCATCACTTGGCTCCCTTCGGTACGGCCGGGCCCTCGGACGCCTCCAGGTCGGTCACCGACTCGGCCGCGCCGTCGTCTCCGCCGTCGGCCGCCCCGGTGTACTCGGCGAGGACCCTGCGGTCGGCCTGGATCTGCGCCGGGGTGCCGGAGGCGAGCAGCCTGCCCTGGCTGAGCACGTGGATCCGGTCGGCCAGCTTGAGCACCAGCGGGAAGTTGTGCTCGACGAGGATCACCGTGCCGCCGGCCTCGCGGATCATGCCGATCGCCTGTTCGAGCACGGCGATGTCGCTCGCGTCCAGGCCGGAGCCGACCTCGTCGAAGCAGAAGACCCGGGCGCCGGAGGCGAGCGAGCGGGCCACCTCGACCAGCCGCCGGGTGCCGAGGGCGAGGGCGTCGACCTGCCTGCCGGCGACGTCGCCGATGCCGACGAGCCGCAGCAGCGCCATCGCCTGCTCGTCGTCGGCCGCGTATCCCCTGCGGAACTTCGGCAGTCGCAGGATCGCCGGCAGGATGCCGACCTTGTGGGTGACGTACCTGCCCGTCGCGACGAACGCGAGCGTCGTCATGTTCTTGGGGATCAGCGGAGTCTGGAAGGTGCGCGCCACCCCGTGCCGTGCGATCCGGTACGGCGGCTGCCCGCCGATCTGCTCGTCGCCGAGGAACAACCGGCCGCCGGACGGCTGGTACAGGCCGCAGATCAGGTTGAGCAGGGTGGTCTTGCCCGACCCGTTGGGGCCGATGAGCGCGGTGACCTCGCCGGGCCGCGCCTCGATGGAGACGTCGTCGAGTGCCCGGTTGCCGCCGAAGGACTTGGACAGTCCCTCGGTGCGCAGCAGCACGCCGCGCAGCGGTTCGAGCCGCGCCGCGGGTTCGTCGTCCACGGGAGCGGCGGCGGCCGAGGCCGGTGGGAGCGTGGGCAGCCATCCCCTGCGACGCGCGGCGGCCAGGCCGTCCTGGGCGAGACCGGCGAGGCCGCGGTTGAAGGCGATCCCGGCGATCAGCAGGAAGGCGCCGTAGATGACCAGTTGCCAGGTCTGGAACTGGGTGAAGGTCTGCTGCCCGAGCTGCATCACCACCGCGCCGGCGATCGCGCCGTACACGGACGTCGCGCCGCCGACGACCGAGGCGGCGAGCACGCTGAGCGCCAGCGCGAAGGTGAAGGTGTCGGGGGCGATGAACCCGTCGAGCATCGAGAAGAGCGCCCCGGCCAGCGCCGCCGGGATCGCGCCGACGACGTAGACGAGCAGCTTCAGCCGGTACACCGAGACGCCGAGCACCGAGGCGAGGATCGGGCTCTGCCGCAGGACGAGGAACATGTTGCCGTGCCGGGACAGCAGCAGGTTGCGGGCGACCGCGAACCAGCCGACCACGACCAGGATGATCAGCCAGTACAGCCGGTCGCCGACGATCTCCATGCCGAAGAGGGTCGGTACGGCCGTGCCCATGCCGAGCGTGCCCCCGGTGAAGTCGGCGAAGATGTCGACCAGGTTCGGCACGAGGGTGACCAGGAAGAAGGTCACCATGGCCAGGGACCAGCCGCCCAGGCGGAGCCCGGGTATGCCGGTGATCAGGCCGACCACGACCGCGGCGAGGGTGGCCGCGGCCAGCGCGACCAGCACGTTCGTCACGCCGAACGCGACGCCCAGGTAACCGGCGACATAGGCGCCCACGGCGTACAGCGCGACCTGGCCCATGGCCAGTTCCCCGGCGTAGCCGAGGACGACGTTGAGGCCGCTGACCAGCAGACTCAGGATCGCGATCAGCATGATGGTGCGCGACCAGTAACCGTTGACCAGGCCCGCGCCGGGGGCGATCAGGAGCAGGACCAGGAGGAGGAGCGCGCCCAGCGGGCGGAACCGGTGGATGAGTGCGTTCATGACTACACCCGCCGTTCGAGCGCGGTGCCGAACAGCCCGCGCGGTCGCAGGAACAGGATCAGGAGGAACACCCCGAAGACCACGAGTTGCGGGTACGCCGCGCCGATGTACCTGGCGGCGAACGCGTAGACGAGGCCGGTGGCGAAGCCCCCGATGAGGCCCCCGAGCTGGCTGCCCGAGCCGCCGATCGCGATGGCCACGAAACCGAACAGCGCCAGGGAGTGCCCGAGGTCGAACACCGCGTACGTGCGCGCGCCGACCAGCAGCCCGAACGCTCCGGCGATCGCCCCGGCGACGGCGAAGGCGCCGACTCCGAGGAGCCGCACGTTGATGCCGCGCGCCGAGGCGGCGTCCCTGTCCTCCGCGGAGGCGAGGGACGCGAGGCCGGTCAGCGTGTGCCGGGACCACAGGTGCAGTCCGACGCCGACGACCAGGGTGAGCCCGATCAGCGCCAGGTCCACCGGCCGCAGGGTGCCGCCGAGCAGGGTGAGCGGCTCGTCCGGGAGGACCGAGGGCACGGTCAGCGGCTGCCTGCCCCAGATCGCCGCGGCCAGGCCGTCCAGGATGGTGGCGGCGCCGACCGTGGTGATGAGCGTGCCGTGGCGGTCGGCGCGGCCGAGCAGCGGGCGGATCGCGACGCGCTCCTCCACGAGGGCGATGCCCGCCACTCCGACGGCGGCGAGCAGCACGGTCGGCACCACGGGAAGCCCGAAGGTGACCGCGCCCGCGTAGGCGAGGAAGGTGCCGACCATCAGGAGCTGCGCGTGCGCGAAGTTGAACGTCCCGGAGGCGAGGAGCACCACGTTGTACCCGATGGCGACCAGCGAGTAGATCGCGCCGGTCGCCAGTCCGGCCCAGACCGTCGTCATCGCGGCCTCACGACTCGCTGGGCGCGTAGAAGCCGTCGCCGTTGTAGACGCCGGGCGGGACGTACTGGAAGGTGTCCGCGCCCGCGGTCGGGAAGTGGTCCTTCGCCGAGTAGGCGTACTGCACGTACTGCCCCGCGGGCCCCGCGGCGTACCAGAGGGGGGCGCCGGTGGGCTGCGGGAGCTGCTCCAGCTCGGCCTTGACCTTGTCGGAGCCGCTGGACTTGGCCTGCTGTGCCGCGTAGACGATGAGGGCGAGCGCGTCGTGCCCGGTGGAGTAGAGGCCCCAGCCGGTGTTCGAGATCCCGTCCGCCGCCGGACTCTTCTTGATCTTGTCGATGAAGCCGGCCAGCCCGGGATGGTGCTCGCTGCTCGACAGGGTGGCGGTGGAGACGACCACCTTGACGTTCTTGAGCTGGTTCGCGTCCAGGTTCTTCAAGTACGGGAAGCCGGAGGCGAGCTGGTCGCAGTAGGACGGGACGTCCCAGCCGATCTGGGCGCGGCTGCGCATCACGTAGAGCGCGGCGGCGCCGTACCCGTTGAGGATCAGCGCGTCCGGGTCCTGCGCGCGGAGCTGGTTGAGCTGCGAGGTCATGTCGAGTGCGGTCGCCTCGTAGCGGGCCTCGGCGAACTCCATGCCGGCGCCCTCGACGGCCGCCTTGTAGATCTCCGCCGAGCTCTGGCCGGTGGCGTCGTTGGAGTACAGCATGGCGATCTTCTTGTAGCCCTTGGCCTTCGCCTCCGAGATGAGCGCGGGGGCGTAGTCCTTGCCGGGCGAGGAGATGCCGAAGTGGTACGGGTACTTGGCCGGGTCGTTGAGCAGGGTGCTCACGGTGCCGCCGACGGAAAGGATCTTCTGCCTGGTGAGGATGGGCAGCAGCGACAGGGAGACCGCGCTCGAACTGCCGGGGTAGACGAGGTCCGGCTTGGTCCCGGAGGACAGCCGCTGCTGGAGCAGGCTGACCGCCTTGGTGGGGTCGTTCTGGTCGTTGGCCGTCTCGACGACGATCTTGCGACCCTCGACGCCTCCGGCGGCGTTGAACTCCTCCGCGGCGATCTTGATACCGGCGTCGATGCTGGCGTTGTTGGTGGAGACCGCCCCGGAATAGTCCCCGGAGAAGTAGACGATGAAGGGTTTGTCCGCGGCGTCGCCGGAAGCGCCGTCGCTCCCGGACGCGCCGCACGCGGCCAGGGAGAGCGCGAGCAGCGCGGTGACCGGGAGCACGGAAAGACGGATGGTTCGTGATCTCATGGGGGGCCTCCTCAGCCGAGCGATGCGACTGAATGGTGTTCAGGAGGTGAGGACACGCGCGTCCGCTGAACCGGCACGCGGGTCGGGGTGATGGGACGAAGTGATCGGCGATCTGCGTGGCAGCCGACCACCTGGGGATCACGCGTGGGTGGGTGCTTCTGCGGTCAGCGCGGCATGTCGAGCATGCGCGCGATGATGTTCTTCTGGATCTGCGCCGACCCGCCGTAGACGCTGACCGGGCGGGACGTGAAGTAGGAACTGAGCCAGTCGCCGGCGACCCCGGTCATCTCGTCGGCGCCGAGGAGGTCCATGGCGAGGTGCTGGAGTGACTGTTCCGCGTCGGCCCACAGCAGCTTGGCGACCGAGCCCTCGGGGCCCGGCGGCCGGCCGGAGACACGCAGCGAGAGCTGCTCCATGCAGTTGAGGCGCAGCACCTCGCCGCGTACGTACGCCCGGGCCAGCGCCTTCCGGGTCTCGGGCCGGTCGAGCAACCCCCGCTCGGCCGCGATCGCCTCGACCTTGCGGAGGGTGCGCCGGTAGTTCGCGATGAAGCCGATGTCGGCGGGACCACGCTCGTAGGTGACCGTGGTCATCGCGATCCGCCATCCCTCGCCGGGCGCGCCGAGCCGCTGGTCCACCGGGATCCGCACGTCGTCCCAGAAGACCTCGCTGGTCTCCGCCTCACCGCTGGCGATCACGATGGGCCGGCAGGTGACCCCCGGCTCGGTCATCGACACCAGGAACGCCGAGATGCCCTTGTGCTTGGGGGCGTCCGGGTCGGTCCTGGCCAGCAGCAGGCACCAGTCCGCGTACTGGCCGCCGCTCGTCCACATCTTCTGCCCGTTGACCACGTAGTGGTCTCCGTCGAGCCGCGCGGTCGTGCGGAGCGAGGCGAGGTCGGATCCCGCCTCCGGCTCGCTGAAGCCCTGGCACCAGCTCGCCTCCCCGGACAGCAGCGGCGGCAGGAAGCGCCGCTTCTGCTCCTCCGTGGCGTACGTGAAAATGGCCCGCCCGATGTAGCCGACCGAGGGCAGCGGCGGGGCGTTCAGGTTGCCGCACTCCTCGTTGAGTATGGCGTCGTAGACCGGGCTCAGCCCGCGCCCGCCGTACTCCTCCGGCCAGCTCATCCCGACGTATCCGGCCCGGTAGAGGGTGCGGTGCCACTCCTTGCGGAGCCGTACGGCCGCCTCCTCGTCGTCGATCTTGTCCCAGCCGGCCGGAATGGCGGCGGCGAGCCACTCACGCAGGGACGCGCGGAACTCCGCCTCCTCGGGGGTGTCGCGGTAGTCCATGGCTACTCTCCCGTCAGTCGGACGTCGGCGATGCGCAGCAGCTGGACGCCCTCGTCGCCGAGGACCTGCCGGTCGGTCAGCGCCCGCCGGGTGTGCACGTGGGCGATGTGCTCGTACGTCTGGCCGATGCCGCCGAACACCTGCATGACGGTCTCGGTCACCTCGCGGGCCACGGACGCGCACTGCGCCTTCGCGGTGCGGGCGGCCAGCAGCGCCTCGGCCGGCTCCAGCTCGTCGACCGCCCAGGCCGCGTAGTTCACCGCGCTCGCCGACGCCTCCGCCTGCACGTACGCCTCGGCGCACATGTGCTGCACCGCCTGGAAGGAACCGATGAGCACGCCGTACTGCACGCGCTCCTTGCTGTAGGCCACCGCCCGGGCGACCGCGGCGCGCATGACGCCGACCGTGTCGGCGGCGATCGCGGTGAGCGCGAGCGCCTCCCAGCGCCACAGGTCCTCCGCGGACAGAGGGCTGCCCACCGGGGTCGGCGAGGCCGCGCCGACCGGGCCGTCGGAGCGGAGCAGCGTCCGGGTGAGGTCGGCCCCCGGCACCGGGACGAACCCGGTCTCCAGCGAGACCCGCACCACCTGGTAGCCGCCGCGCACGCCGGTCAGCGCCAGCGCGCCGTCCGCTCCGTCCACGTCCCAGCCGTACACGGTCTCGTCGCCGGGAAGCACGGCCAGGGCGGACAGGTCGCCGTCGAGCAGGACGCCGGTGCGCGACCCGCCCTCGGCCAGGACCTCGGCCTCGTCGTGCGCGCCGGCCAGGGCGAGCAGCTCCGTGGCCAGCACGGCCGAGCCGAGATAGGGCACCGGGACCAGGCCCGCGCCCAGCGCCTCGGCCACCACCGCGACCTCGACGCCGGAACCGGCCGGGCTCCCGCCGTCACGCGTCCGCAGCGCCAGCAGGCCCGACTGGGCCAGGGACCGCCAGGCCGCGGCCCGGTCGAGGGTACGGAGGTCTCCGGGATTCGCCGGGCCGGCGGAGCCGGCGATCTGCGCGGCCACCTCTTTGAGCATCTGTTGCTCGTCACTGAGTAGAGCGAGCACTACTGCACCTCCCAAGCCCCTGCGCGACCAGGGGCGGAACATGACTGAATGTCATTCAGTAGGATGTCTAGCACGTGGCCGAGAAGGGCGTCAACGGACACATGGCTGTTACATTTCCGCAACCCGGCAGCACGTGACCTGCACTGGTTGACCACCGCCCAACAGCGTGTTTAGCTCTTTTCGCGAGTGATCGGGAGCATTAGGGGTGGTCCGATACACGACTACCGTCACTCTTGACGGCAATGAATGACGTTCAGATAGGTGGCGTCACCGGCCAGGACGCCAGGGTGAGGAGGGCTCGTGCTCTGGGTAGCGATAGCGATAGCCGGCCTCGTCGCAACCGCCGTGGCGGTCGCGTTGGCGGTCCGGCGTGTGCTGTTCCTTTACCGGCTCGCGACCAGTGGTCAGCCGGCCCCGGAGCGTGTCGAGTACGCCAGGGAGAACGCCGGCGCGGAGGTCAGGGCGCAGCTTGTGGAGGTGTTCGGGCAGCGGAAGCTGTTGAAGTGGACGCCGTCGGGCA
>NZ_VYTZ01000008.1:0-421897 GCF_008728085.1 Microbispora cellulosiformans | reverse complement strand
AACTCCTCGTCTCCACCGCCGACTCCGCCACCGAGATCGGCACCTCGAAGGTCAACGCCGACCTCGCCCTGCGCACCCCCGTCGACGTCGCCGCCGGCGAATACCACTCCACCCTCACCCTCTCCCTGTTCAACCAGACCTGACCCACCGCACGCCGTGGACGTCCGGAACGTGTGCGAGTCTGACTCCACGTTCCGGACGTCCATTTCTGCTCCCGGTGTCGCTTCCGGGTGGCGCTCCCCATTACGCTCCGCCTATTACTCCCCGCCTATTACTCTCAGCGGAGAACTTCGACCAGGAGGTGGCAGCAATGAGCCGGCGTAGCGAACCGACGGTGATCCGGCAGCCGGCCAGGAGCAACCGGGTGCTCGCGCCGGTGGCCGCGTTCGTGATCGGCGCTGTGGTGGCCGGTGGCGTGGTGTTCGCCGCGACCCGGCCCGACGCGACCGAGCAGGCGGTGAACCGGATCCGCGCCGAGGACGCCGTCCGCGACAAGGCGCAGATCAAGGAGCTGACCGAACTGGCCCGCACCACCCGCGACAAGCTCGTGCCCGTGCTGGAGGGGCTGGAGCGCGTGATGCCCGTGGAGGGCGACACCGCCTTCCCCGCCGCTGCCCCCTCTTCTGCCGCCCCTTCTGCCGCCGCCTCTGGCTCCGCCGAGGGCGGGAAACCCGAGAAGGCGACCGGCGCCGACATCGCGAACTGGCGGCAGGCGACCGCCGCCGCCGTCCAGTCGTTCGCCGACCCGCCCTCGGGCGAGACGTACACCAACCTGGCGAGGTCGGGCCTCGCCTCCGGCGTACGGCAGCTCGCCACCACCGTCGACAGCTACGTGGCCGCGCAGGCGCTCACGGGTCCGGCCCGTACGAACATGCTGGCCCTCGCCGCCCGGCAGCGCATGGATGCGATCTTCACCTGGTCGGTCGGCGCCACCGCCCTCGACGCGGTCAGCGTCGACGCGGGCAGCGGGCACCAGCACGTCTACCTGCCGGCCGCACCCGGCAGCGGGGCGCTCACGGCCGACGACGAGGAAGAGGGCCACGGGCACTGACGAGCCACTGACGCTCAGCCGCGGGTCCACTTCTGGTTGGACCCGCCGGTGCAGTCCCAGAGCTGCAGAAGGGCGCCGTTCGCGCTGCCCCGGTCCACGATGTCCACGCACCGGTTGGCCTGGATGTTGACGAGGTCTCCGGCCGGCGTGAGGGTGAAGCGCTGGGCTCCGGTGCCGTTGCACGTGTAGAGCTGGATCGGCGTGCCGTTGGCGGTGCCCGCCGCCGCGGCGTCCATGCACTTGCCCATCGCGCGCACGGTGCCGTCGCCGCCCACCGTCCACTGCTGCGCGACGGTGCCGTTGCAGTCGTACATCTGCAGCCGGGCGCCGTCGGCGGGATTGGCGCTCGGGATGTCCACGCAGCGGCCGTTCATGGCGGACCTGAGCGCGGTGCCGGTGCCGCTCCCGTCGTTGTTCCAGGCGGACACGCGGACGTAGTCGACCAGCATGGTCTGCGGGAACGCGGTGGTCGCGTCGGGGTTGCCCGGCCAGTAGCCGCCGACCGCGACGTTCAGGATCATGAAGAAGGGGTGGTCGAACACCCACTGGTTGCCGCGGATGTCGGCCGGTGTGACGCGGAAGTACTCCGCGCCGTCGAGGTACCAGACGATGAGGCCGGGCGACCAGTCGACCCGGTAGTTGTGGAAGCCGTCGCCCAGGGGCGCGCCGATCGTGCGGTTGCCCCCGACGCCGCCGCTGCCCGAGTAGCCGGGGCCGTGCACGGTGCCGTAGACCGTGTTCGGCGCGTTGCCGACGTTCTCCATGATGTCGATCTCACCGGTGTTCGGCCAGTTGCCGCCGCCGAGCATCCAGAAGGCCGGCCAGATGCCCTGACCCTTGGGAATCTTGATGCTCGCCTCGAAGCGGCCGTACGCCTGGCTGAACTTGTCTGCCGTCAGGATGCGGCCGGAGGTGTACTGGCAGGTGCCGTAGTGGCACTGGTAGCCGGCGGGGTTCTCCTTGCGGGCGGTGATGGCCAGGTGACCCTGCCCGTCCTGGTACACGTTCCGGGTGGAGTCGGTGTAGTACTCCAGCTCGTTGTTGCCCCAGCCGCCACCGCCGATGTCGAACTTCCACTTCGCCGGGTCGACGGCGCTGCCCGCCGCGCCGTTGAACTCGTCCGACCAGGTGACGGGGCCGATGGCGGCCTCGGCCCGCTCGGCGCCGGGAACGCCGCCCAGGGCGCCGGACAGGCCGGCGGCCAGGGCCGCCGCGATCAGGAGTAACCGGGGTCTGCGCATGGGGGTCTCCGGTCCGGGGGGTAGAGATTCGGAGCGTGGTTGCCGATGCAACACCCACTTCACAGCGCTGTCAATAGTAAAGTTTACTTTTTGTTGCGCTCGGTCAGGCTCTTCGCGGCGCGCGCGGCGACCGTCTCCGCGGGCCTGCCGAGCAGCCGTACGAGATCGCCGGTCTGCACTTCCAGCGCTCCCGCGCGTACCTGCGCGTTGATCCAGCTCATCGGCCCCGGACCGGCGTCGGGCACTTCCCGGTAGGGCACGCCGAGCGCCTCCGCGACCTCCGGATAGCTCCACAGCGGCCCGGTGAGGTCGTACGCCCGGCCGAGATGCCCCTCGCCGGTCAGGACGTTCGCCGCCGCCTCGGCGAGATCCGACCGGAACGCCGTGTTCAGCCCGCGGCCTCCGGTGCTGCTGGTGATCTCGCCGTCGTCGGCCCGCGGCACGAACGCGTCACTGTAGAAGGGGTGACGCAGGATCGTGTACGGCAGGCCGCTGCTGAGTATCGCCTGCTCGGTGGCGTGGTAGGCCTCCGTCATGCCGGTGGCGGCGACGCCGGCCCCGAGGAAGCTCGTGAACACGACGGCGCCGACCCCCACCTCCTTGGCCGCGGCCACGGCGTTCAGGTGCTGTCCGATCCTGCGCGCGGTGTCGAGTTCCGGCGAGGAGACGAGCAGCAGACGCGTGGCCCCGTCGAACGCCTCACGCAGGCTCGCCGGGTCGTCGTAGTCACCACGCCGGACCGGCACGCCCTCGGGTGCCCGGCCGGGGTCGCGTACCGCGGCCACCACCTCCGCACGGGTACGCAGGTGGTCGACGACGAGGCGGCCGAGCGCGCCGGAGGCAGCGGAGATCACGATCATGGGATGAGTCAACCGCTCGCCGGGACGAGGCCGCCACTGCTTTATGACCGATTCATGACCGAGAATGGCGGTCGTGAGCCGTCCCCCCATCGCCTCGGTTCCGGCCGGGCCCGTCGACGTGCCGCGCGTCGTCGCCGAACTCGCCGGGAGCGACGCCGTCACCCCCGTCTGGCGCAACGAGGTCGGCGGCCTCACGTTCCGGCTCGGCGGCACAGGCGAAGGCACGGGCGGCACGAGGTACGTCAAGTGGGCCGCCGCCGGCACACCCGAGATCGACCTGGCCGGCGAGGCGGAACGCCTGACCTGGGCACGACAGTGGACCGCCGTCCCGAAGGTGCTCGCGTACGGATCGGACGCGGACGGCGCCTGGCTCGTCACCGCCGCGCTTCCCGGCCGTTCGGCGGTGGATCCGCGCTGGACCGCCGATCCCGCCACCGCGGCGGCCGCGATCGGCCGGGGCCTGCGCCTGCTGCACGACGCGCTGCCGGTGGCCCGGTGCCCGTACGACTGGGGAGTGGAGCGCCGGCTCCGCCGAGCCGGCGAGCGCATCGGCCCGGCGGAGGCGCGGCGTCTCGGCCGCCCGCCCGCCCCCGACCGGCTCGTCGTCTGTCATGGAGACGCCTGCGCGCCCAACACCCTCCTGCACGACGACGGGACGTTCGCCGGGCACGTCGACCTCGGCTCGCTGGGCGTGGCCGACCGGTGGGCCGACCTCGCGGTCGCCGCCTGGAGCACCGAGTGGAACTACGGCCCGGGCCACGACGGCGAGGTGTACGACGCGTACGGCGTCGCCCCCGATCCGGAGCGCATCGCCTACTACCGCCTGCTGTGGGACCTCACCTGACCGGTAAAGCCGCGGCTCCCTGGACGGTCTCCGATGTTCACGCGAGGTTCAGCCGTTGCCGCGAGGGTGCATTCGGAGCCGGAGCGATCCCCCCGGCGGAACGAAAGGGCACCGCACATGAGCGAGGGGCACCCTCACCCCCATCCCCATCCCCACAGCCACGGGCACGACCACGGGCACGGGCACGATGCCGGGGAGATGGCGACGGTCGTGGACATGGACATCCCCGACGAGGCGCTTTCGCCGGGTGAGCTCTCGCGCCGTCAGATGTTCCGGCGGGCCGGACTGCTCGGCGCCGGCCTGACCGCCGCGACCGTGCTCGGCGCCCCCGGCACGGCCGCCGCGACCGGCGCCGGCCGTGACGACCGTGACGACCGGGAGCCGAAGGACGGCTTCCTGTGGCTCGCGGGTGACCACCACATCCACACGCAGTACAGCTCCGACGCCATGTACCGGGTCGTCGACCAGGTGCGGCACGCCAACGCGTACGGGCTCGACTGGATGGTCATCACCGACCACGGCAGCGTCACCCACGCCAAGATCGGCGTGGAGAAGGTCAACCCCGACATCGTCGCGGCGCGTCAGGCGGTCAGGGACACCCTCGTCTTCCAGGGCCTGGAGTGGAACATCCCGGCCGCCGAGCACGGCACGGTGTTCGTCGCCCCGGGACGTGGCGAGGTGGAGACCCTGAAGGAGTTCGAGAACTCCTTCGACGGCGCGGTGAAGGGCGCCACGGCGAGCACGCCGCAGAACGAGGCTCTCGCCGTCGCGGGGCTGAACTTCCTGTCCCAGGCCGTGAAGCGCCGCCGCGTGCCGGACGCGCTGTTCCTGGCCAACCACCCCGCGCGCAAGGGCATCGACTCGCCGCACGAGATCCGCGCCTGGCGCGACACGGCGCCGGAGATCGCGGTCGGCATGGAGGGCGCGCCGGGCCACCAGGCCGCCGGCATCCCCAAGCCCAACGGGCCCGGCTCCGGGCGGGGCTACTACGACAACAGCCCGAGCGCCGACTCCTTCCCCGGCTATCCGGCGGAGAGCTACAAGACCTTCGGCGGCTTCGACTGGATGACCGCGACCGTCGGCGGCCTGTGGGACAGCCTGCTCGCCGAGGGCAGGCCATGGTGGATCACCGCCAACTCGGACTCGCACACCGTCTACGGCGACGCCGGCGACCGCGGGCCGAACAGCGACTTCAACGCCAACGGCCGATACGAGGACCCGGTCTACAAGGGCGTGCCGAACCTGTCCAACGGCGACTTCTGGCCCGGCTACTACAGCCGCACCCACGTCGGCGCGACCTCCTTCGCGTACGGCGCGGTCATGGACGGCATCCGCCGGGGCCGCGTCTGGGTGGACCACGGCGGGCTGATCAGCGGCCTCGTCGTCCGCGCCCGGGCGCGCGGCAACGGCGGCGGCGTCACGCTCGGCGACACGCTGTCCGTCCGCCCCGGCACCAAGGTCGAGGTGTCCATCCAGATCACGCTGGCGAACCAGCCCAACTGGGCGCAGTTCATCCCCACGCTGGCCCGGGTGGACGTCATCCAGGGCGACGTGACCGGCCCGGTCTCCGACAAGGACGTCTTCACCACCCCGAAGACCAAGGTCGTCACGTCGTACGAGGTCGGGAAGAACAGCGGAACCGTCACCTTCACCTACCAGGTGGGGGCCGTCGACCACCCGGTCTACGTGCGGCTGCGCGGCACCGACGGCAACCGCGTCGCCCCCGGCCTCCTCGGCCCGTCGGTGGACCCGCACGGCCCGGCGATGGACGTGCTCGGCGACGCCGACCCCTGGAAGGACCTGTGGTTCTACAGCAACCCCGTCTGGATCGTGCCGCGCCGATGATCGTCGGTCTGGACAACGGCTCCCGTACGGTGGCACAGGCCGAGCATCTCCTCCACCAGGTGGTGGAGGCGCTCGGCCTGTCGTCCGGGATCGTCGGCTGCACCCACTTCGTCCGCACCGGTGACCTGCCGCACGTCGCCTGCTCGCTGACGCTGGCCGGGCACCTGGAGAGGTCCCGGCTCCCCGAGGGGGTGTCGGCCGCCCTCGGCGACAGCCGTACGGGGCCGGACGCGGAGGGCGCGGCGGTGGCGGCGGCCGAGCACGCGGCCCGTACGAGCGGGCGGGTCGTGCTGTTCCCCGGCGGCGACGACCTGCCGGGGACGCTCACGGTCGGCGAGCTGCTGGACCGGACGGCGATCGACCGGGTGGTCGTGCTCGCCCAGCCCGAGCCTCCGGCCGACGACGTGGTCCTGGTCACCAACGGCCATGTCCGCCCGGTCTGGCGGGACGGCCTGATGACCCTGCTCGCCATGCCTGCTTCGGGGCCGGTTCCGGGCGCCCGGATCGCGCCGGCCGAGGTGCCGGACCCGACCCCCTGCTGCGCCGACCACGTGTCGTGATCGGTTCGGTATCGAACCTCTAGTGGATTTTGGGCCGATTACGGTCAATGATCACTTGTACTCTTTTTCCTCGCTCTTTGAGGTACATGTGAGAAAGATCTTGCGAGTGGTCGCGGCCCAGATGTTCGCCGCCGCCTTCGTCGTCACCAGCCTGACCACCCCCGCGCACGCCGACACGACCGAGAGCGACGCCGACATCGCCCTCGAATGGCAGAGCGTGTACGACACCTACCACTTCACCGACGCCACCCCGCCCGCGTCCGGTTCCGGCCGGAGCCGGGTCGTCAACAGCATCTCCGTCGACATCGACTCGCCGATGCCGGCGACGTTCTACAAGTACTCGGACTTCAACAACCACATCGGCAAGAACCCGTTCCTGAAGCGTGTCGTCACGCACAAGGAGTGGAAGGCGACTTCCACGCTCTACCGCAACCTCACGGCGATCGAGGAGATCCCGTACGAGGGCATGATCGTGGTGAGCAAGACGCACGCGCAGCAGCGCCTCCACGCGGACGGGTTCTACTACGAGACCGACAGCTGGTCGCAGCCCAACGTGGTCACGCACCAGAAGATCGAGTTCACCCCGCTGCCCGGTGGGAAGACCCGGGTGACGGAGAACCTCGCCTTCGAGGCGGACGACTCGCTGATCGACTTCGTCGCGCTGAACGGCACCGCGGCTCACCAGCAGCTCCAGACGGCCCTGAAGCAGGCGATTGAGAGCGGCGAGCTCTGATCCGCCCCTGATCCGGCTCTGAACTGCGAGAACGGGTGTCCTCCCCGGTGGGAGGACGCCCGTTCCATGCCGTTCTGTACTCAGCGCCCGCTGTAGCCCCTGTCCTCGGCGCTCTGGAGGTTCTGGTTGATGGAGCAGCTGCGGGCCCCGCTTCCGCAGTTGCCGTTGATCGTGTTGGTGTAGACGCTGACGCTCGACACCTGCTGGACGCCGGAGTAGTCGACGGCGCTGTTGCCCGCCGGGGCGTTCACGTTGTGCCGTCCCGTGCTCAGCTGGTAGGGCGGGCTGTCCATCGTGGGGGCGCCGGCCGAGTTGACTCCGCCCGTCTGCTGACCACCACCGCCGTACCCCCTGCTGTAGCCGCCGCCGTGCGCTCCACCGTGCCCTTTTCCGTGCCTCATGCCGTGCTTCTTGGGATGCCCCTTGATGTGGCCGGGTTCCTCGGCATGTGGCACGCCGTCCGGATGAGCGGCCGGATGAGCGGCCGGATGAGCCGCGGCGGCCGCGCCGGCCGGGCGGCCCGCACCGGTCGGATGGGCCGAGCCGGACGAATGGCCGTCGTGACCAGGGCCGGGGCCGGGACCGGGATCGGCCGGGGCCACGAGAGCCGTTCGCGAGACCGGCTCCACGAGCTCGGGGACCAGGTGGCCGGAGCCGGTGACACCGGACATCGCGACACCGGACACTGCGACGAAGAGCACGGCGAGGGCGAGGGACCGGGCGTACTCCGCCACCGCCCGGAGCCTCCCTTTCCCTGCCCTCCCTCTGTCTGCCCTCCCTTTGCCTGCTCTGGCGTCGCCCATCCGGTCCACCCCCGCTCCGGCCGCTCCTGGGTACAAGCAGCGCATCCCGCTCATACCCTTCGCTCCCCGCCTGTTTCCCTCTCCGCGTAGCCAAGCGGCGGTCAGGATGTGGCGGGTCAGGATGCGGCGACCGCGGCGAGCACGTCGAGCCGGGCGGCGCGGCGGGCCGGCAGCAGCCCCGCCAGCAGCCCCGCCAAGGCGGCCACGGCCACAACGAGCAGAAGCTGACCGGCCGGCAGCATGAGCGTGGCCTCGCTGGTGCGGCCCAGCGCGGCGACCGTACCGGCCGCGAAGGCGACACCCAGGGCGACACCGGCGACGATCGCCAGCGCCGCGACGAGGACCGCCTCACCGCGGATCATCCAGCGGAGCTGGGCGCCGGTCATGCCGACCGCCCGCAGCAGCCCGATCTCCCGGGTCCGCTCGATGATCGACAGGGCGAGCGTGTTCGTGATGCCCATCAGCGCGATGAGGACGGTGAGCATCAGCAGCACGGTCACCAGCCCCAGAACCTGATCGATCATGAGAGTCCGCCCGGCCACCGCCGCCGCCTGGTCGCGCACCTGCGCGGTCGGCGAGTCCGCGAGGGCGCCCTCGATCGCCTTCCTGGCCTCGGCGTCGCTCACTCCGTCGGCCACCTTGACGAAGACGCTCGCGTCGACGTGCTCCTTGTAGTTCCGCTGGTAGGTGTCGAGCGAGACGATGTAACTGGTGGACAGGGCCTGGGCGTCGCGGTCCCGCAGCAGCCCGACGACCCGGAGACGCTGCGTCCCCGTACGGGAGAACGTCATCGCGATGCTGTCGCCGACCGTGAGGTTCCGCTCCTTGGCGACGTTCGCGGCCAGGACGATCCCGCCGCCCGCCGTGTTGTCCGAAAGGGCGTCCAGCCGTCCGGCGACCATGTGCAGCGAGGTGACGCGGGGCAGCGTGACCGGGTCGACCGCCGTCAGCGCCTCGGTCGTCTGCCCGTCCTTCCAGTGCCCGTAACGGATCCGCGAGGCCACCGCGACCTGCGGCAACTCACTCACGTGGTGGTAGGCGTGCTCGGGCAGGCCGCCGAGCATCTCGTTGCGCGCGCTCTCCACCACGTAGTCGGCGGAGACCGCCTCGGTGTACGACCGCGCGGCCGACTCCCTGATCGAGGCGCCCAGCACGGTGGTGAAGCTGATCAGCGCGAGACCGAACGCGAGGGCCAGGGCGGTCGCGGAGGTGCGCCGGGGCGCCCGCGCGGCCGACTCGCGCGCCAGCCGTCCGGGGACGCCGGTCACGGCGAGCGGCCGTCCGAGCAGCCGGACCATGCCCGGGGTGACCGCCGGCCCGAGCAGGGCCAGCCCCACGACGGCGCACACCGCCGCCCCGCCGAGCACGACGACCGAGCCCGGCCCGGCCAGGACGATCGCCGGCCCCGCCAGGCCGAGTGTGGTGAGGACCGCGCCGGCCACGGTGCGGATCGTGGTGCGGCCCCAGCCGGACCGCCCGGCGACGCCCTCGGCCGCCGTACGCCGCATGGCCTCGACCGGGGCCACCCGGGCGGCGCGGCGGGCCGGCCCCAGGGCCGACAGGACGGTGACGCCGACGCCGACCACGAGCGAGACGACCAGGGTCCGCGCGGTGACGTCGAGCCCGCCGCCCGGCAGCGTCATCCCGAACGCTCCGGCGAGGCGGCGCAGCCCGCTCGCCACGGCGATGCCGAGGCCGGTGCCCGCGACGGAGGCGAGCACGCCCACGAACAACGCCTCGCCCAGCACCGAGCGCATGACCTGGGCGCCGGTCGCCCCGGCCGCGCGCAGCACGGCGAGCTCCCGGGTGCGCTGGGTGACGACGATCGAGAAGGTGTTGGCGATGAGGAACGCGCCGACGAGCAGGGCCGCCGCCGCGAGGGCCAGCAGCATCACCTGCAGGTAGGAGACCTGGTTCTGCGCCGCGGCGGCGCTGCTCGCCGCGATGTCGCGGCTGGAGGAGACCTCGTACCGCGAGCCGAGCGCGGCGCTCACGGCGCCGCGCACCCGCTGGACGTCGGCGCCGTCGGCGGCGACGACGGCGACCTCGGAGACGTCCGTGCCGAGGGCGAGCAGCCGCTGCGCGGCCGGCCGTGCCACCAGCGCCACCGTGCTGTTCGGCAGCCCGTCGGCCTGCGCGAACCCGGCCAGTCCCACGACGCGCAGCCGGGCCGTCCGCTCGGCCCGCACGGTGACCTCGGCACCGATGCCGATGCGGTGCTGCCGGGCGGTCGCGGCGTCGACCACGACCTCTCCGTCGGCGGCCGGCGCACGCCCGGACCGCAGGGTGAACGGCCCGACGGGAGCGGGCTCCCAGGAGGCGAGCAGCGACGGCCCCGAGGGCACGATGGCCTTCCCCCCGGCTTCGAGCAGCCCCTGACCGCGTACGACGGGGGTGGCGGCGGCCACGCCGGGCACGGCCCTGATCCTCTCGACGATCTCGGCCGGCAGCGGGTCGCGTTCCACCTCCACGCCCATCGCCGAGTCGAACGCGACGGCCTCCCGGATCGTCAGGTCGACTCCCGCGGTGGCCGTACGGAACTGCTCGTCGAGCAGCCGCTGGGAGGTGTCGGTCAGCACCAGGCTGCCGGTGACGAAGGTGACGCCGAGCAGGACGGCGAGGAGGGTCAGCGCGAGCCTGCCCCGGCGTGCGAGGGTGTTGCGGATGATCAGACGCCACATGGCGATCACTTCTCCTTCACTTCTCCTTGTTCACTTCTCCGTGCCGGACCGCGCGGAGGAGCCGAGGCCGGCCATGCGCGAGAGGATCTCGGGGACGGTGGGGTCGGGCAGCTCGCCGACGACGCGGCCGTCGGCGAGGAAGACCACCCGGTCGGCGTACGCCGCGGCGGTCGCGTCGTGGGTGACCATGACGATGGTCTGGCCCAGCTCGTGGGCGGCGTGGCGAAGGAAGCCGAGCAGCGCCTCGCCCGCCCGCGAGTCGAGGTTGCCGGTCGGCTCGTCGGCGAACACGATCCGCGGCCGCGCGGCCAGCGCCCGCGCCACGGCGACCCGCTGCTGCTGCCCGCCGGACAGCTCGGCCGGGCGATGCAGCAGCCGGTCCGCCAGCCCGAGCATCTCGACCAGCTCGTCGATCCAGGCCTGGTCGGCGCGCCGCCCGGCGAGGGTCAGCGGCAGTTCGATGTTCTCGGCGGCGGTCAGCGTGGGCACCAGGTTGAAACTTTGGAACACGAAGCCGACATGCTCGCGGCGCAGCAGCGTGCGCTGCCGCTCGCTCAGCCCGGCCAGGTCGGTGTCCCCGATCAGCACCTGGCCCTCGTCCACGGTGTCGAGGCCCGCCAGGGCGTGCATCAGGGTCGACTTGCCCGACCCGGACGGCCCCATCACGGCGGTGAACCGCCCGGCGGGGATCGACAGGGTGGCGCCGTCGAGGGCGCGGACGGCGGTGTCGCCGCGGCCGTAGATCTTCACGACGTCCCGGGCCAGCGCGGCGACCGCGGTACGCGGGGATCTGTCGGTGAGAGTCTCGGTGAGAGTCTCGGTGAGGGTCATGGAAAGCTCCTGGGGTCTCAGGGTTCGCGGGGTCGGAGTGCGCGGGTCAGAGGAGGGTGAGCCAGCGGCGCCGGGCCCGGCGCGTGCCGGCGGGGACGGGCCTGGTGGCGGGGAAGGTTCTCCGGTGCTGTTCCGCCTCCTGCAGCAGCTCGTGGTGCCGCAGGTGGATCAGCTCGGGAAGGACGGGAAGAAGGGGGTTCACGGTGACCTCCGGTTCGGGCTGTTGTGCCGGGCTGTGTCCGGCTTCGGGGTGACAGCACGACAGTCCCGGTCCGGGCTGTCCGCGGGCTGGCCATGCGCTGGCCCGCGCCGGCCCGCGCCGGCCCTGCCGGACAGGCCGGAACGGAAAGGGCCGGACAGCGGGCGGACAGCGGACCGCCAGAGAAGGACGGCACGCTTTCCGGCATGGCAGACGAAAGCCGTCAGGGGGCGGCGGAGACGACGAGCATTCGGGTGCCGGCCCTGCTGTGCCGGACGTGTGTTCGCCTGCTCAGCAGGCACGTACGGGACGTTCCCGGCATCGCCTCGTTCGAGATCGACGCCGCCGGAGGGCTTCTGCGCGTACGCGGGTCAGTGGACTCCGGAGAGCTCCTGGCGACGCTCGCCTCGGCGGGGTTCGCGGGCGACCGGTGCCGTCACCTCCCGCCGGACGCGGGTTGACCGGAGTTAGCGCCGCTCAGGTCGTGAGCGCGGCGGCCGTAGACCGGGCGCGGGCGGCCTCGTCCGGCAGGCCCGCCGTCTCGGCGCAGGCGGCCAGGAACGACCACAGCCGGGCCCTGGCCCAGGGGAACTCGCCGTCCTTCAGCAGCGCCAGCGCGTCCCGGCACTCGCGGACGGCGGCCCCGGCGTCGCCGCGGGCGTACGCCATGCGAGCGCGGCCCCACGCCGCCCACGCCTGGCAGCGGGGGTTGTACGCCCGGCGCGCCACGTCCTGAGCCTGGGCGAGCAGCGCCGCGACGTCGTCGCCCTCGTCCAGGTCGAGCCGGGTGTGGGCGGTGTGCACGAGGGCGAAGGCCAGCCCGTGGAGAGACCCCTGGCCCCGCACCCAGTCGACCGACTCGCCGAGGACCGTCAGGGCCTCCTCCCGCCGCCCGGACTCACGCAGCGCGATGCCGAGATGCGCCAGGATCGCGCTGCCCATGATGCGGTCGCCGGCCGAATGGGACAGCTCGAGACAGAACCTCCACTCCCTGACCGCGGCCTCGAAGTCGCCCAGGCGCAGGGTCAGCAGCGAGTCGAGATACTGGGTCATGAACCGCCACCAGCCGTCGTCGGAGTCGCCGAGGTCGCGGCGGCTCTGCGCGACCATCGCGCGGCAGCGCTCGGGGTCCCCGCCGTACTGGCCGGCCCAGGCCACCACGAGCCGGGAGATCGCGGCGTTGGGCACGTCGCCGATCTCCTCGAAGACGGCGAGGCTCTTCTCCGCGGCGGCCACCGAGTGGGGCGTCGGATAGTAGACGTGGAGGAGGCCGATGCCCTGCAGCGCGCGGGCCCGTGCGCCGGTGGAGCCGCCGCCGGTCTCCAGCAGCGCGGTCAGCGCCCGCGTGCCCTCGTGACGCAGCCCGTAGTTCCAGAACCACAGGAGCGCGCAGGCCAGGCGGAACCCGCTCTCGGCGTCGCCGCTGTCGACGGCGTGGTCGACGGCGGCGCGGAAGTTGTCGTGCTCGTCGCTCAGGCGCGCGAAGACCGCGATGTCCCTGACCCGCCTGCCGTGCTCCTCGGCGTAGCGGGCGAAACAGGCGAGATGACGGTCGCGGCAGGTCCCGGTCTCACCGGCCTCCTCGAGACGGGCCCACGCGTAGTCGCGTACGGTGACGAGCAGCCGGAACCGCCCGGTGGCCGGCTCGGGCACCACGAGAGACCGGTCGACCAGCCGGAACAGCAGGTCGAGCACCTCGCCCCGGACGATGCCGTCGAAGGCGCACACCTCCTCGGCGGCGGCCGGCGTCCAGCCGCCCCGGAACACCGCGAGGCGGCGCAGCAGCCGCCGCTCGGCCTCCGGCAGCAGGTCGTGACTCCAGTCGAGCGTGGCGCGCAGCGTGCGGTGCCGGGCCTCGCCCGTACGCGGTCCCGCCGTCAGCAGGGAGAACCTGTCGGCCAGGCGGGCTTCGATGTCGGCCGGAGACAGCGCCTTCACCCGGGCGGCGGCCAGTTCGATGGCGAGCGGCATGCCGTCGAGGCGACGGCAGATGGACGCGACGACGGGCGCCGTCTCGGCGTCGAGGGTGAACGAGGGCCGTACGGCGCGGGCCCGCTCCACGAAGAGCCGCACCGCCGGCCCGGCGTTCTCCGGTTCGTCGGTGATCGGACCGGAGGGGACGGCGAGCGGACCCACCGCGACCTGGACCTCACCGGGGATCGCCAGCGCCTCCCGGCTGGTGGCCAGCACGCGCAGCCCGGGGCAGGCCGCGGCCAGCCGCTCCACGAGGGCGGCCACCTCGTCCACCACGTGCTCGCAGTTGTCGACCACCAGGAGCGGACGGCCGTCCCGCAGGTGCTCCTCCAGAGCGTCGGCCGGCGCCGCGCCCTGCGGTGCGACGCCCAGTTCGGCGGCGAATGCGCCGGCGACGTCCGTCCCGGGCTCCAGCGCCGCGAGGCGGACCAGCACCACCCGGTCGGCGAGCGTCTCGTCCACGTGGCGGGCGATCTCGTACGCGAGGGTCGTCTTGCCCATCCCGCCCGGGCCGGTCAGCGTCACGACCCGTGCCTCCGCCAGGCGTTCCAGCGTCGTCGCGATGTCGTCCTGACGGCCGATCACCGACGTCAACCGTCGTGTCAGTCGCTGCGGCAGCCGCTGGGTGAGCTGCGCGGGCGGTGGGCCGGCCGGTGAAGTGGCCGGGGGGACGGATGGCGGCATGGATGGCGGAGCGGCGGCGGACGGCACCTGCTGGCGGAGGATGGCCTCGGCGAGCGCCTGGAGCTCCGGCGACGGATCGATCCCGAGTTCGTCGGCGAGCCCCCGCCGCAGCGCCTGGTAGGCGGCCAGCGCCTCCGCCTGCCGCCCGCCGCGATAGAGCGCGAGCATCAGCAGGCGGTGCAGCCGTTCCCGCAGCGGGTGCCGCGCGACCAGGCGTTCGATGTCGGCGACGGCCTCGTTGTGGCCGCCGGACTCCAGCAGGAGCTCGTAACGGTCCTCGACCGCGCCCAGCCGCAGCTCCTCCAGCCGGGCGCTCTCGGTCGTCGCCCACGCGGTGGCGCCCACGTCGGCCAGCGCGGGCCCCCGCCACAGCCGCAGCGCCTCGTCCAGGCGGCCCAGGGCCGCGGTGACGTTCCCGGCGGCCGTCTCCTCACGGGCCGAGACGAGCAGCCGCTCGAACACGTGGACGTCGACGGACTCCGGCGGCACCGCCAGCCGGTATCCGGGCGCCTGCGTGACCAGGACGTCCCCGCCCAGGCCGGCGGCTGCGAGAGCGCGGCGCAGCTTCGACACCCGGATCTGCAGCGCGTTCGCCGCGTCCGCCGGCAGGTCCTCGCCCCACAACGCGTCGGTCAGGCTGTCCACCGGCACCACCCGGCCGCAGGACAGCGCCAGCCGGGCGAGCAGGGCCCGTACGGACGGCGGCAGCGCCGCTGTACTTGACTTGGGACCCGCCGCTGAACCCGCCGCGAGACTTGCCGTGGGACCTGCGCCGCCCACCCGCACCTCGGTCGGCCCGAGGACCGCGAACGTCACAGCCGTGTCCCGCATGTCACTCCTCTTGCCTCCCCGGACGGCGGAGATTGCCCAATATTACGGGGCGATGAGTGATTTGCCGGGTTGACCGGCCGACGTGGTCAGGCGGCCGGCCAGGGCGGCCGCGTCGCGGCCGATCCAGCCGAGGACGGACGAGCCGCGGGCGCTCTGCCAGGGCAGCCCGAGGAAGTGCAGCCCGGGCCATTCGGTGACGCCCTCCTGGTGCATCGGGGCGCCGCGCTCGTCCAGCACCGGCACGTGCAGCCAGGGATAGTGCGGGCGGAATCCGGTCGCCCACACGACCGCGCCCGGACGGAGGCGCCTCCCGCCCGCGAGGAGCACCTCCGGCCCTTCGGCCCCCACGACGCGCTCCATCCGTTCCACCCGGCGCATCAGCCGCTTCACGTCCGTACCGATGATCATGTCCGGCCGGCCTCTGAGGCGCCGCCCGAGCCGGCTGCCGGCGCGGACGTCCATGAACCCGAGCCGGGAGAACCACCAGAACAGGTCCCGGCCGAGCATCCGCTGGGGCAACGCCAGGCCCAGCGACGGCGCGGACAGCCGGACCCGCCGCCCGCTGCCGGCCAGTTCCTCGGCGATCTGCACGCCCGTATTGCCCGCCCCGACGACCAGGACCTCCCCCATGGGAAGCTGCTCCGGGCGGCGATAGGCGCTGCTGTGCAGCTGGACCACCTCCGGAGCGAGGCCGGAGGCGAAGGCGGGCGTCCGGGGCGTGTGGAACGCGCCCGCCGCGACCACCACCCGGGCCGCCGTGCAGGACCCGGCCGTGGTCTCGACCCGGAACCCGTCCCCGTGTCCTTCCCCGTGCCTTTCCCGGTGTCTTTCCCCGTACGGCCGTACGGCGGTGACCTGGTGTTCCAGACGGACCGGGAGGTCGAAGCGCCGCACGTACTCCTCCAGGTAGGCGGCGACCTCGTCCTTGCCGGGATGGCCGTCCGGGTCGCCCGGGAAGGGGAGACCCGGCAGCGCGTCGTACCGGCGCGGGGTGAACAGAGTGAGCGAGTCCCATCGGTGCCGCCAGGCGTCACCCACCCGCTTGTTCGCGTCGAGGATGGCGAACCGCAGGCCGGCCCGGCGCAGGTGGTAGCCCAGCGCCAGCCCGGCCTGCCCGCCGCCGACGATCAGCGTGTCGTACTCCGGGCGGGGGCTCATCGTGCCACCTCGCAATCCGCCACCTCGTACCCGGCCTCGGCGATGGCCTCGCGAACGGCGGCCGGGTCGGCGGCGCCCGTCACCAGCACGGTCTTGGCGGTGAAGTCGACGGCCACCGAGCCGACGCCCGGCACCTCGCCGACGGACTCCGCGATCGCCTTCACGCAGTGACCGCAACTGATGGTGGGGACGGACAACACAAGCTGGTTCATCGTTCACTCCTTCGGGTTCCGCGCCGCCGAGTGCGACCCGGACGTTTCGCACCCTCCCGTACGCCGCTGTCCGTCTCCTGTCCCCCGCTGCTGTCCTCCACTGTCCCCCGGTGCCGCCCGCGGACAGCGGCGGGAAAGCGCCGCGCGGGAGCGTACGAGTCGTTCACCCGAACTCACTCAGACTCACCCGAACTTCACTCGGACTCACTAATGGGAGGTGGGGAGCGATGACGACCGCGACGAGCGTCACGGTCTCCCGCGCGCTGGAGATCGGCGGGATGACATGCGCGTCCTGCGTACGCAGGGTGGAAAAGGCCCTCACACGCGTCGACGGCGTGACGACGGCCGAGGTGAACCTCGCCACCGAGGTCGCCACGGTCGCCTTCGACCCGGCGCGCGTCACGGTCGAGATGCTCGCGGAGTCGGTGGGCCGGGCCGGATACACGGCCGCCCCCGTACGCGAGACCCCGGAGCCGGGCGGGCGTGAGCCGGAACCGGAGGACGAACAGGACGCGGACGGGGAGGTCACCCGGCTGAAGCGCACCTGGCAGGTCACCCTCGCCGCCGGGCTGTCGATGATGGTGCTGATGTACGTGCCGCTGCCCATCGACGCGATGGACTGGCTGATGCCGCTGCTGCTGGTCGTCGCGACGATCGTGCAGTTCTGGGCGGGCCGCCCCTTCTACCGCGCCGCCTGGGCGGCGGGCCGGCACGGCGCGGTCAACATGCACACGCTCGTCGCCATGGGCACGACCGTGGCGTACGGCTACAGCGCGTTCGTCACCCTCTGGCCGGCCGCGGCGGAGCGGGCCGGGCTACCCCTGCACGTGTACTTCGAGATCTCCGTCGTCGTCATCGCACTCGTCCTCATGGGCCGGTGGATGGAGGCGCGGGCCAAGAAGCGGACCACCTCCGCCATCAGGGAGCTGCTCGGGCTGCGGCCGAAGACGGCGCGCGTCCTGCGCGGAGACGCCGAGGTCGAGGTGCCGGTCGAGGAGGTCGCCGTCGGCGACCTGATCCGGGTGCGCCCCGGCGACAAGATCGCCGTCGACGGCGTGGTGACCGCCGGCTCCACCACCGTGGACGAGAGCATGATCACCGGCGAGAGCATGCCCGTGCGCAGGGGCGAGGGCGACCCGCTGATCGGGTCCACCGTCAACCGCACCGGCTCGGTGGTGATGCGGGCCACCGCCGTGGGGCAGGATACGACGCTGGCACAGATCGTCCGGCTGGTGGAGGAGGCGCAGGGGTCCAAGGCGCCCCTGCAGCGGCTCGCCGACACCGTGTCCGGCTGGTTCGTGCCGGCCGTGATCGGCGTCGCCGTGCTCACCTTCGGCGTCTGGGCGCTCTTCGGCCCCGACCAGGGACGGCTCGCGTTCGGCATCGGCACCGCCATCGCCGTGCTCATCATCGCCTGCCCGTGCGCGCTCGGCCTGGCCACCCCCACCGCGATCATGGTGGGCACCGGCAAGGCCGCCGAGCTGGGCATCCTGATCTCCGGCGGCGACGCGCTCGAACAGGCCCGCCGCCTCACCACCGTCGTACTCGACAAGACCGGCACGCTCACCCGGGGCCGTCCGGGCGTGACCCACCTGGCCCCCGCGCTCGGATTCGACGCCGACGAGCTTCTGGCGTACGTCGCCGCGGCGGAGACCGGGTCCGAGCATCCCCTTGGCGAGGCGATCGTCTCCCGGGCCCGGGAGGCCGGGCTCAGCCTGCCGCAGGTGGAGCGTTTCGAGGCCGTGCCCGGCCACGGCGTGGAGGCCCGCGTGGGCGGCCGGAACGTGCTTGCGGGCAACATCGCGCTGATGCGGCGTCACGGCGTGCCGGCCGCCGAACCGGAGCCGGTCGCCGCCGAGACGGCTGCAGTGGTCGCCGCAGAGATCGCCGCGGAGGGCGCCACTCCCGTGCACGTCGCGCTCGACGGCCGCCTCGCCGGGGTGATCGGGGTGGCCGACACGATCCGGCCTGAGTCCCGTGAGGCCGTCGAACGGCTGCGCGCGCTCGGACTGGACGTGTGGATGCTGACCGGCGACAACCAGGTGACCGCCGACGTCGTCGCCCGGCAGGTCGGGATCGACCACGTCATCGCCGACGTACGGCCCGAGGACAAGGCCGCCCGCGTGGCCGCCCTGCGCGAGAGCGGCGCGGTCGTCGCGATGGTCGGCGACGGGATCAACGACGCCCCGGCGCTCGCGACGGCCGACCTCGGCATCGCCATCGGCACCGGCACCGACGTCGCCATCGCCGCCTCCGACATCACCCTCGTCGGCGGCGACCTGCGCGGGATCGTCTCGGCCATCGACTTGTCGCGCCGCACCGTGTCCACCATCAAGCAAGGGCTGACCTGGGCGTTCGCCTACAACGTGCTGCTGATCCCGGTCGCCGCCGGGGTGCTGTATCCCTTCAACGGGGTGCTCCTCGACCCCTCCCTCGCCGCCGCCGCGATGGCCATGAGCTCGGTCAGCGTGGTCACCAACGCCCTGCGCCTGCGCCGCTTCCGGCCCGGCATGTCCCGGTCGTGGGTTTCGCGGCTCGCCGACTGGAGCTACCTCCTGGGCATCGCCGCACTCGCCGTCGCCGTGGGTGCCGGCTTCACCGCCCTCAGCCGTACGGAGGCGGCGCAGCGCGGGATGAACGGCGTGCTCGCCTGGGTGCAGGACACCGGTATGCCGATGCGCCCGACCATGAGCGTGATGATGACGGCCGAGACCGAACCCGTTCCCGCGGAGGACGCCGGCGTCCGGATGGACGTCCAGGTCCCCCGTGACGTCGTGCCCGGCGTCCCCACCACCGTGCGCATCCGCGTCACGGACCCCGCCACCGGCCGCCCCGTCGACGACGTCGTACGCAGCCACGAGGCGTGGATCCACTTCGTCGTCACCCGGGCCGACCTGGGCACCTTCGCCCACGTCCACCCCGAGCCCACCGGCCGGGCCGGCGAGTTCTCCGTCCGGCTGACCTTCCCGACCGCCGGACGCTACCTCGTCAACGCCGAGTTCCGGCGTCAGGGCGAGATGACCGACGTCCTCAACCACCACGAGCTCACGATCGGCGACCCGGAGACCGCCCCGGCCGTACGGACCACCTCCCCGTCGCCGTCGCCGTCGCCGTCGCCTCGCGAGCAGGTCGTCGGCGGCCTGCGGGTCGCCCTGACCGGTGACGCCGAGGTAGGCGGCAGAAGCGACTTCACGTTCCGCTTCTCCGACGCCGTCACCGGCAGGCCCGTCTCCGGCCTGCGCCCCTACCTGGCCGCCGCCGGGCACATCGTGGTCATGCCGCTCGACGGCAGCGGCTTCGCCCACGAGCACGCCGAGGCCGAGGACGACCAGGGCCGCCCGGTCTTCGCCCTGCCGGGGCAGACCTTCGGGCCCGAGCTCGGCCTGCACGCCGAGTTCCCCCGCCCCGGCCTCTACCGCCTGTGGGGACAGTTCCGCGACGCGACCGGCCAAGTGCTCACCACCACCTTCACGGTCGAGGCCACGGTCGAGGCCCACTGAATCGACCGGCACAGACTCCAGCGCAGATCCCAGGAGAGAGCCCGAGGCAGGGCCGGGGCGACGACAGTTCGCCGTCCCGGCCCTGCCGCATGTCCCCTGCCGTATGAGCCCCTGCCGCATCTCCCCGCACGCCACGCTGAGCCGGCAGGGCGTCGCCGGGGTCTTCACCCCACGTTCGGCATCTGCGCGGTGTCCGCTCCTCACGCCCCGCCCCTACACCCGCAGCCGGGTGCTGTTGGGATTGCGGTAGGTGAAGGCCCAGCGGTCATCGGCGATCTTTCGGCGGGTGTAGCGGGTGGGGTGGCGGTAGCGGTCACGGTTGTGGAACTGACACGCCGGCCCCAGCAGCTTCAGATCAGTCAGCCCGCCGCTGCACCAGTCGTCGGCGTGATCGATCTGGCACATCGTCGCGGGCAACGGGCAGCCGTCCACCCAGCAGGTGGCGTACCGGGTGAAGATCGCCCGGCGCTGTGCGGGGGTGGCCAGGCGGACCTTGCGGCCCATGTCCAGGACCTGCCCGGCGGCGTCCATGACGATCCTCACCAAAGTGCTGGTGCGGGCCAGCCGGTGCACGCTGGAGACGGGCAGCAACTGCCCGGTCGCCAGGATCAGCCCCGGCAACCCCCGCAACCACACCCCCGGCGGACTGTTCACCCCCACCCCCGACCGAGCACCAGCGCTGCCGCCCCACGACGAACCACCGTCTTCAGCACCCGGCGAAGCATCGACTCCCACCCCCGCCCAGGCCTCACCTCCGAGCCGGGCGCCACCTCCCGGCCAAGCGCTGCCACCCGCCCATCGCGGGGTTTCGGCTCCCGCCTCCCGTGGGCTGCAGCATCCCCCATCTGGCGGGCCGTCGCCCTCTCCATCCAGCGGGGCGGTGCGCTCCGCTCGTGGCCAAGCATCGGTATCCGCTTGTGGCGGAACGTCGGCTCCCGCACCCGGCCAGGCGCTGCCGCCGTGCTCGGCAACCGGCGGAGCGTCCGGGTCCGTGCCCCACGGGGCATCGGTTCCCGCACCAGTCGTCCCGCCCTGCGTCTCAGCCGACGCGGAGGCATGTGGGTAGTCCCCCTCCTCACTGTCACGAGTAGGACAGCCGCCGCCAGAGCGGTCCCGGCCAGGGCGGCCGGGAGCACGGCGCTCCCCCGGGCGGTCCCCGCCGGGGCGGCCGTGGGCACGGCGGTCCCCGGGACAGTCCTCGCTGTCGGTGCTCGTGGAGTCGATGTCTGGCGGGTCGGCGGGGAGGGATTCGGCGTTGACGAGCACCAGAAGCTCGGTGGCGATCCTGTTCTCCAGGAACGCGATCAGCGCGTCCGCGTTCCGCACGCTCAGGGTGCGGTCATCGCCCTCAGCTTTCGGCTTGGCGTAGACGTCGAGCCAGTGCTGCAGCCGCGCGGCGGCCTCCACCGGCAGGTAGAACTCCCCCTCCACAGCGCCGTTCCTGCGCCGGCGTACCCGGAAGAACCGGCGGTCGAAGTCGGCCTGCTCATCCTTCTCATGCCCATCGGGGTCCAGCACCGCCCGCAGATATCTCCCCGCCTTGGCCACCTCCGCCGCACCCGCCGATCTCGCCAGCTCCAGCAAGATCCCCTCAGCCGTCTTCGCCTGGTCGTCGGTCAACCCGGAAGTGGCCGTGCAGATCGCCTCCACAATGCCCTCGGGCAAGCTGCCCTCCGCGAACAGGCGGCGCACCTCGTGCAGGCGGACCAGCTCCATGCCCATCGTCAGCAACCGGCCGGCTCCCGCAGGCGTCATCCCCCCAGCGGAACGCAGCCACAGCTTGGTGGAGGCATGCCCATGGCTCTTCGCCTCCCCAGCCCGGTGGACACGGCCGACCCGGGCGGCCAACGCCGAAGTGATGCGGTCGCGGGCCGACAGCAACTCCTCGGCCTCGGCCAGACACACCTCAGGTGCCTCGGGCACTGGAACGAGCGCCACCGCCCGCGCCGCCTCAGCAACCGCCGCCACCGCCACCCACGACGACCCTGTGCCGAAAGCACCACCACAAGCACCGCTGAATGCATCTCCGGTGTGATGGGCGGCGGCGGGAGAACCGGCTCCGGGGTCGGGAACATCGGCATCGCCAAGAGCCCCATCAGAGGAAGGGTCGCTTGTGATTCCGTCGCTGATGGGGTCATCAACGGCAGCGGTACCGGCACGAGACGTGAATGCCCGAACGAAAGTGAGATGCGCCGGGGTGCCGAATCGAATCGCGTCCTCTCGTGCGTCGGGATCGACGATCGGCACGTATTCACGGGCAAGCGCACCCTCAGGAGACCAAAGGGGCGAGCGGGAGATAAGCCGTTCCCACCAGCCGCCATCGCCGTCATCGTTCGAACGATGAGGGTGTGCAGGGTAAGAGTTGAACAGATCCATCACACCTCCCCATCAATTCGAAAGCCTGTATTAATTCTCCCATGGCAACACGCCGTGAACACCCTCGCGCCGGGAATAGTTGGGGCTACAGCGCGAATTTCCTATTCGCCACTTATGTGAAATTCACCCCCTCACCCCTTATGTACAAATGGGGAAGAGACTGCGAACTCAGGCTCAGGGGACGGTGGCCAGGAGATCGGCCAGGGCGTGGACCGCTCTGGAGATGCCGACGGCGGCGAGGCCGGCACCCACGAGGTTGAGGCAGATGGACAGCACACAGCCCTGGCCCCCGCGCAGCGGGCGGGGAATCGGGTTCTGCGGCTCCAGGCCGTACCACAGGGACCGCGGCTCCAGCAGGAGGAACAGGATCGCGCCCACCCCACCCACCCAGAAGAGCCAGAACCAGGCCCATCTGTTGCCCCAGCGCGGCTGACCCGCGCCGAGCATGGTGAGGAGAGTGACGAGCCACGCTGCGCCGACGATCCAGGGCGCGCCGGGGAACGGCACCTGGAAGGCCCATGGTGAGCGCGAGTTGTTCTGGTCGCCGGCCCAGCGCCAGACGACTGACACGCGCTGGTCGCCGGTCTCGGTTTCGCGCGCGAGATCACGGCGGACGCGGGCCGCGTCCGTGCCCCGATCGACCTCGTACCACAGCAGAGGGCCGACCGACCACCGTAACCGCAGCGGACCGCCGTTGATAACGATCACGGAGGTGACCTGATCCGCACGCAACGCCGCCTCGAACTCGGCGGCCGTGCTCTCGCGCGGGAAAGTGCTCAGAACGGTCAGAAAAGCGCCCCAGAGCAGGATGACAAGCAGTACGACGCGTATCCACAGGCCCGCGATCCGGAAGGGAACCCGCATGACCGGCGCTCTTTCCTACGGATGCACGTCCCTCCGATCGTCGAGACCCGTACGGACGTCACTACCGGACTACAGCGGCCGTTTCACCCACTGTGGGACGCGGCCCGACGCGGAGGGTGGCGACGGCGCCACGGCGACGTGCCGTCGAATGTCCGCCCATGCGCTGTTCACAGACACCGGCTCGCGAACGCGACGTGCCACCACCGGCGCGTACCCCTGACAGTCCGAAACGACAGTCGCGAAATCCGCCCATGCCGACCCATGCCGACCCATGCCGAAAGCGTACGTGTTCATCGCCCGGAGCGCGTACGCCCGTTCGGAGCAGATATGAAACGAAGACAAAGCAGATATGACTCGCTACAGCCGATCCTGGCGGGGCATCACGACCTCGCGGGCGATAAGAAGCAGTGCGGCCGCCAGGGGGATTCCGAGCAGCGCGCCGACGATGCCGAGCAACGCGCCGCCGAGCAGCGCCCCGACGATGGTCGCCACGGGCGGTACGTCGACCGACGACTTGAACACCTTCGGGGAGATCCAGTAGTTCTCCACCTGCTGGTAGATGATGAAGAACACGGTGCAGGCGACGCCCACCTGGACCGACACGAGGAAGCCCACCCCCGAGGCCACCACCGCGCCGATGACCGCGCCGGCCAGCGGGATCAGGTCGGTGACCGCGACGAAGATGGCCAGCGCCAGCGCGTACGGCACCTTCAACATGGACAGGAACAGGAACGTCACCACTCCGGCGATCAACGAGATGATCAGGTTCCCGGCGACGTAGCCGCCGATCTGGTTGATGATCTCGTCGCCGAGCAGCCGGACCCGCGTACGGCGCGAGCGCGGCACGAACCGGTAGGCCGTCTCCTTGATGGAGTTGAGGGACCCGAGGAAGTAGAGCGTCAGTATCAGCAGGGTGAACCCGCTGAACAGGGCGCTGATCAGGATGCTCGCCACCCCGAGGAGGCCGCCGAACATCTGGGTGGCCAGCTTGTCGCCGGTCACGTACTGCTGGAGTTTGGCCAGGACCTGGTAACGCTCGTCCACCGAGCGGATCAGCGGGTGGTTCTGCAGTTGCTGCACATACTCCGGCAGGTGACCGAAGAACCCGGTGGTCTGCTCGGTCAGCGGCGGCACGACCGCAAGGCCGAAGGCGACGAAGAACGCGATCACCGACCCGAACACGATCGTGATCGCGACGCGGCGGGACAGGTTCCGGCGCTGGAGGGCCTCGACCGCGGGATTGAGGCCGATGGCCAGGAACAACGAGACCACGATCAGCACGAGCGCCGAGCCCGCGCTGGCGATCGCCTGCACCAGCAGCCAGGCGGTGAGCACGCCGAGGGCGCCGGTCAGGCCGAACATGAACGGGTTGCTCCGCAGCGGGCGCCCGGGCATGCCGAACGGCCGGTCGAGGGGCGTCATCGCGACCCCGTCACCCGCCCGGTCGTCCGTACCCGTCTCCGGACCCGCGTCGGTAGCGACGCCTGCACGCGTGTCCCGGACCGTCTCGCCGCCGGTCCCGCCACCGGCGTCGGCATCGGTGTCGGCATCGGTGTCGGCATCTGTGCCAGCCACCGGCCGGTCGGGAGACGTCGGAGAGTCGGCCGGCTCCAGTGTCCCTTCACTCTGACCAGGGAGTGAGGGGAAGACGCTGGAGATGCCGCTGGAGATGTCACTGCCTGGGGAACGACCGGTGTCGGACACGCCTCCCCTACTGCCCAAACAATCTACGATTTATCGTGACAAATGCCGTGCAGCGCACCCTCATCCCGGCGCGCGTCAGGGACGGTCAAGGGGCGATCCGGGAGCGTCTGGGGTGCTGGGGCTCTCGGGGGCACTGCGGGTCTCGGGGGCACTGGGGGTCTCGGGGGCACTGGGGGCACGGCCCGGGGCACGCGCGGCGTTCGCCTCTCGCGCGTGGCGTGCGATGGCGCCGTTGATCTCCGCGCCGAACAGCACGACCAGCGAGGAGAGATACAGCCAGAGCATGAGCACGACCACCGCACCCAGGGCGCCGTACGTCTGGTCGAAGCGGCCGAAGCCGCCGACGAAGACCGACAGGCCCACCGAGACCAGCAGCAGGGCCGGTATGGCGAGTCCCAGGCCCCACCCGACCGACCGCCACCCGGGTTCGAGCCGGGCGCCGGGGACGTACCGGTAGAGCAGCGCCAGCCCCGCGCCGAAGAGCAGGACGAGCGTCACCCAGCGCCCGGCCGAAACGGCCGCGCGAGCCGCCGCGCCGAGCCCCAGGTGACCCAGCACCACCGGGAACGCGGCCACGAGCGCCAGCAGGACGGAGGTCCCCGCGATGGCGGCGACCGTGAGCAGCAGGGCCGTCAGCCGGGTACGGAGGAAGCCGCGGTCCCGCCGGCTGCCGTAGACCGCGTCGACGGCCCGGACGAGCGCCTGTACGGCACGGGACGACGCCCACAGCAGCGCGACCAGGCTGAGCGCCAGTGGCGCGCCGAAACCCCGGTGCCCGGCGCGCACCGCGTTGGTGAGCTGGGAGACGAGCAGCCGGGCGACGTCCGGGGGCAGCGGCCGGGTGAACGACGCCAGTTGCCCGGCCACCTGCCGGGGGTCGGCCACCAGTCCGTAGACCGCCACCACGACCATCAGCATCGGAAAGATCGACAGCGTTCCCCAGAACGCGATGCCGGCGGCCAGCAGGGACAGGCGCTCGCGGGACGCCTCCTCCCGAACCCGCCGGATGATCGCCGGCCACTGCCCGGTCGGCGGCCGCACCCGTCCCATGATCACGGCGCCCCGGCGAGATCCCGGCCGAACGGAGCGAACTCCGCCACAAGCCGCATCTAGTCGCTCTGCCGCTGCGGCTCGCTGATCTCCTTGACCACGGGCGTGAGCAGGTCGGCGGTGAGCTGGTGCATCTGGAGGAGCAGGTCGTCGATGGTCAGCATGCCGACCACCCCCGCCTCGTCCGCCACCGGCAGCCTGCGGAAGGAGTGACGACGGAAGGTGTCGAACGCCACCTCCACCTCGTCGCCGGGCCGCACCACGACGGGACGCTCCGACATCACCCGGCCGACGGGCGTGTCCCCGTCCCCGTCGCGGGCGAGCACGCGAAGGGTGAGGTCGCGGTCGGTCACGACGCCCGTGACGCCCTGTCCCTCCGAGACGACGACGCACCCGACGCCCGAATAGTCCATGTGCCGCGCGACGTCCCGCACCGGGGTGACCGGCGGGACGACCACCACGGGCGTGGACATCACATCTCTGATCTTCATGGCCGGCACTCCCCCCGCGCCCGCCCAGGGCCCTGTCTTCAGCTCACTCCTACCCGCCGTACGGAAGTCCCGTCCTATTTGTGACCTAGTGCTCTTTTTATTCCCAAAAATCCAGATAAGGGTGTATTTGGAGGTGATGACCATGATCACGCTGAGCGTCATCAAGGCCGACACCGGAGGCTTCGTCGGCCACTCCGCCGTGCATCCCCGGTTGGTCGCCGAGGCCAGGCGGGAGATCGAGCGGGCCAAGTCCTCCGGGCTGCTCGTCGACGGCGCCGTCGAAAGCTGCGGCGACGACATCTCGCTCATCATGACCCACACGTACGGCCCGGAGGCGGGGCTGATCCACTCCTTCGCCTGGGACACCTTCCAGGCGACCACCCACATCGCCAAGGATCTCGGCCTGTACGGCGCCGGGCAGGACCTGCTGTCGGACGCCTTCTCCGGCAACCTGCGCGGCATGGGCCCGGGCTACGCGGAGCTGGAGTTCGAGGAGCGGCCGTCCGAGCCCGTGTTGTGCTTCCTCGCGGACAAGACCGAGCCGGGGGCGTGGAACCTGCCGCTCTACAAGATGTTCGCCGATCCGTCCAACACCGCCGGCCTGGTGATCGACGAGAAGATGCACGCCGGGTTCGCGTTCGAGGTGTTCGACCTGTACGAGGACCGCCGCATCGTCTTCGACTGCCCGGCCGACCTGTACGACATGCTCATGTACATCGGCGCCCCGGCCCGCTACGTGGTCCACGGCGTACGGTCCAAGACGCTGGGCACGACCGCGGCGGCGACCAGCACCCAGCGGCTGTCGCTGATCGCGGGGAAGTACGTCGGCAAGGACGATCCGGTCATGATCGTACGCTGCCAGTCGGGCCTGCCGGCCGTCGGCGAGGCGCTGGAGCCGTTCGCGTTCGCGTACTCGGTGGCGGGGTGCATGCGCGGCTCGCACCACGCGCCGTTCATGCCGGTGCCCGTCGGGCAGGCGCACCCGTCCCGCTTCGACGGCCCACCCCGGGTGGTCGCGCTGGGCTTCCAGATCAAGGACGGCAGGCTGGTCGGCCCGCGCGACATGTTCGACGACCCGGCCTTCGACGGCGCGCGGCGGCAGGCGAACGAGGTGATGGACTACCTGCGCCGCCACGGCCCCTTCGAGCCGCACCGGCTGCCGCTGGAAGACCTGGAATACACCACGATGGCCTCTCTCACCAAGCGCCTGGCGCACCGCTGGACGCCGATCACGACGGAGGTCGCCACACCGGCAGGGTTGTGATGAGAGGGTCGTGATGAACATGAAGGCGGCGGTCGGCGACCGGCTGGTCGTCGAAAGCGTCCAGCGGGGCGGGACGGGCCGCGTGGGGATCGTGATGGCGCTCTACCACACCGACGGCTCGCCGCCCTACCTCGTGCGCTGGCTGGACGAGGAGCGGGAGACGCTGTGCTTCTACCCGGGCCCCGACGCCCGGATCGAGCACTTCCTGGAGTGGCGCCCGGAGAGCCCATAAGAGCACTGAGCCCGTGAAGCATCACGTCCGGTGCAGGCACTCCATGACGTCCTCGTCGCTCGTCTGGGTGAAGTCCTCGTACCACGCGCCGATGGCGTAGAAGTGGTCCGGGGTGTCCAGGCAGACGATCTCGTCGGCGTCCCCGCGCAGGCTCGCGATCGTCTCGGGCGCGCCCACCGGCACCGCCAGCACCACCCTGGACGCGCCGTGCGCGCGGGCGACCTGGCAGGCGGCGCGGGCCGTCCCGCCCGTCGCGATCCCGTCGTCCACCACGATCACCGTACGGCCGGCCAGGTCGACGGGCTCGCGGCCGCGCCGGAACCGGCCGGCCCGGCGCTCCAGTTCGGCCCGCTCCCGGCGTTCCACGGCCGCCATCTCGTCGTCGGTGAGCCGGGCGAGCCGTACGACGTCGGGGTTGACCACCCGCACGCCGCCCTCGCCGATGGCGCCGAACCCCAGCTCGGGCTGGTACGGCACACCCAGCTTGCGGACGAGGATCACGTCCAGGGGCGCGTCGAGGGCCCGGGCTACCTGGAGCGCCACGGGCACCCCGCCGCGGGGCAGCCCGACGACGACCACGTCACCCTGGATGTCACCGGAGTCACGGAGCTCACGCAGGCGCTCGCCGAGGAGGAGCCCGGCGTCACGACGATCCACGAACACGACATTCACCCCCAAAGCCGACGGTACGCGTCCACGACGGGCAGGGAGAGCCCCGGGTGAGACCTGATCGCCTGTCCTGCATACTGGGGCGGTGACCGCGACCGACCGGGCCCCCGGCGGGGAGCTTCCCCGGCACCGGCCGACTCTGGCCGAGATCGCCAATCTGGCGGGAGTGTCTCCGCCGACCGTGTCGAGGGTGCTCAACGGGCAGGCCGGGGTTGCCCTGGCCACCCGGCAGCGGGTGGAGGCGGTGCTGCGGGAGCACGGCTACCGGCGGCGCGACAGCGAGCCCGCCGCGATCCTGGAACTGGTCTTCCACGCCCTGGAGAGCCTGTGGGCGCTGGAGATCATTCAGGGTGTCGAGCAGGTCGCACGGGAGCGCGGGCTGGCCGTGGTGCTGACCGAGATGCAGGGCAGGCTCACCCCCGGCAGGGCCTGGACCGAACAGGTGCTCGCCCGCCGTCCCACCGGGGTCGTGGCGGTCTTCTCCGAGCTCACCGTGCAGCAGCAGTCCCAGCTCGCCACCCGTTCGATCCCCCTGGTCGTGCTGGACCCGACCGGCGAGCCGCTGCACCAGACGCCGTCCGTCGGGGCCACCAACTGGAGCGGCGGGATGGCCGCCACCCGGCACCTGCTCGACCTCGGCCATCACCGCGTCGCCATGCTGAGCGGGCCCACCCAGTGGCCGTGCTGCCGGGCCCGGCTCGACGGTTTCCGGGCCGCGATGGACGCGGCGGGCGTGTACGTGGACCCCGCCCTCGTGCGGATCAGCACCCTCTATGTGGAGGGCGGCTTACGCGACGGCGCCGAACTGCTGCGCCTGCCCGACCCGCCGACCGCCGTCTTCTGCTCCAACGACCTGCAGGCCCTCGGCGTGTACGAGGCCGCCAGGCGGGCCGGGCTGCGCGTCCCCGAGGACCTCAGCGTGATCGGGTTCGACGACCTGTCGTTCACCCAGTGGGCCGGGCCGCCCATGACGACCGTACGGCAGCCGCTCGTGCAGATGGGGGCCACCGCCGCGCGGATGGTCCTCCGGCTCGCCGACGGCGAGCCGCTCGAACAGCACCGCGTCGAACTCGCCACCACCCTCGTCGTACGGGAGAGCACCGCGCCGCCGCGCACCTGATTCCTTCACGGCCGGCGGCCCCAGGTGGCCCACCGCCACAGCCACTCCAGCGGGCCGTACCGGTGTGTGCGCAGCCAGAGCACGGACCACAGCCACTGGACAGCGAGGATGACGGCCGAGGTCGCCACAACTCTGGCCGAGGACCAGGCCTCCGGCGAGCACCCGCAGAGGCGGGCGGCCAGCAGGACGAGGACGGTCGCGGTCAGGTAGTTGGTCAGCGCCATCCGGCCGAGTGGCGCGAAGACGGCCCGCAGCGCCGGCCGGAGCGGCGTCCGCAGCAGCACGAGCAGGGCGCAGACGTAGACCCCCGCGAGCAGCAGCCCGGAGAGGGCGAGTGCCCGCCCGAAGCCGGGGTCGCCGCCCTCCTGACCGGTCGACCACCACAGCGCGGGCGCCGCCGCGACCGCGAAGGCCGGCCCGAGCAGCGCCGGAACCCGGGTGGACCGCTCGATCCGGGCCGTGACGCCGTATCGGGTCAGTGCGGAGCCCAGCAGGAACAACCCGGCGACCAGGGTGAACCTCTCCCCGCCGAGAAAGAGCGACACCGCGACGAGCACGGGGGCGAGCCCGGCGACCACCCGGCGCGGGAGCCAGGTCGAGGGCAGCAGGATCACCAGGCCGACGACGGCGTACGTGCTCAGGATGTCACCGGGCCAGAGCAGGAGGAAATGCGCCAGCCCGGCCGCGAGCAGCACGAGGAGCCTGCGCAGCAGGATCACCCTCGGCCGTGCCACCCGGGCGGCGGCCGACTCCAGCAGCAGCGAGAAGCCGACGCCGAACAGCAGCGAGAAGATCGGGAAGAAGCGCTGCTCGACGAGCAGGCCCATCCAGGCGTCGTCGGGGGTCGCCGGCTCGGCCGCCCGCCAGAGGTCCCCGGTGTGGGCGATGGGTTTGACGTTGGCGAGCAGGATCCCGCACAGCGCGAAGCCGCGCACCACGTCGAGCGCCGTGATGCGCTCACGTCCCGTGGCGTGTTCCGTGGGAGTTGTCGTAGGAGCTTCCATGAAAGCCGCATCCTGCGCGGCCCCGTACGGCTCCGGCATCGGCCGCAAGCGGGAATCGGGCGGCACGGGACCATACTTTCGGCCGGTTCTGCGCGGGCCGCCGATCTCATAGCCTCGGGCCTGTGTTCTTCCAACCCGGGGAGTACGAAGCCGGAAGGTACGGAGGCGGCGGGCGTGCCTGGAGATGGGCGGCCGACGCCCTGCTGGCCGCCGTGTTCGTCGTGGTCCTGGTCTTCTGGGCCTCCCTTATCGCCGGCAGCTGGGGTGGCGGCTACTGGCGGTTCGACTGCGCCGCGGGCGCCGCGGTCTGCGCCGTCGCCCTGGCCCGGCGGCGCGACCGGGCGTGGGCGGCGGTGGCGGGCCTGGCCGTGGCGGCGACCGCCGTCCTGGCCGCCAGGTTCGCCGGCCTGCCCGCCGAGCCCGGCCCCGGGATGGCCCTCGGCCTGGCCGTGCTGGTCGCCTCGGCGGTCAGGAACCTGCCGGTCCGTACGGCCTGCGGCGTGGCGGCCGGTGGCCTGGCCGTGGCCGTCGGCAGCCTGCTGACCGCGCACACGTTCGCCGCCGGGGTGCCGTCGGTCACCGCGATGAACCTCGCGACCTGGGCCGCCGGCGTCGCGGCCGGGCTGTCCCCGCGCCTGCTCGACGCCCGCAGGCGAGCCGTCGCGGAGGCGGTGCGCCAGGCCGAACGGCTGGCGCTGGCCCGGGAGTTGCACGACGTCGTCGCCCACCACGTCACCGGCATCGTGGTGCAGGCGCAGGCCGCCCGGCTCGTCGCGAGCCGGAGCCCCGAGAAGGCGGGCGACGCCCTGGGCCAGATCGAGACGGCCGGGTCCGACGCGCTGGCCGCGATGCGACGCGTCGTCGGCCTGCTGCGCGTCGCCGAGGGTGGGGCGGGCGGCTCCCGCGACGGCGCGGCCCTCACCGGGCCCGAAAGGCTCGGCGACCTGGTCGGGCGGTTCGAGGCCGGGGGCCGCCCGGTGCGCCTGCGACTGCCGCGCGAGGAGGAGACGGCGGCGTGGCCGCCCGAGGTGGCCTCCACGGTCTACCGGGTGGTGCAGGAGGCGCTGACCAACATCGCTCGCCACGCGCCGCGGGCCCGTGCGGTCACGGTCAGCGTCGAACGGGACCGGGACGTCGTCGTCGTGGAGGTCGCCGACGACGCGCCAGGGCCAGGCGGAGCGTCTCTTGGGGGATCGCGGAGTGGATACGGCCTGCTCGGGATGCGCGAGCGGGTCGAGGCGCTCGGCGGCACGCTGCGGGCCGGGCCGCGCCCCGGATCCGGCTGGTCGGTGCTCGCCACCCTGCCCGTACCCCACCATGAACCCCGCCCGGAACCCCGGCGCGACCGGTGAAGACGATCAAAGTCCTGCTGGCCGACGACCAGGCGATGGTCCGCGGCGGCCTGCGGCTGATCCTGGAGGACCAGCCCGACATCGAGGTGGTCGCCGAGGCGGCCGACGGCGCCGAGGCCGTCGAACTGGCCCGGCGGCTGCGACCGGATGTGTGCCTGGTCGACGTGCGGATGCCCCGGCTCGACGGCATCGAGGTCACCCGCCTCCTGGCCGGCCCGGGAGTCCCCGAGCCGTTCAAGGTGGTCGTGGTCACGACCTTCGACCTGGACGAGTACGTGTACGGCGCGCTGCGGGCGGGCGCGGTGGGCTTCGTGCTGAAGGACTGCGGCCCCGCCCTGCTGGTGGAGGCCGTGCGGGCCGCGCGGGCCGGGGACGCCCTCGTCTCCCCCTCCGTCACCCTGCGGCTGCTGCGCCACCTCACCACCCACTGGACCACTCATCCGGCCGCCCGGCTGGATCACCCCCTCTCGAACCGGGAGATCGAGGTCGTCCGGGCCGTCGCGCGGGGCCGTACCAACCAGGAGATCGCCGCTGAGCTGTTCATCTCGCTCAGCACGGTCAAGACCCACGTGTCGGGCATCCAGGCCAAGCTCGGGGTGCGCAACCGCGTCCAGATCGCCGCATGGGCCTGGGAGAACCACTTTATGGGTCGCACGTGACACAACCACCCAAAATGTGTCAAATCACCTGAAACGGGCAGAAGGGGGACAGCAGAACTAGAGGAGGGTGGCAGCATGGCCGTAAGCGGCATCATCTCCGCCATAATCATCGGACTCATCATCGGCGCCCTCGGCCGGCTGGTCGTGCCCGGGCGTCAGGCCATCCCGATCTGGCTGACCATGGTGATCGGCATTATCGCCGCCCTCATCGGCACGGCGATAGCCCGAGGTCTCGGAGTGGCGACCACCCCCGGCATCGACTGGCTGGAACTGATCATCCAGGTGGCCCTGGCGGCTCTGGGGGTCGCCGCCGCCGTGGCCGTCTTCCGCCGCAGAAGCGTCGGATAGGCTCACCCGGCGTCTTCTCCGACGGCCCCGGCACACGCCGGGGCCGTCGGCGCGTTCCGGGACTTCACCGACCTTTACGCAATCACCGACTTCCTTTGATTTCCCCCGCCCCTGGGCGGCGTACGGTCGTTTCTCGGGGGTCGACATGAACTGCGGTGAAGAGACGTGTGTCACCTGCTCGGACGAGGCGGTCGCGGTCACCGTCGTACGACTCCTCGACGCCGGCCTCGCACTCGCCGACACCGGCCGCGGCCGGGAGGTGGTGAGCGTCGCCCTGGTGGACGTCCGGCCGGGCGACGTCGTGCTGGTCCACGCCAAGGAGGCCATCGCCGTGGTCCCCGGTGGTCTGGAGTCCGGTGGTCTGGTCTCCGGTGAATGGAGGCGCTCGTGAAAGAGGCGGGCCCGATGACGGCGCCGGTGGAGCACCGCATGCGCTGGGAGTTCGGCGTGCTCGTGCCGCCGGGCTTCCCCGGCGAGCCGTCGGCCGGTGTGACCGAGTGCCTCCTCGAGGCGGACCCGGACGCGACGATCGACCTGCGCCTGCGGTTCCTGCACGTCAGGTGCAGGACGGTGGAGCGGGAGGAGGACGACGGCTACTGGCCGGTGCCAAAGCTCACCGTCGCCGGGCACGACTACCTCGGCTTCGACGAGGCCGTCGAGCGGGAGACCCGGGCCGTCCTGCCCCTGACGGGCGGGCGGCGCACAGTCGAGGTTCACGTGCCCGGAGGCCGGGAGATCGAGCCGATCATCGCCGCGAGCGGTGAGCGTACGGGCCGCGTCATCTGCGAGCACCAGCCGATCCACGCGGAGATGCGGGTCTCCGCCGAGTGGCTGCCCGGCCCGTACGGTCTGGTCAGGCTGAGGGTCGAGGTGCACAACACGGCCCGCTGGGAGCGTGCGGACGCGCCGCGCGAGGAGGCCCTGCGGCACTCGCTGGTCGCGGCCCACCTGCTGATCGGCGTCAGCGGAGGAGCGTTCGGCGCGGCCCCCGCCGGCGAAGGCCCGCAGGTTCGGGGGACGTGACGGCGATGCACGAGTTCGGGATCGCCGAGGCCGTTCTCGACGCCGTGGAGCACCGCGCGAAGGGCAGGCGGGTGCGCCGGGCCCGGGTGCGGGCGGGCGCCCTGCTCCGCATCTCCCCCAACGTCCTGGCGCAGGCGTTCAGCCTCGCCGCCACCGGCACGGTGGCCGAGGGGGCGAGGCTCGACCTGGTCGTCGAGCCCGTCCGGCTCATCTGCCGGGGCTGCGGGCACTCCGCCCTGTGCGACGACCCGATGACGATCTGCGGCAGGTGCGGGGGCATCGACATCGACACCGAGGGCGGGGACCGCCTCGTCCTGGAGTCCGTCCACGTCGTGGAGGCGGCCCATGTGCCTGGGAATTCCGGGCGAGATCGTGGAGATCCCGTCCGATCGGACTGACCTCGCCAAGGTCGACGTGAGCGGGGTCCGCCGGGCCGTCAACATCGACCTGCTCGACGGTCAGCCGCTGCGGCCCGGCGACTGGGTCCTCATCCACGTCGGTTTCGCCCTGTCGAAGATCGACGAGGACGAGGCCAGGGCCGCGCTGGAGTTCCTGGAGGGCATCGGCCAGGCGTACGAGGACGAACTCGCGGCGCTGCGCGACTCGGGCCCAGAGCCGGAGGGGTGAATGATGCGCTTCGTCGACGAGTACCGCGACGCGGACAAGGCACGGGCGCTGTCCGCGGCGATCGCGGGCCTGTGCGAGCCGGGGCGGACCTACACGTTCATGGAGGTGTGCGGCGGCCACACGCACACCATCTACAAGCACGGACTGGAGGACCACCTGCCCGAGTCGGTCACGCTGGTGCACGGCCCCGGCTGCCCGGTGTGCGTGATCCCGATGGGCCGGGTGGACGACGCGATCCACATCGCCGAGCGGCCCGGCGTCGTCATGACCTCGTTCGGGGACATGACGCGGGTGCCCGGCGGCCGGGGGTCGTTCCTCGACGCCGCCGCCCGGGGCGCCGACATCCGCATGGTCTATTCCCCGCTGGACGCGCTGAAGATCGCCCGGCGCAACCCGGACCGGCAGGTGGTCTTCATGGCCATCGGGTTCGAGACCACCACGCCGTCGACCGCCGTGACCGTGCTGCGGGCGGCGGCCGAGGGCCTGCGCAACTTCTCGGTCATGTGCAACCACGTCATGATCATCCCGGCGATCACGGCGATCCTGGACTCCCCCGGCCTCCGTCTCGACGGGTTCGTCGGGCCCGGCCACGTGTCCACGGTCATCGGCTGCCGGCCGTACGGATTCGTCGCCCGCGACTACGGCAAGCCGCTGGTGGTGGCGGGCTTCGAGCCGCTCGACATCCTCCAGGCGATCCACATGCTGCTGCTCCAGATCGCCGAAGGGAGGTCGGAGGTCGAGAACCAGTACGCCAGGGTCGTGCCGTGGGCGGGCAACCCCAGGGCGCTGAGGGCTATCGACGAGGTGATGGAGCCGCGGCCTCGCTTCGAGTGGCGCGGCCTCGGGTTCATCCCCCGCTCCGCCCTGCGCATCCGGGAGAAGTACGCGGCGTACGACGCGGAGCGGCGGTTCGACGTGCCCGGCGGCCGGGTGGCCGACCCCAAGGCGTGCCAGTGCGGCGAGGTCCTCAAGGGCGCGCTCAAGCCGTGGGAGTGCAAGGTGTTCGGCACGGCCTGCACCCCCGAGACGCCGATCGGCACCTGCATGGTGTCGTCCGAGGGCGCCTGCGCGGCCTACTACAACTTCGGCCGCTTCTCGCGGCGGCGGGTGCGGGAGGCGTCGAGGGAGGCACCGAGGGAGGCACCGAGGTGACGAGCCGTGAGGAGCAGGTGCTCGAACGCATCGACCGGGCGCGGCGGCGGAAGGCCCGGGTGCGTGAGGAGCACATCACGATGGCCCACGGCGCGGGCGGCAGGGCGACGCAGACCCTGATCGAGGCGGTCTTCCTCGACGCGTTCCGCAACCCGCTGCTTGAACCGCTGGAGGACGGCGCGGTGATCCAGGTGCCGGCCTTCACGGCACCGGGCGGGGCCTGCGCCCGGCTCGCGTTCACCACCGACTCCTACGTGGTCTCGCCGCTGTTCTTCCCCGGCGGCGACATCGGCGACCTCGCGGTCAACGGGACGGTCAACGACCTGGCCGTGTGCGGGGCGAGGCCGCTGTATCTCTCCGCCGGGTTCGTACTGGAGGAGGGTTTCCCGGTCGAGGACCTGCGGCGGGTCGCCGCCTCGATGGCCCGGGCCGCCGCCGCGGCGGGCGTGGCGATCGTGACCGGGGACACCAAGGTGGTGCAGCGCGGCAAGGCCGACGGCTGCTACGTCACCACCGCCGGAGTGGGCCTGCTGGACCGGGACACGCGACTCGGCGTCGCGCGCGCCCGTCCCGGCGACGCCGTGCTCGTGTCCGGCCCGATCGGGGAACACGGCGTGACGATCATGCTGGCCCGGGGCGAGCTGGACATCGAGGCCGACGTCACGTCGGACACCGCCCCCCTGAACGGGCTGATCACCGCACTTCTCCAGGCCACGGGGGCCGTACGGTGCCTGCGGGACGCGACCCGGGGCGGCGTCGCGACGATCCTCAACGAGATCGCGCGCGCCTCGGGCGTCGCCGTCGTGGTCGACGAGGACGCCGTTCCGGTCCGCCCGGACGTACGCGGGGCCTGCGAACTGCTCGGGATCGACCCGCTCTACGTCGCCTGCGAGGGCCGGGTCGTCGTGGTCGTGGCCGGGGAGGCGGCGGAGGAGGCGCTCGCCGCCCTGCGCGGCCATCCGCTCGGCGCGGGCGCCGCGATCATCGGCCGCGTCGCGGCCGATCCCCCGGGCCTGGTGCTGCTCAGGACCGCCTTCGGCGGCACCCGAATCGTCGACGTACTGGTCGGCGACCCACTGCCGAGGATCTGCTAGCCGGAATCTGTTAGCCGGGATTTGCCAGCCGGTCGCGGGCGGCGGCGACTGCGGCCTGGCCGAGGCTGACGCCGCCGTCGTTCGGGGGGACGCGATGGTGGGTCAGCACGGTGAAGCGGCGTTCCTCCAGCAGGGTGACGGCCCGGTCGAGCAGGAGCAGGTTCTGGAAGACGCCGCCGGAGAGCGCCACCGCCGACAGGCCGGTGATCTCCCGCAGGTGGTCGCAGCCGTCGGCGACGACGTGGGCCAGCGTGTTGTGGAAGCGCGCGGCCACCACCTCACGCGGGGTGCCCGACCGAAGGTCGTCGGCCGCCGCGCGGACCAGGTCCACGCCCGGCACCGTGAACGACGCCGTGAACGACGCCGTGAACGGCCCTTCACCTGAGGTGAGGCGGCACGCGTAGGCGTCGTCCACCCGGAGATCGGCGATCTGCTCCAGTTCGACGGCCGCCTGACCCTCGTAGGTGATCTCGTCGCGCGTGCCCACGAGCGCGGCGACCGCGTCGAACAACCGGCCCGCGCTGGACGTGCGCGGCGCGTTCACGCCGCGCCGGGCCATCGCGGTCACCACCGCCCACCGGCCGGCGTTCCGGCGTACGACGCCGAGGTCGCCGGGGACGTCGCCCTCGTAGGCGAGGTCGAGGTAGGCCGCCGCCATCCGCCAGGGCTGCCGGATCGCCGCCGCGCCTCCCGGCATCGGCACCGTCGCGAGGTGACCGGCCCGCTCGAACCCGGCGAGATCGGCGACGAGGAACTCCCCGCCCCACAGCGTGCCGTCGAGGCCGTACCCGAGGCCGTCGAAGGCCACCCCGATCACCGGCCCGGCGACGCCGTTGTCGGCCAGGCAGGACGCGACGTGGGCGTGGTGGTGCTGCACGCCGACCAGGTCCGCGTCCCGTTCGAGGATCCAGTCGAGGGCGTACTTCGTGGACAGGTAGTCGGGGTGCAGGTCGTGGGCGATCACCTCGGGCGCGACGTCGAACAGCCGCATGAAGTGGGCGACGCCCTCGGTGAACGACCTGAGGGTCTCGTGGTTCTCCAGGTCGCCGATGTGCTGGGACACGAAGGCCCGGTCGTCCCTGGCCAGGCAGAAGGTGTGCTTGAGCTCCGCGCCGCAGGCGAGCACTGGCCGTGGCGCGCCCCCGGCGAGCGGCAGCGGGTGGGGCGCGTAGCCCCGGGAACGCCTGATCGGCAGCGCCCGCCCCCGGAAGACGCGCACGACCGAGTCGTCCGTACGGACGTGGATGGGCCGGTCGTGGGTCAGGAAGGCGTCGGCGACGCCGCCGAGCCGTTCCCGGACCTCCTCGTCCCGGTGGACGATCGGCTCGTCGGAGACGTTTCCGCTGGTCAGCACGATCGGCTCGGCCAGCGCACGGAGCAGCAGGTGGTGCAGCGGGGTGTAGGGCAGCAGCACGCCCAGCCACCGGTTCCCCGGGGCCACAGAAGGGGCCACAGACGGTGATATAGACGGCGCCACCTCGGCGGCCGGCAGGCGGCGCAGCAGCACGACGGGGCGGGCGGGGCCGGTGAGCAGGCGTTCCTCGGCGGCGCTCACCTCGCACAGCTGCCGCGCCTCGGCGAGGCCGCCCGCCATCACCGCGAAGGGCTTGTCCTCGCGGTGCTTGCGCGCCCGCAGCGCCGCGACCGCGGTCTCGTCCCCCGCGAGCGCCGCCAGGTGGAAGCCGCCGAGTCCCTTCACCGCCAGCACCCGGCCGCGCCGGAGCAGCCGTACGGCCTCCTCCAGCGGGTCTCCCCTCTCCTCTCCGCCGCCGGGGAGCAGCAGCCGCAGCCGGGGCCCGCAGACTGGGCAGCACACCGGCTGGGCGTGGAAGCGCCGGTCGGCGGGGTCGTGGTACTCCCGGGCGCAGTCCGGGCACATGCGGAAGCCCGCCATCGTGGTGTTCGCCCGGTCGTAGGGCACCTCGCGGACGATCGTGAAGCGCGGGCCGCAGCAGGTGCAGTTGGTAAAGGCGTAGCCGTACCGGCGGCCGGCCGGGTCGGCGACGTCGCGCAGGCACGCGTCACAGGTCGCCACGTCGGGAGAGACGAGCGCGCGCCGGTCCGCCCAAGTGAGACCCCGGGTGAGCTCCGGGGCGGGACTCGGCGCGATGACGAAGTCACGACGGCCGGTCACAGAGGCCGGGCCGGTACTGATCCGCTCGATCACCGCGAGCGGCGGCGGATCCGAGGCCAGCGCGGCCAGGAACGCCTCGACGAGCGCGCCGCCGCCCTCGACCTCGATGAACACCCCGCGTTCGTCGTTGCCGACCAGCCCGGCGAGGCCCAGCCGCGTGGCGAGGCCGTACACGAAGGGCCGGAAGCCGACCCCCTGCACGACCCCCTCGACCCGGACGGCGACGGCACGCCTGCTCACGGGCCCATTGTCTCAGGCCGCTGTCTCAGGACACGGCTGACACTGCTCAGTCGGAAGCCTGCTCCGGCAGGTCGAAGACGTCGTCGAGGGAGATGACCTGCAGCAGATGGCGCAGGTAGGTGGTCAGCGCGACGATCCGGAAGGCCGCCCCGCGTTCCTCGGCCCCCCGGTAGAGGTTCATCACGACCGCGATGCCCGAGGAGTCGACGAACCTCAGCCCGGCCAGGTCGAGCTCGATCACCCGCGGGTTGTCCGCGAGCACCTTGTCCGCCTCTTCGGCCGCCTCGTCCACGGTGGTGTAGTCGAGCTCGCCGGTCAGCACCAGGCGCGCGGTGCCGGGCTCGGGAGTGACGTACTCGACCAGTAACGGCGGCGTGTCCTGCATCAAGGGCTCGTCTCTTCGGGTTCGGGGTGATCGGGGGCGCCACGGGCCGCGCCCGCCGCTCTCATGCCCTCGGCGAGAAACGCCCGGGTCCGAGGGCAGTCTGTCAGCTCACCGCGCAGAACGGCCAATCCGAGCACGACGGACTCGCCCGGCACCCCGCGCGCCGCCAGTACCGCGCAGGTCCAGGTGACGAAGTCCGTGAAAACCGACATCTCGCCGAGATACAGCGCGGCGCCGAGGAAGTCGGCGATGTGCCCCAGATCCTCCGCCGTCTGCTCCAGTTGCCACGGGTCGTAGTCCCGCATCGGCGGGTAGGAGGCGGCGAGCAGCTCCAGCGCCCGTGGCAGCAGCTCGCCCCGGCGCCGGGCGAGGCAGGCGTACTCGTCGTCGGGCGGCAACTCGGCGCCGTTCCCCGTCGCGAACATCAGCGGCCCGTTGTCGAGCAGGTCGGCCGCGACATCGGCGGCCGGGGCCCAGACGTCCGCGCCGATCAGGCGGGCGATCCGGTCGTCGGCGCCGAACGCGGCGCCGCCCGCCAGGACGGGGAAGCCGGCGGTCCGGCAGGCGGCGACGGCCCGGTGCGCGCGGGGCAGCCACACGGGCAGCGTGCAGCCGAGCGCGACCAGTTCGGGGTTCACTCGCCCGACCCACTCGACCAGATGGGGGGTGGGCACGCTGGCGCCCAGGAAGTCGACCCGCCATCCGTGCAGGCGCAGCACCTCGGCCAGGAGGCGGGTGGGCAGGGAGTGCTGCTCCCTCTCGACGCAGGCGACCACGACGCGCCCGCGGGCGGGAGGCGGGGTCACCCTCCGGGCGACGGCGGCGACGACCCGCTCGCTGACCGCGGACGCCGCGTGTTCCTGGGCCACGGACCACCGGTTGGCCGCCCACAGCCGGCCGACCCGGCGCTGGGCCGGCGCGATCACCCGCAGCAGCACGTCCTGGGCGGACACGCCCTCGTCGAGCATCCCGAAGACCAGGTCGACCGCGCCGAACTCGTCGGCCTCCTCGATCTGCCGCAGATAACCGACGATCTCGCTGGTGAAACCCGCCGTCGCCACCGGGGCGCTCACCATCGCCCGGCCACCGGCCGAAGGGGGAGCTGTGGGCATCTTCCCATGTCACGCCCCCTCGGCCAAGTCGTCTCTCTCACGTTACCCGTGCGGGTGAGTCGCCGGACGGGCGGGCGGCGGTCGCCGCCTCGATGCCCTCGGCCAGCAGCGCGCGGGCGCGCGGGCAGTCGGCCAGCACGTCGCGGAAGAGCCGCAGGCCGAGCACCACCGACGCGGCGGGCACCTTCCGGGCCGTCAGCACCTCACAGGTCCACGTGACGAAGTCGGTGAACAGGCTCGTGTCGTGGACGTACAGCGCGGCGGCGAGGAAGTCGGCGATGTGCCCGAGATCCTCCGCGGTGTGCTCAAGCTGCCGCTCGCTGTATCCGCCCATCGGGGCGTACGACTCCCTGAGCAGGTCGAGCACCCTGGCCAGCACGTCGGCGCGGTGCCGGGTCAGGTATCCGTACTCCTCGTCGCCCAGGTGGATCTCCCCGTCGCTGCCGGCGGCGAACGACGGCAGCCCGGCGGCGAGCCGGTCGGCCGCCGCGTCGGCGGTGGGCGCCCACGCGTCCGCGCCCAGCAGGCGGGCGAAGCGGCCGTCGGCGCCGAACGCGGCCCCGCCCGCGAGCACCGGGACGCCGACGGCGCGGCAGGCGGCGATGGTGGCGTGCGCCCGGGGCAGCCGGATCGCGATCATGCAGCCGAGCGCCACCACGTCGGGGCCGGTCTGGTGCAGGTGCGTGATCAGGTGCGGGCCCGGCACGCTGGCCCCCAGGAAGTCGACCCGCCATCCCCGCAGCCGCAGCACCTCGGCCAGCATGCGGGTGGGGAGGGCGTGGTACTCCCCGTCGGCGCAGGCCACCGTCACCCGGCCGCGCGTCGGGGTGGGCCGCACCCGCCCGGCGATCGCCGCGACGGCCCGCTCGCTGACCGCGGTGGCGCCGTGCTCGCGGGCCACCGACCAGTCGTTGGCCGCCCACAGCTCACCCACCCTGCGCTGGCCGGCGGCGACGACCCGCAGCAGCACGTCCTCGGCGGGGACGCCCTCGTCGATCAGGCCCACGACGAGATCGATCGCCCCGTACTCGTCGGCCTCGCCGATCAGCTTCAGGTAGCGCTCCACCGCGCTCTCGACACCGATCATCCCGTCGTCTCCGCCCACACCCTCGTGGCACCTGTCGTGGCGCCCGTCGTCGTGCCGGTCTCCGCTTCCTGGCCACCCGCCCGTACGGCGAGGAGGGCGCGGTCATCCTGCTGGCCGCCCGCGAGCCACTCGCTGCTGATCTGCTCCAGCCGCTCCACCAGCGCGTCGACCGGCATGCCGCGACAGGTCGCCAGGGCGTCCTTGAGCCGTTCCTCGCCGAACATCTCGCGCCCGGTCGGGCCGCCGAAGGCCTCGGTGATGCCGTCGCTGTACAGCAGGCACACCTCGCCGGGGGCCAGGTCGACCGTGGCCGGCCGCAGCACGGTCTTCTTGAGCGCGCCGAGGAGGGAGCCGCGGGCGGGCACCTCCTCCACCGTGCCGTCCCGGCGCAGGACGAGCGGCGCCGGATGGCCCGCCACGGCCAGATCCACCAGCACGTGCTCGCCGGGGGCCTCGCGGAGCGCCGCGAGGACCAGCGTGACGTAGGAGTTCGGCGCCGGGGAGGCGAGCAGCGACCGGTTCAGCAGCTGGAGCAGCCGGACGGGGCGGCTTTCCAGCAGCAGCAGCGCGCGCAGGCTCTGCCTGACCTGACCGGCCAGTACGGCCGCGCGGGCGCCCTTGCCGCAGACGTCGCCCAGGATGATCAGAGGCGGCCGTTCCACGATGCCGGACTCGATGCCGTGACCGGCTCCGGTCTCGGGCAGGTAGACGTCGTAGAAGTCGCCGCCCACGGCGCCGGCCTGCTGGGACGACCGGAGCCTCCCGCCGAGGCGCATGCCCTCGACCTCGGGCAGGTCGGGCGGCAGCAGGCCGTCGATCAGGATGGTGTTGACCGCGCTCTGCTCCCGGAAGAGCATGGCCGCCGAGAGCGCCGCGCCCGCCCGTGACGCGAGGTCGCGCGCCATCGCCAGGGCCTCCTCGTCGAACGGAGGCCGGCCGGCGCGGCGGACCAGCGCCATCGCCCCGGCGGGCACGCTGTTGCCGGGCAGCGGGAACACGAGCAGGTCACCGGCCGGGCCGAACCCGTCAGGCAGCAGCCAGTCCGGCACGGCGCCCACGTCCTGCCGTCCGCCCGAGCCGTGTGTCAGGCCCGCGAGCGCGTCGGCCAGGCCGGGCACCTGCAGCGCGGTCGCGAGCGGCAGGACGCCCTCCTCCGGCCCGGAGTGCCCGGCGACGGCCCGGACCCACTCGACCCGGCGGTTCGTCGCCGGCGGCAGCACCACGACCGCCACGTCGCACAGGAACTCGGCGCCCAGATCGACGGCGGCCCGGGCGCATCGGCGCGGGTGGAGCGACGCGAACAGGCGGCGCGCGGCCTCCAGCAGGAACTCGGTGCGGCGCGGCAGGGACGGCGCCTCGCTCAGGTAGAGGGCGCGATGGTCGCCGACCGCCTCCGTCCGCACCCGGATCACCCGGCCGCCGTACGTCACGGTGTTCGATCCAGCCGGGCAGAGCTCTGGGGGGACCGGCCCGCCTGGGACGATCTCCGGCGCCATCCGGACCGCCGCCGCGTTGGCCAGCAGCACGACGCCGCCGGCGTCGCACAGCACGATTCCCTCGTCGCTGCCGGCCAGCAGCGCCGCCATGTCGCCGGGCGTCGCCCGCGCGGCTCCCGCGTTCGCGGAGCCGGTGGCGCCTCTCACCCGTGCGTTCTCTTCAATGGCCTCGGTCCTCGGATCGTCGTCTTTGCCAGACTACCTTCGGCCACGACGGCTCGATCCCCGGGCTAGAGGCTGTCCTGGAGCAGGACCAGGGCGGCGGCGCCGAACAGCCCGGCGTCGCGGCCCAGCGAGGTCGGGTCCACCCGCAGGCGGCGCAGGAAGCCGAGCCCCGTGTTCCGCTCGATCGCCTGCCTGAGCGGGTCGAACAGGATCGGCCCCGCCGCGGCCACGCCCCCTCCGATGACGACGTGATCGAGGTCGAACAGGGCGGACGCCGTGAGGACCGCGGTGGCCAGCGCGCCCGCCGCCCGCCGGAAGGCGTGGACGGCGGTGGGATGACCCGCGCGGGCGTCGGCGGCCAGGGCGCGGGCGTCCGCGCCGGTCCAGCCGTTCGCGGCGGCCCAGCGGACCATGCCGGGCCCGCTGGCGACGGTCTCGACGCATCCCACGCCGCCGCAGGGGCACGGGTCGCCGCCGGGATCGACGGTGATGTGACCGATGTGGCCGGCGTTGCCGGTCGGGCCGACGTACGGCACGCCGTCCAGCACGAACCCGCCGCCCACACCGGTGGACACGACCATGCCGAGCATCGCCCGGCTCCGCCCGGCCGGATCTCCGGTGAGACCCCGCCACCACTCGCCGAGCGCCATGCACTGGGCGTCGCCCGCGAGCCGTACGGGACGGCCGGGCAGTGTCTCGCCGAGCGCGTCGACCAGCGGGAAGTCACGCCAGGCGGGGATGTTCACCGGGCTGACCGTGCCGCGCCGGGGGTCGAGCGGCCCGGCGGAGCCGATCCCGATCCCGTCGAGGCGGCCGGGCGCCACCCGCTCGGTGATCCGGCGCACGACCTCCGACAGCGTCCGGCCGGCCGACTCGGGGCCGCGCAGCGGCACCTCGGCCCGGGCCAGCATCTCCCCGTCGGGCGCGACCGCCGCGGCGGCGAACTTCGTGCCGCCGATGTCCACCGCGAGCACGGTCATCGCCGCGTCCCCGGACTCTCCACCACGGCCACTCCCGCCACTTAACCGGATAAGGCCCCGCAACGGTAGTCGCTTGACGACTGTCGCGTCAACGCTCCGTCACCGGTGTCCGGGGGACCTCCGGCGAACCGGTTCAGCGGTAAATGTTCGACCCCGCCGACATCCGCGGGGCGGGGGCGGGAAGGGCCGCGAGAGGACCCGGCCGGGCGAGCAGAAGGGAACGAAGCCTTTCCATAATTCCGATCGATTTGGTAGGGTTCGTAGGTGCATTTCGACTACACCATGGCGATCGGCTCCTTCCTGGTCGCCGTCGTCGTCGGCCTGACGGGGATGGGCGGGGGCGCCCTCATGACGCCCATGCTCGTGACGTTCTTCGGCGTGCCGCCCCTCGCCGCCGTCTCCAGCGACCTCGTCGCCGCCGCCGTCATGAAGCCGGTGGGCAGCTTCGTGCACCTGCGCCGGGGCACGGTCAACCTGAGGCTCGTCGCCTGGCTGTGCGCGGGCTCGGTCCCGGCCGCGTTCTGCGGCGTGCTCATCGCCCGCGCCCTCGGCACCGGCGAGGGCGTGCAGAGCGTGATCCAGAAGGGTCTCGGCATCGCGCTGCTCATCGCCGCGGCGGGCCTGGCCGTCCGCGGCTACCTCGCGATGCGCGACCGCGCCGAGGGCCGCACCCCCGAGACCGGCCGCCGCACCGCCGCCCCCGGCGAGCCGGCCGCGACCGAGATGCCGTCGGTCGCCGTACGGCCGGTGCCGACCGCGCTGGTCGGGGCCGTCGGCGGGCTCGTCGTCGGCATCACCTCCGTCGGCTCGGGATCGCTGATCATCGTGGCCCTGCTGGCGCTCTACCCCGCGCTGAAGGCCAACCAGCTCGTCGGGACCGACCTGGTCCAGGCCGTGCCTCTGGTCATGTCGGCCGCGCTCGGCCACCTGCTCTTCGGCGAGTTCACGCTGTCGGTCACGGTCGCGCTGCTGGCGGGCTCGATCCCGGGGGTCTACCTCGGCTCGCGGATCTCCTCCCGCGCCCCCGGCGGCCTGATCCGCCGCGCCCTGGCCTTCGTGCTGCTCGCCTCGGCGCTGAAGATGTTCGGCGTCGGCAACGCGCAGACCGTCTGGGCGCTGCTCGCCGTGCTGCTGCTCGCCCCGGCCTTCTGGATGGTGCTGCGGGTGCGCTGCGGCCTGCCTCCGCTGCCCTGGACCCGTACGGCGGACTCCTCCGGCAGTGACACTGGCAGGGATCCCGACCGGGTCGCCGCCCAGTAGGAACCGCTGCTCAGGGCACGGGCGGGTGGCGGCGCAGGGACTGCCAGACGGGCTCGGGCAGCAGCCGGGCGGCCTCGTCGAGGTCCGCCTCCGGCGCGCCGGCGATCCACCGCCGCGTGACCTCGGCCACCGGGCCGATCAGCAGCATCTCGATCACCGGCACGGGCAGGTCGGCGATCGCCCCCGACGCGACGTGCGGGCGCAGCCACGCCACCAGCGCGTCCATGCGCGGCGTCTTCGCGACGGCCGCCGCCCCGGTCTCCACGTGCCCGAGGTACGGCGAGGCGTGGACGAACCTCGCCTTGGCCGGGTGCTCCCGTACGAAGCCGAGGTAGGCGACGACGATCGCGCGCACCCCCGCGCGGGGGTCGTCCACGCCCTCCACGGCCTCGACCAGCGCGTCGAGCAGGTCGGCCAGGCACGCGGAGTAGAGCGCGGTCGCGAGGCCGGGGAAGCTGCCGAAGTGGTGATAGAGGCTGCCGACGCTGATCCCGCCACGGTCGGTGACCGCCCGCATCGTGAAGCCCTGCGGGCCTTCGTCGGCGTACACCGCGAGCGCGGTGTCGAGCAGCCGCCGCGCCGTCTCCTCGCCGCGCCGCTGCCGGGTCACGCCGTCCCGGTCAGGGCCGCGGCCTGCCTCCACAGCGTCTCCGCGACCGCGGCGTCCCGCGCGACGGGGGCGAGCGGGGTCTCCTCGTCGATCTCGAAGTAGCGGCCGGTGCCGCCGGAGGCGTCGAGGGCGAGGCGCACGACGGGCCGCGCGCCGGCCTCCGGGGTGTCCCAGGTGCGCTTGACCGCCTTGAGCACCAGCCCGAGCGGGCCGCCCCTGGCCCCGAGGCCGGTCCGGATCACGCCCGGGTGGACCGCGTCGATCGTCACCCCGGCATCCTGCCACCGCCGGGCGAACAGCGGCACCGTCATGAGGTTGCACAGCTTGGTGTCCGCGTACGTGCGGATGGGGTGGAAGTCCAGGCCGGTCGCGGTGCGGCCGGGATCGGACCGGCCCTTGACGTACAGGCCCGCGCTGACCTGGACCACCCGCGTGCCGCTCTCGCGCAGCCGCTCCTCCAGCAGGTGGTTGAGCAGGAACGGCGCGAGGTGGTTGACCGCGAACGCGCGCTCCACACCGTCCGCGGTGATCTCGCGGCGGGCCGGCCAGACGCCCGCGTTGTGCACCAGCACGTCGAGGCGCGGGCAGGCGTCCAGCACGGCGCGGGCCGCCTCCCGCACCGACGCGGTCTCGCCCAGGTCGGCGACGACCAGCAGGGCGTCACCTGGCAGGGCCGCCCGCGCCGCCTCTCCCCGTACGGGATCCCGGGCGACGATCACGACCCGGTACCCCTCGCCCGCGAGGCGGGCCGCGACCGCCTGCCCGATGCCCCGGGAACCCCCGGTGACCACTGCCGTACGCGTCATGCGAGCGACTCTAATTAGAGAAACTCTCTAGAGCAACTCTCTAATTCAGAGTGACCGCAGCGCGGGCAGCAGTTCCTTCTCCGACCACTCGAAGAACTCCCGCTGGCGCTCCCGGCCGACCTGGACGAGCGCGAGGTGGGTGAACCCGGCCTCGGTGTACTGCCGCACCGCCTCGACCACGGCGTCCACGTCGGCGCCGCAGGGCACCTTCTCCGCAACGTCCTCCGGCCGTACGGTCTCGGTCGCGGCGGCGAAGTTCACCGGGGCGGGCAGCTCGGACATGACCTTCCACCCCGTCACCGCCCAGCGCCACATCCGGTGCGCCCGCTCGACGGCGGCGTCCTTGTCGGGGTCGTAGCAGACGGCGAGCTGGCCGTACACCGGCTTGCCCTCGCCGCCCGACGCGGCGAACTTCTCCACCAGCGAGCCGTCCGGGTCGGTCGCGATGAGGCCGTCGCCGAGCTCGGCCGCGATGTCCGCCGACTGCCCGCCGGACGCCGCGACCGCGATCGGCACCGGGCGCTCCGGAAGATCGAAGACCCGGGCGGAGTCGATGTCGAAGTACTCGCCCCGGTAGTTGCGGTAGCCGCCCTGGAAGAGCTCCCTGATGACCTCGATGGCCTCGCGGAACATCTCGTGCCGGGTGTTGACCGGCGGCCACCCGTGCCCCACGACGTGCTCGTTCAGGTTCTCGCCCGCCCCGAGCCCGAGCGTGAACCGCCCGTCGCTGAGCACTCCCACGGTGGCCGCCTTCTGCGCCACCACCGCGGGGTGGTAGCGCATGATCGGGCAGGTGACGTAGGTCATCAGCGGCAGCCGTTCGGTGGCCTGCGCCACCGCGCCGAGCACGGACCAGGCGTACGGGGAGTGCCCCATCTCGTCCAGCCAGGGGAAGTAGTGGTCGGAGATGACGGCGTAGTCGAAACCGGCCCGCTCGGCCGTGACCGCGTCCTCCACCAGCTCCTTCGCCGGGCTCTGCTCGCACATGAGGGTGAAACCGATCTCTGCCATACCGCGACCCCTACCCAGGTCCGCCCAGGTCAGACGAGCCGCTCAGAGGGCCGGTCAGACGGCGCGGTGGTACTGGTCGGGCCAGTGGCCGGCGGCGCCCAGCTCCCGGGCCGCGCGGTTCGGCCAATAGGGGTCGCGCAGCAGCGCGCGGCCGAGCATCACCGCGTCGGCCTGCCCGGACGCCACGATCTCCTCCGCCTGGCGCGGCTCGGTGACGAGCCCGACGGTCGAGGCGCGCAGGTCGGTCTCGGCCCGCACCCGGGCCGCGAACGGCACCTGGTAGCCGGGGCCGGTCGCGATGCGCGCCCGCGGCGCGTTGCCGCCGGACGACACGTCCAGCAGGTCGACGCCGTGGGAGAGCAGTTCCTTGGCCAGCCGCACGGTGTCGTCCGCCGTCCAGCCCTCGCGGGGGTCCTCGGGGTTCTCGCTGAGCCAGTCGGTCGCCGAGACGCGGAAGAACACCGGGAGCTCCTCGGGCCACTCCGCGCGCACCGCGTCGACCACCTCCAGGGCGAGGCGGGCGCGGTTCTCGAAGGAGCCGCCGTACGCGTCGGTGCGGTGGTTGGAGAACGGCGACAGGAACTGGTGGATCAGGTAGCCGTGGGCGCCGTGGACCTCCGCGACCTTGAAGCCCGCCGCGAGCGCCCGGCGCGCCGCCGCCGCGAAGTCGCCGACGAGCCGCCGGATGTCCTCCTCGCCCAGCTCGTGGGGCACCGGGTGGCCCTCGTCGAACGGGATCGCGCTCGGCGCGACCGGCTGCCAGCCGTGCTCCTCCGGGCCGACCGGCCCGCCGCCGCGCCACGTGCGGTCCGTCGACGCCTTGCGGCCGGCGTGGGCGAGCTGGACGCCGGGCACCGCGCCGTGCTCGGTCAGGAACCGGGTGATCCGGCCGAACGCCTCCTGCTGGCGCTCGTTCCACAGGCCCAGGTCGGCGGGGCTGATCCGGCCCTCGGGCGACACAGCGGTGGCCTCGGTCATGACCAGGCCGGCCCCGCCCACCGCCCTCGACCCGAGGTGGGTGAGATGCCAGTCGGTGGGCACGCCCTGCTCCGGGCCCTCCACCGCCGCGGAGTACTGGCACATGGGCGACATCCAGGCACGGTTGGGGATGGTCAGGTTCCGCAGGGCCAGGGGCTCGAACAACGCGCTCACGGCCGCGCTCCTCTCGTCGTCGTCGGGATGCTAGTACGATATCCGTCGTAGTACGCCATCTGTCAAACTACGAAGGTCTTCGTACAATGAGGGGTTCACGAAGGGAGCCACCGATGTCGTCCGCCACCCCTCAACCCCGGACACTCGACCATCCGGACCTAGCCGAGATCCGGCTCGAAGACGTGCTGCACGCCCTCTCCGACCCCGCCCGCCTGCAGGTGGTGCACTACCTCGCGCACGGAGACGAGGCGTCCTGCTCGGCGATCGACCTCGCCGTCAGCAAGTCGACCAGCACCCACCACTTCCGGGTGCTGCGCGAGGCGGGGGTGATCAGGCAGGTCTACCGGGGCACCGCCAAGATGAGCTGCCTGCGCCGGGAGGACCTCGACACCCTCTTCCCCGGCCTGCTGGAGGCCGTGCTGCGCGCGTACGAGACGCGGTGCGTCCGGCGCGCGTAACCGTCCAATCCGCCTTGACCAGTTACTGGCTTTACGTTACCTTTGTAACTGCCTAAGAAAATAAAGACAGTTACAACGGCGATGGGGCGGCAATGATGTTCTACGACTACTCCCTGGCCACCGAGAGGGTCACCGAACTGCACCGCGCGGCGGACCACGCCCGCGTCGCGAGCCGCATGGCCGCGGCCCGGCGCTGGTCGCGCCTCGCGTCCTGGGCCGAGCGCCAGGCCCGGCGGGCGGGCGACCTGGGCTGAGCGATATGGGCTGACGCCTGGGCGCCGACAGTGTGTGAGGAGGCGTGGATGCGGGTGCGCGACGTCCCGGGCACGGCGGTGGTGAAACCGACTCCCCTCGCCCTGATGGAGGACGCGGGCACCGGCCTCGACTACGGCACCCGGCCCGACCGGCTGCCCGGCCTGCTCACCCCGTGCGACCGGTTCTTCGTCCGCAACCACGCGCCGACCCCCCGTCTCGACCCCCGCGCCTGGACGCTGCGCGTCGAGGGCGCCGGCGTCCGGCGAGCCGTCGACTACACCTACGACGACCTGTGGCACCGGTTCCCGCTCGTGTCGGTCGTCCGTACGCTGGAGTGCGCCGGCAACCGGCGCGCCCTGTTCGCCGCCGAGTGCGGGCTCCGCTTCGACGGGGTCCAGTGGGGCCGCGGCGCGATCGGTACCGCCGAGTGGACCGGCGTCCCGCTGCGCGACCTGCTCGAACCCGCCGGGCTCACCGGCGCCGCCGTCGAGGTCATGCCCGAAGGGCTCGACGAGGGCCGCGCACGCCGCCCGATGCCCCTCGCCAAGGCCCTCGCTCCCGACACCCTGCTCGCGCTCGCCATGAACGGCGAGATCCTGCCGCCGGACCACGGCTTCCCTGCCCGCGTGGTGGTCTCGGGCTGGCTCGGCGCCGCCGCGATCAAGTGGGTGGGCCGGATCGAGGTCTCCGACCGGCCGCTGCGCGTGCCGTGGAACACCGACGACTACGTGCTCGTGACACCCGGCGAGACCGCCCTGCCCATCACCTCCACTCCCGTCGCGAGCCTGGTCGAACTGCCCTGGCCGGCCCGGCTGGGGCCCGGCCCGCGCCTGGTCCGCGGCCGGGCGTACGCCGGCGAGGACCGGGTGGCGGCGGTCGACTACCGGATCGACGACGGCCCCTGGAGGCCGGCCGCACTCGACGGGCCGGACCTCCCCGGCGTCTGGACCCGTTGGCGCTTCGCCTGGGACCCCGCCCCCGGGGCACACGTGGTGCGCGTGCGCGCCACCGACGAGCACGGCCGCTCCCAGCCGGACGCCACCCCCTGGAACGCTCTCGGCTACTGCCACAACTCGGTGCTCCCCCACCCCGTTCTCGTGGCCTGAGCCGATTTCGAAACAGGGAGCCCGGACCATTGACGTGGACCGTTCCAGGGTCAAGCATGGGCGACGCCGCCTCAGTCATACGTACGTCCGCATGCATGAGCTCCTGGAGGAACCATGTCGAGCATGTCGAGCGAGTCGTCCACGGAGGCGGCATTACCGAAGACCTGGCAGGCGTTCGTCGCCAAGCCCGGCGAGACCACCGCCAAGGCTGTGGCCAAGGAGCTGGGCGAGGAGACGAACCCCACGGTGCTCGGGTCGTTACGGCTCATGGCCAAGACACTGGCCCAGCGCCCGGTGAACGAGCGCAGCACGATGTCCCGCCTGATCGCCGCGCAGCTCACGGGCGACGTCGCCTTCGCGTTCATGAAAGCGACCGCCGCGGTCCGGCTCGCCCATCTGGTGGGTGAGGCGCCGAAGGAACAGCCGGTGCCGCAGCACGACGACCCGCACGGTGACGACCTGGTCTACACCCTCGATCTCCTGCCGCCGGAGAAGCCCAAGAAGCTGCCCGAGAAGACCGAGAAGGGCCGCGACTGGCAGACGCTCGACGCGCTCGACCTCGCCCCCGGGGGCACGGGTCCGGGCAAGGTCACCGTCGACCTGGTCAAGCTCGCGCAGCGCGTCGACGACGTACGCGACGCCTCTTCGATGGGTCACCTGCGGGAGGCGCTGAAGCTCGTCAACACCATCTCCGGCGGCAGGTTCGCGTACTCGAAGGATCGCCGCGGCGAGATCGGCAAGAAGGTGCCGGTGAAGGGAACGACGCAGGAGCACATCGTCGAGCAGATCGGCTTCCGCGCCGCGCCGAGCCAGCGCGACGCACCCGCCGGCCTGTCGGCGCAGAACGATCTCGTGGCCTCCTACTGGCGCACGAACTTCCGCGAGAAGGTGACCGGCTTCGTGAAGAAGCTGCAGGTCAGCCTGACGTTCGGCCCGGGCGACATCCTGGTCAACAGCCCGCGCGTGCTGCACAGGCTCCAGATGGTGCTGCCCCCGAAGGTGTGGGCCGATCTCTCGGTCAAACCGCTCGTCGGGACCTCGGGCATCAGCGTGCTGAGCGGCGCCGGCAAGCACAGCGGAGTCGGGTGGGACAAACTCCTGTACGAGCTCGGCGCGACTCCCTCCGCCTACCAGCTCTACGAGCTCATGGACAGGGAGAAGACGTCGCCCGAGCCGGACTTCACGGTCGACACACACGCCGACCTCGTGCAACTCATCACCTCCGGCCGGTTCTCCCTGCTGCAGGAGATCGCGCGGGCGACGAGGGAGATCGCGCCGGTGTGCGCGATGGTCGAGCATCTTGTGCTGGGCCTCACCGACAAGCTCGGCCCCGACCGCTACGACGCGCTGACCGCCAACGCCCTGCGCTCGCTGAGTCAGCTCATCGACATCGTCGTGGCGAACGAGATCAACCCCACGGTGGCGATGCGCGCCGCCGACCTGGTCATGGACGAGATCGCCATTGTCGTCGCCGTGGCCAAGTACTACCACGGGACCGACTACCGGAACACGATGCGGGCGATCCTGCGGAAGCGGGCGCCGAGCATCGCGGCGAAGTTCGACGATGAGATCGAGGTCGAGAGCCAGCTCATGACGAGCGGCATGGACGCCATCGCCACCGCGCTCTACATCGCGTTGTCGTCGCGGGGCCACGAGGAGGTCACGCGGTCGACCGAGATGATCGACTACTACGAGACCGGGGAGCTGCTCGACCGGCTCAAGAAGGGTGAGAGGGCGACGCCGCGCAAGGACGTCCTGGTGGCGGCGCTGAACCCGAGCACGCCCGCCTTCGCGCCATCCCCGGCCGCACTTGTGGAGGACGTGCTGCGGAGCGTGCGGACGCACAAGAGGGGCGACACGCCGTTCGCGCTGATCCTCGACACCACCATCGAGATCGCCCCGGAAACCGGCGGCAGGACCCAGATCGAGATCGTGCTCGACGGCCTCAAGGAGGCGGTCGCCGCCGGCGCGCTGGAGGTCTTCCTTTGCAAGAGCTTCCAGAAGTACGCCTCGTTCGGCACCGGCAAGGTGGCTGCCGGTGATCTCACGATGCTGTCGGCGAAGGACAATCCCAAGTCCGTGTTGGCGCGGGCCGAGGCGATGCTGCAGGACATCGAGCTCGATCTCGCCGGGCACGACGAGGCGCAACTCGTGGTGCACATGCTCAAGCATGGACACCGCGACGAGCTGGCGCTGATGCGCAGCTCCGCCGGGAACGCCGAGTTCGTGGACCGGTTCTGCTGGCCCATCGACAAATCGGACCTCCGGCAGGGCACGCCGTACGTGGAGGGCATCCCCCTGATCCTGCGCACGACGCCCACCGGCGACGCCGACGCGCTGTTCCAGAGGCTCGCCCTCATCGACAAGCGCGACAGCTTCTCGTTCCTGCGCACGTCCTACGTCGGCGGGATCCCGAGCGCCGGCGGCGTTCCGGGGAAGTACGTGCGCATCAACACCGGCCACGAGTCGAAAGCTGCGATGGTCGAGTACTTCTACGCGTTCGGCCACCTGGCGACCAGCACGCCCCCCGGTGCGACGGAGCCGAGCACGACGCGGGTCCGTCTCGACCCGCTGACGATCGACTCGGTGCACGCGCATCTCAAAGCGCTGGACGTCGCCAAGGAGAGCGATTCGCAGATCACGCGGTACCTGAACAACATCAAGGCCTCGTACTGCGCTTTCGCGCTCCAGGTCGTCGCGGACAAGGCCACCGTGATGCCGCTGCTCGCCTACTTCTTCGCGGAGTCGACCGACGGCGTCACGATCGAGACCCAGCGCTATCTCGCCGCCGAACTGCTGACGTTCACACGAAACCAGGGGGAGGTCGGTTCGAACCCCGTCGTCCTCACGGCGCTGTACAACGCCGCGGTGGTCCTGCCCGCCTGGCGGCGCACTCCCCTCGCCCGGGGGCTCTGGTCCGCGCTCGGCACGATCGGCACATCGGAGGAGGCGACGCGGCTGCGCGACTTCCTCGATCGGGCCCGCCAATGATCGCGGCGAAGGCCGCCGTCTGATCGTCTCCCGCTTGAGCGCACGGCGCTTTCAGGGGACCAGGACCACCTTGCCGATGGTGGCACGGGTCTCCAGCGCCGTGTGCGCGGCGGCGGCGTCCTTGAGCGCGAAGCTCTGTACGAGCGGCGTCAGCTCGCCCGACGCGGCGGCGGCGAGCGCCCGCTCCTCCAGGCCCTGTAGGCCGCCCGGCCGCCGCAGCACCCGCGGGCCGACGGCCACGGACGCGGTGATGCCGCGCGCGTAGAGATCCTCGGTGGTCAGCCTGGTCGGCCCGCCCGCCGCGTCGGCCCAGCCGAACAGCACGAGCCTGCCGCCGACGCCGAGCAGTTCCAGGGCCTGCCGGCCGAGGTCCCCGCCGACGCCGTCCAGTGCCAGCGTGACCTCCCGCTCGCCGAGGGCGGCCCGGACCCTCTCGGGCCAGCCAGGGGCGGTGTAGTCCACGGCGTGAGCGGCGCCCAGGCCGAGCACCCGGTGCGTCTTCGCCGCGCCTCCGGCCAGCCCGACGACGGTGGCCCCGGCCCGCAGCGCCGCCTGGACGAGCAGGCTGCCGATGCCACCCGCCGCCGCCGTCACCAGGACGACGTCGTCCGCCCGGATGTCCGCCACGTCGAGGATCCCCATGGCGGTCCGGCCGGTGCCGATCATCGCCACCGCCTCGCCGAAGCCCAGGCCGTCCGGGATCTCGTGGATCGCGGCCGCGTCCCGTACGGCCAGCTCGGCGTAACCGCCGGGGGCCATGCCGAGGTGGGCGACCACCCGCCTGCCGACCAGGGCGGGATCGGTCTCCGGCCCGGTCGCGTCGACGATCCCGGCGACCTCGCGGCCGGGAATCGTCGGCAGATCGGGCACCGGGATCGGGCCCCCGCCGTACTTCCCGGCCCGCAGCACGGTGTCGACCAGGTGGACCCCGGCCGCCCGTACGGCGATGCGGACCTGGCCGGGACCGGGCTCGGGATCGGCGACCTCCTCGTGGACGAGGTTGCCGGCAGGGCCGAAGGCGTGCAGTCGGACCGCGTACATGCGGCTGTCTCCCCTCCGCGGACATCTGAGCAGGTCCGTTATAGATCGCTTTCGCCCCCCGGCGACATCGGACGATGGTCCTAGGTCGTCGTGCGGGTGAACCGATCGGCGCGCGTCGCGCGATAGACCGGGCATGCGTCCGATCCCCGTCTGGCCTCCCTGGAGACGCCCGCACCCGCCGCCCGTGGGTCCGCACAGCGACGACCACGACCTGATCGCGGCCGTGGCGGCGGAACGCGTGGAGGCCCTGCGACTGCTCCACGACAGGCACGCGCCGTGGCTGCGCGCCCGCCTGCTGCGCCGGTGCGCCGATCCCGACCTCGTGGACGACGCGATACAGGACACGTTCGTCGCGGTCTGGCGCGCGGCGGGGCGCTACTCGCCGCAGGGCGAAGACGCCGCGGGATGGCTCTGGACGATCGCGGCACGGCGTCTGTCGTCCGCTCTGCGCCGGCCCGCCGGCCGGTGGATCGGCGCCGCCGCCGTCCTCGACACCGACGCCCGGGTCGCCTCCGCCGAGGAGGCCGTGCTGCTCGGCGTCGAGCACGGCGACCTCGGCGGGGCCCTGTCCCGCCTGTCCCCTGAGCTTCGCGCCGTGATCCAGGCGACCGTCCTCGACGGCCTGACCGTACGGGAGGCCTCCCGGCTGCTCGGCATCCCGGAAGGCACCGTGAAGACCCGGCTCATGCGGGCCAGAGCCCGGTTGCGAGAGGAGCTGGCATGACCGACGGCGACTGGCACATCCCGCCCGGCCTGCTGGAACGCTATCTGGAGGGCGCGCTCGACCCCGTGAACGTCATGTCCCTGGAGGCGCACCTCGTCCGGTGCGACCGGTGCCGCACGGCGGTGCCCGCCGACGAAGCCTGGCTCGCCGCATCGTGGCGCGGGGTGTCCGCCGAGATCGCCCGGCCCCGGCCGTCGCCCGCCGAGCGGGCGCTGCGCCGCGCCGGGGTCCCCGAGCACCTGGCCAAGCTGCTCGTCGCGACGCCCGCGCTCAGCCGGGCGTGGGCGGCCTCGGTCGCGGTGGCGCTCGCGTTCGCGGTGACGGCGGCGCACCTCACGGACGAGGGCTTCCTGGTGTTCCTCACCCTGGCCCCCGTGCTGCCCACGGCGGGGATCGCCCTGGCCTACGGCCGGTGGGCCGACCCCGCGTACGAGACGTACGCGGCCACACCCATGGCGGGAGCGCCCCTGCTGCTGGTGCGCTCCGTCGCCGTGCTCCTCACCGCCGTCGCGCTGACCACACTGGCCGTGCCGCTGCTGCCCGCCGCGACGGCGGCCTGGCTGCTCCCCGCTCTGGCGCTGAGCACGGGCTGCCTGGCGCTGGCCACGCGGGTGCCGCTGCCCGTCGCCGCCGCGGTCCTCGCCGGTGGATGGCCGCTGGCCGTGACGGCCGTCGGCCTGGCGACGGACGACCGGGCGCTCCCGTTCCGGCCCGCCGCGCAGGTGCTCTACGGCGGCGTCGCGGCGCTGCTCGCCCTCGCCCTGTACGTCAGGCGTCATCGCCTCGACCCCGCGGAGCCCCGATGACCGATCCCGCCGTCACCGTTCCCCTCGTCACCGTTCCCCTTGTCACCGTGCGCGGCCTGCGCAAGCGGTACGGCCGTGCCCTCGTGCTCGACGACCTGGACGTCACGTTCGGCGCCGGCGTGACGGGCCTGCTCGGCCGGAACGGCGCGGGCAAGACGACCCTGCTGCGCTGCCTGGCCACGACGCTGGCACCCGACGCGGGGGAGATACGCGCCCTCGGGTTCGATCCGGCGACGCGTTCCGGCCGCTCCGGCGTGCGCCGCCGGCTCGGCTATCTCCCCCAGGATCCCGGGTTCTACCCGCACTTCACGGCCTTCGAGACGCTCGACTACGTCGCGATCCTCAAGGAGATGACCGACCGGCGCGAGCGCCACCGGGAGGTGTGGCGGGTGCTCTCGGAGGTCGGCCTCGACGACCGGGCCCGCACGAAGGTGCGCAAGCTGTCGGGTGGCATGCGGCAGCGGCTCGCCCTCGCCCAGGCCCTGCTCCGCGAGCCCGGCCTGCTCGTCCTGGACGAGCCCACGGTCGGTCTCGACCCGGAACAGCGGCTGCGGCTGCGCGCCCTGGTCTCCCGGCTGGGCGAGAACCGTACGGTCCTGCTGTCCACGCACCAGACCGAGGACGTCGCGGCGCTGTGCGAACGGGTGCTGGTGATGGACGCCGGGCGGATCCTGTTCGACGGCACCCCCGCCGGGCTCGCCGCCGTCGCCACCGGGCGGGTGAGCCTGGGCGACGACCGGCCGGGGCCCGGCTCGCTCTTCTGGCGTACGGCCGACGGGCGCTACCGCACGATCGGCGAGGCCCCCGCCGGGGCCGTCGCGGCCGATCCGACCGTGGAGGACGGCTACCTCCTCCTCGTCGGCCGTACGGAGGGGGCGGCATGAGTCTGGTGAGGTTCGAGGCGGGCCGCCTGCTACGCAGCCCGCTGGTCTGGGGGGCCGCGGTGCTCATGGTCGCGCTGCGCGTGTGGCAGACCTGGTCGCGGGCGCCCGCGTGGCCCGAGGTGACGATCGACACCGCGTACGGAAGCCTGCTGGTGGGGGCGGGCGCCTCGCTGGCGGCGAACCTCGCCGTCGGCCGCGAACGGCGGCACGGCGTGCCGGAGACGATCGCCGCGCTGCCGGTCCGGGCTCCGGCCAGGACCCGGGCGCTGCTGGTCGCCGCTCCGGCGGTCGCCGCCCTGGTGGCCTGCGCGGCGGTGGCGCTCCACCTGCTGAGCCTGCTGCCCGCGCACCCGGCCGGACGGTTCGACGCCTGGGAGGCGCTGACCGGGCCGGCCGGGGCGGCGATCGGCGCCGTGCTCGGCGTCGCCGCGGGCCGCTGGCTGCCCGGACCGGCCGCCGGGCCGATCGTGCTGTTCGCGGTCGCGGCGCCTCTGGAGCTGTCTCGGGGAGGCGGCTCGTGGGCCGGGCTCCTCCCGGTGATCCTCCACCACGACCTGCCCGTGGAGATCAACCCACGGCCGTCGGGAGCCCATCTCGTCTATCTCCTCGCCCTGGTGCCGCTGATCGCCGCGCTGGCGATGAGCCGTCACGGAGCGCGCCCCCGGCGTCTGCTCGTGGCGCTGGCCGGGCTGGCGGTCGCGGTGCCCACGGGGGCCACCGCGGCCGGCGGCACGCACGACGCGGTCCCCGCGGAAAGACTGGCGCGGTGGATGACTCCCGCGGCGCAGCGCTGCCGGGTCGTCGAGGAGGTGCGCTACTGCGCCTATCCGGGCTACGAGCCGTGGATCCCCCTCTGGACCCGGGCCGTACGACCCGTGGTCGCCGCGCTCCCGCCCGCCGGGCGGAGCCGGGTGCCCGAGATCCGGCAGAGGGTCGGCGACGTCTCGGCCGGTCAGGGCCGGGGAACGATGATGAAGCCCACATGGCCGCATCCCACCGGCCCGTTCTTCCTCTGGGGCCGCAACGGGACGGAGCCGCTGTCCCGGGCCTGGCTCGCCGGGCAGGTGGCGGCCCGGGTGACCGGCCTGCCGGAGCCGGACTACTGGCACCTGCCGGTCGGCGACCCGCTGTTCCACGCCGGCGGCCTCTCCTTCAGCCGGGGCACGCCCGGATGCGCCGGGTGGCGGCAGGCCCGCACGCTCGTGGCCCTGTGGCTGGGCGGCCAGGCGGGGCCGGTGCGCACGGCCGCCTCGTCCTGGGCCGAGACGACGGACTCCGAGCGGCCCGCCGCCGAAAGGCTGTACCGCTACGCGGAGCGGCTGATGGAGCGCCCGGACACCCGGGCTCGCGTCCAGGCCCACTGGGCGACGCTCACCGACCCCGAGACCACGGTCGAGCAGGCGCTCCCGCTGCTCGGCCTGACCCCCGACACCGACGACCGGAAGGACTGCTCGTGATCCGCATGGTGATGCTCCTCCTCCGCCCGCTTCTGCGGGCCGTCCGCTGGGCTCCGCTCGCCTGGGCGGCACTGGCCTCCGCCGCCGTGGTCGTCCTCGCCGCCCTCACCCGGGGGGCGGTGGTGAGCTGCGACGCCGTGGTCCTGGCGCGGCTGTCCGCCGGGGTGCTGGGCGCGACGGCCGGTTTCGGGCTCGTCGACCCCATGGCGTACGACATGCTCTCGGCGCCGGTGCCCCGGTGGCTGCGGATGTGGTTGCGTACGGCGCTCGCGGCCGGGGCGGCGCTGGGCGCCTGGGGGACGACCCTGGCGCTGATCGTCGCGTTCCTGCCCCAGAACGCCCCTCTGCTCGCCGGCGACCTGGCGCTGGAGGCCGCGACCTGCGTGCTCACCGGACTGTCCGGCGCGGCGGTCGCCGTACGCCTGCGTCCCCGGCACGGCCGCGCGGCGGCTCTCGCGGGTGCGGCGGCCCAGTTCGCCCTGCTGTCGGTCACGCTCTTCCTGACGGCCGAGTTGTGGCTGTGGCCGTTGCAGGACGACCCCCAGTGGCCGGTGGCCCACCGGCTGTGGCTCGTCCTGCTCCCCCTGCCGGCGGTGTGCCTGGCGCTGGCCAACCGGGACGCGGCGGCGAGGTGGCGGATCGGTTTTGTTCACCGAGTCGATGTCGGTATTCGTTGGGTTTTTCCCGGGCGGGCTCTATGATCGCTGCGAGTCACCTTCGCTTACCGCCGGTCAGGGAGACAGACACGTGGCCGATGACGCGCCGCCGCCGGGCATCGACGCGAGTGTCCCCAACCCCGCCCGCATGTACGACTACTTCCTCGGCGGGAAGAACAACTACGCGGCCGACCGGGAGGCGGCGGAGCGGGTCCTGCGGGTCGCGCCCGAGGCCCGCGTGCTGGCCCGCCGCAACCGCGCCTTCCTGCGCCGCGCCGTACGCCATCTGGTGACCGAGGCCGGCATCCGGCAGTTCGTGGACATCGGCACCGGGCTGCCCGCCCAGGGCGGGGTTCACGAGGTGGCCCACGAACTGGATCCCACGGTGCGGGTGGCGTACGTCGACCACGACCCGGTCGTGCTCGCGCACGCCAGGGCCCTGCTGTCCGGCGCCGGCTCCACCGTCACCGTACGGGGCGACCTGCGGCGGCCCGAGGAGATCCTCGCCGATCCCGGGCTGCGCTCGCTGATCGACCTGTCGCAGCCGGTCGCGATCCTGCTCGTGGCCGTGGTGCACTTCCTGTCCAGGGACGACAAGCCGGCCGAGCTCGTGGCCCGGCTGCGGGACGCCGTCGTCCCCGGGAGTCACCTCGTGCTGTCCCACGTCACGGACGAGGAGCGGGGCGGCGCGGCACGGGAGGGGGCGGCGGTCTACCGGGGTTCCGACGCGGGCATCACCCTGCGGAACCGCGAGGAGATCCAGGGCCTGTTCGACGGTTTCGACCTCCTCGATCCCGGCCTCGTCCCGCTGGACGACTGGCGGCCCGGCGACGAGAATCCGCTCCTACGGCAGGCCCGGCGCAACCTGCCCACCTGGTTCCTCTGCGGGGTCGGCCGAATTCCCTGAAAAAGCCGTGAATATTGTGTTACGTCCTTCCTGTACTGGTTTCTTCCTTTAGGTGCGGTACGCGACAATATGCGTCATCGCATTGGATGGGAGGAGACGCATGCTGAAGCGCAACAGACTGTTCGGCCCGAAGACCCGGGTGACCTTCGCACTGCCCGTCGACCAGCCCCTGGGGACGGTCAGCGTGGTCGGCGACTTCAACGACTGGCTGCCCGGCCGCCACGAACTGCTGCGGCGCAGGAACGGCACCCGTACCGTGTCGGTGATCCTCCCGCCCGGCGCGCACCGGTTCCGCTACCTCGCGACGGGCGGCGTGTGGTTCGACGACGAGAGCGCCGACCACGTGGACGAGCGCGGCAGCGTGCTCCACCTCTGATAAGGGCCGTTTCCTCTTCCATAACTCGGGCATACGGGAACGATCGTGACACCCAGGCCCTTCTGGAAGGGGAAACCATGAAGGCACTCACCTGGCACGGCAAGCGCGACGTGCGGGTGGAGGAGGTTCCGGACCCGGCGATCAAGGAACCGACCGACGCGATCATCCGTGTCACCACGACCGCCATCTGCGGCTCCGACCTCCACCTTTACGAGGTGCTCGGCCCGTTCATCGGGGAGGGCGACGTCCTCGGCCACGAGCCGATGGGGATCGTCGAGGAGGTCGGCGCGGGGGTCACCCACATCGCCCCCGGCGACCGCGTCGTGATCCCGTTCAACATCTCGTGCGGCCACTGCTACATGTGCGACCGGGCGTTGTTCGCCCAGTGTGAGACCACCCAGGTCCGCGAGTACGACACCGGCGCCGCGCTGTTCGGCTACACCAAGCTGTACGGCGAGGTGCCCGGCGGCCAGGCGGAGTATCTCCGCGTGCCGCAGGCCCACTTCGGGCCGATCAAGGTGCCGGAGGGGCCGCCGGACGAGAGGTTCGTCTACCTCTCCGACGTGCTGCCCACCTCGTGGCAGGCGGTCGAGTGGGCGGAGATCCCCGACGGCGGCAGCGTCACGGTCTTCGGCCTCGGCCCGATCGGGCAGATGTCGGCCCGCATCGCGCGCCACCGCGGCTACCGGGTGATCGCCGTGGACCTCGTGCCCGAGCGTCTGGAGATGGCCCGCAGGCACGGCATCGAGGTGATCGACGCGGGCGACACCGACAATGTGCCCGAGGCGGTCCGGTCGATGACCGGCGGCCGGGGCACCGACTCGGTCATCGACGCGGTCGGCATGGAGGCGCACGGCTACACCGTCGGCAAGTTCGCCCAGACGGTCACCGGGATGCTGCCCGACAAGGCGGCCGCCGCGATGATGACCCGGGCCGGCCTCGACCGGCTCGCCGCCCTGCAGGACGCCATCGAGACCGTGCGGCGCGGCGGCACGATCTCGATCAGCGGCGTGTACGGCGGGATGACCGACCCCATGCCGATGCTGCGGATGTTCGACAAGGGGATCGCGCTGCGGATGGGCCAGGCCCACGTCAAGCGGTGGATCGACGACCTCATGCCGCTCGTGACCGACGACGCCGACCCGCTGGGGGTCGAGGACCTGGCGACCCACCGCCTGCCGCTCGACCAGGCGCCGCACGGCTACGAGATCTTCCAGAAGAAGGAGGACGGCGCCATCAAGGTCCTGCTCACGCCCTGACCGGCACGGCCCGTCTCGTCCGTCCGCGTACGGCGGTCGCGAGGAAGACCGCCCCGAACACCAGGCCGACGAGCAGGGCGATCGACGCCCCGGTCGCGACGTTCCACACCGTGGAGACCCACACTCCCGCCAGCGCGCAGGCGACCCCGATCGCCGCGGCGATCGGGAACAGCAGCGCGATCCTGTCGCTGAGCAGGCGGGCCGTCGCGGCCGGGCCGACGATCAGCGCGACGGCGAGGATCGTCCCGAGGGCGGGCACGGTGGCGACGACGGTCACCTCGACGACCGCCAGCAGGGCGAAGTCGAGCAGAACAGTGGGCAGCCCGAGCGCCGCGGCGCCCACCGGGTCGAAGGCCGCGAGCAGCAGTTCCTTGCCCACCAGGGCCAGCAGGAGCAGCACGCCCACGGTGACGGCGACGGTCGCCGCGAGGTCGCCCGTGCTCACCGCGAGGACGTCGCCCACCGTGTACGCCGCGAGGTCGCGGGTGAACCCGTCCTGCGACGACACCAGCACGACCCCCAGCGCGAAGCCGCCCGACAGGGCGATGCCGGTCGCCGTGGTGAAGTCCTGCCCGCGGCCCCGGCTGAAGACCAGGACGGCGGCGACCACCAGCAGCCCGAACAGCCCCCCGCCGAGATAGAGGTTCACCCCGAGCATGGCGGCGACCACGATGCCCGGGAACGTCGCGTGGGTGAGGGCCATCGTGAAGAACGGCAGCCGCCGGGCGACGACGAACACCCCGGTCACCCCGCCGAGCACGCCGACCAGGACCGCCTCGACGAGGGCCCGGTGGACGGTGGAGTCGAGCCAGCTCATGCCACCCCCTCGCCTGGCGGCTCGGGGTTGCATTCGCAAATCGTGCTGTGTTTATTGATTCGCTCGCTCCACTCACTCATGCCGCCTCCAGGACGTCGAGTTCCTCGGACGCGACGCGGCGCCGGGCCTGACCGAGCTTCGCACGCCGGCGGGCGAACGCGGCACCGTGGGCCAGGCCGTACAACCCGACCAGGACGAGCACCACGGTCGCCCCGGAGGCGAGCCGGAGGCCGTACCCGATCGACGCCTCGTAGCTCGCGACCAGCCCGAGCCATCCGGCGGCGGCGCCGAGGAGCGCGGCGAGCGGCACGATGACCACGAGCCGGTCCGACAGGGCGCGGGCCGCCGCGGCCGGCACGACCAGCAGCGCGATCACGAGGATCGTGCCGACCGCCTTGACGGCGGCCACGACGACCAGGGCGACCGCGACGTTGACCACGAGGTCGAGCAGGCCGACGCGGACCCCGGCCGCGCGGGCGCCCACGGGGTCGAAGGCCCGCAGCAGCAGCGGCCGCCGCAGCACCGCCAGCAGCGCCACGACCAGCACCGTCACGACGGCGGTCTGCACGAGCTGCTCCTCGGTGACGGTGAGCACCCGGCCGAACAGGAACGCGGTGAGGTCGGAGGTGAACCCCGTCTGCCGCGACACCAGCAGGACGCCGACCGCGAACAGCGTGGTCAGCAGCACGGCGAGCGCGGCGTCCTCGCTCACCCTGCGGCGGGCGGTCAGCAGCGTGAGCAGGACCGCCGTGACGACCCCGGCGGCGAGCGCGCCCCAGAAGACGCCGCCGTCCCCCGCCATGATGTGGCCGATGACCACCCCGGGGAAGACGGTGTGCGTCAGGGTGTCACTGACGAAGGCCAGCCGGCGCAGCAGCACCAGCACGCCGACGGTGCCCGCGAGCGCGCCGAGGACGACCAGCTCGGCCAGCGCCCGCGCCATGAACGGAAGCTGGAACGGCTCGAAGAAGATCATGACCGCGCCGCCCTCACGTCTGGGTGACGATCACGCGGTCGCCGCGCAGTTCGAGCGCGTGCCCGCCGTACGTCGCGCGCAGCCGCTCGGGGGTCAGCACGTCGCCGGTCGGGCCGAAGCCGAACTGGTGCCGGTTGAGCAGGCACACCTCGTCGCAGGCGAGGTGCGCGATGGCGAGGTCGTGGGTGCTGACGACGACCGAGGCGCCCTGCTCCTTGAGCGAGCCGATCGCCTCCAGCAGCGCGTGCTGGCTGACCGCGTCGACGCCGTTGAACGGCTCGTCGAGCAGCAGCATCCGGGGCCCGGCGGCGATGGCCCGGGCCAGCAGCACCCGCTGGCGCTGCCCGCCCGACAACGTGCCGAACCGGTCGCGGGCCCGCGCGGCCAGGCCGACCCGCTCCAGCGCCCCGGCGACCTCGGCCCGGTCGGCGGCCGACGGTCGGCGCAGCCAGCCGATCCGGCGGTAGCGGCCCATCATCACCACCTGCTCGACCGACACCGGGAAGTCGGGGTCGAGCGTGTCGGCCTGCGGCACGTACGCGACGTCGCGGCGGGCCTGCGCCGGGGTGGTGCCCAGCACCTCGATCCGGCCGCGGACGACCGGGACCAGCCCGAGCAGCGCCTTGATCAGCGTCGACTTGCCCGCGCCGTTCGGGCCGATCAGCGCCACGGCCTCGCCCTCGTGGACGACGCCGTCCAGTTCCTCCAGCACCGGGACGTCGCCGTAGGCCACGCTCGCCCGGTCGATCACCAGGGTCGGCGCCCGCTCACTCATGTGGACGTCCCCCTCAACGCGTTGACGATGGTGTCGGTATTGTGCTCCTCCATCTGGAGATAGGTCGCACCGGCCGACCCCTCGGGGCCGAGCGAGTCGCCGTACAACGCGTCCTCGCCGGCCACGACGGTCACCCCGGCCTCGCGGCCGATCGCCTCGGCGGTCTTGGGCGGCAGCGACGCCTCCGAGAAGATCGCCGCCGTCCCGGTCGCCCTGATCTCGGCGACGAGATCGGCGACCTGCTTGGCCGACAGTTCGGCGGAGGTGTCGAAGCTCGGGATGATCGACCCGACGAAGGTCAGCTTGTAGCGGTCGAGGTAGTAGCCGAAGGCGTCGTGGTTCGTCACCAGCTTGCGCCGGTCGGCCGGGATCGAGCCGATCTTCCGGGCGATGTCGGCGTCGAGCGCGTCCAGCTTCGCGTCGTACGCCGCCAGGTTGGCCTGGTAGGCGGCGGCGTCGCCCGGATCGGCGGCGGCGAACGCCCTGCCGATCGTGGCGGCCATCGTCTTGACGTTCAGCGGGTTGTGCCAGATGTGCGGATCGCTCTCGCCCTCCTCCGCGTCGCCCCCGCGGACGGGCACGCCCTGCGAGGCGTCGACCACCGGGCCGTCGAAGCCGGCGGCCCGGATCGTGTCGTCGAGCCACTTCTCCAGGCCCACGCCGTTCTTCACGAGCACGTCGGCCTCCGCGATGGCCCGCATGTCGGCGGGCGACGGCTCGTAGTCGTGCGGATCGACGTTCGGCCGGAGCAGCTGGTGGACGGTGACCCGGTCACCGCCGAGGTTGCGGGCGAAGTCGGCGACCTGGGTGGTGGTCGCGACCACCTTCAGTGGCAGCGACGGGTCATCGGGGGTCGAGGGCTCCGCGCCGCCGCACCCCGCGGCGAACAGGACGAGCAGCGCGGCGGACGACAGGGTTCGGGCAAGCGGCGAGAGCACGACAGATCCTCAAGTCGGCGTATCAGGGGAGACTTCCCATTCAACTGTCCCGCAAATGAAAATCATTGTCAAACCGGCGTGTTTCCCACTCACCATCGGGGCGCTCACACCCGCCCGGTCGTGCCCGGAGGCGCGCCAGGGACACAGCCTCGTCGCTCGTTCCTCGCTCCTCAGTCCAGACCGGCGGCGCGCCCCTCCGGATCGCTCGGTGTTTCTCGCTTCGCGTCTATCGGCGGGCGCGGGCGGCGAGGACGGCGCGGGCCGTGCCCGGGTTGTCGGCGAAGACGCCGTCGACGCCGAGGTCGAGCAGGCGTGACAGCCAGCCCGTCACGTCGCCGGTCGTGCGCGGGTACGCCGGGTTCGCCGGGTCCCCGAGCCGGAAGTCGGCCGGAAGCTGGGAGTTCTCGTCGCGAAGCGTCCACACGTGCACGTCCAGCCCCGCCCGGTGGGCGTCGCGCACGAGCGTCGTCGGCGCGAGCAGGCGGCCGTCGGGGCCCGTCGGGACCACCCGCGAGGTCGCCGCGCCGATCCCGTCGGCGTACGACGCGATGTCCTTGAGGCCCGCGGGCGTCACCATCCGGTCGTAGGTGAGCGGGTCGCCCGCCGCCACCCGGTCGTACGGCGCGCCGGACCCGTTGACCAGCTGGATCAGCGGCAGGCGGGTCTTCCCGCGCAGCTCGCGCAGGTTGGCCGTCTCGAACGACTGGATGAACACCGGGTCGCGCCGGTCACGCCAGCCGTGCCGGCCGAGCACCTCCAGCAGCGGCTCCTCCAGCGACAGCCCGACGGAGTCGAAGTAGGTGGGGTGCTTGGTCTCCGGGTAGACGCCCACGCCGCGCCGCTGGGCCAGCTCCACGACCTCGTCGAATGTCGGGATCTGGGCCAGGCCGTCCAGGGCCGCGTTGTCGGGGCGCAGGTCGGGGATGCGCTCGGTGGCCCGCAGCGTGCGCAGTTCGGCCAGCGTGAAGTCCTCGGTGAACCAGCCGGTGACCGGCACGCCGTCGATGGTCTTGGTGGTGCGGCGGGCGGCGAACTCGGGGTGGTTCTCCACGTCGGTGGTCCCCGAGATCTCGTTCTCGTGCCGGGCCACCAGGACGTGGTCCCTGGTGGAGACGAGGTCGGGCTCGATGTAGTCGGCCCCGAGCGCGATCGCCGTCTCGTACGACAGCAGCGTGTGCTCCGGCCGCAGGGCGCTGGCGCCCCGGTGCCCTATGACGAGGGGTTGACGCTCCCGCCCCGCGGCGGCGGGTTCCGGCTGGTGTGACACAGCGGCCACGGTACCCGCGACGAGGACGGACAGGACGACGACGGCGGATCTGCGGATCATGGTCATGTCCCGGACGCTAGACGTGGCAGGCGTACCGGACGTGACCTTCCCGTGCCTTCCCCGGGAAACGCGTACGGCTCCCGGGTGACCCGGGAGCCGTACGGAGGAGCGTGATGAGGAGGATCAGATCTGGCCGGCCTTCTCCAGGGCGGAGCAGCAGGTGTCGGTGATCAGGCGGGTGACCAGGTAGGGGTCGACGTTGGCGTTGGGGCGCCGGTCCTCGATGTAGCCGCACTTGTCGACCTCGACCTGCCACGGGATGCGGACCGAGGCGCCGCGGTCGGAGACGCCGTAGCTGAACTTGTCCCACGGAGCGGTCTCGTGGTGGCCGGTCAGCCGGTCCTCGATGCCGTGGCCGTAGTGCTTGACGTGCTCCACCGCGTTGTCGGCCAGGGCCTCGCAGGCGGTGATGATCGGCTCGTAGCCCTCACGCATAGCCTTGGTGGAGAAGTTGGTGTGCGCGCCGGCGCCGTTCCAGTCGCCCTTGACCGGCTTGGGGTCGAGCGTCGCGGCGACGTCGAACTCCTCGGCGGTGCGGTAGAGCAGCCAGCGGGCGACCCACATGTGGTCGCCGACCTCCAGCGGACCCCCCGGGCCCACCTGGAACTCCCACTGGCCGGGCATGACCTCGGCGTTGATGCCGGAGATCTTCAGGCCGGCGGCGAGGCAGCGGTCGAGGTGCAGCTCGACGATGTCGCGGCCGAAGACCTCGTCGGCGCCGACGCCGCAGTAGTAGCCGCCCTGCGGGGCCGGGAAGCCGCCCAGCGGGAAGCCGAGCGGGCGGCCCTCCTTGAAGAAGGTGTACTCCTGCTCGATGCCGAACCAGGGCTCCTGCGCCGCGAACCGCTCGTCCACCTCGGCGAGCGCGGCGCGGGTGTTGGTGGCGTGCGGGGTCATGTCGGTGTGCAGGACCTCGCACATGACCAGAACGTGGTCGCCGCCGCGGATCGGGTCCGGGCAGACGAAGACGGGCTTGAGCACCAGGTCGGAGGAGTGACCGGTGGCCTGGTTGGTGCTGGACCCGTCGAAGCCCCACAGCCCCGGCTCGGCGCCGTCGGCGAGGACCTTCGTCTTGGAACGGAGCTTCGCGGTCGGCTCCGTGCCGTCGATCCAGATGTACTCGGCCTTGTAGGTCACGTCGATCCCTTTCGAAGCGAGGCGGCCTGGCGTTCGTCCGCCACGCTTGAGAGTGCCGTTCTGGCATTTCGTAACCTTTGCCCGTTTGTAACCAGGGTGTTAACGCGTGTTCTTTGCTTGACAAACCGCTGCCCCGTTGTGACCGGAAGCACATGATCCGCGCCTTTGCGGGCAGACGGAGACCGTCCACGAATCGCACACCGCACCAGGGAGTGAGGGCAGATGGTCTTACTGGGCCTGCTTCTGGTTTTGATCGCGGCGGCGGCGGTGATCGAGGTGTCGGTCAACGACACCGCGAACACCCTGCCGGTCACGATCCTTGACCGCACCTTCAACCTCAGCCCGTTCGAGTTCTTCATCGCCGGCGTGGTGACCGCCGCCGTGTTCGTCGTCGGTCTGATGCTCATCACCGGCGGCCTGCGCCGCGGGGCCGTCAGGCGTCGCAAGGCGCGCGAGGCGCGCCTCGCCGAGCGGGACCGCGTGTCCCGCCTGGAGGCCGAGAAGCGCGAGCTGGAGCGCCGTCTCCAGTCGTCTCCCGCCACCGAGGCCGAGGCCGAGCGGGACGGCGTCGCTCCGGTCACCGCGGCCTACCCCAAGGTCGACCGGGACCGGGACGGCGTCGACGACAGGGTCGAGGACCGTGCCGCCGAGCGCGCTGCCGACCGTGCCGAGATCCGCGCCGAGGACCGGGCGCGGGACAGGGCGGGGGACACCGCACCACACCACTACTCCGTGCCCCGGCAGTCGTCGCCGGACCAGCTGGTCGCGGGTGGCCGGCACGCGAGCGACGACCGGCGCGCCTGACCGGCGTGCCCGACCAGGCGTGAGCGGCCGGAGTGGCCGGGCAGGCGTGATCGGGCAGGCGTGATCGGGCACGGTGCCCGGGCGGCGGCACGCCCCCTCAGCGGAAACACACCTATGAGGGGGCGGGCTGCAGCCGGTTCCGCTGCCGGTGGGCCTCGCCGCCCAGACCCGCCGGAGGCCGCACCCTGGTCACCTCCCGCCCCTGCGTGCAGGCGATCTCCGCGAACGTGACGGCGTTGCGTACGGCGGCGCCGCCCGGGTCGTTGTTGAAGTAGACGTAGGCGTCCGGCACGTCGCCCAGCCGGTCGACCCAGCTGCGCAGCGCACGCCGCCCGTACGCCGGCCAGGGGTCGGCCCGGCCCTCGTGGAAGCGCAGGTAGACCCAGCTCGTGGTGCGCCACAGGGGCCCCGCCGGCCGTCCGAGCCGGTCGGCCCAGCACAGGGCGGCCCCGAACTCCGTCAGCAGGTCGCGGATCTCGGCGGTCCACCACGAGGCGTGCCGCGGCTCCACCGCGACCCGCACCGAGGACGGGAACCGGGCCAGGCAGGCCCGCAGCCGTACGGCGTCGGCCTGCAGGGTCGGCGGCAACTGGAGCAGGATGGGCCCCAGCTTGGGGCCGAGGCCCTCGGCCACGCCCATCAGCCGCTCCACCGGCTCCTCCGGGTCCTTCAGCCGCTTGATGTGGGTGAGGAAGCGGCTGGCCTTGACCGCCATGACGAAGTCCGGCGGGGTGCGCTCCCGCCACGACTCGAACGTCTCCCGCTTCGGCAGCCGGTAGAACGCGTTGTTGTTCTCGACCGTGGCGAAGATCTCGCCGTACCTCTCCAGCCACAGCCGCTGCGGCACTCCCCCGTAGACGAGGTCACGCCAGTCGGCGTACTGCCATCCGGAGGTCCCCACCAGCACGGGCATGTCCGGTTCCTACCCCGCGAACGGCATAGATCGCAGATCACCGGGCACGCGTCGTCAAGACCGAGCGGAAAGCACCGAGCGAAGCGGGAAACACCGAGCGAGCCGGAGGGGCGCGCCGCCGATCTGGACTGAGGAGCGAGGGACGAGCGACGAGGGAAGATGGCGGATGTGAGCGCCCCGACGAGCGAAGCGGGAAACACCGAGCGAGCCGGAGGGGCGCGCCGCCGATCTGGACTGAGGAGCGAGGGACGAGCGACGAGGGAAGATGGCGGATGTGAGCGCCCCGACGAGCGAAGCGGGAAACACAGAAGGAGCATGATGATTCAGGGCAGGACGATCGCATTTCTCGTGGCCCCAGAGGGGATCGAGCAGGTCGAGCTCACCGAGCCGTGGAAGGCCGTCGAACAGGCGGGCGGCACGCCGAAGCTGATCTCCACCGAGCGGGGCCGGGTGCAGGCGTTCAACCACCTCGACAAGGCCGACACCTTCCCCGTGGACGCGGTGGCGGGGGACGTCTCGGCGTCCGACTTCGACGGGCTGGTCCTCCCCGGCGGAGTCGCCAACCCCGACTTCCTGCGCATGCAGCCGGAGGCCGTACGGTTCGTCAAGGAGTTCTTCGAGGCGGGCAAGCCCGTCGCGGCCATCTGCCACGCGCCGTGGACGCTGGTGGAGGCCGACGTGGTGCGCGAGCGCACGCTCACCTCGTGGCCGAGCCTGCGGACCGACCTGCGCAACGCCGGGGCGACCTGGGTGGACAAGGAGGTCGTGGTCTGCACCGGCGGCCCGAACACGCTGGTGACCAGCCGCAAGCCGGACGACCTCAAGGCGTTCTGCCAGGCCGCCGTGGAAGCGTTCGGCGGCTGAGCCCGCGCACGGCGCGGATCGTTCCAGAAGCACTTTCCGAGCGGATCACGGTCTGCCATGCTTTTCCGGTGCTACCCCGTGGACACACTGCATGACCGAGGTCTTCACGCTCGGAGAGGCGCTGGCCGTCGTCTCGGCCGACCGGCTGCGCCATGACATGGGCACCCGCCTCGACGTGGAGGGACCCGAGCTGACGACGGCGGTCGGCCTGGCCCGGCTCGACCACTCGGTGGGCTGGCTTGGCCGGGTCAGCGCCGACGAACTCGGCGTCCGCACGCTGACCGTCCTGCGCGGCGAGGGCGTGGACGTCTCGGCCGTACGGGTCGACCCGACGGCCTCCACCGGTCTCGTCGTACGCCAGCGGCGCATCGGCCGGTCGTCGCACGCGGCGTACTACCGCGGCGGGTCGGCGGGCTCGCGCCTGACCACCGGCGACGTGCCCGGGGAGGCCGTCCAGTCGGCCCGGATCCTCCACGTCACCGGCGTCACCGTCGGGCTGAGCGGCTACGCCTACAGCGCCGTCCACCACGCGGCGAAACTCGCCAAGGACGCCGGCGTGCTCGTCTCCGTCGACGTCAACCACCGCCCGCACCTGTGGGACAGCGTGGAGGACGCGCGGCAGGGCCTGACCGAGCTGGCCGCCTGCGCCGACGTGCTCTTCGCGACCCAGGACGAGCTCGGGCTCGTGGAGCCGGCGCTCGCGTCGGTCCCCGAGCTGGTCGTGACCCGGGGCGCCAAGGGCGCCAGCGCCACCGTGGAGGGCCTGCGTTACGACACCCAGGCCGCCCCCGTGACGTCCGTCGACCCCGCCGAGGTCGGCGGCGCGTTCGTGGCCGGCTATCTCAGCGCGATCCTCGACGAACTCCACCCCTCCGACCGGCTCAAGCGCGGCATCTCCGTGGCCGCCTTCGCCGTGGCCAGCCCCAGCTCGTGGCAGGGCCTCCCCACCCGCGGCGAGCTTCCGCCGTAAAGGTCCGCAATATCCTGATCAAGCCCGGTACCATCCGTGATGTACGACGAGGAGGGGTGCCGTGGACGAGCAGAGGGCACCGGCGGGCGTTGATCCGTTCGCACCCAGCGTCGCCCGGATGTACGACTACTACCTGGGCGGCAAGGACAACTTCGCGGTGGACCGCGAGGCCGCCCAGAAGATCATCGAGATCCTGCCCAACCTTCCGGACATCGCCCGGGAGAACCGCGAGTTCCTGGTCCGGACCGTGGCGTACCTCTCCCGGCAGGGCATCCGGCAGTTCCTCGACATCGGCGCCGGGCTTCCCACGCAGCGCAACGTCCACCAGGTCGCCCAGGAACTGGCTCCCGAGTCACGTGTCGTCTACGTGGACAACGACCCCATCGTCCTGGTCCACGCCCGGGCGATCCTCGCCGAGAACGAGCGGGTGATCGCGGTCGGCGCGGACATGCGGGATCCCGAGGCGCTCCTGGCCGATCCGGAGGTCACCGCGCACCTCGACTTCTCCGAGCCGCTCGCCGTCCTCCTGCTCGGGGTGCTGCACTTCGTCCCCGACGACGACGAGGCCCTGAAGATCGTCTCAGCGCTCCGGGCCCCGCTGGCGCCGGGCGGCTACCTGGTGGTCTCGCACGGCTCGCTCGGCGAACTGAGCGAGGGCCAGGAGGAGGAGGGCCGCAAGGTCTTCAGCCGCACCTCCGTCCCCGGCACCACCTCCCGGTCGCGGGACCAGGTCCTCGCCTTCTTCGACGGCCTCGACCTGGTCGACCCGGGGGTGGTGCCGCTGCAGGACTGGCGGCCCGACGCCGAGTACCTATCCGTACGGGAGGGCAAGGCCGGCGCGCTCGGCGGCGTCGGCCGCGTGCGCTGATCACCTCGCCGCGAGGCGCGGGACGTTGCGACATTGGTACCGTCCCGTAACACCCCGCCCGGAGAATCAGAGCAATGGTCTGAAGGCAGACCAAAGGAGCCGGGCATGCCAGATCCTGTCGGTGACGTGCGTGATGTCGTCACGGGCTGGGCCGGACGGCCGCTGACCTTCACCCCGATCACGGGCGGGCTCAGCCACCACGTCGCCAGGATCGACAGCGCGGACGGCGACCGCTGGATCCTGCGGGTGCTCGATCCGCGCATCACCGAGGCGGGTCTCGGCATCCCGCTCGACCAGGAGATCGCCAACACGGTCGCCGCGGCGGCGGCCGGGGTCGGCCCCCGGGTCGTGCACGTGCTGCCGGGCGCCCTCGTGCTGGAGTACGTCGAGGGCGTCACCCTCGACGTCCCGGCCGTGGCGGCGCGGATCGAGGAGGTGGCGGCCGCCTGCCGCCGCCTGCACGCCGGGCTCCGGTTCGCCAACGACTTCTCCATCTTCGGCACGCTCCGCGACTACCTGGCCCGGTGCCGGGCCCACGACCTGGCGCTGCCGGCCGGGTTCGAGGACGTGCTGCCGCTGGCGCACGACATCGAGGCGGCGTTCGCCCGCCGCCCGCTGCCGTCCGTCCCCTGCCACAACGACCTGATCTGCGGCAACCTGATCGCCACGAGCGGCGGCGTCCGCATCGTGGACTACCAGCTCTCCGGCAACAACGACCCCTGCTTCGAACTGGGCGACATCGCCGCCGAGGCCGGTTTCGACCCCGGCCAGGTCGTACGGCTCACCCGGGCCTACTTCGGCGACGACGAGCACGTCCCCCGCGTACGACTGAACCTGATCATGGCCAACCTCACTTGGGCACTGTGGTTCGTCGTCCACCGGGGGCTGGTCCGCGACCGCGCCCTGCCCGCCCTGGACTACGACGCGGAGGCGGCCGAGAAGTTCGCCCGCGCCGTACGGGACCTGGCGGACCCCTGCTTCGGCCGGCTGATCGACGGGGTCAGCGGCCGGATATCCCGCACCGGTTAGAGGAGGCCTCATGGCGCACACCCTCGACGACGACGCCCAACGACTCGCGGAACTCGGCTACAAGCAGGAACTGGCCCGCACCTGGAGCGGGTTCTCCAACTTCGCGATCTCCTTCTCCATCATCTCGATCCTGGCCGGCTGCTTCACCACCTTCAGCCAGGCCTGGAACAACGGCGGGCCCCTGGCGATCTCCGTCGGCTGGCCGCTGATCTCGGCGTTCATCCTGATCATCGGCTTCTGCATGGCCGAGCTGGTCTCCGCGTACCCCACGGCCGGCGGCATCTACTGGTGGGCCGCCAAGCTCGGCAGGCCGGTCCACGGCTGGTTCACCGGCTGGCTGAACCTGATCGGGCTGATCGCGGTCACCGCGTCGGTCGACTACGGCTGCGCGACGTTCCTCAACATCGTGGTCGGGCGGTTCAGCGACTCCTGGGCGAACGGCAACGCGCTGCATCAGACCTTCCTGCTGTTCGCGATCGTCCTGGTGCTGCACGCGCTGATCAACATCTTCAGCCACCGGCTGATCTCGCTGCTGCAGAACATCTCGGTGTGGTGGCACGTGTTCGGCGCGGCGGCCGTCGTGCTGATCCTGGTCTTCGGCCCGTCGAAGCACCAGAGCGTGGGCTTCCTGTTCGAGACGTTCAACCACTCCGGCTTCGGCAGCGGGGACTCCGGGCCCGCCTTCTGGCTGTACGTGCTGCCGCTGGGCTTCCTGCTCACGCAGTACACGATCACCGGCTTCGACGCCTGCGCGCACGTGTCGGAGGAGACGCACGGCGCGGCCCGCGCGGCGGCCAAGGGCCTGTGGCAGTCGATCTTCTACTCCGCGATCGGCGGCTGGATCCTGCTGCTGGCCTTCCTGTTCGCCGCGACGAACGTGGACGCCGTCGACTCCGAGGGCGGCTTCGTCGGGGCCATCTTCACCTCGTCGCTGTCGTCCACCCTCGCCACGGTCGTCTTCGGCATCTCCACGATCGGGCAGTTCTTCTGCGGGATGAGCTGCGTGACCTCGATGTCCCGGATGACGTACGCGTTCTCCCGGGACGGCGCGGTGCCGGGCTGGCGGCTGTGGTCGAAGGTCGACCGCAACCGCACGCCGGTCAACGCGATCATCGGCGGCTGCGCCGTCGCGCTGCTGATCACGCTGCCCGCGTTGTACGCCCCCGAGGGCTCCGCGACGCCGGTGGCGTTCCTGGCCGTGGTGTCCATCGCGGTCATCGGGCTCTACCTCGCGTTCCTCATCCCGATCTGGCTGCGGCTGCGCGCGGGCGACGCCTTCCAGACCGGCCCGTGGACGCTGGGCCGCAAGTACAAGGTGCTCTGCTGGATCGCGGTGATCGAGATCGCGATCATCTCGGTCTACTTCGTGCTGCCCATCTCACCCGCGGGCGTGCCCGGCAACGCCGATTTCACCTGGACGTCGGTCAACTACGCCCCCCTCGCCGTGGGCGCCGTGCTCGTCGGCATCGCCCTGTGGTGGCGCCTGTCGGCCAGGAACTGGTTCACCGGCCCCCGCCGCACCGTCGACGACGTGGACCAGCCCGAACCGGTCGCCTGATCCCGGCTTTCAGGTGGGCTCATCCAGCTGTTCGGCCAGCCGGTCCAGGCCGCCCCTGATGAGCCGCCCGTATCCGTCGTCGCCGAGCGCGCCGATCTCGGCCCGCGCCTTCTGGAGATGCTCCCGGGCGCGGCCGAGATCGCCCAGCTTGCGGTAGCACTCGGCCAGGTTCAGGTGCAGCGACGGATACAGGCCGGCCACCGAGAGCGGCACGCCGGCCTCGGCCACCCGCTCGTCGGTGACGAGATCGGCGGCGGCCAGCGCGCGCAGATCCCACATCAGCTCCTGCCGTACGTCGTCCTGCACGTCGGCCATCGAGTGGGCGAGGACGCAGACGTGCAGCGGGTCGCCCTGCTCACCGCCGATGTCATCCCAGATCTGCGCGAACAGGTCGCGAGCGGCGTCACGCTGACCCTGGCCGTGATGCAACTCCACCGCCTGACCGATCCGGGTCATCGTCGGGTCGGTGGTCATGGGCAGCGCCTCCCGCCGTCGCGAATGATCGCGGTCAGCGTAGCGGCCGGGGCTTGCGGCCGCAGGTCACGAGGGCCGGAGCTCAGGAGGATTCGAAGGCGGTGGCGACGGCTCGGCGGGTCTCCTCCATGGAGGCCCGGCCGAGCTCGTGGGCGATCGACGTCATCTCCACGTCCGGCATGCCGCAGGGGATCGCGAGGTTCCACGGCGTGAGGTCGCCCTCCACGTTGAGGGCGAAGCCGTGGCTCGTGACCGACCGGCTCGCCCGCATGCCGATTGACACGATCTTGCGGCCGGTGTCCCTGGTCCACACGCCCGTAAGCAGTTCCGACCCTGGCGGGGTGTCGCGCCGCTCGGCGGGAACGCCGAGCGCGGCCAGCGCCTCCACCAGGCGCAGCTCGACCTCGCGGATGTAGTCGACCACGCCCTCGCCGGTGCCCAGCTTCACGACCAGGTAGCCCACGAGCTGCCCGGGGCCGTGGTAGGTGAGCTGGCCGCCGCGGCCGGTCGGCACCACGGGGATGCCGGCCGCCGGGTCGGGGAGGTGGGACTCCAGGGTGCGCTTGCCGACGGTGAAGACCGGCGGATGACTCAGCAGCCACAGTGTGTCGGGCCGCGCGTCGTCCTGCCGTTCCTCGACCAGGGCGGCCATGCGTTCCATGGCCTTCTCATAGTCGACCAGGTCGTCCTGGATCAGCGTCAGGGGCCGTCGCCGCATCATCGCTCACCTCTCCCGATGTGAGCATATTCCGATGTGAGCATTATTCCGATGTGAGCCATAGACGCGTCCGCGCGGCCCCGCTCCGCCTACCTGCGACCGTACGAGTAGTCGTGGCCCGGCGCTGACGCGGCCGGGGCCTTGGGGAAGATGATCCACATGATGATGTAGGCCACGAACTGGGGGCCGGGCAGGAGGCAGGACAACAGGAACAACACGCGGATGACGGTCGGCGAGGTGCCCCACCGCTCCGCGAGCCCCCCGCAGACGCCGGCGATCATCTTGTGCTGTCTCGATCGGTACATCGTCGGTTCCTTTCGTCACCCGGTACAACGGACCGTTCGACAGGTCACGTTCCGCCAGGGACCCTGATAAAACCCTGACTCTCCCTGAGCCGTCCCTGATTTGGCGATTCGGGGGTCCGCGCCGGTGATCTTCTCGTGGAAGGGGGCATATAGGGAGCCAAAAGACCGTCGTGGGAGTTAAACATGGACATAGCGACTCTGCAGGGGCAGACCCGGCTGTACCTGCGGCAGAAGATCACCATGATGGTGAACAGGTACGTCGTCCATGTGGCCGGTCCCGGCGGTTCCGAGGGCGAGCTCGTGGGCTTCGCCGAGCAGAAGCGGCTGGCGCTCAAGGAGCAGGTGACGCTCTACACCGACGAGTCGCGTGAGACGGTCCTCGCCGGTTTCAAGGCGCGCAAGGTGCTCGACATCGCCGGCGAGTACGACGTCGTGGACCACACCGGAGCCTCGATCGGCACCTTCCGGAAGAACTTCGGCCAGTCGCTGCTCCGCTCGACCTGGCACCTCCAGCAGCCCGGCCTGCCGACGCTGACCGGGCACGAGCGGAACTTCGTGGTCGCCCTGCTCCGCCGCTTCGCCGACTCGCTGGAGTGGCTGCCGTACCACTTCGACTTCAGCATCGGCGCCTCGATCGCGTTCTCGGTCGACCGCCGCTGGGGCCTGCGCGACCGGTACGCCATCGAGATCCACGACCCGCGCCTCGACCGCCGCCTGGTCATCGCCATGGCGGTGGCCCTCGACGCGCTCCAGGCCAGGTGAGGGAATCCCCGGAGCGGCAGCGACTGTTATAGTCGGCGGGTAGCCGTATGGTTCTGGCTCCGTTCGAGCCCATACGCGCTCCGCACATCTTCCGCCGGCCACCAGCCGGCACCAGACCTCCCGCGCGATCCGTGATCTGACGGGCGACTCTCCGTCCTACCGGGCGCGGCGTCCCACGATCCGCTTCCAGCGGACAACCCCATGATTCGTGCGTGTGAGTCCCGCGAGGACTCCGCACACCTCCACACCGAGGAGTCCTGTGACCCCCACCACTCTCACCGTTCCCAAGCCGCGCGTCTCCGCCCGTACGCGGCGGGCGCCGGCCGGGGACGGCCCCGCGACCGTCGCCACCGAGGTCGGCGGCCTGCTCGACTTCGCCGGCCGGAACGCCGTGATCCGGTCCCGCGGCTACCTGCCCGGGCCGAAGGACGTGGCCGTCCCGGCCGCGCTCGTGGCGCGGTACGGCCTGCGCCGCGGCGACCTCGTCAGAGGCGCCGGGGAGAACGGCCGGCTCGCCTCCGTCGTCTCGCTGAACGGCGCCCCGGTCGACACCGGTGCGTCCCGGCCCGACTTCGCCGACCTCGTGCCGATCCATCCCGACGAGCGGCTGCGCCTGGAGACGACGCCGAACGTCCTGGCCACCCGCGTCATCGACCTGTTCGCCCCGGTCGGCAAGGGCCAGCGCGGCCTGATCGTCGCCCCGCCGAAGGCCGGTAAGACGATGTTCCTCAAGGCCGTCGCGAACGCGATCACGGCCAACCACCCCGAATGCCACCTCATGGTCGTCCTGGTGGACGAGCGGCCCGAGGAGGTCACCGACATGCGCGAGTCGGTCCGGGCCGAGGTGGTCGCCTCGACCTTCGACCGCCCGCCGCTGGACCACATCCTGGCGGCCGAGCTGGCCGTCGAGCGGGCCAAGCGGCTGGTGGAGACCGGCCGGGACGTGGTCGTGCTCATCGACTCGATCACCCGCCTCGGCCGGGCGTACAACATGGCCGCGCCGAGCGGCGGGCGGGTGCTCACCGGCGGCATGGACGCGCGGGCCCTGCACCAGCCCAAGAAGGTGCTCGGCGCCGCCCGCAACATTCAGGACGGCGGATCGCTGACGATCCTCGCGACCACGCTGGTCGAGACGGGCTCGAAGATGGACGACAACCTCTTCGAGGAGTTCAAGAGCACCGGCAACATGGAGCTCAAGCTGAGCCGGAGCCTCGCCGACCGCCGCGTCTTCCCCGCCGTCGACGTCGTCGCGTCCGGCACCCGCCGGGAGGAACTGCTGCTCGACGCCGCCGAACTGCCGCTGATCTGGCGGCTGCGGCGGGCGTTGCAGGACCAGGAGTCGTTCGAGCGCTTCCTCGGCTCGCTGAAGAACACCGGCTCGAACGCCGAACTCCTCCTGGCCCTGTCGAGGGGTTAGACCCCGATGGGGTGCCAGACGGTCTTGGTCTCCAGGAACGCCGACATCCGCTCGATGCCGGGGTCGGCGAGCCAGTCCACGCGGCCGGCCGGGGGCCGGAGCACCCGCTTGAGGTTCTCGGCGGCGAGTTCCTCGCACGTGACGGCCAGTTCGGGGTCCGCGCCCGTCAGGTCGATGCCGTTGACGTCCATGTGGCCCGCGAGCCAGGGAGCGATCTCGGCGGCCGAGCCGGTGAGGATGTTCACCACCCCGCCCGGCAGGTCGGAGGTCGCCAGCACCTCGGCCAGCGTGATCGCCGGCAGCGGCGCCCGCTCCGAGGCCACGACCACGCACGTGTTCCCGGTCACGATCACCGGCGCGATCACGCTGACCAGGCCCAGCAGCGGGCCCATCGGCGGGGCGACCACGGCCACCACGCCGGTCGGCTCCGGGCTCGACAGGTTGAAGTACGGCCCGGCGACGGGGTTGGCCGACCCCAGGACCGCACCGATCTTGTCGGACCAGCCCGCGTACCAGACCAGCCGGTCGACCGCCGCGTCCACCAGCTCGCCGGCCTTCTTCGCTGAGACGCCGTCGGCGTCGACGACCTCGGCGACGAACTGCGCGCGCCGGCCCTCCAGCATCTCGGCGACCCGGTACAGGATCTGGCCCCTGTTGTACGCCGTGGCGCCCGACCACTTGGAGAACGCCTTCCTGGCGGCCGAGACGGCGTCCCTGGCGTCCTTGCGCGAGGCCCTGGCGGCGTTGGCGAGGAAGTCTCCCTTGGAGGAGGTCACGGCATACGACCTTCCGCTCTCCGAACGCGGGAACGCGCCGCCGACGAACAGCTTGTACGTCTTGCGCACGGCCAGCCGCGCGGCCTGCTCACTCATCGAAGGTTCCAATCTCGAGCGGACGGGCGGGCTGGTAGGTCTGGCCGCACCGGCACACGCCGCCGCGGTGCGCGAACCACCCGTGCCGTACGGCGAAGCGGCGGGAACGGCGGCCCCGGGAGAAGCCCTCTCCGGCTCCCGCGTAGGCCCGGCGGGCCAGGCGGCGGCGACGTCCGTCGTCACAGCGGGCGTGCGGCCGGGCCTCGTGACGGTCGCATCGGTCATACCGCAAGGTAGGCCTCCAGACCGTGCCGCCCGCCCTCGCGGCCGTACCCCGACTCCTTGAAGCCGCCGAACGGCGAGGCGGGATCGAACCGGTTGAACGTGTTGGACCAGACGACGCCCGCCCGCAGCCGGGACGCCGCCCACAGCATGAGCGAGCCCTTCTCGGTCCACACGCCCGCCGACAACCCGTACGGCGTGTTGTTGGCCTTCTCCACCGCCTCGGCGGGGGTGCGGAACGTCAGCACCGACAGCACAGGACCGAAGATCTCCTCACGGGCGATCCGGTGCGACTGGGCGACGCCGGTGAACAGGGTCGGCGGGAACCAGTACCCGCGGTCCGGGATCGGGCAGGAGGGCGACCAGCGCTCGGCGCCCTCCGCCTCCCCGGCCTCCGACAGCTCGCGGATCTTGGCGAGCTGCTCGGCCGAGTTGATCGCGCCGATGTCGGTGTTCTTGTCCAGCGGGTCGCCGAGCCTGAGCGTGCCGAGACGCCGCTTGAGCGCCTCCAGCAGGTCGGCGGCGACCGACTCCTGCACCAGCAGCCGCGACCCGGCGCAGCAGACGTGGCCCTGGTTGAAGAAGATGCCGTTGACGACCCCCTCGACGGCCTGGTCGATCGGGGCGTCCTCGAACACGATGTTGGCTGCCTTGCCGCCGAGTTCCAGTGTGAGCTTCTTGCGGGTGCCCGCGAGGCTCCTCGCGATGTGGCGGCCGACCTCGGTGGAGCCGGTGAAGGCGACCTTGTCCACGCCGGGGTGGGCGACGAGCGCCGCGCCGGTCTCGCCCGCGCCGGTGACGATGTTGACGACCCCCGGCGGCAGGTCGGCCTGCCGGCAGATCTCGGCGAAGGCGAGCGCGGTCAGCGGCGTCGTCTCGGCGGGCTTGAGCACGACCGTGTTGCCGCAGGCCAGCGCGGGCGCGATCTTCCAGGCCAGCATGAGGAGCGGGAAGTTCCACGGGATGACCTGCCCGGCCACCCCCAGCGGGCGCGGGTCGGGACCGAACCCGGCATAGGAGAGCTTGTCGGCCCATCCGGCGTAGTAGAAGAAGTGGGCGGCGACCAGCGGGAGGTCCACGTCGCGCGACTCACGGATCGGCTTGCCGTTGTCGAGCGTCTCCAGCACGGCCAGCTCACGCGCCCGCTCCTGGATGATCCGGGCGATCCGGAAGAGATACTTGGCCCGCTCGGCCCCGGGCATGCCCGACCAGACGGGGAACGCCTTGGCGGCGGCCTGCACGGCGCGGTCGACGTCGGCCTCCCCCGCCCACGCGACCTCCGCGAGCACCTCCTCGGTGGCCGGGTTGACGGTCTTGTGGCGCTCCTCGCCCTGCGGCTCGACCCACTCGCCGTTGATGAAAAGGCCGTACGACGGCCGGATGCCGACGATGTCCCGCGACTCGGGCGCGGGTGCGTATTCGAACATGACTCAGCCTCAGTCGAGCGTGAAGTAGTCGGGACCCGCGTACCGGCCGGTGGCCATCTTCTGCCGCTGCATGAGCAGGTCGTTCAGCAGCGAGGAGGCGCCCAGGCGGAACCAGTCGGGGTGCAGCCAGTCGGGCCCCGCGGTCTCGTTGACGAGCACCAGATACTTGATCGCGTCCTTGGTGGTGCGGATGCCGCCCGCGGGCTTCACACCCACCTGACGGCCGGTCGCGGCGCGGAAGTCGCGCACGGCCTCCAGCATCACGAGCGTCACCGGGAGGGTCGCGGCCGGCGGCACCTTGCCGGTCGAGGTCTTGATGAAATCCCCTCCGGCGATCATCGCCAGCCAGGAGGCCCGCCGCACGTTGTCGTACGTCGCGAGCTCACCGGTCTCCAGGATCACCTTCAGATGGGTGTCGCCGCAGGCCTTCTTGATGGCGACGATCTCCTCGTACACCTTGAGGTAGTCGCCGGCGAGGAACGCGCCGCGGTCGATGACCATGTCGATCTCGGACGCGCCCGCGGCCACCGCGAGGGTGGTCTCGGTGACCTTCACCTCCAGCGAGGACCGTCCGCTGGGGAACGACGTGGCGACCGACGCCACCTTCACCCCCGAGCCGGTGAGGGCGGTCACGGCCGTCGCGACCAGGTCGGGGTAGACGCAGACCGCGGCGACCGGCGGCACGGAGGCGTCGCCGGGGTCGGGCCGCATGGCCTTGGCGCACATCGCCCTGACCTTGCCGGGGGTGTCGGCGCCCTCCAGCGTCGTGAGGTCGACCATTCCGATGGCCATGTCGACGGCCTGTTTCTTGGCGGTCGTCTTGATCGATCGCGTGCCCAGCATCGCGGCGCGGGCGTCCGCGCCGACCCGGTCGACCCCGGGAAGGCCGTGCAGGAACGCCCGCAGCGTCGAATTTGAGGAGGCGACCTCCGCGAGCGGAGTAGTCATAGTTGGCACGGAACCAGCATCGCCGACCGGTCCGATTGATTCCAAACTCGAAAGAGCGATTCCCACGCCGAAAGCCCGGACCTGGGCCCGGGCCTCCTCGTCACTCGGTGACCCGGGTCACCACGGCACCTCCCCGTCGTCCTCGAAGAACCGGCCGGACGGTCCGTCGTCGGGCAGGGTCGCGAGCCGGATCGCGATCGCCGCGCCCTGTTCCGGCGTGCGCACGCCACGGAAGCCGTTCAGGTCGGTCGCGCAGAAGCCCGGGCAGCCGGCGTTGATCAGGATGTTCGTGTCACGCAGCTCCTTGGCGTACTGGACGGTGACGGCGTTGAGGAACGTCTTCGACGGCGCGTAGGCGACGGCGATCGGGCCCGTCTCGGCGCCGGCGGTGGTCTGCCGGGTGAGGGAGCCGACGCTGCTGGACATGTTCACGATCCGCGGCGACGCCGAGCGGCGCAGCAACGGCAGCATCGCGTTGGTGACACGGATGACGCCGATCACGTTGGTCTCCACGGCCTGCCGCACCGCCGCGAGGTCGGCCGTCGTGGGCATCTGTGCCGCGCCGCCGGTTATCCCGGCGTTGTTGACGAGCACGTCGAGGCGCCCGGCCCGCTCCTCGATCAGCGCGGCGGCGGCGGCCACGCTCGCGTCGTCCGTCACGTCGAGCGGCACGCCGAACGCGTCGGCGCCGGCCGCGCGCAGCTTCGCCACGGCGGCCTCGCGGCGCTCCTCGTCCCGGGCCCCGACGCCGACACTCCAGCCGAGACCGCCGAGGCCGGCCGCGATCTCGTATCCGATGCCCTTGTTCGCGCCGGTCACCAGCGCGATCGTCCGCTCGTTCGTCTGCTCGTTCATACGGCCGATCCTGTCCCGCACCGGCCCGGGAAGGCCAACACCGTTCGGACAGGCGGCGATACCTCACGGGTATCGACCCTTGTGGGCGTGTGGATAGCATGCCGACCGTGGAGACGCGTGAGCTGCGCTACTTCGTCGCCGTGGCCGAGGAGCTGCACTTCGGCAGGGCCGCGCGACGGCTCGGGATCGCCCAGCCCCCGCTGTCACGGGCGATCGACCGGCTCGAACGGCGCCTCGGGGCGGCGCTGCTCGAACGCACCAGCCGCATGGTCGGCCTGACCGAGGCAGGCTCGGTGCTCCTGCGGGAGGCCCGGGCGGCGCTGGACGCGGTGGAGGCCGCGGAGCGGCGCACCCGCCGCGCCGCCCTCGCCGCGGCCGGCGGCGGCGCCGGGGTGGTCCTCGTCACGAAGGCCGGCGCCGCCGGCGAGCTGCTGGCGAAACTACTCGACGCGTACGCCGCCGAGCCCGGCGCGGTCACCGTCGACCTGCTCCTGTGCGGGCCCGGTGAGCAGGAGCGGCTGCTGCGCGACGGCCGGGCCGACGTGGCCCTGCTGCATCGGCCGTTCGACTCCACGACCGGGCTCGACACCGAGGAACTCCGTACGGAGGGCCAGGTCGTCGTCCTGCCGGGCGGGCATCCCCTCGCCACCCGGACCCACGTGCGGATGGCCGAGGTCGCCGACCTGCCCGGCCTGCCGATGCCGCGCTGGCCGGATCGGGACGGCGCCTATCCCGACGGCCCCGGGCCCCGGGTCCGCGACCACACCCAGCTGCTCCAGCTGGTCGCGCTCGGCCGCACCTGCTGGGTCGCGCCGGAGTCGTGCCGGGAGCGGCTGACCGACGACCTCGCCGCCGTGCCGGTGGTGGACGCGCCGCCGGTCACGACGGTCATCGCGTGGCCGCCGCACAGCCGGTCCCGGGCCGTCGCCGGCCTGGTCCGGGTCGCGACCCGTCTCTGACTAAGGCATCGCCTTAGCCGCCTTAGACGGCGTAGGCCACCGGCCGCGCACGAGCCGGCCGAGAGATAGGACATCCGCCCGATGTGGCGGGGGGCGTCTTAGACCGAACCTTGAGGTGTACGGAAAGAAGCCTCGAACAAGGAGACCCGCGATGGGGCCGGAACTGCACTACCAGATCATGATCAACCGGGCCGCCGAGCTCCAGGAGGAGGCCGCCTCGCACCGGCGTGCCCGCCAGGCGCTGGCCGGCCTCAAGGCGCAGCAGCGCGCCCGCCGCCTGCGCGGGACGTTCGGCAAGCTCCGCAACTCGTGACCCGCGTACGAAGGCCCGGCCGGACCCTCCCTCCCGGCCGGGCTTGCCAGCCCCCGTAGGGCAAAAAAGCAGGCGAAGCCAGACAAAGGGTCATGACATGCTTTACGACATGACACGCCGGGCGGTTAGCCCCGTCTTCGTGGGGCGGGACGCGGAGCTGGAGACCCTCGCCGAGGCCTACGACCAGGCCCGCAAGCAGGCCACCGCGGCGGTGTTGATCGGCGGCGAGGCAGGGGTGGGGAAGACCCGCCTCGCCGGCCGGTTCGCTGAGGAGGCCGCGGAGGACGGCGCCCACGTGCTCGTCGGGGGCTGCGTGGAGCTGTCCGCCGAGGGTCTCGCGTACGCCCCGTTCACCGCCGCGCTGCGCCAGCTGGTCAGGGAGTCCGGGGCCGCCGAGGTCACCGCGCTGCTGCCGGACGGCGCCGGCCGGGACCTGGCCAGGCTGCTGCCCGAGTTCGGCGAGCCGACCGGCGACGGGGAGACGGAGTCGGCCCGCGCCCGGCTGTTCGAGCTGATCCTCACGCTGCTGGAACGGCTCGCCGAGCGGCGGCCGGTCGTCCTCATCATCGAGGACGTCCACTGGGCCGACCGCTCCAGCCGCGACCTGATCGCCTTCCTCAGCCGCAACCTGAGGACGGCCCCCGTCCTGATGGTCATGACGTACCGGTCGGACGAGCTGCACCGCACCCATCCCCTGCGGCCCGTGCTGGCCGAGCTGGGCCGGGTCGACGGGGTGGTGCGGCTGGACCTGCCGCGCTTCACCCAGGACGAGGTCGCCGCGCAGATGGCCGGGATCCTCGGCGTCACCCCTGCCTTCGCCAGGGTCGACCGGGTCTTCGAGCGCAGCGGCGGCATCCCGCTGTTCGTCGAGGCGCTGCTCGACTGCGGCGAGGAGTGTTCCTTCCCCGACTCGCTGCACGACCTCATCATCGGGTCGGTGGAACGCCTGCCGGAGGAGAGCCAGCGGGTGCTCCGCATCGCCGCCGCCGGGGGCGTCCGGGTGGGACACGCCCTGCTCGCGGCGGTGAGCGGGCTGTCGGACGTGGACCTCGAGGACGCGCTGCGGCCGGCCATCGCCGCCAACGTGCTGCAGGTCGCCGACGGCGGGGCGTACGCCTTCCGGCACGCCCTGATCCGCGAGGCGGTGCACGACGAGCTGCTCCCGGGCGAGCACGCCCGCATGCACGCGCGGTACGCCGAGGAGATCGACCGCGACCGCACGCTGGTGCCCCCGGGCCGGGCGGCCATCGAGATCGCCCATCACTGGTACTCCGCCCGCGACGACCGGTGGGCGCTGATCTCCGCCTGGGAGGCGGCGGAGAAGGCGGCCAAGTCGTTCGCCTACACCGAGCAGATCCAGCTGCTCGAACGCGTGCTGACACTGTGGGACAAGGTGCCGGGCGCCGCCGACCACATCGGCCAGGACCACTGCACGGTGCTCGAACGGGCCTCGGAGGCGGCGTACGTCAGCGGCGACATGGAGCAGAGCCTCAAGTACGTGCGCGGCGCGCTGTCCGAGCTGGACGAACGGACCGCCCCGGAGCGGGTGGCCGAACTGCTGGTCCGTATGGCGAACGTCAAGTCGCAGAAGGCCAAGCACGGCAGCCTGGACGACCTGCGCCGCGCCGAGGGCCTGGTCCCGCTGCCCGGCGACACCCGCACGCTCGTGCTGACCCGGCTCGGCACGATGCTGATGTGCTCCGACCAGGTCGTCGAGGGCACGGCGGTCACGCAGGAGGCGCTGCGCACGGCCCGCGAGAAGGGGCACGAGGTGCAGGAGGCCGACCTGCTCATCAACCTCGCGCTCGGCCACTCCATCAACGGCGACCTGGAGACCACGTTCGCGCTCAACGAGCGGGCGCTGGCGATGGGCACCCGCCTGGACTCGCCCCGGATCATCCTGCGCGCGCTCGGCAACAACGTCGACGCCCTCGACAACCTCGGCCGCTCGGAGGAGGCGGTTCAGCTCGCCCTGGAAGGGGAGAAACTCTCCCGCCGGTACGGCAGGTTCCGCCACCAGGGGGTGTTCATCGCCAACAACCGGGCGGAGGCGCTGGAGTCGCTCGGCCGGTGGGACGAGGCCATCGAGGTCATCGACCGGGCCATGACCATGGGCCCCACCATGCGCACCCGCTGGCACATGCTGCGCGTGCGGGCGGACATCGCGATCAGCCGGGGCGAGGAGGACCTGGCGCAGGACATCCTCTCCGAGGTCGGCGCCTTCTCCCCGCGCCGCGAGGAGCAGACGCAGGAGTGGACGAACAACACCCGCCTGGTGCTCGCCTTCCACCTGCTGCGCGGCGAGCCGCTCAAGGCGCTGGACCTCCTGGAGGCCGCGCTCGACCACCCGCCGCTGTCGCGCAAGGCGATGCTGGCCGGGCGGCTGCTGGCGTCGATCCGGTACGTCTGCGACGCCGCCGCGCCGGTCGCGCCCGAGCGGGTCGCGAAGGTGCGGGCGCAGGGCGACCGCCTGGCGGGGAACCTGGGCGACGGACCGGTGAACGAGGCGTTCGGCCTGGTCTACCGGGGAGAGTTCGACGCGGCGGCGCAGGCGTGGCGGCGGCTCCGCCGCCCCTACGTCCAGGCCAAGGCGCTGCTGCTCGCGGCGGTGGACGCGGCCGCGCGCGGCGACCGCGACGGGGCCTCCAAGCGGCTGCACGAGGCCTGCCCGCTCGCCACCGCGCTCCGCGCGACCCCGCTGGTCACCCAGATGGAGACGCTGGCCCGCCGCGTCGGCACGCCCCTCCTCAACCCGCTGTCGGATCCCACGCCGTCGGCCGCTCCACCGGCCAGGTCCGGACGGCAGGCCGACCTGACCCCCCGTGAGCTGGAGGTGCTCCGCCTGGTGGCCGCCGGGCGGAGCAACCGCGACATCGCGGCCGAGCTGTTCATCTCGGCCAAGACCGTCAGCGTCCACGTGTCGAACATCCTGCCGAAGCTGGGCGTGTCGACCCGGGGTGAGGCCGCCGCCGCGGCCCACCGCCTGTCTCTTCTCGACTAGCCGAACAGCGCTCAGCCGAACAGGGGCTCGATCAGCAGCAGCACGCCGAAGACGGCGAACGCGGCGGCGGCGCCATACTTGATCCACTTTTCCGGCAGGCGACTGCCGAGGAAGCGCCCGACGAGGATCGCCAGCGCGTCGGCCGCGACCATGCCGATGGTCGAGCCGATCCAGGTGCCGAACCAGCCGTGCTGGGTGGCCAGCGTGATGGTGGCGAGCATCGTCTTGTCACCCAGCTCGCTGAGGAAGAACGCCACGGCGACGGCGACGAACGCGTTGCGGGTCGTCCTCGCCGCCTTGCCCTCCTCCTCCTCGCTGAGCTCGTCGCCGCGCAGCGTCCACAGCGCGAAGGCGAGGAACGCGATGCCCGCGACGATCGAGATGGCGGTGGTGGGGAGCGCGTCGCCGACGACCCTGCCGAGGGCGACGCTGCCGAGATGCACGAGCGCGGTCGCGACGGTGATGCCGGCCAGCACCGGGAGCGTTTTGAACCGGGTGGCGAAGGTCAGGGCCATGAGCTGGCTCTTGTCGCCGAGCTCGGCCACGAAGATGACGACGAGGGAGATCCAGAGGGCTTGCACGGGTCGCCTTCCGAGGGGAGATGCGACCGGGCCGCCGTACGACACCCGGGGAGCGGGCACGACTTCGGCCCGGCAGCATGTGGTCATGACTGTCGGGCCGAAGGTCTCGTCCGCCACGGGGGCTCCACGACCGGGCGGGTGAACCGCCAGTGTGTCGATCAGTGGATTTCGGACTACTCCCCTTCGGTGTCCTCCCAGTCTAATCGACCTAAAGACTCGCTCCCACCAGCACGGGCTCGTTGACGAGCCACACGCCGAACTTCTCGTGCACGCCGTCGCGCACCTCGCGGGCCAGCGCGAGCAGCTCGCCCGCGCTCGCCTCCCCGGTGGGGTTGGTGAGGGCCAGCGTGTGTTTCGTGGAGATGCGGGCCCGGCCCTTCTCGTAGCCCTTGGGGAACCCGGCGTTCTCGATCAGCCACGCCGCCGGGACCTTCACCGAGCCGCCGGGCATGTCCCAGCGCGGATGGCCGGGGGCGCGACGCTCCAGGGCCGCCGCCTCGTCCGGGCCGAGCACGGGGTTGGTGAAGAAGGACCCCGCGCTGCGCGTGTCGGGGTCGCCGGGGTCGAGCACCATCCCCTTGCCGCGCCGCAGCTCCAGCACCGCCTCGCGCGCCTCGGCCAGCGGCACCCGCTCGCCGATCTCCACCCCGAGTCGCGCGGCCAGTTCGCGGTACGCCACGGGCCCCGACAGCGCGGACCGCTCCAGGGCATAGGTGACCGCCAGCACCACGTGCCGGTCGGGGTCCTGCTTGAAGGCGCTGTGCCGGTAGGCGAAACCGCACTCCGCCGCCGTGAGGTCGGCCACCTCGCCGGTCTCCCGGTCGTACACGCGGACGCCGGTGACGGTCTGCGAGACGTCCTGCCCGTACGCCCCGACGTTCTGGATCGGGGTGGAGCCCACCAGGCCGGGAATGCCGGACAGGCACTCGACCCCCGACAGGCCCTCGGCGACGCACCGGGCGACCAGGGCGTCCCAGTCCTCCCCCGCCTGCGCGGTCACGAGCACGCGCCCGTCCCCGTCCGGCGCCGACTCGACGCCCCGGGTGACGACACGGACCACCAGCCCGCCGAACCCCTCGTCGCCGACGAGCAGGTTGCTGCCGCCGCCGAGCACCAGCACGGGTTCCCCGTCGCGGTCGGCCTCGGCCACCATCGCGACCAGGTCGCCGGTGGTGGCCGCCTCGGCGAACGCCCGGGCCGGGCCGCCCGTACGCAGGGTGGTGTACCGGGCGAGGGCCACCCCTGCCAGCCGGTCAGCCATTCGTCTCCTCAGCGCGTCCCCCCAGGTCGTGTAGAGGAACCCGGGGCCGTGTAGAGGAACAGGATAGCCACCCCGCCCCGGCCCTCCCTCTCACGGAGTGGGAGGGGCGTCCCGATCGGGTGGCGAGTCGACGCCGGCCTCTGCGTCGGCGTCGGTGCCGGTCTCGACGCCGGTCTCGGCGATGGACTGGTCGATCCGGGAGGCGGCCGAACTGCCGTCCCACAGAAGCTGGGAGGCGACCATCGACGCCTCGCCCGACGGGGTCAGCGCCGTCTCGATCGTCCCACCGGGGGCGACGTCCCGCTTGACCTCGGTGATCTGCTCGTGTCCCGCCGCCCGCGCGGCCTCCCGCGCGTTCCCCGCGCGGGGTGACGGCAGCCCACCCCCCTGGGCGTCCCCGGCCTTGCCCGGATCCTGCGTCTGCGTCGCCACGCCGGCGGTGTCGTCGTGCTCCCGCTGGGTCGTGACCGGCTCGTTGACGACGCCCTCGGTCTCTGAAGTGTCTCGCTCGCTCACGATCCGACCGCTACCCAGCACCGGCGCCGCCAAGCACCCTCGTGGCCGGTCGCGGCTGATCCGGGCCGGTCAGGAGAGCTGGACCACCGCGCGGGCCTTGGACAGGACCCGGGAGTCGCCGGACCTCGCCGTGAGCGTGACCACGACGCGCTTGTCCTCGCGCTTCTCCTCCACGACCCCGCTGATCGTGATCGTCGCGCCGTTGTCGTCGTCGGGCACCACGACCATGGACGAGAAGCGGACGCCGTACTCGACCACCGCGCCGGGGTCCCCCGCCCAGTCGGTCACGAACCGGCCGCCCTGCGCCATCGTGTACATGCCGTGCGCGATGACGTCGGGCAGGCCGACCGCCTTCGCGTAACGCTCGTTCCAGTGGATGGGGTTGAAGTCGCCCGAGGCCCCGGCGTACCGCACCAGGTCGACCCGGCGGACCCGGTACTCGGCGGCCGGGATCTCCTGGCCGGCCTCCACGTCGTCGTACTTGACCGTCGCCGCCATGTCAGGCCGCCCCTCCGCGCTCCACGATGATGTTGAAGGTCCGGCAGACCAGCTCGCCGGAGGTGGTGTGCACGTCGCTGCGCACGGTCAGGAACTCGTTGCGGCCGACGCTGCGGATCTCCGCGATGGTCGAGGCGCACACGAGCTCGTCGCCCGCCTGGATGGGCCGCTCGTACTCGAACCGCTGCTCGCCGTGCACGACCATGGAGAAGTCGAGCCCCAGCTCGGGGTCGGTGAGCGCGTCGCCGGTGCCGAGGAGGCTGAACACGATCGGGAAGGTCGGCGGCGCCACGACGTCCGGGTGCCCGGCCGCCACGGCGGCCTGCCGGTCGTGGTAGATCGGGTTGTCGTCGCCGATCGCGGTGGCGAACTCGCTGATCTTGACGCGGCTGACCTCGTAGGGCGCGGACGCCTGGTACGTCCGCCCGACGAAGTCGCGATTCAGAGGCATCGGCCGTGCTCCTTAGAGAATGAGCTCCCCGGGGGATGAGCGGGTGACCGTACGCTAGCAACACCCGTTCCGGCCCGCCGTCACCGCCGCACTGCGGAAAGATCCGAGGCAGAAGCACGGGGGACAGAAGCACCGAGACGGCAGCGCCGACACGAAAACCGGCGCCTCCGCGAGGGAGACGCCGGTCATACGTGATCGATGGCCCGCTGCCGACGGCCTGGAGTGCCGAGGCCCGGGACAGCGTGGGGTCGTGTTCGTGCCGGAGTGACACCGATGCCCTGGAGTGACGCTCCTGGAGGACGCCGGGAAGCCGGCCGCCGCGTTCGCGGCGCGGAATCACACGCGCCGGACCACGCTACGGTCAGCGGGTCTCGCGGTGCGCCCGGTGCGTCTTGCAGTTGGGGCAGTACTTCTTCAGCTCAAGCCGATCCGGGTCGTTGCGCCGGTTCTTCCGCGTGATGTAGTTGCGGTGCTTGCACTCCTGGCAGGCCAGCGTGATCTTCGGCCTAACGTCTGTGGCAGCCACGTGGGAGTGCCTTTCTGCGTTTGGGACTACTGGACAACCCAGGCCGGGGTCGCCTTCGTGAGGTGACCCGGCAGGGTAGTAGCGGAGGCCGGACTTGAACCGGCGACACAGCGATTATGAGCCGCTTGCTCTGCCTGACTGAGCTACTCCGCCTCGGCCGGAGAAACCGCACCCGGCCACGCAAGGATACCCGACCCGTACGGCTCTTCGCGCATCGGGATCAGCCGTGATCGGGATCGGTCAGCCGGTGGGGAAGAGGCACCCCCACCAAGCCGAAAGCCCCACCCGGCAACGCTCCCAGAGGAACACCGCTCAGATAGGACTTTCCGGCCAGAGCCCCCAAACGGAATCGAACCGTTGACCTTCTCCTTACCATGGAGACGCTCTGCCGACTGAGCTATAGGGGCGGGCCCGGCTGCGCTCTCGCGCCTCGCGGACAGGTGTAACCATACACGGCCACGCTGACCGATGCGAACTCGAATACCCCCGCGCTCACGGTGTCGGCAGCACCCCGGAGAGATCGGCCGCCGGCCGCTGGCGGACCGGCACCTCGGCGGCGACGGCGTACCTGCTGAAGTAGCCCTTTCCCCGGACGGGGGTCACGTTGCTGAGCGTCACCGTGGCGTCGTACGGCGCGTCCTCGCAGGCGGGCAGGCACCAGGTGCCGCTGAGCTTGCCCGCGCCGACGGCCCGGGTCGGCCCCCAGGAACGCCAGACGACCTCGCTGATCGTGCTGAACTCCGAAAGGACCAGGATCGCCGGCCGCTGGTCGGGGCGCCCCTGCTCCGAACCCCGCAGGTTGAGCACGTACACCGGTGTCTCTGCGGCCGGGCCGGCCTGCGACGCGCCGCAGCCGGAGACCCCCGCGGCGAGGGCCGCGCCCGCGACGGCGAGCGTGGTGACAGTGGTGGCCAGGCGCATCGATTCCCCCTCGGCACTGTGAGTGCCCGAGATCGGCGCGGATTACGCCTGCGGCCCGGCTACCTGACGGCCGTACGGGTGTCGCCGGCCCGCTCCGGCAGGGCGATCACCTCGCACAGGTCGGCGAGGTCGACGAACCGGGCGACCTCCTCGACCGACAGGCAGTCGGCGACCAGCCGTCCGTGCCGCCGCACGCGCAGCACCTGGCGGTCGCGGCGGTACGCCGGAACGATCTCGTACCCGTCGGGACCCACCCATCGCCTGTCCATAGGGGAACAAGCTATCGGTTCTTCCCACGGTTATCTCCCGTCCCTTGGGAATCGGGTTTAAGTAAGGACCTAACCGACCCCAAGCGCCGGAGCGCACAGTGAGCGTGCCAGACCACCCCGCTCACGAAAGGCATCGTGCGATGTCCGACGCCCCCGCCCCGCACCCCGCCAACCTCCCCGCCCCCAACCTGCTGGGCTTCCGCATCACCCACCGCGCCATGCGGGCCGACTCCCGGCGGCTCGCCGACGCCACCGGCGAGATCGCCGCGGGCAGGCAGCCGTGCGGCCCCGAGCGCGCCGCCGCGATCAAGAACTACGTGGTCAAGCTGTGCCAGGGCATCCATCACCACCACAAGGCGGAGGACGACCACCTGTGGCCCCTGCTGGTCCGGTCGGCGGGCGCCGAGGTGGACCTGAGCGAGCTGAGCGAGGACCACTCCGAGCTCGATCCGCTGCTGGCGGAGATCCAGTCCGTCGCGGGCGACCCCGCCGAGCTGGCCAAGCCGATGCGCCGCCTGGCCGACCTGCTGGACGAGCACATCGCGGAGGAGGAGCGGCAGCTCTTCCCGGTCATCATGCGGCACGTCACGGCGAAGGACTGGGAGGAGCTGGAGAAGCACGTCCGCAAGGGCGGCGACCCGCGGTTCGAGCTGCCCCGCATCGAGCGGCACGCGCGGCCGGACGAGCTGGCCGAGCTGCGCAAGCTGGCCGGGCCCGTCCTGGTCGTCATGCTGGCGCTGCTGCGTCCGGGCCACCGTCGCCGCGAGCGTCTCGTGTTCGGCGCGGCGTGAGCGCCCGGCGGGCGGCCTCCTCCCAGTGCGGGGAGCCGGCCTGCCGGGCCACCTCGGCGGCCCGCCGGTAGTGGGCGTCCGCGTCGCCGGGCCGGCCCAGGAACACGGCGAGGTCGCCCAGCGTGTGGGCCACCGGCCCGGCCGTGACCGATCCCGAGTGCAGGCCGGCCAGCTCGCCGTCGTACGGCAGCAGCAGCTCGTAGCACTCGGCGGCCACCTCCCGGTCGCCCAGCGCCGCCGCGTTGTCCGACCGCATCGACATCAGCAGCAGCCAGTAGTAGTCGAGCCGGGGCCGGTGCCCGGGCAGCCACACGGCGCGGGCCTCGTCGAGACGACCGGCGCCGACGAGCGCGCGGGTGTACATCTCCATGCTGTCCTCACGCAGGCGCTCCCAGAGGACGGTGAGTTCCTCCACCATGCCGGCGAGGCGCCCGGCCGCCAGCGCGACGACGAAGCGGCCGACCATCCCCACCATCGCGCCGTTCGCGTCGCCGGTGCGGGCCAGCCGTTCGCCGAGCTCGCCGTACGCGCGGTCGGCCCGCTCCAGGTCTCCTGTCACCAGCAGCCGCAGGGCGTCGAGGAAGGCGAGGATGCCGAGGGCCAGGCCGAGCTGGCCGGTCGTCGACAGCGCGGCGCCCCGGTCGGCGTGCTCGCGCGCCGACGCCCAGTCGTTGCGGCCGAGCGCGACCATGAGCAGCGCGAAGTGGCCGAGCGTCTGGTAACCGAGCAGTCCCGCGGCGGCGGACGCGGCCAGCAGGTCGTGGCCGAGCGTCTCCAGCTCCGCCCGCCGGCCCGGCGCGAGGCAGGCCCAGTAGCGGGCGTTGAGCGCCATGCAGCGCAGCCGGGGGTCGCCGAGGGCGTCCGCGATCGCCAGCGCCTCGGCGCTCGCCGTCTCGACGCGCTCCGCGTCGTGCCCTTCGAGCGCGTGGCAGAGGGCGACGAGCATGCGGCAGCGCAGCTCCCCCGCCTCCGCCGGCATCGAGCCCTCGATCGCCCCGACGAGGCGGGGGTCGTACGCGCGGTCGGGCTGGATGGTCCAGATGACCGGCGCGTCGAACGACGTGACCGCGCGGGCGACCGCCGCCCGGTCGCGCATCTCTTCGGCCAGCGTGAGGGCCCTCTCCCGGTTCCGCAGCGCGGTGATCACGTCGCCCGCGTGCGCCTGGGCGGACACCAGGTCGCACAGCAGGTCGAGCCGGACGTCCCGGGGCGGTTCAACGGTCCCCTCGGTCAGCAGGTCGAGCGCGTCCAGGGCGCGCTGCAGCAGCGTCGCCGCCTCGCCGTACGCGTGGTAGACCGACCAGGCCTGGCGGGCGGCGCGCGCCGCGTACCCGGCCGCCGTGAGGGCGGTCGCGGTGGTCGCGGCGGCGAGCGCGTGGTGCCCGAGCGCCCCCACGTCGCCGGGCCGCACGTGTTCCAGCGCCGTGAGGACCCTGCCGTGGATCCGCGTACGGCGCAGCCGGGGGATGTCCTCGTACAGCGTCTCGCGGACGAGCACGTGGGCGAAGCGGACGTGGCCGGGGCGCGGCTCTTCCAGCAGGCCGGACAGCACGCCCGCCTCCAGGCCGTCGAGCACGGTCTCCTCGTCGGCCCCCGGCATCGCGACGAGCACGTCCGCGTCGGCCTCCCGGCCGAGGACGGCGGCGGTGCGGAGCGTCGTCTGCGCCGTGGCGGGCAGCCGGGCGAGGCGGCGGCGGATCAGGTCGCGGACGCCCGGCGGCAGCGCGTGGGCCGCGGCCGGGCCGTCCACCGCGAGCAGCCGGGCCGTCTCGGCCACGAACAGGGGGTTGCCGCCGGTCCGCTCGGTGACCGTGCGGACCAGCGTCTCGTCCACCTCCGCGCCGGAGCGCTCCGTGAGCAGACGCGCCACCTCCGGCTCGCCGAGGCCGCCCAGGATGATGTTCTCCACGGCCTGGACGGCGAGCGCGGCGGCGGTGGCCGTGAGGTCGTCGCCCGCCTCCGCCGGCCGGTGCGTCAGCAGGACGAGGACCGGCGTGCGGGCCAGGCGGCCGGCGAGATGACGCAGCAGCTGGAGGGTCTCCTCGTCGGCGCGGTGCACGTCCTCCAGCACGATCAGCAGCGGTCCCGGCACGCCCTCCAGGTAGTCGCCGGCCGCCCGCGCCAGCCAGAACTGGCCCACGGGCGCGGCGTCGTCGGTCAGCAGCGGCGCGAGCCTGGCCGCCGTCCCGGGCTCCGGCGAGCGGGTGGCGGAGAGGTCGCGCAGCACCTCGCTCCAGGCCCACGCGGGCGGCACGCCGCCGGTCGTCTCCGGACAGCGGCCGACCACGGTCTGCCAGCCGTCCCCCGACAACCGCCGCACCAGCGCGTCGGCGAGCGTGCTCTTGCCCGAGCCCGCCTCGCCGCCGAGCCAGGCGATGCGGAAGCCGTCCCGCGCCTGCCCGGCCGCGGAGACCAGCCGGGACAGCTCCGCCGTACGGCCGACCATCCGGAAGGCGGCGGGTGCGGGCTCGGCCCGCGTCTCCCGTACGGGCGGGCCGATCACGGGGGCCGGGTCGAGCGACTCGGCCTGCGCGAGGATGTCCGCCTCCAGCGTGCGCAGCGCGGGCCCGGGGTCGACGCCGAGCTGGTCGGCGAGCAGGGCGCGGGTGCGGCGCAGGGCCGCGAGCGCCTCCCCCTGCCGTCCGCCCCGATAGTAGGCCAGCGCGAGCAGCCGTACGGCGTTCTCGCGCAGGGGATGCTCGGTGAGGTGGCGTTCCAGCTCGGGGACGATCTCGGCGTGGCGGCCCAGCGCGAGCGCCGCCTCGGCGCGGTACTCGGCCGCGACCACCCGCAGTTCGTCCAGGTGGCTCACCTCGGGGGCGGCCCACTCCTCGTCGCCGAACTCGGCGTACGCCGGGCCGGTCCACAGCGCCAGGGCCTCGTTGACGAGGTCGAGCGCCCGGGCGGGCGCACCCTCGGCGAGAAAGCCGGAGGCGGCCTCGACCAGCCGGGGGAAGCGCCAGGCGTCCACGTCGTCCGGCTCCAGCGCGAGGCGGTAGCCGGGCGGAGCGGTCACCAGCACGCGGGCGGCGGCGCGGGGCGCGCGGCCCGGCTCCAGCACGCGGCGCAGGTTGGAGACGTAGACCTGCAACGCCCCCAGCGCCCGCGGCGGCGGCTGGCCCTTCCACAGGTCGTCCACGAACCGGTCGGTCGACACCACGTGGCCGTGCGCGCAGATGAGCCGGGCGAGCACGGCGCGCTGGAGCGACGTCCCGAGGTCCGCGCGGCGGCCGTCGACCTCCGCCGTGATTCGCCCCAATATTCTCAATCGCACCATAACGGGTTAAGCATATGTACGGACCCGGCAGCGGCAGCAGGAGACAACACCACACCGCAGTGGTGAATTTCTTCCACTCGATCGACGCAGCGGGTAGGAATTGTTACTCTCAGTAGGGCCCGACTAGTGCAATGTTCAACTGAGCCCTACCTCTGGAACCGGGACGCGTTCGCCGTCCCGCCGTCGAAGCGCTTCGTCAGGTCGCCCGGACCTCCCCCACGGCCCCCACGGCTCCGTCAGTGGTCCCCGGCGTCGAGAAAAGCGAAGGGAGCCACCGTGGAGACGTGGACGGCACCGAGCCCAGCCCCCACCCGATGGTGGGTGCTGGGCATGCGCGGAGAGCTGGATCTCCACGCGGTGCGGCATCTCCACGAGCCCCTGCGCGGCCTGATCCAGGCCAGGGGCCCGTGGCTCGCCCTCGACCTGAGCGAGGTGCGGTTCATCGACACCACCGGGGTCGGACTGCTGGTGCGCCTGGCGCACCACCTGCGCGGCCGGGAGGGCGACCTGGCGCTGATCGCGCCCGGAGGCCAGGTGCTGCGGATCCTCCGCTGGACGAACCTGACCCGGCTGTTCCGCGTGCTCGACACCGCCGACGCGCTGGCCGACCTCGCCACCGACTGCCCGCCCCGCCTCGGCCGGGCGACCTGACGCTCCTTATCGGACCGCGGACCGGGCGGCGGCGACGATGAAGGCGGCGGTCGCGGCAGGCTGGGAGACCATGACGGCGTGGGAGGCGCCCGGCAGTTCCACGACCGTCGAGTTGGCGCGCTTGGCCATGAACCTCTGGGCGGCGGGCGGGATGGCCTTGTCGGAGCCCGCGACGAGATACCAGGAGGGGATGCTGCGCCAGGCCGGTGCGCCGCTGGGCCCCGACAGGGCGCCCACCGACACGGGCCGCTGGGTGGCGGCCATCAGCCGGGTGGTCGGCTCGGGCAGGTCGGCGGCGAAGACCGCGCGGAACTTCGCCGGGTCGATGTAGCCGTCGACGCCGCCCGGGTAGGGACGGGGGACGAGCGCGGTGGGCAGTGTGCTGCCGGGGAACCGGTCGCTCAGCTCCAGCGACGTCTCACCGCTGTCGGGGGCGAAGCCCGCGACGTAGACGAGCGCCTTGACGTTGGAGTTGCCCGCGGCGGCATTGGTGATCACCGCACCGCCGTACGAGTGGCCGACCAGCACGACCGGGCCCGGGACGCTCGCGAGGACACTGGAGATGTAGGCGGAGTCTCCGGCGAGGTCGCGCAGCGGGTTGGCGACGGCGAGGACGGCGTAGCCGGCCGCCTGGAGTCGGGCGACGACGCCGTTCCACCCCGACGCGTCGGCGAACGCGCCGTGCACGAGAACGACGGTCGGCTTGACGTTCGTGGTCGCCGCCGTCACCCCCGCCACCGCGTTCGGTGTCGTGCAGGAGAACAGCAGGGCGACGGCTCCGAGAACGATGAGTAAGACGCGCCGAAAGGACATGATCCAGCTCCGTTCGAGAAAAGCGGCGGTGATGTGGCGGGTCAGGGCGTGCGGAGGAACTGCAGCAGGACGCGGGTCATCTCCGCCGGGTGCTCCTCGAAGATCCAGTGGCCGGAGTCGGCGACGACCTTCCCCTGCACGTTCTCGGCGTACTCGCGCACCTGGTCGGGGACGAACCTGCCGAGACTGTGGTCGGCGCCCAGCGCCAGGACGGGCATGGGCAGCTTGTGCTTCGCGAGCTTCCTGTTGTCGGCGACGTCCCGGTCCAGGGCGCGGAACCACTCGAAGCTCGCCCGCAGCCTGCGGTCGTCGCTCAGGTGCCCGGCGTACTCGCGGACGGCTCCCGCCTCCGCCGCGCGGTCCTTGTGGACGGCGAGCAGGCCGATGAACCGCTTGATCCAGAGGGCCTCACGGCCCTCGATGATCTGCTCGGGCAGGCCGTTGCGGACGGTGAAGAAGCCGAAGTTCCAGAACCCCGGCCCCTGGGGGGTCAGGGAGGGGAAGGTGTAGAGCCTGCTGTCGGGGATGGGCGCCTCGCTGAGCACGAGCTTGGCGACCCGGTCCGGGTGCCGGGCCGCGTACGAGTAGGCGACCATGGTCCCGATGTCGTGGCCGACCAGGTTGATGTCGTGGTCCAGGCCCAGCCGGGTGAGCAGGCCGTGCAGGTCGGCGGCCATCGTCTTCTTGTCGTAGCCGCCGCGCGGAGCGCTGGAGCCGCCGGCGCCGCGCAGGTCGGGCGCGATGACCGTGTAGTGCTCGGCCAGGGCGGGCATGATCCCGCGCCATTCGTACCAGGACTCGGGATAGCCGTGCAGCAGCACGAGCGTCGGCCCGTGCCCGCCGCGCACGTAGTTGACGGTGATGCCGTTCACGTGCGCGGTGCGCTCCGTGAAGCCGGCGGGGACCCGGGGTCCGGCGGCCGCGCCGGCCGCCGGCACGACCGCAGTGGCGGCCAGCGAGGCGAGCAGGAGGACGCTGGAAAGGATGGTGCGGCGCATGTGGTCTTCTCTCCGCAGGTGGCTGGGGGATCAGCGGCGGGCCGGACACGCGGATGGGGAATCGGCGCGCGGACCACGGCGAGCGCGGGGACGGACCGGTCGTCTTCGACAGGCCGAGCGTGCCGCCGAGAGCGAACCTACGAACGGAGCGGACGGCCGCGCGTCAGTCAGGTGACTGCGTCACCGAACGTCACCGATCCCCGGCGATCGCGCCAGCTCGGCGCGGGAGGTGATCCCCAGCTTGGGGAAGATCCGGTACAGGTGGGCGCCGATGGTGCGGTGCGACACGTAGAGCCGTTCGCCGATCTCCCGGTTCGTCATGCCCTCGGCGACCAGCTGGACGATCTGGAGTTCCTGCGCGGTGAGCTTGTCCCGGACCCCGATCGACCGCTGCTCGCTTCTCTCCCCCGACGCGCGAAGCTGCCGGCGGGCCCGCTCGCTCCAGGGGACGGCGCCCAGCGCGTCGAAGGTCTCCCGCGCGGCGCGCAGGAGCGGCCTGGCCGGGGAGACGCGCCGCCGGCGTCGCAGCCATTCGCCGTAGGCGAGTTGCGTCTGGGCCCGGGCGAACGGCCAGCGCTCGGCGTCGGACGCGAGCGCCTCCTCGAAGAGCGCCTCCGCCTGCGAGTCGCCGGCCAGCAACGGCCTGGCCAGGCGCAGCCCGGCCCGCAGCGCGGGTGACGGCGTCCTGCGCGCCACCGCCTCCATCTCCGCCAGGATGGCGCGCCCCTCCCCGACGTTGCCGCTGTGCGCGGCCGCGTCGGCGAGCATGCCGAGGACGTAGCAGCGGAGCGCGATGTGGTGGCTCGGATCGGCGGGATCGTGCATGCGGGCCAGATGGTCGTAGGCCTCGGCGAACCTCCCCTCGCCTAGAGCCACCATCCCGCGCGCCGTCTGCACGGTCGCCAGGACCGGGCGTACGCCCGTGGTCAGGCTCAGTCTCTCCGCTTCCGTCGCCAGAGCGAGGGCGTGGTCCCGCTCGCCGCGGAGGGCGGCCAGCAGCGCCTGCGTGGACAGGGCCGTGCCGTACATGAGCGGCTGGCCGGTCTCCTGGGCCAGCCGCGCCGCCTCGTGCACCGCCGGAATCGCGACGTCCAGGTTGACCAGGAGGACCGCGCTCCACGCCCGGGCGCTCAGCGCGCGGGCCAGCAACTGCAGCCGCCCGTGGGACCGCAGGCCGGTCAGGGCGGCCGCGGAGAGCCTTTCGGCCAGATCCAGGGCTCCCACCAGGACGGCGGCCGTGCCCAGGAGCCGGGCCGCCTGCGGGTCGACGACCGGCTGGGACGTCACCTGGCGCAGCCCGTCGATGACCAGGCTGCCGCGATCGATCGGGGCCGCGTAGGCGAGGATCGCGAGCAGTTGCGGATGCCGGTGGTCGATGGGCAGGTTCTCGGCCGCGGCGACGACGCGCCGCCGCGCCTCCGGTCCCGGCTCCACCCAGAAGCACCGCAGCGCCGCGCTCCACAGAATGCGCAGCGCCCGTTCGTGGTCTCCCTCGGCGGCCACCGTCTCGGCGAGGTCGGCCAGGGCGAGCGGCCCGACCGCGTGGTCGCCCGTCCCGTCGTCGAAGGCGCCCCTGATCCAGAGCACGCGCGTGCGCTGCTGGGGTGACAGGTCGAGCGATTCGGTCTGGCGCAGCAGGCGTGCGACGACGTCGTGGTCGCCGAGCTCGACGGAGACGTCCGCGGCCCGCAGCAGCCTCTCCGCGCGGTCGCGGGGATCGTGGCTGAGCCTCGCCGCCTGTTCGAGCGCGCTGACCGCCAGCGTCGCCGCTCCGCGCTGCTGGGCGCGGGCGGCGATGGCGTCGAGGGCGGCCGCGACCGCGTCGTCGGGCCCTGAGCCGGCCGCGGCCCGATGCCAGGTCTCGCGGTCGGCCAGGTCTCCCGGGAGCCCGCCGGAGCTCTCGGCCAGCGCGTCCGCGATCGCGGCGTGGGCCGCGTGACGCTGCGCCAGGCTCGCCGCCTGGTAGATGGCCGAGCGCATGAGGGGGTGCCGGAAGGCGATCCGCCCCTGGCTCGCCGTGACCAGCCGCGCGGCGACGGCCGGGGCGAGGTCCTGGTCTCCGGCGCCGTGGCCCAGGCGCGCGGCCGCCGACAGCGTCTCGGAGAGCGCGCTGCCGTCGTTGACCGCGGCGACGAGCAGCAGCGCACGCGTGGCGGGGGGAAGCTCCGCCATCCGCGAGCCGAAGGCCTGCTCCAGGCGCACGGTCAGCGGCAGCCACGACGTGCGGAGCATGGCGTCCCCGTCCAGCTCACGCCAGGCGCGCGGCAGCTCCGTCAGCGCCAGGGGATTGCCGGCCGCCTCCCGCAGCACCCGCTGCCGCGTCCCCGGCGCCAGTCCGGGGGCGACCACGTCCAGCAGGCTTCCGGCGGCCGCCTCCGGCAGGCCTTCCAGCGACACGCCCGGCAACCCCGCGTCGTCCAGGGCGGAGGCGAAACCCTCGCGGATCCCGGCGAGAAGCAGCACCGGTTCGGATTCCAGGCGCCGCGCCACGAACGCGAGCACCTGGGCGCTGGCCTGGTCGAGCCAGTGCGCGTCGTCCACGACGAGCAGCGTGGGGGCGCGGGTGGCGACCTCGGCCAGCAGGTTCAGCGTCGCCAGCGCGACCAGGTACAGGTCGGGCACGGTCGTGTCCGTCATCCCGAACGCCGCCCGCAGGCGTTCCCGCTGCGGGGCCGGCAGCCGGTCGTCGTACGCCTGGAGCGGGTGCAGAAGCTGGTGCAGACCCGCGTACGGCAGGAGCGCCTCCGACTGCACGCCGACCGCGGTGAGGACCCTGAGCCCGCGCTCGGCGGCGATCGCGGCCGCGGCCGCGAGCAGGGCGGACTTCCCCATGCCCGCCTCGCCTCTCACGACCAGGCCGCCGCCCTCGTCGCCGACCAGGTCGATCATGCCGGTCAGCCGGCGGAGCTCCGCCTCGCGGCCAATGAGTGGCGTCGCAGCCGCGCCTTCCGACATTTGACCAGACATAGTCACCTATTCCGCACCAAATGCCGTAATGGTCAACTCATTCGACTGCGGCTGCCGCGATCTCCAGAAATATGGCGATATCGCTTTATAGCTCGCCACGATGCCTGTCGCCAACACCCGGCCCGGCGGCGAGGGGCCGCCGCCGGGCCGGTGACGGAGCGGGGCTCGTCAGTCCAGCCGGATCTCCACCGGAGTGTCGTCGCGCGGCGGCGCCACCGGACGGCAGCTCTGGCCGCACCCGCCGAACGAGGGGTCGAGCGGGGTGAACTTCGTCTCTGGCACGCCGCTCAGCGCCTTGAGCATCGTGTCCTTCCAGATGGGGCCGGGGACGCTGGCGCCGAACACCTCGCCGTAGTAACGGCCGCCGATCGTCACGCCGTTCAGCTTGTACTTCGAGGTGCCGCGCGGGTCGCCGAGACTGACCGCGCCGGCCAGATCGGGGGTGAACCCGGCGAACCAGGCGGAGGAGGAGTTGTCGTTGGTGCCGGTCTTGCCGGCCGCGTCGCGGCCGATGCCGCCGACCGCCGCCATCGTGCCCTTGGTCAGCACGCCGGACAGCACGTACGCCGCCGCGTCCGCCACCTCGGGGGCGAAGGCCTGACGGCACTTGGGCCGGTAGTCCGTCGTCTTTCCGGAGCTGTCGGTGATCCGGCTGATCGCCATCGGCGCGCAGTACTTCCCGCGCGCCCCGATCGCGGCGTAGGCGTTCGCGACCGTCACCGGGTCCATCTCGTTGATGCCGAGGGTGAACGTCTCGTACTCCTGGAGCGCGCCGCCGTCGGAGCGGTGGATGCCCAGCGACTTGGCCGTCTTGACCACCTCGCAGAGCCCGGCCCGCCGCTCCAGCTCCATGAAGAACGTGTTGACCGAGTGCCAGGTGCCGGTCTGCAGGGTCAGCCAGCCGGGCGCCCCCTCGTCGTTGGTGACCGTGAAGCCGGTCTCGCCCACGTTCGTGCCGTCACAGCTCTTGAACGCCATCGGGGACGGTGCGGTGTAGCCGGCGCCCGCGCTGAACCCGTCGTTGACCTTCATGCCCTGCTTCAACACCGTGAGCAGGGTGAACGTCTTGAAGGTCGAACCCGCCTGGAAGCCGATGCCACCGCCGTGCGCCGCGTCCGCGACCAGGTTGTAGGACATCTCATGCCTGATCTTGCGCGTCCCGTACGGCCGGCTCGCGGCCATCGCCCGGATCGCCCCGGTGCCGGGCTGCACCAGCGCCTCGGCGGCCACCGGGTTGTCGGACGGGTTGACCCACTTCCGGATCGCCGCGTCCGCCGCCGCCTGCATCGAGGGGTCGATCGTGGTCCTGATGGTCAGGCCGCCCCGGTTGAGGAACCGCAGCCGGTCCTTGGCCGTCTTGCCGAAGTCGGAGTTGTTGAGGATCTCGTTGCGCACATAGACGCAGAAGTACGGATATTTGCTGGACTCGCAGCCGCCGGGCAGCTTCGTCCCTTTGTACCCGATTTTGGTGGCCTTCGCCTTGGTCGCCTCGGCTTCGGTGATCTTGCCCAGCTCGGCCATCCGGTCGAGCACGACGTTGCGCCTCTTCAGCAGCCGGTCGCGGTGGGTCTTGCCGAGGTTGGGGTCGGTGGCGTTCGGGTCCTGCACCGCGCCCGCCAGGGTCGCCGCCTGCGGCAGCGTCAGCTCGCTCGCGTCGACCCCGAAGAACCGCTTCGCCGCCGCCTCGACGCCGTACGCGCCCGCGCCGAAGTAGGCGATGTTCAGGTATTTCTCCAGGATCTCGTCCTTGGAGTACTTCTTCTCCACGCCCATCGCGTAGCGCAGCTCGTTGAGCTTGCGGGCGTAGCTGGCCTCCAGGGCCTTGTTCTTCTCCGCCTCGGTGTCGGCCGAGTTCAGCAGCACCTGCTTGACGTACTGCTGGGTGATCGAGGAGCCCCCCTGGGCCACCCCGCCCGCCTGCATGTTCCTGGCCAGCGCGCGGAGCGTGCCCTCGATGTCGATCGGGCCGTGCTCGTAGTAGCGGTAGTCCTCGATCGAGATGATGGCCGTCTTCATGACGTCGGCCATCTCGGCGAGCGGGACGACCTCGCGGTACTGCTCGTAGAACCGCGCGATCTCGCGGCCCTTGACGTCCTGGACCACCGACACCTGCGCGAGCGGAGGCTCGGGAAGGTCACGTGGTTCGAGGCCGACGTCCTTGACGGCCGACACCAGGCCGACCCCCGCGCCGCCGACCGCCGGCAGCGCGATCCCCGCGACCAGCACGCCCGCCGCCGCTCCCATGGCGGCCAGACGCAGCATCTTCCCCGTGGCGTTCACCGGATCATCCCCACTCGATCTTCCTCGTCCCCCGAATCGATAAGGACAAGGTTATGGGTCCGTAAAGGGGTTCGCCGACCCGGTCCTACGAGAGCAGGCCGAGGCCGCGCACGAGGACGGCGGCGGTCCGCGCCACGACCTCGTCGTCCGCCGAGCCACCGGCGGCGAGGCGGTTGGTGTAGATCGCCAGGATGATCGGAGCCGCGTCCTCGGCCGGCCAGACGACGGCGATGTCGTTGGCGGTGCCGTACGTGCCGCCGGTGCCGGTCTTGTCGCCCACGATCCACTTCGGGGGCAGCCCGGCGCGGATGCGCTTGCCGCCGGTCGTGGCGCCGCGCAGCCACCCGACGAGCCGGGACCGGTCCGCCGCGTCGAGCGCGCCGCCGGCGGTGAGCGCGCGCAGGTCGCGGGCGATCGCAAGGGGCGTCGTGGTGTCGCGCCTCTCCTTGGGCGACCACACGTTCAACTCGGGCTCCCAGCGGTCGAGACGGGAGACCGCGTCGCCGAGCGAGCGGAAGTAACGGGTCAGGCCCTTGGGCCCGCCGACCCGCTTCAGCAGCATGTCGCCGGCGGTGTTGTCGCTGTGGACGACCGCCGCCCGGCACAGCGCGGCGAGCGTCATCCCGTCGTCCACGTGCTTGCCCGTATCCGGCGAGTACGGCTTCAGCTCATCGGCCGTCCAGTGGACCACCTGCCGGGTCAGCTCGGCTTCGGTGGTGCCGGCCAGCACCGCCCCGGCGGCGAACGCCTTGAAGGTGGACGCCAGCGGGAACCGCTCGCCCTCCCGGTAGCCGATCGTGCTCCCGGTCGCCGTGTCGATCGCGTACGCGCCGATGCGGCCCCGGAAGGAGGCCTCCAGCTTGCGCAGCGCCTTCCGTACGGCCGCCTCGCCGTGCGCGGGCGCCGCCGAGGCCCGGGCCGAGGGCGTGGTCTGGGCCGAGTGCGTCGCGGGAGGTCCGCCCGGACCGGGCACGCCCCCGCCCGCACCGGCCCCGCAGGCGGCGCACGCCAGGGCGGCGACCACCGGTACGGCGGCTTTCCACCCGCCCAGCCGTCTCATGACAGAGGAGCCAACCAGAGGCGACGGAGTCATGTCCAATGTGCCGCGTCCAGTGGGTCGTCACTCGGTGATCTGCCGCCGGACGGCGGGGCTGAGGCCGGAGAGGAGGCGGTCGGCGCGGCCGTCGGCGGTCGCCCGCAGCAGGGCCGCGATGACGGCCGGCGGCACGTTGTCGAGGACCCGCCAGGCCCGCCGTGTCGTCATCGACTCGACCAGCCGGACCGCGGTCGTGGTGGGCCCGAGCGCGGTGAGGATCGCGGCGGCGCTCCGGTCCGCGACCCCCGCCATGACCAGGGTGCCCCGGCCCGTGGGCATCGCGCGCAGCACCGCGGCCGCGCCAGTGGCGGCCATGTGGTCGACGGCCCGTCCCGCTTTCGCCGTCCCCATCAGGGCCAGCACCGTCGCCGCCGCCGACGGCTCGCCCGCCATGGCGTCCAGCAACGCGCCCGCGGCCGCCGGGTCCAGGGCGTCGAGCAGCGACGCGGCCGCCTGCCTGGGCTGAGCGAGCAAGAGACGCGCTCCCTCTGCCGGTGACACCCGCCGGATCGTCTCCACCGTCGCCGCCCCCTGGGACACCCCCGACGGCGTTACGGACGGCGAGCCGCCGCGGAGACCTCCAGCGTGGCCGCGTTCTGGCGGCCCGCCGCAGGGAGCACCGCCCGGCCTGCCTCCAGGAGTACGGCCGGGAGCCCTGGCCGGCTCCGGCGACGGTGTGTCCGCACGCTCACGCCCCGCGCTCCGCTCGGGCGCCCGTACGCCCGCATCCTCGCGCCTCGCATCCCGCGCGGGTGCCGACGCCGGGGGTTTCCGCGGAGGCTCGGCTGCCGCCCCACGACCGGGGGCCGGAGCAGTCCGGGGCGTCGGGCCGTTGAGGATCGTTCGCAGGATGGCGTCGGCGTTCTCCGCTGTCATGCGCCGGGCGGGATCCTTCTCCAGCAACCCGGTCACCACGCGGGACAGCGGCCCGGGCCGTGTCGGCTCCGGGTCGTCGCTGATGACGGCCAGCATGGTCGCGTGCTCGTTGCCCCGGCGGAAGGGCGAGCGGCCCTCGACGGCCCAGAAGAGGGTGACGCCGAGCGACCACAGGTCGGACGCCGCGCTCGCCGCCTCCCCCTTGATCCGTTCCGGCGCCATGAACTCGGGGGTGCCGAGCAGGCGGCTCCGGGCCGTGAGGCCGCTCGTCCCGGAGATCTGGGCGATGCCGAAGTCGACCAGGACTACCTTCCCGGCCCGGCTGATCAGGATGTTGGCGGGCTTGACGTCCCGGTGCACCACGCCGACGGCGTGCGCGGCGGTCAGTCCCCCCAGCACGTCGCGGGCGACGGACGCGGCCGTCCTCTCGGCCAGCACGCCCTCCTTGATCTGGTCTTCCAGACTGACGCCCTCGACGTGGGCCATGACGATCCACGGCCTGCCGTCCGCCTCGAAGACGTCGTGCACCACGACGATCGAGGGATGCGCGACCTGGGCGAGGGACCGCGCCTCCCGGAGCGCCCTCTGCCGCTGGACCTCGGCGCGCTCGCCGTACGGCCACAGGGGGATCTCCTTCATGGCGACCAGGCGCTCCAGCGCCTGGTCCCAGGCGAGCCACACCGCGCCCATGCCGCCCCGGCCCAGCAGGGACCGCAGTTCGTACCGGCCCACGACGACCTGCCCGGGCCGCGCCGGGCCGCCGACCGTCATGCCGGCGGAGTCAGTCGTCATCGGGGAGCAGTTCGACCCCGCCGGAGCGCTCCGGGGCGGGCCGCGACAACCGGAGGGTGCGGGTGTCCGGCATGCGGCGCAGTTCCTGGTCCTCGACCGAGCCGTAGCCGTCGGCGACGTGCTCGGCGCGGGTTCCCGTCGGCCCTCGGGACGGGTCGTCGGGACGAGGTGTGGGCACCGACGGGAACGGCCCGGTGTCCCCCGTACGGGACCAGATGCCCCAGATGTCCGAGGCGCCGTTGGCGGGCCCCGCGGTCGGCGGCCGGGTCATCGCCCCGGCGGTGAAGCTGCCCCGCGCGGCGCGGAACTCGTGCTGCTCGGCGAGCGCGAGCACCTTCTCGTAGTTGCCGGGCCGCTGCATCAGCTTCACCGCGACCGGCAGGCACTCGATGAGCAGGAACAGCAGGAAGAGCAGCAGCCGGGTCATGCTGAGGCTCATGTCCTTGCCGGTGATCTCGTTGAGCGCCTGCATCCTGATGAGCAGTCCGTTGGTGGTGAGGTTCTCGGCGTCGAAGGACTGCTGCAGGTCCCCCTGCCGCCTCAGGGCCGCGTCGAGCTGCGCCCGCGCCTTCGGCAACGCCTCCTGCGCGCTGGTGAGGCGGACCTGCTTGGCCTCCTGGCCGCTGTCGGTCAGGTCCTTCTTGCGCTTCTCGATCTGCCCGTTCAGCAGGTCGATGCGGCGCTTGTTCTTGTCGTACGCGCGCTTGCTGTCCCGGGCGAGCGGGCCGTCGCCCTTCTTCGGGCAGGAGGGCCCTCCGTAGAGCTGGCACTGCCACTCGGTGTAGTGCTGGTCGGCGAGCTTCCGCTCGCTGTCCCGGTCGGCGGTGAGCGCGACGATCTGCGGGTCCTGGTCGGTGGCGACGGGGACGTCGCCACCGGAGGAGACCACCTTCTCGAGGTTCGCGACCTCCTGGCGGAGCTGGCCGATGGTCTTACCGGTCACGCCCTGTTGCTGCTGCGCGACGAATACGTCCGCCCGCCGCTGCTTGATCTCGACGATCTGCGCGTCGATTTCGGACTTGAAGATCTGCAGGACCAATGGAGTGGAGATGACGAAACCGAGAAGGAGCGCCATGAGGATTCGGGGGACGGCCAGCGGCCAGCGGCGCGGAGCGTCCGCCCTCATCGTGCTGACCAGCCAGCGGTCGAGGCTCAGGATCATCAGGCCCCACACCAGACCGGCGAGGAGGGAGACGACGACGTTGAGCCCGAGCGCGCTGCTCAGGGCGAACGTCATCGAGATCGTGGCGAGGACGCCCGTCGTGAGGACGGCGCCCCCGATGCCCTCGAACTTGGGTTTCTCGGTCGGGCAACGCTCCAGGACCTCCGATCTCGCTCCGGACAACGCAATCAGAAAGTCCCTCATGTTTCTCCCGGGAGATTGGAGTTCTGGCCTGTGCCGTACACACGGAAACATCGCGTGACGCGCGCCACACCGCTATCGTAGTTCTCCTATGTCACGTTTCGCGATATCGCGGGAATTTACCGTGATGTCATCACAGAAGGTGGGCGCATTCGAGAACTTCTCGCCGGGGACGGCACTGGGGATGACACGGGGGACGGGGACACGGACGGGGCGGGGTTCGGGGTCGAGGACGGGGCACGAGGCATGACGCGGGATCCCGTGCCGGAGCCCGGCGAGGACCTGCTCAGCAAGGCCCTCGCCCGGGCCGTCGCGGGACTCACCGCCACCGGCAGGCTCGTCGTCGTGGAGGTCGCCGCCGACGGCATGACGACCTTCGAGATCCACCGGGACGAGCATGGCACCGCGCTCGGCCGCCAGTGGGTACTGCCGTGGATCACGCTGACGGCGGAGCACGGCTGGGGCGAGGACGCCCGGCAGGCCCTGCTGCGCGCCGCCGGTCTGCCCGCGCCCGGGTCGGAGGTCGTCGTCGTGAGCTCGTCCCCCGAGAGCGCGACGGCCTTACAGGCGCTGGAGTGGCTGCGCGAGGCGCGCACGGCACAGGTGTTCTCCACCTCCGCGCCGATCACCGGGCTGGTCAGGGACGTCCTCGTCGGCGACCCACTGTGCCAGTCGTACGACCTCGTGGTGATGCGGCCCGCCGGGGCCGGCGGGCGGCTGGAGCTGGCGGGCAAGCTGCTGTTCCCGGTCGGCGCCCGCGCCGGGACCCGCACGGAGCTCACCGTCCGCTGCGCGCCGGGCGGCGAGCACGGCACGGCCCTCGCCGTCGTCACGCGGCAGGGCCGGGAGCCGCGGCTGCTCTCCGTGCACAGCGCCAGGGTCGCCCCCGGGCCGTACGTCGTCACCGCCGAGCTGGTGCGGCCGGGCCGGGTGCGGTTCGCGGGGCTGCCCGGCCTCGCCGCCGATCGGCGGACCTGGGACGATCTCCTCGCCGACGTGCCGGACCGGCTGCCGCCGAGGACCGGCCCGGCCCACCTGATCTGCGCGGTCGAGGTGTGCGGACCGGACGTCAAGGTCGAGGAGCGGCTGGGCCGCGCCCGCCAGATGATCGCCTTCCTGTCCGGCGAGCCCGCGGACGCGCCGCGCGTCTCCCTCGTCGCGTACGGCGCGCACTCCTTCGACCGGTCCGTACGGGACCGGCCGGTGGAGGTCGTCACCTGGCAGGCCCCGGCGGAGGCGGCCCTCAAGGGGCTGGACACCCTGGAGGAGCGAGGGGCCGTCACCCAGGGCTACCCGTACCACCCGCACGCCGCGCAGCTGGAGGACATGCTGGCGACGGTGGCGGCCCGGCTCAGCCGGAGCAAGTCGCCGCCAAGCCGGCATGTGCTGCTCACCATCGGCGACCGCCGCCCGCATCCGATGTGGGCGGACCGCTCCGGCGTCCTGCCCTGCCCGCAGCGGCACGACTGGCAGTCGCTGCTCACGCACCTGGAACAGCTCCCCGGGTTCGCGTTCGGCGCGATCTGCGACCAGCCCGAGGACGGCCGGGCGCACCGGATCTGGCGTCATCTCGGCGCCCAGGCGCTGGCCCACCTCGACGCCCTCGACCTCCAGGGACTGGCCGCCGGCCTCGGGCTCGCCGCGCCCGCCGCCGTCCACGTCCCGTTTCCCCTGCTCGACGAGACGGAGTGAACACCGGCATGCAGCCCGATCCGAAGCCGGGGCGGCCCGCCCACGACATCGCCATGTGGGGCGCGCCGGGCAGCGGCAAGACGACGCTGCTGGCCGCCCTGGACATCGCCCTGATGCGCAGGGACGACGACTGGAGGATCGTCGGCTCGGACCCCGCGTCGTCGGAGTTCCTGATCGAGCGGACGAACGCGCTGTCCTCCGGCAAGGTGTTCCCCGAGGCGAGCCAGGGCTTGGAGCACTACCACTGGACGCTTTACGGCCCCGGCGAGCGGCACAGGCGGCGGTGGTGGCGCAAGGCGGGCAAACCGGAGCCGTTCGAGGTCGGCATCGGCATGATCGACGCGCCGGGCGGCCTCTTCAGCGCCGGTCCCCGGCGGCTCGACTACGGCCCGGACGTGCTGGACGACCTGCGTGAGCGGATGCTGAACGACCTGGTGAAGAGCCGTGGCGTCGTCTTCCTCTTCGACCCGATCCGCGAGTTCGAACGCGGCGACGCCTTCGACCATCTCCATCCGCCGCTCAAGCGGCTCACCGAGCGGATGCGCGACCTCGGCCGGCTCACCGGCGGCCGGCTCCCGCACCACGTCGCCGTGTGCGTCACGAAGTTCGACGACCCGCGCGTGCTGGAGACGGCCGAGAAGATGCACCTGCTCGCCCCGGAGCCCGACGACCCGTACGGCTTCCCCCGCGTGTCCGACGACGACGCCCGGGACCTGTTCCGGCAGTTGTGCGACCTGTCGGCCAACGGCAACGCCGACATGGTCCTCAACGCGCTCGGCCGCTACTTCCACCCCGACCGGGTGCGGTTCTTCGTCACCTCGTCGATCGGCTTCTACGTCCATCCGCAGACGAGGGCGTTCGACTGGCACGACTTCCAGAACCTGCTTCCTGAGGACGACGACCTGCGCATCCGCGGGCCGATCCACCCGATCAACGTGGTCGAGCCCATGCTGTGGCTCGGGCGGCGGCTCGCCGCCGACAAGGAGACCCCGCAATGAACGGGGACGGCGCGCGGAGAATCGGCTTCGAGTGGGCGCTCGAAGGCAAGGAGCACGGCAGCTACGACGAGTACGGCCTGCTGAGGTGGAGCGACGAACGCTTCGCCGGCGTCTTCGACGAGCTCAGGGCGAAGTACGCCGCCGGCACGCCCTCCGAGCTGCCCCAGGTGACGATCGCCCGCGCGGCCACCAGGGACCACGGCGAGCGATCCGACAACGTGGTGCTGGCGATCCACACCTGGTCGGACCACCGTGACTTCGCAGGCCGGAAGGTCGCCTACACCCGGTGGTTCTTCGTGCCGTACCACCAGCTCCAGGACCACCCGGTGTCGTACCAGGCGCTGTACGCGGCTTTCGACGCGCTCCCGCTGACCCCGGAGCCGCCGCTGACCGTGGCCGTGCCGGCGCTCGACCCGCGCGCCGTCATGCCGGGGCCGGACGCGCTGGCCGCCGCCGCGCTGCTGGCCGCCGGGCAGCAGGTCTGCCTCGTCGGCGCGGACGGCGTCCCGATGGCCCAGCGGTTGCGCTTCGTCGACACGGTCATGGCGCTGCTGCCGTACGGCCTGCGGACCAGGTTCAGCGCGGCGACCTGGACCAGCAGCACGACGAAACACCGGATCAAGCTCTCCTTCGCCCGGTACGCCCCGGAGGGTGTCCAGGCCGTCCAGTGGGGCCAGGGCGCGGACATTCCCCTCGACGAGTACTCGGCGAAGTACCACCGCATTCTGCGCAACCGTGACGTGGACTACCCCGACCTGATCGGATGGCTCGCGGGACAGACCAAACCCCTGTCGTTCGACGACAGCGACCGCCCCCGGGTCTTCGATCTTCTCCGCCAGTCGGCCTCCCAGTCGCCTCCCACGCGACCAGCCCCCGCACCCGCGCCCCCTGTGAGCAGAGCCCCCGAGGTGGTGGAGGCAGCTCACCAGGGCCCCACGGTCGCCGTTCTCGCCCGCAAGCTCGCCGGCGCCTCAAGGCAGGACACCGGGCCGGCCCTGGACGCGCTCCTGGCGGTCGTGTGGACCCCGTCCGACAGAGAGGCCCTGGCAGACGCCCTCTACACGTACACCTGCTTCCAACATGTGATCGATCAGCAGGAGGACCGCGACCACCTGTACGAGCGGCTGGTCTCGGCGGCCTTCCAGCCGGACGAGCAGTCGATGTGGAAGGGAAAGTGCCGGTCCCTGCTGAGGGCCAACAGCACACCGAAGACCGTGCGACGCCTCCTGAAAGGCCTGTCCAGGCAGCAGTGGTGGCAGTTCGGCACCTGGGCCCGGCGGCATCGGCTGGCGTGCACCGTCGGCGTCCTGGTGCTCACCGTCGCCTTCGCCGGTGCAGCCGCCCTGCGGCTTCTTCTGCCCGGCGACGACGCCCCGGCACAGCAGGCTCTCCCTTTGCCGCCGCCGCAGAAGGTCGTCCTTGTGAGGGACGCGGCGGCGCAGCCGTACGTGACGGAGGTCGTCAGGGAGGCGCTCCGCCGCGCGGGGTACCAGACAAACGCCCAGGTGCAGGGCGCTCCCTCCGTGCTCATCGGCTACGCCCCCGCTGCCTACGACGACATGAACGCCGCAGCCCTGACTCCCGTGGGCAACTTTCCCTCCGGCACGCGGGACGTCCTGCTCGTGCGGGGCGGAGAAGGGGACCTCCCCAAGAAAATTCTCGTCCGCGAAACCTTCAGCAAGGACGTGGAGAAGCGTATCCGCGAGCTCTATCCCGAATCAGAACTGACCCGCGTCCCGGACAGCGAACTGACGGAGTCGCTGATCAAGCGGGATGCGGAAGCCGCCATCGTCTCCGGTGACGTCAAGGCGGACGACTACGCGCCTTCGCCCGCCCTCGACGACCTGCTTCCGGAACGGAGAATCGTCGTCGGGGCCGACTCCGCGCTGAAGTCGGCCCTGGAGCCGGCGATGGACGGCCTGAAGAAGGAGGGCGTGAAATCCTCCGATAACCCTCAGGCGGACGCGAAGGCGTTCGTCGACCGGATCTACTCACCCGCTCCCGCGCTCGCGTCCTCCGCGAAACCCGTGAGCGAACCGCCGGGAAGCTCGGGGGACCTCATCCTGATCACCAGTGTCGTCGCCGCCGTCGCCGGACTGGCGGGGGCGGTTCTCCTCGTCTGGAGGCCCTCCCGGTTCAAGGGGTCGTTGATCGGGCGGCCTCGGGTGTGAGCGGCGTTCCGGCCACGCTCGGGACCGCATTCGCGGTGTTCGCGGGCACCAATGTCGACGACGTGGTCATCCTGACCGTGCTGTTCCTTTCGGCCCGCGCTCGGGGGCGGCCCCGTCCCTGGCAGATCGTGACGGGCCAGTACGCCGGGATCGCGGCGCTCGTCGCCGTGTCGGGCGTCGCCGCCCTCGGCCTCGCCGTCGTACCGGATCAATGGGTGGGCCTGCTCGGCCTGGTCCCGCTCGCCCTCGGCGTACGCGGCCTGGTCGCGGCGGCGCGTTCGTCCGGCGGGGACGACGACCCCGCTCCCGCGGTGGCCACCGGAGTCCTCTCCGTCGCGGGCGTCACCGTCGCCAACGGCGCGGACAACGTCTCCGTCTACACGCCCCTGTTCCGCTCCATCGGTCCCGCGGCCAGCCTGCTCACCATCGCCGTGTTCGCCGTCCTGGTCGCCGTCTGGTGCGCGGTGGCGTCCTGGCTGGGCTCACACAAAAAGATCATCGAGTTCGCGGAACGATTCGGGCACTGGCTCGTCCCAATCGTGTTCGTCGCGATCGGCGCGCTGATTGTGCTCGATTCCGGCGTCATCGGCCGTCTGACCGATTTTCTCTGATTTCCACAAAGGAGAATCGGGCACGGCGAGGTCGTCTATAGAAGCATGAAAAAGCGCGGAATGGAACGATCTAGTCTGGCAAACGATCCGAAGTTAGACTCCCTGACAGGTTCGGCCGCCTGCCCTCGGCGGCCGTTCGCTCGTCGCCCACGGGGGAGGGCCGTGCCCCTCCACGCCCAGTGGGCGGCGGCGCGATCCTCCATGCCCTCAGGCGCCTCCGGGCGCCGTCGCGGGCTCCCGGGTGACGAGGCCTCACAGGTCCCCATGGAGGTGTCGTGTCGAGGAAGCCCCCGTCCTTATTACGTAAGACGGCGTTACGCACGACGGCGCTCGTCGCCGGCCTTGCCCTCCTACCAGTGATGGCCCCGGCGGGGTCCGCCGCCGCGGACCCGACCCCGACCCCGACTCCCTCGCGGTCCTGGACCGCCACGGCACTGACGGACGCCGAGCACGTCCAGGGCGCCAAGTCGCCCTCCGGCAAGCTCGCCAAAAGCGACCCCGAGCTGCTGAAATCACAGTCGGCGGACCCGACGACCGTCGTGGTGAAGCTCGACTACGACTCGCTGGCGGCCTACAAGGGCGGCCTGCCGGGGCTCCCCGGCACCAGCCCGTCCGTCACCGGCAAGGCGCTGAACGTCAAGAGCGGCGACTCGGCGAAATACCAGAAGCACATCGAGAGCGTCGAGAACTCCTTCCTCGGCGAGCTCGGCAGGAAGATCCCCGGCGTCCGGGTGGGGCAGAAGCTCCGCACGGTCTACGGCGGCGTCGCCCTCACGCTGCCCGCGAACAAGGCCGCCGACCTGCTCAAGCTGCCCGGTGTGGCGGCCGTGCAGAAGGACAGGGTGGAGCAGCCGCTCACCGACTCCAGCGCCGAGTTCATCGGCGCGCCGACCGTCTACAACCAGCTCGGCGGGATGAAGTCGTCGGGCAAGGGCGTCATCGTCGGCATCCTCGACACCGGCGCGTGGCCGGAGCACCCGTCGTTCACCGACCCCGGCACGCTGCCCGCTCCCCCGCCCAAGGCGGACGGCACGCCGCGCACCTGCAACTTCGGCGACAACCCGCTGACCCCGGCGGCCGATCCCTTCCCGTGCAACCGCAAGCTGATCTCCGGCCAGCCGTTCCTCGCGACGTACAACGCGGTCGTGGGCGGGGAGGTGTACCCGGACAGCGCCCGTGACAGCGGCGGCCACGGGACGCACACCGCCACCACCTCGGCGGGCGGGCCGGTCGACCACGCCAACCCGCTCGGCATCGACCGCGGCGCGATCCACGGCATCGCGCCGGCCGCGCACGTCGCGGTCTACAAGGTCTGCGGCGAGCAGGGCTGCTACCAGTCCGACTCGGTGGCCGCGGTGGCGCAGGCCATCGCCGACGGCGTACGTGTCATCAACTTCTCGATCGGCGGCGGCTCCGACCCCTACAGCGACGCGGTCGAGCTCGCGTTCCTGGACGCGTACGCCGCGGGCGTGTTCGTCTCGGCGTCGGCGGGCAACTCCGGGCCGGGCGCCGCCACGACGGACCACCGCGGCCCGTGGGTGACCACCGTGGCGGCCTCGACGCAGAGCCGCACCTTCCAGTCGACGATCACGCTGACCGGCGGGCCGACGATCAAGGGCGCGTCGATCACGGCGGGCGTCTCCTCGCCGCTGCCCGTGGTGCTCGCCTCGGCGCCGCCGTACAACGACCCGCTGTGTGTCAACCCGGCGCCTCCGGGGCTGTTCTCCGGGAAGATCGTCGCCTGTCAGCGCGGCCCGAACCGGGTGCTCAAGGGCTTCGCGGTCAGGCAGGGTGGCGCCGCGGGGATGATCCTCTACAACGCCACGCCGCAGGACGTCATGACCGACAACCACTGGCTGCCGACGGTGCACATCGACAAGCCGGAGACCGACGTCCTGCTGAGCTGGCTGAGCTCCCACCCGGGCACGACGGCGACCTTCACCCAGGGGACGAAGGCCACCTGGCAGGGCGACGTGATGACCTCGTTCTCCTCGCGCGGCCCCGGCGGCGACTTCCTGAAGCCGGACGTCTCCGCGCCCGGCCTGCACATCCTGGCGGGCATGACCCCGACTCCCGACTCGCCGGTGGAAGGCCCTGCGGGCAACCTCTACCAGGTCATCGCCGGGACCTCGATGTCGTCGCCGCACGTCGCGGGCGCCGGCGCGCTCCTGTTCGCGCTGCACCCGACCTGGACGCCGGGCCAGGTCAAGTCGGCCCTGGAGACCACCGCGACGACGAAGGTCACCAAGGAGGACCGGACCACCCCGGCCGACCCGTTCGACTACGGCGGCGGGCGCATCGACCTGACCAAGGCGGGCGACGCGGGCCTGACCCTGGACGAGACCGCGGTGAACTACGCCGCCTCGGCCGCCGACCCGCTGAACCGGATCGACCTCAACCTGCCGTCGGTGAACGCGCCCGTCATGCCGGGCGTGATCAGCGCGAAGCGTACGTTCGTCAACCCGACCACCAAGACGCTCACGTACACCGCGCTGGGCACCACGGTCAGCGGGGCGAACATCACGGTGCTGCCGCCGCTCTTCACGGTGAAGCCGGGCAAGAGCCAGAAGGTCACCATCCTGATCACCGCGCCGGACCTGCCCGAGGGGCAGTACTTCGGCCAGGTGAACCTCAAGCAGGTCGGCGGCAGCCGGGAGCAGCACCTGCCGGTGGCCTTCTACCGGCGCGAGGGCGCGGTCCCGATCGACCAGACCTGCACGCCGAGCACCATCGCCAGGAACACCGGCCAGTCCACCTGCACGGTCTCGGTGCAGAACACCACCCTGCAGGACACCGAGGTCACCGCGCTCAGCACGCTCGACGCCAAGCTGCGGCTCACCGGCGTCACCGGAGCGACCCAGGTCGGCAGCCAGATCGTGACGACCAAGAAGACGCTGGCGGGGAGGCAGCCGGACAAGCCGGTCATCGCCCCGGGTTCCAGCCCGGCCGGGTACATTCCGCTCGCGGCCTTCGGCATCACCCCGACGCCCATCGGCGACGAGGAGGCGCTGAACTACACCGTCCCGGCGTACACCTTCGCGGGCCGTACGTTCACCAGGATCGGCGTGGTCTCCGACGGCTACACGGTCGCGGGCGGCACGAACGGCTCGGCGGACATCCAGTCGACGCCGCAGACGCTCCCCGACACCGCCCAGCCGAACGGCGTGCTCGCGCCGTACTGGACCGACCTGGACGGCACCGGAGCGCCCGGCGTCTACGTCGCCACCCTGAGCGACGGGGTGAACAGGTGGCTGGTCGTCGAGTGGAGGCTCAACCTGTACGGCACGAACAGCCTGAAGGTCTTCCAGCAGTGGATCGGGCTGGGCGGCGCCGAGGACATCACGTACGCCTACGATCCGGGCAACCTGCCCGGTGACCCCGGCGCGGTGTACGGCCTGACCGTCGGCGCCGAGAACGTCGAGGGCACCGCCGGCACCCAGATCAGCGGCCCGCCGACGCAGGACTACCGCGTCACCAGTACGCCGGGCGCCCCCGGCGGCACGCTCAGCTACTCCTTCACGATGAAGGGCGTGTCCGCGGGCACCGGCACCGTCATGACCGCGACATCCACCCCCGAGGTGAAGGGCATCACGGTCGAGGTCGACAAGGTGACCATTCAGTAGGTCTCCCCGGAGAGGCCCGGCGGACAGCGCGTGTCCGCCGGGCCTTTCCGCTTCTCACCCGTTCCCGGCGAACCTAGTGAGGCTCCGTCGAACCTCCTCCCACTCCGTACCTGATCTCGCCGAGCGGAGTGAAGCCGGTCGCACCCGTCTCGGGCTGTAGCGGCTGGGCGTCCTGGCTGAGATAGAACACGTCCGGGTTCAGGTCGACGCCGGCGTACGGCGCGTTCGGGAAGGTGAAGGCCCCGACGTTGAGCGCGTCGTACGGGCACCCGCTGGGGGTGCTGTAGCAGGGCGCGCCCGTGCCGATCGGGTTGTATCCGGCGTTGGTGGTGTTGAAGGCGACCGTCCAGACCACCTGGGCCGGCAGCACCGTGCCCACCGGAAAGTCGAACGTGAGGATCTGGTTGAATGCCCTCTCGCACTTGCCCGAGGCCGGGTTGAACCAGTCGCCGAGGTTCGGCCCCGTGCATCTCACCGGGTCGGCCGTGGGCCGGTAGCCGATCGTCTGGTTCACCGTCACGGTGGCCAGCAGCGCGCCGGGGCTCACGGGATTGGTGCCGGTGTCGACGGCGTAGACGTTGGCGGTGATCGGGTGCGTGTAGGTCGCCCCCGGAGCGCTCACGCAGGTGCCGTCGAAGGCGCTCCCGGACTGGCAGGCGAGGCTGACGAACTCGACGCGCATCGACCCGAGCGGCCCTCCTCCCCCGCGCAGGCCGACGGCGTCGCCGAACTCGTTGGTGTCGGTCGACTCAAAGCCCAGGCTGGGCACCCCGCCGCAGCTCAGGGCGTCGGTGGGCAGCGCGGTGTAGGCGACGTCCGGACCCTCGCCGCCGCGGTCGCACACTGGGGTCGGAGTCGGAGTCGGCGTGGGAGTAGGCGTGGGCGTGGGGCCGGCTGTCGGCGTACGGGTGGGCGCGGGGGCGGGGGTGCGCGTCACCGTCACCCGCGCCCGGGCCTTCGTGACCCGCGGATCGGCGGCCGTCGCCTGGTTCTGGCGCGGCGAGGTGGCGGCCTGCTGTCCCTGCTCACCGGTCTCCTGCGTGCCGGCCAGGCCGTACTGCTCGGTCCAGGTGTTCGCCTTCGCGTCCGCGGCCTGCCAGTTGTACGGCCCCGCCGCGGTGTCCGTCTCCGCCTTCTGCCACGGCGACAGGACGTGGGTGAGGTCCCGCAACAGGTGCTGGCTCTGTGCTTCCCCGCCGCGCAGGTGCTGCCGGTTCCTGTTCTTGTTCTTGTTGTGGTTCGTGTTCCTGCCGCGCCCGTGGTGTGACCCGCGCTGGGAGTTCGAAGCACCGGACGCGTGCGGACCGGGCGGCCCCGCGGCGTGCTGAACCCGGGCGTACTGGCTCCAGACGGTGGCAGGCGGCCCGGCTGTGGCGGCTCCAGCGGCCCCGACGACGGCGACGGCCAGTAGGACGTTGAGTGCGAGCGCGCTCGCAAAGGTAGTGATTCTCGGCAACGCAGGCCCCTCGGAAGTTGCGCCAGAAAGGCGGGAATGTCCGACAAAATGACCCACCAGGGATCAGCCGCACAGCGCCTTGCTTTCCTCCTCGGGAAGACGACAAACGAGAGACGGAAATTCTTGCCCGTGGACTGATATTTGCATCGACCCCGAAAGGCGCACAATCACATCAGGACCGGATTTTTCCTGATGAGGAATACCGCGATATCGCGTACCCCTCCTCGAAGGACGCGATGGTCCAGCGGTCCACAACTGTCGTACGAGTGGGCGCCAAGTCCCGGTATCAGTGGGCGCCAAGAGGCGGCTGACACGCTCCTCCCATGCACCGCACAGGAGGAAACGTGAGAAGAACGCTCAGGACCCTGCTCGCCACGGCGGCGCTCGCCACCGCCGCGATCGGCGTCACCGTGGCGCCGGCCCACGCCGACTGGGTCGGGATCACCCTGTACGAGGACTCTGGTTACCAGGGATATCCGCACGCCTACACCACCAGCCGCCTGGGGCTGTACGGGTGGTGGGAGAACGACGTGGCCAGCTCCGTGAAGAACAGCGACGTCTTCGCCTGGGTCCTGTACGACGACCGCGACTACAAGGACCGGCATTTCTGCGTCCGGCCGGGAGAGTGGGTCGAGAACCTCGGGTCGTCGCCGTGGAAGTTCAACGACAAGGTCTCGTCTCTCAAGCGGCTGACCACCTCCAGCTGCGCCGGATACATCCCCTTCTACAACCTCGCCTGACGGCTCAGCACGGAGGGCGGAAGGGCAGGTCGGAGGGGAGGTAGGCGGCCCACTCGGCGGGGGTGACGGGCGGGTGGGCGAGGGCGCAGATCCTCCGGGCCGCGTGTCCGGCGTCGACGTCCCACAGGCGGACGGTCGTGTCCTCGCCGCCGGTGGCGACGGCGCGGCCGCCGGGGATGTAGGTGAGGGTCTGGACCCGGCCGTCGTGGCCGGTGAGCGTGGCGACGACGCGGACATCGCGCGGGTTGTCCACAACCCACAGCCGTATGCTGCCGTCCAGGCTGCCGGTGGCGAGCGTATGGCCGTCCGGGCTGAAGGCGGCGCCCGTGACGGCGTCGGCGTGGCCGGTCAGCGTGGCGACGACCCGGGCGTCGCGTGGGCCGTTTGTCAGGTCCCACAGCCGTACGCTGCCGTCCAGGCCGGCGCCGGCCAGGGTGCGGCCGTCCGGGGAGACGGCGAGACGGGTGACGGCGCCGGTCTGTCCCCGCAGGACCGCCGGGTCGCGCGGGTCGCTCCGGTCGGGCGGGTCGCGCGGGTCGCTCCGGTCGGGTGTGTCGGCCACCTGCCACAGCCGGATGACGCCGTCCGCGCCCGCGCCGGCGAGGAGCAGGCCGTCCCGGCTGCTTCGCACGAACGCGATCGCGTCGACGGAGCCGTTGCCGCCGCCGAGCGTGGTGAGGTGGGCCGGGCGGCGCGGATCGGCGACCCGCCACAGGTCGATCGTGCCGTCGGCGCTCGCGCCGGCCAGCAGGTCGCCGCCGGGGCCGAAGGCGACCGAGGTCACGTTGGCCTCATGGTGGGCCTGTACCGCGAGACTCCGCGGGCGGCGCGGGTCGGACAGGTCCCACAGGCGGACCGTGCGGTCCTGCCCGCCGGTCGCGAGCAGCCGGCCTCCGGGGTGGAAGGCGGCCGCGGTGATGTTGTCGGTGTGGCCGGTCAGGGTGGAGAGCGGCACGGGTCCCCCCGGAGCGACGACGTCCCACACGCGGGCGGTGCGATAACCGCCGGCCACGAGCAGGCGCCCGTCGGGGCTCGCGGCGAGAGACTGGACTGGGCTGCTGTGCCCGCTCAGCACGGAGGTCCGCAGGTCCCACACCCGTACGGTGGTGTCCTTGCCCGCGGTGGCCAGACTCCGGCCGTCGGGGCTGAACGCCACCGAATAGACCACGTCGGCGTGACCGCTGAGGACGAGGGGTTCGCTCGGGAAGGCGGGGTCGGTCACGTCCCACACGCGGGCGGTGCGGTCGTAGCTGCCGGAGGCCAGGGTCCGTCCACCGGGGGCGAAGGCCAGGGAGACGATGCCGTTCTGGTGTCCGGTCAGCACCCCGACCGGCCGCGGCCGGTCGGGGTGACGCAGGTCCCACAGCCGGATGGTGTTGTCGAACCCGCCCGTCGCCAGGAGGCGCCCGTCGGAGGTGAAGGCGGCGCACAGAACGCGGTCGGTGTGGCCTTTCAGGCTGGGCAGGGCGCGCGGATGCCGGGGATCGCCGACGTCCCAGACCCGTACGGCCGCGTCGGCCGAGGTGGTGACCAGGACGTCGTGATCCGGAGAGAAGACCGCCGAGGTGAGCCCCTCGGAGTAGCCGGTGAGCGTGGCGATCCGTACGGCCCGGCCCGGGTCGGACACGTCCCACAACCCCGCCGTACGGTCGTAGCTCGCGGTCGCCAGCAGGCGGCCCCGAGGATCGAAGGCGACCGTGCGTACGGCGTCGGTGTGTCCCCGGAGGACGGCGAGAGGGCGCGGCCGCCGGGCGTCGGCCACGTCCCAGAGTCGCACGGTGTGATCGGCTCCGGAGGTGGCCAGGATCCGGCCGTCGGGCCGGAACGCGGCCGACATCACCCCGTCGGAGGCGTCGACGACCGCGAGGGGCGCGGGACGATGCGGGTCGGAGACGTTCCACAGGCGTACGGTGCGGTCGAGGCCCGCCGTGGCGAGAATCCGGCCGCCAGGGGTGAAGGCCGTGGCGTAGGCCGGGGCGCGGTGCGCGGTCAGCCGGGTCGCGTACGGCACGGCAGACGCCGACAGGACGCTGCCGCGCGCCTCGGGCGTGTCGGCCAGGCGGTAGGCGGCCAGGCCCAGCTGCGCGGACAGCGCGGGGTTGGTCCCGCGCAACGCGATGGCGTCGCCCGCGAGCCTGCGCGAGAGGGCCTGGTCGCGCTGGCGGACGGCGGTGCGCTGGGCCTGCGAGGCGGTCACGGCGGCGACGGCGGCGACGACCACCAGAGCCACCAGGGCGGCGATGGTCTGGTAGAGGCGGCGGGTGCGGCGGCGCACCTGACGGCCCGAGGCCCGCAGGAAGTCGGCCATGGTCGGAGTGACATCGGAGGGATGCCGCTGCGCCCACTCCTGCGCGGCGAGCAGCCGCGCTCCGCGGTACAGCGCGTCGGGGTCGCTCCGTTCGTGCCGCCAGGCCTGGGCGTCGGCGGCGAACCTGCGGCCGAGCAGCAGGGCGGCCCGGTCGGCGGCCAGCCAGTCGGCGAGCAGGGGCCAGGCGGACAGCAGGGCCTCGTGCGTGATCTCCACGGTGTCCTGGTCGAGGGTGAGCAGGCGCTGGTCGGCGAACCGGTGCAGCACCTCGGTCATGGCGGGCCCGGGAGACGGCAGATCGGCCGAGGAGACCCTGCGGCGGGTGTCGGCGGCGTCGGCGGAGACGTGCACGAGATGCAGGAACAGCCGCCGCGCCAGCTCACGCCGTTCGGGGGAGAGCTCCTCGTAGATCTCGGTGGCGCTGGCGGCCACCGCGCCCTCGATGCCACCCGCCTCCTGGTAGCCGGCCACGGTCAGGCCGTGGCCCTGGTCGTTCAGCCAGGTGGCGTAGAGCGCGTGCGACAACAGCGGCAGGACCCCGGCGTCGTGGGCCCGGCCGGCTTCGCGGAGCAGGAGTTCGACCAGGGCGTCCTCGACGGCCAAGCCGGCCTTGCGCGCCGGTTCCACGATGGCGTCGCGCAGTTCGTCCCTGGTCATGGGGCCGACGGGCACCTGACCGTGCTGCGCGGCCGCCGCCAGCGCCGGAAACCGGAGCAGGTGGCCGTAGAAGTCGGCGCGCAGGCCGATGACCACCACGGCGCCGCCGGCCGCGGCCCGCACCAGCGCGTCCACGAACGCCGCTTGCTCCGGCTCGCGGGAGGCCGGCTCACGGGAGGCCAGTTCACGGGAGGCCGTGAAGATCTCCTCGAACTGGTCCACGATGAGGACCTCGCCCGGCCGGGCCGCGATGACGGGACGCGAGGCCGGAGTGCAGACGGTGACCGCACGTCCGCGTTCGCGCAGCGCCGCGACAAGCCCGGCCCGCAGCAGCGAGGACTTGCCCGCGCCGGAGGCGCCGATCACCAGCAGCAACCCGCCGCCGTCCGGTTGGTCACCGCCCAGTTCAGTGCCGCCCGGTTCGGTGCCGTCCGCTTCAGTGCCGTCCAGTTCGGTGACCGCGCGGAGGAGGCGCTCGGTCAGGGCGTCCCGGCCGAAGAACCACGCGGCGTGCTCGGCCTCGAAGCCCGCCAACCCCCGGTAGGGCTCGACGCCTGCTCGCCTGCGCGACCGTCCCCGCCGTACGCGCTGCCAGGCGTCCACCCAGGCGGCGACCTCGGCCGCGCCGCAGACCGTCAGCACCCGCTCGAACAGCTCCCGCAGGGCCAGTGAAGGCAGCCCCCGACCGGCGAACCAGTCGCCGATGGTGCTGTGCGCGCCAGGGGTGCCCGCCCGCATCGCGACCTGCCGTACGGTCAGCCCGGCCCGCTCGCGGAGCATGGTGAGTTCCCGGGCGAAGCCCTCCCGGTCGCGAATCCGGCCCGGATCCGGTCCCGCCGCGTCCTGAGCCACCGCCGCGCCTCCTCCGGGAAACGGTCTCCTTATGTAGTCCGTCGTGCGGAGCCGAGAGTTACCGCGCTTGTACGGGCTTGTACGGATCGCGCTGGAATGCCTTCCAAGGCCGTCGAATGTCGCCTGATAGTCGGGGCGTCCAGTCGGAATGGAGGACGCTCATGACAAGCCCGATCCAACAGCCGTCCCGCAGGGCGGTGCTGCGCATGGTGGCCGGTGCGCCGCTGCTCCTCGGCGCGAGCGCCGCGCTTACCGTCGCGACGTCGGCCCCCGCGCTGGCCGCCCAGGCAGGGTGGCGCTGGTGCGAACGCTGCAGCGGCCTGTGGTACTCGCTGAACGGGACGCGGGGAACGTGCCCCGCGGGGAACGTCTTCGACGGTGGTCATCACAGCAACGGCAGCGGGAACTACATCCTCAAGACCGTCGAGGACGGCGGTCAGGGGCAGGGCAACTGGCGCTGGTGCGGCGCCTGCCAGGGGCTCTGGTACGGAGGCAACCCCACGCTCGGATACTGCCCCAACCGGGGCGCCACGGGCCACACGCCGATCGGCCCGTACCCGACCGTCTCGTCGTACTACCTGATCGAGGACGTCGGCAACCGCGACTCCCCCGGCGGCCAGGAGCAGTGGCGCTGGTGCTACAAGTGCGCCGGCATGTTCTACGACGGCAACACCCCCGGCGGCTCCGGCCGCTGCCCCAAGGACGGCTACACCCACGCCGTCACCGGCGGCAGCTACGTCCTGCGACAGGTGCCGTAAAGGCGCCACAGCCCAGGTCACCGCCTACAGCGTGAAAGCACCGGATGCGATGTGGGCGGTGACCCGGCTTCACCAACCCGGGGTTCGACGCGGGGGCCCTCGGGTACCCGATCCGTCCGTGAGGGCTTACCGACCGCCGTTCTTCATCCGGTCGTGCCGCAGCGCGAGCCGGACCGCGAAGTAGACGACCGCGAACAGTACGGCCACCTCGAACACGACCAGTAACAGTTCTGCCAGCCCGAACCCGTACATCGACCACCTCTTCAGGAGACGGAAACCGAGGGCAGTATGAGCCGATAATGCGCCGCAGTCGAGCAAATACTTCCGGCGGAGAAGTCGCTCAAGGGTGATCGCCCTCGCTGCAGCGAGGGCGATGCCACTGAGATGGATTTCGCCTGGCGAATACCAGGTCGAAGGACTCCACGGCGGGTCACGAACGGGACCGAAGAGTAAGCCTGTCGCGATAAATCACCCCATAAGATCTCGACGTGGGACTCTCCGAGAGCCTGCTCCTGAAGATCGGCTCCCTCCGTACGGACACGTCGAAGGCGACCGGCAGGCCACGCAGGCACCAGCCGCTCACACTGTTGTGGGCACTCGGACGAGCCGCTCAGGCGGAGCCACGCCTGGAGGCCTGGGCACGGACAAGTGCCGAGATCTCCTCGCTCATCGAGAAGTTCGGCCATGCCGACGACCGGCCGAATCCCGAGTTCCCCGTCCTTCGGCTGTTCCACCACGGGCTGTGGGAACTGGACGCGTCCGACGTGCCGGCGGCGAGCACGAGCAGTGCGCAGCGCTGGATGAACAGCCATGCGCCCACGGGAGGTTTACAACCGTGGGTCCACACCATCGTGAGCCGGCATCCGGACGTGCGCGCGCAGATCGTGCTGTGTCTCCTGGAGAAGTACTTCCAGGGCGTCGACCTTGACGAGCTACTCACCGCAGTAGGCCTCTCGGACACCCCTGACGCGAAGGTGTTCCTGAACGACGGATCTCCGGCCCCGCAGCGTCGTCAGTCCACCACGATGCGGGTGATCCGTGACTCGGCCCTGGCGCAGCAGATCAAGGACGTACACGGACACCACTGCCAGATCTGCGGCGTACGGCTTCGGCTCCCCAACGGCTCGTACGCCGAGGGCGCCCACATCCGTCCGGTCGGCCAGCCGCACAACGGCCCCGACGAGCCGGGCAACATCCTCTGCCTCTGCCCGAACGATCACGTGCTCTTCGACCGCGGCGCCCTCACCCTCACCGACGATCTGCAGGTCTTCGACGAGGTGACCGGCCAGATCACCGGTGATCTGCGTCTCGCACCACAACACACGATCAGCATCACCCACGTCGCCTACCACCGCGAGACGGCCCGCCAGGCCGCGCAGCCGTCGCACTGACTGCCACCTACGAATCGCTGCGCTCGTACGGGCTCGCCATCCCCTCCTCCTGCTGTCGGTACCGATTGCCGGCACCGGCATTGGCGGCAGACCCTGATCAGAGGCTCGGAAGCGGCCGGTGTGCCGCAACCCGGCGAACCTGAGTGGACACTCCCGCTAGGGCTCCGTGTGTTCGACATACGTCGGCAGCACCAGCCGCAGTAACGCACCGCGTTGACACGGAACGGCTTCGGCCGTCCCGCCGTGCGCCTCGGCGACCTGCCGGACGATGGCCAGGCCCAGACCGGAGCCAGGGTGCGCGCGGGCTGCCGGTGATCGGTAGAAGCGGTCGAAGACGAATTCGAGGTCGCTGTCGGGGATTCCCGGGCCGGTGTCCGCGACCTCCAGGGTGCCCGCCCTGACGCTGATCCTGATCCGGCCGTCCGGAGGACTCCATTTCACGGCGTTGTCGACGAGGTTGGCGACGGCGCGTTCCAGGGCGTCGGGGTCTCCGTGGACGAGAGCGGGCGTGCAGTCCAGCTCGAATTCGATCTGTGGCGCCCGACGCGCCGCGCGGGCCGCGACGCGCTCGGCGACGAGGTCGAGGCGGACGTCTTCCGTGTGGTACGGCGCCTGACCGTAGCGGGCCAGGTCGACCAGGTCGTTGACCAGTGTCGTGAGTTCGCCGGCCTGGCCGAGCGCTTCGGCGACGAGGAGTGGGGCCTGCGCGTCGGCCAGGTTCTCCGACAGCAGCTCGAGGTTCACCGTCAGGCTCGTCAACGGTGTGCGCAGTTCGTGCGACGCGTCGGCCACCAGACGGCGCTGGGCACCGACCGATTCGTCCAAGGCGGCGGTCATCGCCGCGAACGCGGCGCCGAGCCGGCCGATCTCGTCCCGGCTGTCGGCGGGAATCGGGATGGCCAGGTCGCCGGTCGTACGGATCAGTTCGACGGTCTCGGTGAGCTGGTGCACCGGGCGGAGGACGCGGCGTGCCGCGAGGCGTGAGGCCAGTGCTGCCAGAAGCCCGGCGGCCACCGTCGAGCCGGCGAGCAGCCAGGCGAGCTCGCGTAGCGTGGGCGCGGGATCGGATTCCGGGATGGCCGTGCGCACGAGCGTCCCCGGCGAGTCGGGCAACTGGGCGGTGTAGACGCGGTAGACGACGCCGTTGTAGACCGCGTCACGGAAGTAGGCACCGGCGGTGCCGTCCGCGACGGCGACGTCGCGAGCTGTGATGTCGACGAACTCCGTCGACGGCCCGATCCGGACAGGGCGCGGCACGATCTGCAGCTGGGTGCTTCCGATCCCCAGCGGAACGGTAGGGAAGCCCGGCTCCCCGTTGACGTCCCTGAACTTGGCCTTGATCGCCGCCGCCACGTTCGGTGCCTGGCCGGCGGCCACGACCAGCGAGCTGTCGATCTGACCGCGGAGGTTGGCTTCCACGGCCGGATACAGGACCACCGACACGAGCACCAGGGCGCCCGCCACCACGGAACCGCCGGCGATGGCCAGCCGGGTGCGCAGGTTCATGGCTCCTCGCGCAGGACGTACCCGAGGCCGCGCACCGTCTGGATCACTCTGCTGCCGCCGTCCGCCTCGAGTTTGCCGCGCAGGTAGCTGATGTAGACCCACAGCGCGTTCGACTCCGGGCCGAAGTCGTAGCCCCAGACGGACTCGAAGATCTGCGTCCGGCTCAGCACCCGGCCTGGGTTGCGCAGGAAGAGCTCCAGCAGGGACAGCTCCGTCTTGGTCAGGTCCAGGCGCCGGCCGGCACGCTCGGCCCTGCAGCCGCTCACGTCAAGGTCGACGTCGGCGAAGCGCAGCACCTCGGCCCTGGCGCCACTGCGCCGGAGCAGGGCTCTGAGCCGGGCCCGCAGTTCCTCCAAGGCGAACGGCTTGGCCAGGTAGTCGTCGGCCCCCGCGTCGAGCCCGGCGACCCGGTCGGTGACCAGGTCCCGGGCCGTGAGCATCAGGATCGGAGTGTCGTGCCCGCCCGAACGCAGTGTCCGGCACACCTCCAGCCCGTTCGGCTCGGGCATGAGGACGTCGAGAACCACCGCGTCCGGGCGGAACACGCCGTGCTCGGCGAGGGCGGACATTCCGTCAGCGGCTGACGACACGTCATAGCCGTCCCGGCGCAACGCATGCTCCAACGACCGCCGCACAGCCGGGTCGTCGTCCACCACGAGTATCCGCATGGTCGCCCATCCTCACCGTCGATCCTGAAGCTTCATGCGAGACGCGAAGCCTGTCAGCCCTTGCTCAGTGACCGCTTCAGATCGCTCAGCGCGGCATCGAGCCGGTCGGAGCCGACCCCAAGGGAGGCGGCGATGTCGCGGAAGGTCTTGGACGTCACGTCGACTCTGCCCAACGCCACCAGAGCGGCCAGAGCAGCTTTGGCCTTGGCCTGATCGACACCGAGCGCCTCGGCCAGAGACGCCGCCGCGGCGTCGGTGGTGAACGGCGACTCTTGCGGGCCGTCCCCGCCCTTCTTGTCCATGCCGTCCAGCTTGCCCCGGTCGGCGCCAGCAGGCGCGGGCTCGGCGATCATCGGCCGTAGAGCCTCCTGGACCTGCGAGACCGGCAACCCCAGCTGGGCCGCGACCGCCGCACCGAAGGCTTCCGGCGTGACACCGTCCGACTTGGCCAGCGACTTCTTGGCCGCGACCAGCGCGGCGTCGAGCCGCTCGACCGTCACCCCGAGCCTCCCCGCGATCGCGGCCAGATCGGCCTCCACACCCGCCCTGGGCTTGTCTGACGAGTTCTGCGGGCCGTCCGGGGCCTTCTTGTCAATGCCGTCCAGCTTGCCCCGGCGGTCATCACCCGGCGCGGGCTCGACGACGATCGGCCGCAGAGCCTCCTGGACCTGCGGTACCGGCAGCCCCAGATTGGCCGCGACCGCCGCGACGAAGGCCTCCGGCGTGACACCGGCCGACTCGGCCAGCGACATCTTGGCCGCCACCAGCGCGGCATCGAGCCGCTCGGCCGCCACTCCCAGCTTCGCCGCGATCGCGGCCAGATCGGCCTGCGCACCCGCCCTCGATCTCCCGTCGACTTTGACCGTCGATGACTCGGATTTCGCAGCGCCGGGTGCCGGGGCCGGATCAGCCGCCGCAGCCGTACCGGTCGCGGCCAGCGCGGCCAGCGTTGCCGTGGCCACGGCCAGCCGTGTGCGTTTCATCATCGTGATGCCTTTCGTCCACTGAGCGCCGGACGAGAACCGGCGCCGTGGAGACGACACAAACATCGCGGCCTCTGGTATGGTTTCAGCCACCTTTAGAGGTTCCTTAGAACAGCGCACGGGCCGGGATGACATACAGCCTTCACCCTTGCCCAGGTCGCCTCTCCCCTGGCTCGTCGGCCCTACGACCTGCGGCACGCAACCGTCTCCCTATGACTCAACGCGGGAGCCTCTGCCCTGACGCGGCCGAGCGGGCCGGGCACAGCGTGGACGTGCTCTTGCGGGTCTACGCGAAGTGCATCCACGGGCAGCAAGGCGAGGCCATGCGCCGGATCTTGCAGGCCACGAAGCCCTGAACACTTGGCCGCGTACTGGCCGCGACGAGCCGTAGAACGCCGTTGCCAGCCCTGGACAGCCGGACATACAGCAAGAGGCCCGTCACCGTGTTCGTGCTGGTGACGGGCCTCTTTTGGCTGGTGTGGCAGGTGCAAGGTTCGAACTTGCGTAGGCTGAGCCGACGGTTTTACAGACCGCTCCCTTTGGCCACTCGGGCAACCTGCCGTGTCTTCCGCTCGCCGCGGCGACAGGTAGAAGAATAGCGGACTTCCCGGGTGCACGTGACATGGGTTCCGTCCGGTTCGCTCCTGGACAGCGGCAGGTCCGGAAACCCAGGAGCGGGCGCGGCAGGCCGGCGGTCATGGTGGGACGGTGATCAGACAGGCCGAGCCGGCGGACCTCGCGGCCCTCCCCGAGATCGAGCGGGCGGCGGACGGGATGTTCCCGCCGCTCGGCATCGTCTTCCCGCCGGGCACCACGGTCGTCGAGGAGTGTGACAATCCCGCGCGTGTCATCGTGGCCGGTCGGCCGCCGGTGGGGTTCGCCCTGATCGGAGTGGTCGACGGCCTTACTCACCTCGAACAGATCGCCGTGCATCCCGGCCATGCCAACCAGGGGATCGGGACCCGGCTTCTGGAGGCCGTCTGCGCTATTACCGCGATGCAAGCCGGTCTCGCCGCGCGAACAACTGCCGACCCGACGACTACCGCCATGCACACACCTGCCGCGCGGGCCACCGCTGCGGCGGTGACCCTGACGACGTTCCGGGACGTGCCGTGGAACGCGCCCTGGTACGCGCGCCGCGGCTTCCGGGTCATCCCGCCCCATGAGTGGGGGCCGGAACTCAGCGCGCTGGTCGAGCACGAACGGGCCCTCGGCATAGAGGTGGCGCCCCGCGTCGTGATGAGGAAGGACCTCTGATCGCACCGGGGGCCACTAATCTCGAAGGTCAACGGAGAGAGGACACGGACACCGATGGCCGACAGCAGTTTCGACGTGGTGAGCAAGATCGACCGGCAGGAGGTCGACAACGCCCTGAACCAGACGGTCAAGGAGGTCGGGCACCGCTTCGACTTCAAGGGCACGGGCGCGAGCATCTCCTGGTCGGGGCAGAAGGACATCGAGATCAAGGCGAACAGCGAGGAGCGGGCCAACGCGGTCCTCGACGTCTTCAAGGAGAAGATCGTCAAGCGCAACCTGTCCCTCAAGATCCTGGACGCGGGCGAGCCGAAGCCGTCCGGCAGGGAGTACCGCCTGGTGGTGGCCCTCAAGGAGGGCATCGACCAGGAGAACGCCAAGAAGATTTCCAAGCTCATCCGGGACGAGGGCCCGAAGGGCGTGAAGGCGCAGATCCAGGGCGAGGAGCTCCGGGTCAGCTCCAAGAAGAAGGACGAGCTTCAGGAGGTGATCTCACTGCTCAAGGGCAAGGATCTCGACATCGCCCTCCAGTTCGTCAACTACCGGTGATACCGGTCACAGCCGGAAACCAGTACTAAGGCCCTGACCTGCGGGTTCAGGGCCTTTGTCATGCCTGAGCACCCCACCCACTATGACCACTTGGTTGCCTCAAGCAACGATCAGCGTATGATTGCTTAGGGAAACTAAGTTCAAGCACAGAGGGGCTTTGATGGCGAACGCGATGACCAGGGAGACGCCGCCGGGCGCGGCGGCCCCCGCGATGACGCACCGGGAGATCCTGGAGGCGCTCTCAGGTCTGATGCTGGGGATGTTCGTCGCGATTCTGTCGTCCACCGTCGTGGCGAACGCGCTGCCGACGATCACGGCGGAACTGCACGCGGACGAGACGACGTACACGTGGGTGATCACCGCGACGCTGCTCGCGACCACGGTCTCGACGCCGGTCTGGGGCAAGCTCGCCGACCTGTTCAGCAAGAAGCTGCTGATCCAGCTCGGGCTGACCGTGTACGTGATCGGCTCGGCGATCGCCGGCCTGTCGCAGAACCCCTCGATGCTGATCGGGGCGCGGGTGGTGCAGGGCCTCGGCGTCGGCGGCCTGACCGCTCTCGCCCAGGTCATCATGGCGGCGATGATCCCGCCGCGGGAGCGGGGCCGCTACTCCGGCTACCTCGGCGCGGTGTTCGCCGTCGGCACGATCGGCGGCCCGCTCATCGGCGGACTGATCGTCGACACCTCGTGGCTCGGCTGGCGCTGGTGCTTCTACGTCGGCGTGCCGTTCGCGATCATCTCCCTGATCGTGCTGCAGAAGACCCTGCACCTGCCGGTGGTCAAGCGTGACGTGCGCATCGACTGGGGCGGCTCGGTCCTGATCGCGGCCTCTGTCTCCCTGCTGCTGGTCTGGGTCTCCTTCGCGGGCACCAAGTACGACTGGCTGTCGTGGCAAACCGGCGCGATGGTCGGCGGGGCCGTCGTGCTCGCCGCGCTGTTCCTCCTGGTGGAGACGAAGGCCAGGGAGCCGATCGTCCCGCTGCACCTCTTCCGGATCCGTACGATCAGCCTCGCCGTGGTCGCCAGCGTCCTGGTCGGCGTGGGAATGTTCGGCGGCACGACCTTCCTCAGCCAGTACTTCCAGCTCGCCCGCGGCGAGACGCCCACCGTGGCCGGCCTGATGACGCTGCCGATGATCCTCGGCCTCGCGCTCTCCTCCACCGTCTCCGGGCAGATCATCACCCGCACCGGACGCTGGAAGGTCTTCCTCGTCGCCGGCACGTTCTTCCTCACCGCCGGCTTCGCGCTCATGGGCATGCTGCGGTACGACACCGACTACTGGCTCGTCGCCGTCTTCATGTTCCTCGTCGGCGTGGGCATCGGCATGAGCCAGCAGAACCTCGTGCTCGCCGTGCAGAACCAGGTGCGCGCCGAGGAACTGGGCGCGGGCAGCGCGGTCGTCGCGTTCTTCCGCTCCCTCGGCGGCGCGATCGGCGTCTCGGCGCTCGGCGCCGTGATGGTCAACCGCGTCCGCACCTACCTGCAGGAGAACCTCTCCGCGATCGGCGTCAACGGCACCGGCGGCGAGAGCGGCACGATTCCGAAGCTCTCCACGCTCCCCGCGCCGATCCGCACCGCCATGGAGGGCGCGTACGGCCACGGGATCGGCGACCTGTTCCTCTACGCCGCGCCGGTCGCCTTCCTCGCGCTGATCGCCGTGTTGTTCATCAAGGAGGTCCCTCTGCGGACCAGCACGCACACCGTCCAGGCCGAGGCCCCGGCGGACCCCGAGCCTGCCCTCACCGAGCCCGCCCGCCCGAGGAACGGCTCCGCGCCCGGCCGCCACGCGCAGCGCGACCGGCAGACGCCCGCCACTGCCGGCTCAGAGACAACCAGTGCCGAGACGACCTCGCCCAACGGCTTCGGCGCCGTCCCCCACCACCTCGAGACCCAGCCGTTCACCCCTGAGCCGTCCGTCCTCACCGCCACGCGCGAGCGTCCGTACGCGAGCCTCGCGACCGAGGCGTACGGCCTCGGCGGACGAAGCGGCCAGGGTGGTCAGCACGGCGTGGAGATCCGCGGGCTCGTCACCGGCCAGGACGGCGGGCCCGTGGGCCGCGCCGTACTCACGCTGATCGACGTGCGCGGCCACCAGCTCGGCCGTACGGTCACCCGGGACGACGGCGGCTACGCGCTCGCGGCCCCGGGCGGCGGGACGTACGTGCTGATCGCGTCGGCCGGCGACCGGGACCCGCAGGTCGCCACGCTGGTCGTCGGCGACCAGCCGGTCGACTTCGACATGGTGCTCGCGGCCTCGGGCCGGCTCGTCGGCACCGTACGCGGCACGGACGGCGGGCCGGTCGCCGAGGCGATGGTCGTGGTGACGGACGTGCGCGGCGAGGTCGTCGCGACCGGCGCGACCGACGCCGAGGGCGGCTTCTCCTTCTCCGGCGTCGTGGCCGGGACCTACACGCTCACGGTCAGCGGCCCGGCGTACCGGCCGACGGCCGTCCCGATCGAGGTGCTCGGCACCGGTCAGACCCGGCAGGACGTCGTGCTGCTGCCCGGCGCGCGGGTGCGCGGCACGGTCCGCGTCCGGGACGGCGTGCCGCTGGCGGACGCCAGGGTCACGCTGCTCGACGCCGCGGGCAACGTGGTGGGCATGGTGACCACCGGCGAGGACGGCGAGTACGCCTTCACCGATCTCACCGGCGGCCGCTACACCGTCGTCGCGACCGGCTATCCGCCCGTCGCGAACTCCCTGAACCTCGACGGGCAGGGCGACGAGCCGTACGACGTGTGGCTGGGGCACCCGGAATGAGCATCTCCACCACGGTCCCCCGGGGGCTGCACGCGTCGGTCCGGACCCCGGACGGCTGGGCCGTCCAGCACGCGATCGTCACCGTGACCGACACGGCCGGGCGCCAGGTCGCGCGGGCGGAGGCGGACGCCGACGGGCAGGTCGCCACCGCCCCGCTGGCCCCGGGTGTCTACACGGTGGTCGCGACCGCGATCGGATACGCCCCGGCCGCGTCCACCGCGATCGCGACCGCCTCGGGGGCGGCGGAGGCCGGCACGCTCGTGCTCGCCCGGCAGGGCGGCACCGCGCTTCCGCCGCCCGGGGTGTGGACGATCGACCCCGCGCATTCGAAGGTGTCGGCCACGGCCCGGCACCTCGGCCTGAGCAGCGTGCAGGGACGGTTCACCGAGTTCTCCGGCCGCATCGACATGGGCGCCACGCCGGAGGATTCGTCGGTCGTCGCCGAGATCGCCGCGGCGTCCATCGACACCGGCAACGAGATGCGCGATGATCACCTGCGGTCGGCGGACTTCCTCGGCGTCCCGGAGCACCCGGTCATCACGTACCGGAGCACCGGGCTGTCGCCGGCGGGCCCGGACCGGTGGACGGTGCACGGCGTGCTGACACTGAGCGGCGTGAGCCGCCCAGTCGATCTCGACCTCGCGTACCTCGGCACCGGCCCGGACCTGTGGGGCGGGCTGCGGGCGGCCTTCCGCGCGGGCACGGAGCTGCGCCGGGAGGATTTCGCGATGACCTACAACCAGGTCGTCCAGGCCGGCATCTCACTGATCGGGGCGACGCTGAAAGTGGAGCTGGACATCCAGGCGGTGCGCGGGTAGACCCTGCCACAGGCAGTCAGGAGGAGGCAGGCCATGCGAGAGACGGAGACCGCTCTCCGGCCGCCAACGGCCGGAGAGCAAGAGGGGCACGAGGGGCACCAGTCGGTTCCGGAGGCGCCGCAGGCGCACGAGGCGTACTGCGCGGTCGAGCGGCAGCTCGCCATCCTGCTCCGGCGTTCCCAGGCGTTCTCCGCCGGGATGGGACGCAAGGTGCATCCCGAGCTGGACCCCGGGGCGTACGGCCTGCTCGTGCGGATCGACCAGAGCTCGCCCATGCGCTCCAGCGACCTGGCCGCCTACCTGCGGGTGGGCCGGGCGACGATCAGCCGCCAGCTCAAGGTGCTGGAGGAGCTCGGGCTGATCAGCCGCAGCCCCGATCCGGAGGACGGCCGGGCTCACCTGCTGGCTCTCACCGAGGAGGGGCACCGGCGGCTCCACGACGCGCGGGCGGCGCGCCAGGGACAGCTGCGTACGCTGCTGGCCGCCTGGCCGGAGGAGGACGTGCGGCAGCTCGCCGGAATGCTGGAGAGGTTCAACACACTGACCGAGGGCATGCACCCCTGACTCCACAGCCACAGGTGTTACCGCAAGACCTCACCCTGTGACAAAAGCGTCATAACATGCCCCTAAACTGCGCCTCTGTACCGTTCACGCACTACAGCGAGGAGGCCGCGTGGCTCCCTGGTCCACTTATCGGCAAGCGGCGGGCATCGGCGCGGCGGCACTGGCGACGGTCCTCCTGGTGACCGCCTGCGGGAGCGAGTCGGGCGGCTCGGACTCGGCCGCGACGGCCACCCCCGGCCCGAACACCGTCGCCCTCGTGAGCGCCGGCAAGATCACGACCTGTACGAACATTCCGTACGAGCCGTTCCAGTTCAACCAGGGCGACAAGGTCGTCGGGTTCGACGTGGACATCGTCGACCTGGTCGCCAAGAAGCTCGGCGTGACGCAGGACATCGTCGACATCGACTTCGCGGCGATCAAGAGCGGCGCCGCGCTCAACTCCCGCAAGTGCGACGTGGCCGCCGCCGGCATGACGATCACCGACGAGCGCAAGCAGAACCTGCTGTTCTCGGAGCCGTACTTCGACGCGACCCAGGCGCTGATGGCCAAGAAGGGCAGCGGGGTCACCTCGCTCGACGACGTCAAGGCCAAGAACCTCAAGCTCGGCGCGCAGGCGTCCACGACCGGTCTCGACTACGTCAAGGGCAAGGGCTTCGAGCCGATCGAGTTCGCCGACTCCCCCAAGGAGCTGCTCGGCCTGCAGACCGGCCAGGCCGACGTCATCGTGCAGGACCTCCCGGTCGTGCTGACCTGGCTGAAGAAGCCCGACGTCGGCGCCAAGTTCGAGCAGGTCGCGAGCCTCGACACCGGTGAGCAGTACGGCATCGGCATGAAGAAGGACAACGAGGCGCTCAAGAAGGTCGTCGACGAGGTTCTCGCCGCCGCGAAGTCCGACGGCACCTACAACGCGATCTACAAGAAGTGGTTCGGCACCGAGCCGGGCGCCGCGACCGGCGGCGCTTCGGACGGGGCTTCGGACGGCGCCACGACCGGTGAGAGCCCGGCCGCGACCGGAACCGAGACGCCCGCCGCCGGATCATGAGTGCTGTGAGCGAGCAGGAGGCACCCTCCCCCGCCGAGCCCCGCAAGGGGCTCAGCCCGCGCCGGAGACAGCGCATCAGCCGGGGCGTCCAGTACGCCCTGCTGGTGGTCGTCGTGGTCGTCCTCGCCGCCCTGGCCGACTGGGGGGCGATCCGTCAGTCGTTCCTCAACCTCGACGTGGCCCGCGAGGGCCTTCCCGATCTGTTCACGGTCGCCCTGCGCAACACCGTGATCTACACGCTTTCGGGATTCGTCCTCGGTTTCGTCCTGGGACTGGTGCTGGCGCTGATGCGACTGTCCACGGTCGCGCCGTACCGGTGGCTGTCGACGATCTACATCGAGATCTTCCGTGGTCTGCCGATGCTGCTCATCTTCCTGATGATCGGCAGCCTGCGGCTTGCGTTCCCCAACTTCGACATTCCCGGCGGGGTGTACGGCAACGCCGCGCTGGGGCTCGGCCTCGTCTCGGCGGCGTACATGGCGGAGAACTTCCGGGCGGGCATCCAGGCGGTGCCGAAGGGCCAGCTGGAGGCGGCGCGTTCACTCGGCATGCCGCACATGCGCGCCATGGTGTCGATCATCATCCCCCAGGCGATCAGGATCGTGCTGCCGCCGCTCACCAACCAGCTCGTCTCGCTGCTGAAGGACTCGTCGCTGGTGCTGATCCTCGGCGTCACGGCCGCGCAGGTCGAGCTGGCGAAGTTCGGCAACGACCAGTCCTCCACGTTCGCCAACCCCACGCCGATCCTCGTGACCGGCCTCACCTACCTGCTGATCACCATCCCCCTCGGGTACGTCGCGAGGCGGCTCGAAGCACGTCAGGGAGCGGGCCGATGAGCACCGTCGAGATCAGTGACCTGCACAAGTCGTTCGGGAGGCTCGAAGTCCTCAAGGGCATCGACTTCACGGTCGAGAGCGGCCAGGTGGTCTGCGTGATCGGGCCGTCCGGCTCGGGGAAGTCGACGCTGCTGCGCTGCGTCAACCTGCTGGAGCAGCCGACCTCCGGCAAGGTGATCGTCGACGGCGTCGACCTGACCGACCCGGACGTCGACATCGACGCCGCCCGGCGGCGGATCGGCATGGTGTTCCAGCAGTTCAACCTGTTCCCGCACCTGACCGTGCGGCGGAACGTCACGATCGCCCAGGAAAGGGTGCTCAAGCGGCGCCGGGACGAGTGCGACAGCGTCGCCAGGGAGAACCTGGAGAAGGTCGGGCTGCTCGAGAAGCTCGACGCCTATCCGCCCCAGCTGTCCGGTGGTCAGCAGCAGCGCGTGGCGATCGCCCGCGCGCTCGCCATGAACCCCTCGCTGATGCTGTTCGACGAGCCGACCTCGGCGCTCGACCCCGAGCTGGTCGGCGACGTGCTGTCGGTCATGCGGCAGCTCGCCGAGGACGGCATGACCATGCTCGTCGTCACCCACGAGATGGGCTTCGCCCGCGAGGTCGCCGACCGGGTGGTGTTCATGGACGGCGGTGTGATCGTCGAGGACGGGCCGCCCGAGCAGGTCATCGCCGACCCGCGGCACGAGCGAACCCGCGAGTTCCTGCGCCGGGTGCTGCACCCCGGCACCGACCCTGGCACCTGAACCTGGCGCCCAAGGCCCGCTCTCCCGGCGGTCCACCCTGTGGATAGGGTGGCTGCCGGGCGAGTGGCCCGGGTTATCGTCGCAGTATGGGCAAGGTCTACGAGAAGCTCACCGACCGGCTGCGTGAGTTCATCTCCGCACAACCCGTCTTCTTCGTGGCGACGGCCCCCGAGCGGGGCGGCCACGTCAACGTGTCGCCGAAGGGCTACGGCGACACCTTCGCGATCATCGACGACACGACTGTCGCGTACCTCGATCTCGACGGCAGCGGCGTCGAGACCATCGCCCACATCCGCGACAACGGGCGTGTCACGCTGATGTTCTGCGCCTTCTCCGGGCCGCCGAAGATCGTGCGTCTCTTCGGCACCGGCCGCGTGGTGACTCCCGGCGACGCCGACTTCTCCGGGCTGCTCACGCTCTTCGGGCCGCATCCGGGGGTGCGCTCGGTCATCGTGGTCTCCTGCGACCGCATCGCCGACTCCTGCGGCTACTCGGTGCCCTTCATGGCGTACGAGCAGGACCGGGCGCTGCTCGACGACTGGGCCGGGCGCAAGGACGTGCAGCAGCGGCGGAACTACCGCGCCAAGCACAACCGGGAGAGCATCGACGGGCTGCCCGCGCTCGGCGCCGAGGAGACCGACCCGGTCCACCAGCACTCCTGAACGCCGACTGCTCCCTCTCCCGGCCCTGTCAGCGCCGGTAGCCGGCCATCCGCTCCAGCCGGGCGATGCGCGCGGCGACCGGCGGATGGGTCGCGAACAGCCTGCCGAGCCCGGCGCAGCGGAACGGGTTGACGAACATCATGTGACCCGCGGAGGCGAGCCTGCCGTTCTCCGGAAGGGGAAGCCGGCGCGCCTCCAGCTCGATCTTGCGGAGCGCCGAGGCGAGAGCCAGCGGGTCTCCGGTCAGCCGTACGCCCGCGTCGTCGGCGGCGAACTCCCGGGACCGCGAGATCGCCATCTGGATCATGGTGGCCGCGACCGGGCCGAGGATCATCACCAGGATGGCGCCGAGGAACCCCGGCCCCTCGTCGTCGTCCGAACCGGAGAACAGGCCGACGTATCCCAGATAAGTGATCATCGTGGCCAGCGCGCCCGCGACGGACGAGATCAGCGTGTCCCGGTTGTTGATGTGCGACAGCTCGTGGCCGAGCACGCCCTTGAGCTCGCGCTCGTCCAGCAGCCCGAGAAGGCCGTGCGTGACGCACACGGCGGAGTCACGCGGGCTGCGGCCGGTCGCGAACGCGTTGGGCTGCATGGTCGGCGACACGTACAGGCGGGGCATCGGCCTGCGGGTCTCCGTGCACAGATCGCGGACGACCCGGTAGAGGTGCGGCTGCTCGACCTCGGCCACGGGCCGGGCCCGCAGGGCCGACAGCGCGATCCTGTCGGCCGTGAAGTAGGCGACGCCGCAGGTCACGAGCGCGACCACGACGGCGATCCGGGCACCCGCCCCGCCCCCCAGCCAAACCCCGGCCGCCAGGAGGAACGCCGACAGCGCCCCCAGCAGGACCGCGGTGCGCAGGCGGTTGTGGTGCACGCCTCCTCCTCACGGTTCGGTGTGTCCAGCCCTACCAACGCGCAGGTCCTGGGCGAACGTTCCCGTGGGATGCTCCGGCGTGCGAGAGGTCAGCTCCGCCCCTCGGGACCACCCTTCTCGCCGGGCTGCTGAGGCTTCTTCGGCAGTGCGCCGGGCGGCCGGATGGAGCGGACGTCGCGCATGGCACGCGGCGGCTCACGCCGCGGGCGGCTCCCCGGCCCGCTCGCGGGTTGGGTCGCGGGGCCGTTCGCGGGTTCGGTCCCGGGGCCGTGCGCGGGTTCGGTCCCGGAAGCGCCTGCGGGTTCCGCCGCGCCGCCCTCCGGCCGGACCTCTGCCGCCCCGCCTTCTGCCGGTCCGCCCTCTGCCGGCCTGACCGTCTGCTGACCCACCGGCTGCGCGGCCGGCTGTTCCGTGGGCCGCCGCGCGGTGTCCTCCGCGACGGACGCGCCGTCGCCGGGTCCCTTCGCCGGCCCCACGACGGATCGGGCCGCCTGTGCGCGTGTGATCGCGGACGGCGCCTTGAGCGGCCCCTTCGGCGGCTCCGCGCCGATCTCGGGCGCGGGCGGCGGGGGCACGGTCGCCACCCACTCCCCGAGCCGGTCCTTCTCGTGCAGAAGGTCGCGGACGTCGTATTCCGCGTACTCGAACTCCGGCGACCAGAACAGCGCGTCGAACGGGCACACCTCGATGCAGATGCCGCAGTACATGCACAGCGAGAAGTCGATCGCGAAGCGGTCGAGCACGTTGTGGGCGCGCGGGCGTCCGCCCTCCGGCGCCGTGATCGTCTCCTTGTGCGAGTCGATGTAGATGCACCAGTCGGGGCATTCACGCGCGCAGAGCATGCAGACGGTGCAGTTCTCCTCCACCAGGGCGATCACGCCCCGGCTGCGCGCGGGCAGGTCGGGGCGGACCTCCGGATACTGCCCCGTCTCCGGCTCGTGCGGCGCCTGCCGCGTGCTCACGGCCGGGTCCCCTGCCGGTCCTTCTCCTGGTACGCGCGCCATACTTCATCTTCGCGCACCGTATCGAGCGCTGTGGACGGCAGCCGGACGCACGGCTCCGTCCGCACGGTTTTCCACATCGTCCACAGCCCCGTCCCCATAGTTGTCCACAGGATGTGGGGAAGAAGGGCACGCACAAACGGCGACGAATCCGTATCGTCTGGACCATGAACGGCTATGGGGGACCGGGAGGCTATCCTCCCGCACCACAGGGACCACCGAATCCCTACTACGGGGGCTATCCGCCACCACCACCGCAACCGCCGTCCGGCGCCGCCAGCGTGGTCTGGGCGCTCGTCCCGCTCTTCACCTGCGGAGCCGGCACTCCCTTCACGATGCTGTACGCCGCCATTCGCCGGCGCAGCGTCGGGCTCGGCCTGTCCGCCGCCGGATACGCCGCCCTGACGGCCGCGTGGCTCTACAACAGCGTGGTCTACGACGACGTCCCCACCCCGTGGCCGGCGACCGCCGCCATCATCATCGGCGCGCTCGGGCCCTGGCTCGGCGGGACCCTGCACTCCTTCGTGATCAGGAAGCGGGTGTTCGGTCTCGCCTCGCAGCCCTCCACGCTCAACGAGCACGCACTGGCGGTCGCGCAGCACCGGCGGGTGCTGCGGCAGCAGGCGAGGGAGCTGGCCGAGCGGGATCCCGCGATGGCGCGCGAACTGCGGATCGGTCGGCCCGACCTGCCCCGGCAGTACGACGACGGCGGCCTGGTCGACCTCAACCGCGCTCCCGCGCCGCTCATCGCGAGCATGCCGGGGATGACCCTCGCGCTCGCCGATCAGGTCGTACGGGTCCGGGAGCAGGTGGGCGGTTTCGTCTCGGCCGAGGACGTCTCCGCCGCCGCGTCCCTGCCTCCCCACCTCACCGCTGACCTATCCGAATACGGCATTTTTCTCCCATAGGCGCTCAACTCCGGCCGCCGTCACATATCTCTGGTTATACGGCAAGCATTTCCCTAGGCTGCGAAGTGCTCCTTGGGCGTTATGTCAGCCGCGACAACCGGAGGGACCAATGACGGCGCCGGAAATCGCCGAGTGCAGAGCGGACATGGCCGCGGCCGCCACGGCCGCGCGGGACATTCTCGATGCGCTTGGCGCCGTGCCTCCGATGTTCGGCGACCACACCTGGCAGGGTACGGCGGCGGATCTGTGGGCCGCCGACTGGCTCGCGCGAAAGGTCCAGCTCACCACACTGCTCGACGCCGTTCTCACCGAGCAGTCGCATCTCGTCGCCCGTGCCGAGGAGGCGGAACGCCTGAGGGCCGCCTCGTAGTCCGTCGTCACGGAGTCCGCCGGGGAGAGGGAACCAGTGGGGCAATTCGTCGGGGTCGATCCCGAGAATCTGAAAGAGCTGACCAGACGGCTTGAACAGCTTCATGACCTACTCGCCCGGCAGGGCCCCGTGATTCAGCAGAAGATGCAGAAATGGGGCAGTGAACTCAGCTTCGCCTCACTGCCCCGGCTGATCGCCGCCGCGCTCGACGACGTCCGCGACATGGACGCCCGCACGACGAGGGCGTACGAACTGGCCAGGGACCAGGGGTGGAACGTGATGACCGGGGCCCCGGGCGCGCTCGGGCCGGTCTTCGCCCGCCCCCCGGTCGTACGGCTGGACTGGGAGGCGACCGGGCAGAGCCGCGACCAGGGGCGACGCGACGCCGAGACGCTGGCCGCGGCCCTCGCGGCCAAGAACCCCGAGGAGGCCCGCGCCGCCCTTGCACCGTTGGCCGAACGCCTGGAACACCACCTCGCCGACAAGGACTACCAGCAGGCCTTCTGGGCGGGCGCCGGGCCGCTCGCCTCGCAGGCCGCCCGCGCGCTGTACAACCGCACCGGACCCACCCTGTTCAGCGCGGAGACCGTGAGCATCCTGCGGGCGCTCGGCGCCTCGCTGGCCGCCGCGAGCCGGATGCGCGTGGGCGCCGGCAAGGAGAGCCGTCCCCTCCTCTCCACCGCGGCCCGCGACGCCGTCACCCGCGGTTCCGACCCCTGGTCGGCCGGCATGCTGGCCAAGTACGGCCCGGACGGCCGTTCGTGGGACCCGCGCCTGCTCGCCGACCTGACCCGGGCCATGCTCGACGCCCGCGCCGCGGGCAGGACGATCTGGCCACCCGATCGCGGCGAGCCGGAGACCGACACCGCCGCCACCCGTCGCCAGCGCCTCATGGCGGAGTTCGACGCCGTCGGGGCCGTCCTGCAACGGGCCGCCGAGAACGGCGTCGCGGCCCGCCACGTGCTCGGCGACCCCGCCACCGGCCCGAAGTACGCCCGCATGCTCGTCTCCGACTCCTGGCACACCCCCGGCTACGATCCCGGCCGGTTCCTCAGCTCCTACGTGCATCCGGGAGGCGCGCTTCCCCCCACCGGCCGGATGGACCTCTCCACACCCGTGGGGGCCTTCCTCAAGGCCGCCGTCTCCGCCGAGCGCGGCACCTCCGTCGACGCCAAGGAATCCGCCTGGTCCGTCGTCCACATCGTCCAAGCCACCGCCGCCTTCGTCAAACTCCGCCCTCAGACGGTGCTCCCCAACCAGATCCGACAGGCCCTGACCCACACAGCCGAGCGCTACCTCCCCGACTTCGCCAAGTCCGTGGGGCATGACTTCTCCTCGCAACCGCTGCCGAAGGAGAACGATCCCGCGAATCCATGGACAGTCGTGGTCAAGACCAGCGAACTGGAGACGATGTTCGCTGAGGCGTTGCGGACGCCGGAAGAGTTCGGACGGTTCAAGGGCATCCTCAACGCCCGCGTGGCGGTCGCAGTCGCGGCGACCATCAAGGATCCGTCCGACGCGGACTACCTGAACGAGATAGCCGGCTTGTACGGCCTGGTGCAGCGCTTGCAGAACGAGCGGCACTTCATCGACGAGCAGTTGCGGGATGAAGAAGAGACACGGAACCAGACAGCTTTCGCGATCCTGACCGGCGGCTTCGGTGCGCTCAGCTTCAAGAACACATGGGGACCGGGAACCATCGCTCAACTCCTGACCGGCAGCTTCGGCCCGTTGGCCAACGAGTCCTTCGATACGGATCACGCGTTGCGTGCTCTGAAGGACAATGACGATGCCTTCCGCAAGCAGGTTCTCCAGATCGAGGTGCCGGTGGTTCAGGGCCTCATCGGCGCGGGCGCGCTTCATCCGCCAGAACACGTCACCTGGTACACGAACGGGAGGCTCACGCCCAACGCCGAGTTCGTCGAATGGCTCAGCGCGCACGCCGAGACCTCCTACGGTGGCAGAACCCTGCTCGCCTGGATCAGGGCCGCGCAGGAAGCGATGAGGGTGCAACAGTGAGGGCATCGTGGGCGACGACCGCACTTCTCCTATCTCTGACGCTCACACTGGCGGCCTGCACGAGAGAACAAAAGCCCCCCAAGTCAGTGGACGACGAGGTACATCGGCGTGACCAGGCGCTCGTGGCGGTGGTGCAGTGCCTTGTGGACCACGACAGGATCCCCCGCTCTGACCTCAGCGGCCAGCCCTGGCTGGTACAAGACAAGGTTCGTGGAAGTGCGGAACTGGTCGAGTGGCTGAGCGTTCACCGCGAGACGGTGTACGAGGGGAAGACGCTGCAGGCGTGGGAGGACGAGGCGACGGCGGCATGGCCGGGGTGGAGGTGCCCGTTCTGATGCCGCACCGCCCGCCATGCGGTGCGGCGAGAGCGTGGTACGGCGGGGGTGTGTGCGGGAGTAGCGCGAGGTCGGCTGTGCCGGCTGTGGGGAGCTTCTCAGGAGGAGGATGCCCAGCCGGGTGGGACTCCTGGCGGGAGTGTTCTGCGGCGGCTTGGGGAGCCCTGGCCGGACTCCCCCGGCTCCTTGGCTCCCGGCCACGCCTTGGCGACCCGGGCGGCGAGCACGAAGTCCTTGCGCAGCGGATGACCCTCGAAGCCGTCCGGCAGCAGCAGTGGGCTCAGGTCCGGATGGCCGTCGAACACCACGCCGAACATCTCGTACGTCTCGCGCTCGTGCCAGTTCGCGCCGCGGAAGACGCCCGTCGCGGTCGGCAGGCGGGGGTCGGCGTGCGGCACCCGGGTGCGCAGGAGCAGGTGCGCGAACGCGACGGGGTCGAACACGTGGGCCACGACGCCGAACGCCTCCGGCGGCTCGTCCACGGCGGTCAGCCAGTCGAAGAACGCGAACCCGGCCGAGCGCGCGGCCGTCAGCGCGTCGATCCATTCGCCGGGCTCCACGTCGAGCACGTCCTGCCCGAAGGAGTCGCCGACGCGGGAGCCGTACGGCTCCGGCAGCGCGCTCATGACTCCGCGCCCGGGACGGAGCGATCCGCGGCCGGGAGCGAACGGTCCGCGGCCAGGAGGGGGCGATCCTCGGCCGACTCGGCGGCGATCTTCTCCTGCAGCTTCGTGATGCCGTGCAGCAGGGCCTCGGGGCGCGGCGGGCAGCCCGGGACGTACACGTCCACCGGGATGATCTGGTCGACGCCCTTGGTCACGCAGTAGGAGTCCCAGTACGGCCCGCCCGAGTTGGAGCAGGCGCCGAACGAGATGACGTACTTGGGGTCGGGCATCTGCTCGTACAGCCGCAGCACGGCCGGGGCCATCTTGTCGGTGACCGTGCCCGACACGATCAGCAGGTCGGCGCGGCGGGGGCCGTCCGCGAACGGGCTGACCCCGTGGCGGATGAAGTCGTGCCTGCTCATCGACGTGGCGACGAACTCGATCGCGCAGCACGCCAGGCCGAAGTTGAACACCCAGAGGGAGTAACGGCGACCCCAGTTCAGCACGAACCGCATCGGCTCGGGCAGCGGCCGCGTCACCGGGCCTGCCGTCGGCATCGGAAGATCGTTCACGGGCATGCGCTCACCGCCATGACCCCATTCTCCTCCGCCGGAGGGACCGGTCGCGTCCGGCCCGGGACCAGCCATGACCACGGCACATGAGCCCAAATATCCACTCTTGACCCCTACTGTGGACCCCTGAATCCTGGCGGGCGCAATCTCACAGGCTGAACGCTGACGGTCTCAGCCCGGCTCCCCGCATATAGTTGAGGATCGTGACCCGAACCATGCTCGTCGCCCGCTTGCACGTGGACCTGTGCCGGCTCGCGTCGGGCCTGTGTCGTCCAGACGGTTCGCGAGGCTGACGGTGCGCCACCCCGGCGGCCGGAGCACCCAGTCGAAACAGCCCGCATATGGCGGGCCGGCAAGTCCCGGTAGACAGCGCGTCAAGTGCGCACTACGGAGAAACCAGCCTGACCCCGATGGATCTAGCATGGACATGACATCGTGCCACAAGCAGACAGGCCTGGGCGCGTCAAGGAGGACTGAGGAGCTGTGACCAAGCAGGTTCAGCAGCTCGACCGCGTGATCATCCGGTTCGCGGGTGACTCCGGCGACGGAATGCAGCTCACCGGTGACCGGTTCACGGCGGAGACGGCCCAGTTCGGCAACGACCTGTCGACGCTTCCCAACTTCCCGGCGGAGATTCGCGCGCCCGCCGGCACCCTGCCCGGGGTGTCGAGCTTCCAGTTGCACTTCGCCGACCACGACATCCTGACCCCCGGCGACGCGCCCAACGTGCTCGTCGCGATGAACCCCGCCGCGTTGAAGGCGAACATCGGCGACCTGCCCCGCGGCGCCGACATCATCGCCAACACCGACGAGTTCACCAAGCGCAACCTGCAGAAGGTTGGCTACCCGGGCAACCCGCTCGAAGACGACTCGCTGAAGGAGTGGCGGCTCCACGCGGTGCCGCTGACCTCGCTGACCGTACGGGCGCTCGACGGCTTCGACATCTCGAAGAAGGACGCCGAGCGGGCCAAGAACATGTTCGCGCTCGGCCTGCTGTCGTGGATGTACAACCGGCCGACCGAGGGCACGATCAAGTTCCTGGAGTCCAAGTTCGCGCGGCAGCCCGAGATCGCCAAGGCGAACATCGCGGCCTTCCAGGCGGGCTGGAACTACGGCGAGACGACCGAGTCGTTCTCGGTCTCCTACGAGATCAAGCCGGCCACTCTCGCGCCGGGCGTCTACCGGAACATCTCCGGCAACCAGGCCCTGTCGTACGGGCTGATCGCGGGGGCGGTGCAGGCGAAGCTGCCGCTGTTCCTGGGCTCCTACCCGATCACCCCGGCCTCCGACATCCTGCACGAGCTGTCCAAGCACAAGCGGTTCGGCATCCGCACCTTCCAGGCCGAGGACGAGATCGCCGGGGTGGCCGCCGCGCTGGGCGCCTCCTTCGGCGGGTCGCTCGGCGTGACCACCACCTCGGGCCCCGGCGTCGCGCTGAAGGCCGAGACCGTGGGCCTCGCGGTGACCACCGAGCTGCCGCTGATCGTCGTGGACGTGCAGCGGGCCGGTCCCTCGACCGGCATGCCGACCAAGACCGAGCAGACCGACCTGCTCATGGCCATGTACGGCCGCAACGGCGAGTCGCCGGTGCCGGTCCTGGCCCCGGCGACGCCGTCGGACTGCTTCACGATGGCGGTGGAGGCGGCGCGCATCGCGGTGAAGTACCGCACGCCCGTGATGCTGCTCTCGGACGGCTACCTGGCCAACGGCTCGGAGCCGTGGCGCATCCCGGAGGTGTCGGAGCTTCCCGACATCACCGCGCCGTTCACGACCGAGGCCAACGGCGAGGACGGCACGTACCTCCCGTTCAAGCGTGACCCGGAGACACTGGCCCGCCCCTGGGCCGTGCCCGGCACGCCCGGTCTGGAGCACCGGATCGGCGGCATCGAGAAGGCCGACGGCACCGGGAACATCTCCTACGACCCCGACAACCACGACCGGATGGTGCGGCTGCGCCAGGCCAAGATCGACGGCATCGACGTGCCCGACCTGGCGGTCGACGACCCCGGCGGCGACGCCCGCGTGCTGGTGCTGGGCTGGGGCTCGACGTACGGGCCGATCGCGGCGGCGGCCCGGCGGGTGCGCGCGGCCGGGCACAAGGTGGCCCAGGCGCACCTGCGTCACCTGAACCCGCTGCCCGCCAACACCGGCGAAGTGCTGCGCTCCTACGACAAGGTGCTGCTGCCGGAGATCAACCTCGGGCAGCTCGCCATGCTGCTGCGGGCCCGCTTCCTGGTCGACGTGATCAGCTACAACCGCGTGCGGGGGCTCCCCTTCAAGGCCGAGGAGCTCGCCGCCGTCATCGGGGAAGTGATCGAAAGTGACTGACACCCTCAACGGGGGCCTCAACGGCAAGGGCCTGGCCCTGATCCCGCGCACCGACGCCAAGCAGACCCTGAAGGACTTCAAGTCCGACCAGGAGGTGCGCTGGTGCCCGGGCTGCGGCGACTACGCCATCCTCGCCGCGGTGCAGAGCTTCCTGCCCGAGCTGGGGCTGCGCCGGGAGAACATCGTGTTCGTCTCCGGCATCGGCTGCTCCTCCCGCTTCCCGTACTACCTGAACACCTACGGCTTCCACTCGATCCACGGGCGCGCTCCGGCGATCGCGACCGGCCTGGCCGCCTCCCGGCCCGACCTGTCGGTGTGGGTCATCACCGGTGACGGCGACGCGCTGTCGATCGGCGGCAACCACCTCATCCACGCGCTGCGCCGCAACGTCAACCTGAACATCCTGCTGTTCAACAACAGGATCTACGGCCTGACCAAGGGGCAGTACTCCCCCACCTCCGAGATCGGCAAGATCACCAAGTCGACCCCGATGGGTTCGCTGGACAAGCCGTTCAACCCGATCTCGCTGGCGCTCGGGGCCGAGGCCGGGTTCGTCGCCCGGACCATGGACAGCGACCGCAAGCACCTGCAGGGCGTGCTGCGCCAGGCCGCCGAGCACCGCGGCGCCTCGCTGGTGGAGATCTACCAGAACTGCAACATCTTCAATGACGGGGCCTTCGACACGCTGAAGGACCCGGGCACCCGGGACGAGATCACCGTACGGCTGGAGCACGGTCAGCCGATCGTCTTCGGCACCGGCGAGAACGAGCGGGCCGTACGGCTTTCGCCCACGGGCGGCGTCGAGGTGGTGCGCCGCGCCGAGGTGTCCGACGGGGAGATCCTGGTGCACGACGCCCACAACCCCGACCCGTCGCTCGCGTTCGCGCTGTCCCGGCTGGACGAGCCGGCGTTCGAGCACGTGCCGATGGGCGTCTTCCGCTCGGTCGACCGGCCCTCCTACGACCACCTGCTGAACGAGCAGGTGGCCACGGCCACGGCCGACAAGGGCGAGGGCAGCCTCGCCGACCTGCTCCACGGCGGGGACACCTGGACCATCGGCTGATCCTCCGGCCACCCGAAAATGGCTCTCCGCCCGGCCGGGCGGAGAGCCATTTTCGTGCGCAATGTTTTTCATCATGCGCCTGCCCCAAAGGCCTGCCGCCCATTAATATCCAAATGCACTCGAACGGCATTCCGGAGGGACGATGGCGCAGTCGAACGCGCGGGTACAGGCGCGGATTCTGGTGTCCCGGCTGTTGACCCTGGTGCCGATCGGGCTGGTCATGCTCGTGCGGGAGCGTTATTCGACGGCAAAAGGCGGGCCGCGCTTTTTCTGGGAGCAGGTGGTGCGGGTCCTGCGGCACCGGCCGCTGACCCCGCTGGCCGACTTCACCCTTCCCGACAATCCGGTGATCCGGCTTTCCGCCGTACGGTCCCGGCTCGCGCAACTGCTGTTCTGGTACGGCGAACGCGGCTACGAGGGCGCTGAGACCGAACAATGGCGGCGGCTCTGCGGGCAGGCCACCAGGATTCTCGAAGTCGGGGCGAACATCGGCTACTACACGGTGCAGGGCGCGCACGCCGCCGGATCCGTCCCGTACACCGCCGTCGAGGCCAACCCCGAGTCCGCCGCCGTGCTGCGCGCCAACGTCGACCTCAACGGCCTGGCGAACGTCACCGTCGTCGAGGCCGCCGTGGTCGGCGACGACGCGCCCGCCACGATGCGTCTCCTGCTGCCCGACCGCGAGCGCTACACCGCGCCCACCGGCGCCTACCTGGCCAGCGGCACCGAGGGCATCAAGGACCGGCCGGCCACCCGGTACGTCGAGGTCCCGACCATTCCGATGAAGGACCTCGTCGAGGGCGTCGACCTGCTCAAGCTCGACATCGAGGGCTACGAGGCCGTCGTCCTGGAAGCCGTGTGGCCCCAGATCCTCGCCGCGCGGCCGACCATCGTCGTCGAGGTCCTCGCCGACGTCCCCCGGCTCCGCGCCCTCATCCGCGAACTCCACTCCGGCGGCTACCAGGTGCACGCCATCGGCAGCGAGACCCTGCACGAGATCACCACGGCGGAGATCGAGTCGGAGGCGCCCCTGCCCCGCTACGGCTCCCGGGACATCATCCTGACGCCGGCCTGAGCCGCCTGCCGGGCGGCCTACGCCGACCGGAGCTTCTCGTAGTAGGCGAGGCAGTCGTCGTAGCTCGGCAGCAGATGCCGCGCCCCCGCCTCCGCCAGGGTGGGCGCGACCGCGTCCTTCGGCGACAGGAGGGGATCCAGCCCCTCCGGCCACGCGATGCCGAGCTCGGGGTCGAGCGGGTGGATCCCGTGCTCCCGCCCCGGAGCGTACGGCTGGGAGCACATATAGGCGACCGTGGCCTCCTCGCTGAGCGCCAAGAAGGCGTGCCCCAGCCCTTCCGCGAGGTACACCCCCCGGCGGCTCACGTCGTCGAGCGGCACGCTCTGCCACCGGCCGAAGGCGGGCGAACCGACCCTCAGGTCGACCACGACGTCGAGGACGGCTCCCGCCACGCAGGTCACGTACTTGGCCTGGCCCACCGGCACCTCCGCGAAGTGGACGCCGCGCAGCACGCCCCGGCGGGAGACCGAGAGGTTGGCCTGGGCGAGCTCGAACCGGTACCCGAGCGCGGCGGTCAGATCCTCCGCCCGGAACCACTCCAGGAACACCCCGCGGTCGTCCCGGTGGACGGCGGGGGTGAAGACGTACGCGTCGGGGATCTGCATCTGTTCCATCTGCGGCACCTCGTGGTCGGTCGGAGACGGGGAGGAAGACGGGAAAGACGGGGGTAGGCGGAAGGCCCCGCCGTCGCCGGCGGGGCCTTCCTGGTCATCTCAGGAGACGTCGACCGTCTGGGTGGCGACGCTCGTGCGGTTGTCGGACCCGGTCACGGTCAGCGTGATCCGGTAGGTGCCCGGCTGGGCGTAGGTGTGCGACGCGGTCTGGCCCGTCTCCACCACACCGTCGCCGTAGCTCCATGTGTAGGTGGAGATCGGCGCGGAACCCGCGGTCGACGCCGAGGCGTCCACCGCGCAGGTCAGCCCGGTGCAGCTGGGCGTGAACGCCGCGGTCGGCGCCGTGGCCGTGCTGGTCGCGACCAGATCGTCCACCGTGGTCACGACCGGCGCGTTCGTCGCGGTCCCGGACAGGAACGTGCCGAACCCGACGCCGCCCGCCGCCTGCAGACCGGCCGTCGAGTCGGTGGCGGTCACCTGCCAGGAGCCCGGCTCGGCGTCCGCGGCCCGCCAGACCTTCGCCTGGACGGTCGTCGGAGACGTTCCGGCCACCTGGAGCCGGACCTTCAGCACCGTTCCGGCGCTGTAGGTGAGACCGGCCACCGTCTGCTCGGAGACGAGGGCCGTCTCCGCGTTGGCGGAGTCGGTGCGGCTCACCAGCAGGCCGATCCCGTTGGACGACAGCAGCCGCACCCGGGCCCGGTAGTCGCCCTGGCCGTTCACACTGCGCCCGATGCCCCAGATGTAGACGCCGTTGCCGGTGCCGGCCTTGTCGGTCGTGAAGGAGAACGTGGTGTCCGTCATCGTGCTGGACACCCCGTTCAGGTACGCCCGGCGGTTCGCGCTGGTCGAGGGCAGCGAGATCTGCGCCGCGCTGCCGTCCACCGCGAACGAGGAGGCCGCGCCGGAGAGCGAGTACGCCCCGCCGGTGTCGGCCGAGCCCAGACCGCCGGAGACCGAACGCCCGAAGGCGTCCGACGCCAGCGCCGCCGGCGGGTTCGCCGGCGCCTGGGCGGTGACCGTGTCGGTGCGGATGCCCGTCGCGTTCTGGTCGTCGGTGACCGTCAGCTTGACCGGGTAGTCGCCGGCGGCCGGATAGGTGTGCGTCGGCGTCTTCCCGGTGCCCGTGGTGCCGTCACCGAAGTCCCAGGCGTACGAGGCGATCGAGCCGTCGGTGTCGGCGGACGCCCCGGCGTCGAACGAGCACTCCAGCGCGGGGCAGGTAGCGGTGAACGACGCGGTGGGCGGCTGGTTCGGCGGCCCGTTGCCCGAGCCCTTCTGCCAATGCGTGGCGACCTGCGCGTCGGTGAGCACGCCGCCGTAGACGGCCACCTCGTCGATCTGCCCCGCGAAGTTGTTGCTGGTCGGCTGGTTCGGCCAGGAGTTGAGGTTGTCCCCGCCGACCCGCCAGTAGCCGGTGAAGTTCTCGGCGCCCGTCTGCGGGTTGGTCCCGGCGAGGGTGCCGTCCACGTACAGCTTCATGCCGCCGGGGCCCTGGGTCGCCACCATGTGGTGCCACTGGCCGTTGTTGTAGGAGCCGTTCGTGGTGATCACGTTGATGCTGCCGGTGTACGTGCCGAACACGAGCTTGCCGTCGTTCCGCATGTAGACGTGGCGGTCGTAGTTGGAGCTGGTTCCGGTGGCGGAGCCGCCGAGCCCGATCAGCTTGCCACCGCGGTTCGTGGTCGTCTTGAACCACAGCTCCTCGGAGTAGGCCGTCGGGTTGGCGTACGTCGTCGTCGAGGCGACCCCGCCGTTGTTGAACGTCACCGCCTTGTTCGTCGTGCCGACGAGCGCGCCGGTCTGGCCGTAGCTCACGCCGCTGGAGGTGTAGGTGCCCGCGACGCCGCCCTTGCCCGAGTCGGCGGCCGCCGGGCCGCTCGTCTCGTTCAGCCGCCAGTAGAGCGCCGGCTCGTCGTTGTAGACGGCCTTGCCGTACGGGTCCGCCGGGGCGGGCGGGATCGGGCTGGTCCTGCCGCTGGCCACGAAGTGGTCGATGACCTTGTCCTGCGGCAGCGCCGAGGGATAGATCGCGACCTCGTCGATGTCGCCGTTGAGGTAGGAGCTCGTCGGCTGGTTCGTCCATCCGCTGAGGCTGTCGCCGCCGATGCGCCAGTATCCGTTGTACTGCTGGGCGCTGGTGGTGGCGGCGGACTGGGCGACGCGGCGGCCGTCGACGTACAGGGTCATGCCGGCGGTCTCGCTGAGGCTGGCCGCGATGTGGTGCCAGTTGCCGTCGTTGTAGCCCGTGCCGGAGTTGATCGTGCGGACGGCGCCGGGGTGGACGCCGAAGAAGATCCGGCCGGAGTTGTCCATGTAGACGTGCCGGTCGTAGTTGCCGCTGTTGCCGGTGGCCGCGTTGCCGTAACCGACGATCTTGCCGCCCCTGTTCGTGGTCGTCTTGACCCACGCCTCGATGGTGAAGCTCGGCGTCGTGGGGGTCTGCGACTGGGTCACACCGAACCCGCTCGAGGTGCCGTCGAAGTGCGAGGCGGCGTCGGAGTCGCCGTTGACGGCCCCGGTCGCGCCGTGCGTCACCCCGGTCTTCTCGGTGACGTCGTTGAACGCCGCGTAGTCGTACGCGGTGGTGCCGGTGGGCTCACCGAGCCGCCAGTAGCTCGCGGGGTTGTCGGCGAGCACGGCGTCGGGGTAGGCGCTGGACCCTCCCGAGGTCGCGATGGTCACGGGATCGGAGGTGGCGCTGCCGACCGCGTTGCCCTGCGGGTCCCTCGCCCGGATCCGGTAGGTGTGCGTGGAGCCCGGTTCGAGGCCGGTGTCCTGGAAACCCAGCGCGGGCAGCGTCCAGAAGTTCGACTTGGCGGTGACGGTCGCGATCGGCGTGCTGCCGCCGTCCCGCAGGATCTCGTAGTTCAGCTTCTCGTGGTCCTGGTCCCAGGTCGCCTTCCAGCTCACCCTGGCCGTGCCCGCGCGGAAGGAGACCGCGGTCGGGGTCAGGTCCGGGCCGGGGATGGGCGCGGCCTTCCGCGGCGCGATCGTCTTGATCGCGAACCGGGTGAGGCCCTGCTGGGGGTTGCCGTTGACGTAGGTGAACTCGCCGCCCATGGACAGGTACTGGGCGTTTCCGGTGAGCGACCAGCCGCCCTGGTTCATGCCGGTGTAACTGCCGGCGTTGATCGAGGGGAACCAGTGGAGCAGGCCCGGCACGGGCTGTCCGCTGTAGTTGCTGTTCTGTCCCGGCGGGGCCTGGTCGGTGCCGACCGGGTACGTCGTCTCGGCCAGCGCCCGGTGCCACGTCGTCGGGCTGCTCTCGGGGAACGCGCCGAGGGAGCTGCAGTCGTGCGCGTGGCCGACGCTGTAGAGCACCTGACCGGTCACGAAGACGCTGTACGTCGCGCCGTAGCAGTTGTCGAGCCAGATCAGGTCACCGGTGGTGGGATCGGCAGCCCAGCGTCCGTCGTACCAGTGACCGCCCTCGCCGTCGTTTGCGCCGTAAATCACGGTGCCGTCGGTGGTGAGGTCGTCGACGTAGGAGAAGCCCTTGCCGTCGATGGCGGTGGGGGTGGGACGGCTGCTCCACGGCAGCGAGGCGCCGGTGACCGGGTCGACGGCGGTGACGCCGACGCGCGCCTCCCCGTTGAAGTTCTGGAACTTGCCGCCCACGATGACCCGGCTCTGGTCCGGGGACACCAGCATGGCGCGGATCTCGTCGTCGGGCTCGATCGCCCAGTCCCGCAGGGCGCCGTTGCTCCGCGCCAGCGCGGCGGCGCGGTTGCGCGAGTGACCGTTGGCGTTGAAGAAGTTGCCGCCGACGTAGACGGTGCTGTCGGAGACCGTGATGGCCCAGACGGTGTTGGAGATCGACGCGCTGAAGGCGGTGTCGACGGCCCCGGTGGCGGTGTTGAAGGCCACGAGGCGGTTGCGGGTCACCCCGTCGACGGTGGTGAAGTCGCCGCCGACGTAGATCCGCGAGCCGTCCGGGGAGACCGCGATCGAGCGGGCCTGCGCGTTGAGCGTGTGGTTGAACGGCAGGAGGTTCCCCGTCGTGATGTCGTACGCGAGGATGTTGGCGCGGTTGACCTCCTGGGGGTCGCCGGGACTCGTGCCGGGAGGCCGGGCCTTGGAGAAACTGCCAACGGCGTAGACCGTGTTGCCGACCGTGGCCTGCTTCCACACGACGCCGTTGATCTGCCACGTGGGCAGCGCGTCGGCCGTCACGGTCTCGGGTACGCCGGGTTCAGGGTCGATATCGGCCGCGGCGACCCCGCTCTGGGCGAGGCCGAATCCGGCGACGATGAGGAGTGCGAGCGCAGAGCGCTTTAACAGGGGTAATTTGGAACGCACTTGTACCTACTTCGTCCCGTGCGCCCTTATGGGCTGCGTTACGAAATAGATCGTAATGGAACGGTCTAATGGCGACCGTAGATTGATTACCCGATTGGTTCCAATGCGATCACGATTAGGTCTAGTAAGGGGCTCCGGCCACGTTGCGCGCGCCCGCTTGGGTGCCCAGCCAGCCTGCGACGTCAGTGGGCAGCGCCGCACCTGCGGAAAGACCGGATTGGGCGTTTTCCGCCGGAACCTCCCGACCATGACCTTCTATTTGCGCCTGAATTCCCTTCAGGCTGGTGTACGTCCCGCCGCCCCGAGAACGATCAATCCACTTGATGAGCGACTCGCGGCTCTGACCCATGCGGATATAGACGTTGTAGTCCAGCGTGGCCATCTGCGCGGCCGTACGCCTGCCGGTCAGGTCCTGCACCGAGATCAGCGGCCCGGTGCCGCCTCCCTGGAGCACGTTGTTGCGCACCTCGACCCCGGAGACGTTCCACGGCATGTTCGGGTCGGCCTGCTCCCTGGCGCCGTCGATGATGTTGATCTGCGACTCGCCGTTGCGCAGCGCCGTGTTGTTCCACATGCGGACGTCGCTCGACTCGTTGACGTACAGCCCGTTCCTGCCGTTGTCGGCCGCGAAGTTCCCCACGAGGAGCCCGCGCGCCGAGATCTCGAAGTGGATGCCGTGCCCGGTGTTCTCCCAGGCCAGGTTGCGGGCGATCACGGCGTCGGAAACGGACTCGTCGAGCCACAGGCCCGGCCCGCGGTTGCGCTGGGAGCGGTTGCCGATCAGCTGGAGACCCGACGAGGTGGTGATCTTCATGCCACCGGAGACGGGCGCCTGCTCGAAGCGCTCCCAGTTGTTGCCCTCCATCAGGTTGCCGGTCACGACCGCTCCCTGGGTGCGGTGCCCGTGCAGCCCGAGCTGGCCGTTGCGGAGGAAGGAGTTGTGCCGGACCACGATCCGGTCGCCCTTGATGCTGAGGCCGGCGAGCGCCGTGTCGGCGAAGACGTCGTTCTCGAACCGCAGGTCGTTGCCGAACCCCTTCACCGCGCCGACCCGCTTGATCGGCGTCGCGTACCGGCGGAAGCCGATGCCGAGGACGGCCGAGCCGTGCGCCATGTTGAGGTAGAGCGCCTCGGCCAGCGTCGTCGCCCGCACGTCGCGCCCGGTGGGATCGGAGCCGAGATAGAGCGTTCCGCGGTTGTAGTCGACGGCGAACGTGCCCGCCACGACCTGGTCGCGGCCGGCCACCTGCCGCTGCTGGCGCCCGTCGACGAAGACCTGGTCGGGCCAGTTCGCCACCGGGTTCTCCGACCCCACCATGTGCCAGGCCGGGCCGCCGCCCGCCGTCGGGTCGGTGTTGTCGAAACGGACGGTCCAGCCGTCCCTGCGCCAGATCGACCCGTCCCTGACCCAGCCGCTCACGGGCTCCGTGCCGTCGAACCACACGGCCTCGCGAGGGTACGCCTGAAGGGTGAGGCGTTTGCCGTACACCTCGACCGACTCGTGGTAGACGCCGCCGCGCAGCACGATCACCGCACCCGCGGGCGCGGCCTTCACGGCGCGGCCGACGGTGCGCCAGGGCGCCGACTGGCTGCCGTTCGCGGCGTCGTTTCCCTGAGGGGAGACATAGAAGGCTCCGGCGGGCACCGGATAGGCCGCCGTGCCGATGGGCAGCGGGCCCGCCGTACGCCAGCCCTCCACCTGCGCGGCCGCCTGCCGCGGCGCCACAGCCCCGACCGCGGTGACGATCGATACCACTACGGCGACGACTTTCATTCGGCACGCCTCCCTTCGGGGTTCACCAAACACCAACTTGACCACCACGGCAAGGAAAACCGCCCGATGGCTATGGCACCGGAGCCCGCTCCGTGGTGGCCGGCGGCCGGCGGGCCCGGTCACCGGATTGGTTCATGAGGATCACCGTCCAGGCGATGACCATGTACAGCCACACCGACGCGACGTTCGCGGGGGCGGCGGACATCTCCGCCGTCAGCCCGTCCACCGCGAAGAACAGCACCAGGCTCACCAGCAGCGCCGCGTCGGCGCGCCGCGCCGGCAACCGGCTCAGCCCGACGTTGACGGTGGCGAGGACGATCAGCAGCGTGCAGAAGAGGGTCACCCCGACCGCACCGCCCTCGACGAGGGCGTTGACGAAGGCGTTGTGGCCGCCGCCGAGGCCGATCTCGTCGAGGAAGAGGCCGCGCGCGGCCGACAGCCCGTTTCCGAAGAACGGCTGTTTGGCGAAGGCGTCCAGCGCGAGCGTCCACAGGTCCGTGCGCGCGTTCAGCGTCTCCAGTTGTTCGACGCTCTCTCCGCGGGTGGCGAAGGAGAGCAGGCTGTCGGTGAACACCAGCCCGACGACGATCGCGGTCGGCACCCCGATTATCAGCAGCTCCGCGCGGCCGCGGGCGCCCCTGGCCACCACCACCAGCGCGAGGACCCCTGCCGCGCAGGCCCCCGCCGCACCTCGCGTTCCCGTCGCGATCAGCGCCGCCGCCAGGACGAGGATCGTCACCAGGTACGCCGAGACGGGCCAGCGGCGCGGCAGCCCGCCCGGCAGCGCGAAGGCCACGGTCAGCAGCAACGCGATGCCGAGGAAGATGCCGGCCGAGACGGGATGCACGTACAGCCAGTTGAACCTGTCCATGGTCTGCGGGGTGCGCTTGAGGGGCACGGCCAGCCCGAATCCCACCGAGAACAGGACGAGGACGACGAAGGCGTGCGCGAGCCGGTAGAGGTCGTCGCGGTCGGCCCGCGTGGCGACGACGTGACAGACCGCCGCCGTGATCATCATCTGCACCCCGCGGACCAGGGCGAACTGGTGGAACGGCGACCACAGCGCCGACAGCAGGGAGTAGCTCGCGAAGGCCCAGCCCAGCAACAGCGGAGCGGGCGCCCGTCTGCGCGGCGGCCTGATGCCGAACCGCCGGTAGAGATAGAGGGCGACGACTCCGTAGACGCCGATCTCCAGCAGAATGACCGCGTCCACACCGCCCGAGATGGCCTGGTGCCCGCTGCGGGAGCGGAACTTGTACTCGCTGGCCAGGATGAGCGTCAGGGGGAGCAACACGGGCCACCACGCCGACCGGAAGTGGCGGTGGCGCGCCTTGGACATTCGCTCTCCTCGTACTGGACACGGGCACCCGAGCCTCGACCAGAATACTTGTGGACACCGTACCGAACGAGGGAATCGCGACATATGGGTGCACGGGAGATGTTACCGGAATCCGTCCTCGATATAGGGCGTAAAGCATTCCGGGCCTACGGAATGGCAACGGCGCGGACACGACCCGATCCCGATTTCCTGCTCATCGGCGCCAAGCGCGGCGGTTCGACCTCGCTGTACTACGCACTCCTCGAGCACCCCCGGGTCATCCCTCTCTTCCCGTCGGCGAACCTGCTGCCGAAGGCCAACCATACGAAGGGCATTCACTTCTTCGACAGCAATTACGACAAGGGCATGCGCTGGTACCGGTCGCATCTCCCGAGCAGAGCCACCCGTGCGCGTGCGGCGCGGCGCGCCGGCGGCCCGGTGATCACCGGTGAGGGGTCTCCCTACTACCTCCATCACCCCCTCGCCGCGCGACGCGCCCGCCAGGACGTGCCGGACGCACGCATCCTGCTGATCCTGCGTGATCCGGTGGAGCGCACGTTCTCGCACTACCGCGAGCGGGTCAGGGCGGGCGCCGAGTCGCTCTCCTTCGAGGACGCGCTGGAGGCCGAGGCCGAGCGGACCGCGGGCGAGGAGCAGCGGATCACCGAGAACCCGTCGTATCGCAGCTACGCCCACGAACAGCAGTCGTACGTCGCGCAGAGCGAGTACGCCGTGGCGTTGCGCCGCTGGCTCGACTCGTATCCGGCGGACCGCTTCCACGTGGTCACGAGCGAGGAGTTCTATCGGGACCAGCAGCGCGTCTGCGACGGGATCGCGGCATTTCTCGGCCTTCCGCCGGCGCCGCTTCCCGGAGCGGGAAAAGTGTGGAATCCGGCGCCGAAGGCAGAACTGGCACCCGCGGTCAGAAAGAAACTCGCCGACCACTTCGCTCCCCACAACGCGGCCCTCGAAAAGCTGCTCGGCCGGCGTTTTCCCGACTGGACGGATTAGTCCTTCGCGGTTCCCAGCGTCTTCAGGGCGGACATCAGCCGCCGGGTCAGTTCCTGGTCGTCCTGCCCCCGGCGGCCGACCCGATCGCGCCAGTAGTCCGCGGCCTCGGCGTACGAGTCGCCCGGGCGCGCGGGAGGGCCGCCGCCGTACACGGCGATCCGGGTCGCGAGGAAGTACACCTCGTCGGCGTGAGGCGGGCCGTACCCGGCGTCCTCCCAGTCGATGAGCCAGGGAACCCGCCCCCGGGTGAGCCGGAGATTCCACGGCGTGAGGTCCCCGTGCATCGGCGCCCAGTGCCCGGGGACGTCGTCCGGCCGCGGCAGGCACCTGGCCAGAGTCTCGCTGATCCCGTCCGCCAGGCCGGCGACCGCGACGCCGGGCACGGGCCGGGCGGGCACCGGTTCCATGGGAGACAGCAGCAGCCACCATAGGGAGCCCGCCGATCCCGTCCCCAGCACGCGGGGGACGCGGAAGCCGAGCCCGGCGGCCCCGCCCGGCCCGCCGGCCGAGCCGGCGGTGAAGGCCGCCAGCGCCGCCGACTCCCGGGTCAGCTCCCCCGGCGACTCGCGCACCTTGAGGAAGCCCAGGGGCCGCCCGTCGCGCAGGAGCAGCAGAGCGGCGCCACCGGCCCGGGACGCCTGAGGACGCAGATAACCCGCCACCCCGTCGAAGGGACCGGTGAGCGCCGCGACCTGGGCCGAGATCTCGGACCAGCTCTCCTCGTCGAGCGGCGGCCGCCAGGTCGTGCGCCTGCCCGGCAGCACCCAGGGGCCGAGGGCCCCGACCGCCACGTGCAGCGCCCGCTGGATCGCCAGCGGCAGCGGCTTGGACAGGGTCACGAGCGACAGCCCCGCCCGGGCGGAGCGGCGGTCGCGGGTGGGGATGAGGATGTTGCCGCGGCCGGGCGGAAACGCCAGATGCCGTCCGTTCATCGCGCCGGGCCCTTCCCCCGGCGTCGCAGCGCCACGAGAAGCACTCCCACGATGAGCACGAGGGCGAGCCCACCGCCGCCACCCGCGATCCACATCCAGCGGGCCGTCATTCGCGACGCCCACGGGGGCTCGGCCCGCAACTGCTCGGGCAGGCCGAGACGGTAGACGGGAGTGGACGGGTGCTCCGACGAGATCAGCAGCGCGGAACCGTCCGCCGAGAGCGCGAGGCCCTCGCCCTGGGGCTGCTGGGGCACGTCGATGATCCAACTCACCTTCCCGCCGAGCTTGTCCCAGACGCGGATCTTGTTGTAGCCGCGCAGGAACACGGCGCCCTTCGCCGAGATGAACCCGTCGTCCACCACGTGCGGGATCTTCATGACGTGGGTGAGCGGGTTCGGGCGGTCCTCGGAGAGCGTGAGCGGGGCGGAGTAGAGGTCGCCGCCCTGGTCGCTCTTGGTCACCACGTAGAGATGCCGGGTGGTCGGTTCGACGAGCAGGGTCTCCGCGTCGTGCTGCCCGTCCGGATAGACCAGCCGGTACGTCGTCGACGGGATTGTCTGGGTGACGAGACTGCCGGGCTCGGCGAAGCGGTGCACCAGGATGCCGTCCGGCCGGGGCTTCGGAGTGCCGCCGATGTCTCCCACGTAGATCCAGGACACGCCGTCCTCGTCCACCGCGCCGCCGAGCGCCTCGGTGTCGACGCCGGTGACTCCCGCCAGAGTCACGACCGCCCGGGTACGCCCGTCGGGACCCGCGGCGAACAGTCGCACCGGCCCCTCGCCGTCGTTGACCGTCCACACCACACCCGCGTGGACCGCACTCGCGTACAGGCCGCTCGACTCGGTGATCTCTGGATCGGTCCAGGAGAACGCCGTCGTCCAGGACGAGGCGGGGATGGTCTGGGGCGGGGGCTCGTCGGCCCAGGCGGGGGCCGACGTCGTGAGGGCGGCGGCGAAGCTAACGATCAGCTTTGACAGGAACATGAGGACCGGTTTCCGATCGGAGGGCGTGCAGGCGGATCACCAGGACGACGGACGTGACCACTCCGCCGGTGCCGATGTAGAAGGGCGCGAGGCCGAAGAGATCGGGCCGCCACACGAGCATGACGGCCAGCACGGCGAGCCCGATGACCGACTCGATCAGCCGTACCTCGAACACCAGCCGCGAGTGGCGGTAGGCGGTGGCGAGCAGGCTCACCGGCATCGTGGCCGCGATGCTGACGCAGTAGGCGCCCCACCCGGCGACCGTCACCGGGTCGACGTCGAACCGGCCGGCCGTGATGAGGTGTTCGAGCGGTCCGGTGAGCAGCACCGCCACGAGCGCGCTGACCGCGGAGACGGACGTCAGCGCGACCGACGCGGTGAGCGCGAGCCGCGCCCGCAGCGGGTGGCCGGCCTCCCTGAGCCTGACCATGCGCGGCAGCAGGAAGCCGCCGACTCCGTTGATGAGCGTGAGCGTGGGGGCGAGCAGCAGGCGCGCGGCCTCGGTGGCGGCGAGGGCGGTGCTGGAGACGAGGGCCGCGATGGCGATCCGGGCTAGCAGCAGCGTCGTGGGCCGCAGCACCGCCTGGGCCGCGCGCCACGCGGCGAAGACGCCGACCCCGCGGACGTCGGCGCCCCTGAGCGGGGGCAGCGCCAGTTCCTCGCGCGGCGCCTGCAGCAGCACCAGGAAGATCGACACCACGCAGCCCGCGGCCATGGCCACGAGCAGCCACTCCAGGTCGATTCCGGCCGTCACGTGCACGACCACCAGCACCACGCAGGTGGTCAGGAGATGCAGGCCGTCGTTGCGGGCCAGCCGGGCGAACTCCATCCGCGCGGCGAGCAGCCGGCGGCCGGTGTCCTCGGCCAGCCACACCACCACGAGGACCCCGAACAACAGCGTCCGGGCGCCGGGCAGCGCGCCGAAGGCGAGCGCCAGGACCGTTCCCACCACCGCGCCGAGGGCGAGCGTGCCCAGCAGCGAGACGAACAGGCCCGCCCGCACCCGGGGGTCGAAGCGGTCGAGGACGGTCAGCGAGTCGCCCACCCAGGCCGTGTGCAGGGTCGCCATCACCACGAGCGCCCCGTTGAGCAGGGTGAAGGCCGCGAAGCCGGCGGCCCCCAGCTCCCGGGCCGCGATCAGCTGCAGCAGCAGACTGCCGACCGCCGTGATGACCTGGGCGAGCACGGCGCCGCCCGCCCCGAGGATCCGCCGCACCGCTACCGCTTCGCGAGCAGGTCGCGGCACAGGGCCTCGTAACGGGCGGCCACGTCGTCCCAGGTGTACTCGGTGCGGGCCCGCTCACGTGCGGCGTCGCCCCGGGCCCGTCCCCTCGCCGGGTCGGCCTCCGCGTCCTCCACGGCCTTGGCCAGTGACGCGGCGTCGGCGAAGAACTCACCGGTCTCGCCGAGCACCTCGCGGTTGAAGTTCACGTCGTAGGCGACCACCGGGGCCCCTGCGCCCATGGCCCGCAGCAGGGACGGGTTGGTGCCGCCGACGGAGTGGCCGTGCAGGTAGGTCGCGGCCCCCGCGTAGAGCGCGTCGAGCAGGCGCTGGTCCCAGATCCCGCCGGTCAGCGTCACCCGCGGGTCGGCCTCGGCCAGGCGCTCGATCCCGCGCGTGTACTCCGCGGCGTACGGCGCCGACCCGACGACCACCAGGGGGTAGGTCGCGGCGCTCCGCGTGTAGCCCTCCACGATGAGGTCGACGTGGTTCTCCGGCTCGAACCTGGCGACCACGAGGTGATAGCGGCCGGGCTCGTATCCGGCGGCGCGCAGGACCTCCTCGTCGACGGCCTCCTGCACGGGCGCGCCGTACGGGATCATCACGCTCGCGGTTTTGTAACGTTCCCGGTAGTAGTCCTGGATCCCTCTGGCGTCCGCGATGATCTCGTCGGACCAGCGCACCGCGAGGCGTTCGGCGACGAGGTAGTACCTGCGGCCGGTTCCGTTCCACTTGGCGCGCTTCCACTCCAGGCCGTCGACGTGGGTGGCGACGGGGATGCGGGCGGCCCGCACGAGGGGCAGCAGCGGCGAGTTGGCCGCGTTGAAGACCAGCGCCACGTCGGTGCGCCGCCCGAGCAGGTGCCCGACCGACAGGGCCGTATGGCTCAGGGTTTCGAGCACTTTGTGACGGACGGCCGGCAGGTGGACCAGGCGCATTCCCCGGTACTCGCGCATCCGCTCACCGCCCGAACGGCAGTAGACGCGCACCTCGTGTCCCGCCTCGACCAGGCGCGCGCCTATCTCCTCCACCGCGGTCTCGAACCCGCCGTAACGGGCGGGGACCCCTCTCGTGCCGATCATCGCGATTCGCAACCGGCCCTCCATCGAGTCCTGGCCCCATCAAGTGTGTGCGAAAATCGTGAGAACCATACCTCGGGATGGGGATTACTTGGATAAGGATCGAGTGGTAATCGCACATCCGTCACCAGATTTATATGGCTCTGACCGCATGGTGCTCGAATCGGTGAATTCGGTCATAAATACGCATCATGTCCTTTTTGTCCTACCGGTTGACGGACCGCTTACCGAACGCCTGCGGGCGGCGGGCGCCGAGATCGCCTTCCTGCCCGTCCCCGTGCTGCGCAAGTCCCTGCTGTCTCCCGGGGGCCTGCTGTCGCTCGCCTGGCGTACGCTCACCGTCCTGCCGCGCATGGTCGCGCTGCTCCGGCGGACACGTCCGCCGGTGCTGTACGTGAGCACGATCACCATTCCGCTGTGGATCGTGGCCGGCCGCCTGGCCGGAGTCCGGGTGATCTGCCACGCCCACGAGGCCGAGCAGAACCTCTCCCCGTTGGTGCGGCGCCTGCTCACCGCCCCCGTACGGCTCGCCCACCTGACGGTGGCCAACAGCGAGGCGTGCCTGCGCACCCTGACCACGGCCGGGGTGCGCCCCGACCGGGTGCGAGTGATCTACAACGGGGTGCCCGACCGCGGTGACGCGACACCGCCGCGGGAGACGCCCGAGGGCCGGCTCGTGCTCGTGGGCAGGCTCTCCCCCCGCAAGGGCACCGACGTGGCCGTACGGGCCGCCGCGCTGCTGCGCGAGCGCGGCCGCGCGGTGCGGCTCACGCTCGTCGGCGCCGTCTTCCCGGGCTACGAGTGGTTCGAGGAGGAGCTCAGGTCGATCGCCGGCGAGGAGATCGAGTTCGCCGGGTTCCAGGACGTGGTCGCGCCCTTCCTGGCCGACGCCGACATCGTGCTGGTGCCCTCCCGCGAGGAGCCGTTCGGCAACGTCGCGGTGGAGGGCATGCTCGCGGGCCGGCCGGTGGTGGCGAGCGAGGTCCAGGGGCTCGCCGAGATCGTCCGGCCGGGCGAGACGGGGCTGCTGGTGCCTCCCGGCGATCCCGCCGCGCTCGCGGACGCGATAGAAGAACTGCTGGGCGACTGGCCACGCGCCCTGACCATGGCACGGGCGGGACGGGAGGACGCGTGTGACCGTTTTGCGCTGACGCGTTACCACAAGGAAACGGCTCGCGTCCTTTCCGCGTCGCATACCTCTGCCTAGACTTCGAAAGGGGAAAAGCGTGGGAGGTAACGGGGAAGTGGTGAGCGAGGAGTCCGAGGAGGTCCTGCCCGAAGTCGGACTCCTGGAGGCCGTCTGGCGGTATCGCTGGTCCTCGCTCCTGATCATCATCTTGTCCGGGCTGGCCGCGGCCGGTGCGACGCTGGTGCTGCTCAACGGCGCCACGGCGACCGCGCGGTTCGCCGTGACCGACCCGCGCAGCACGTCGTTCCTCCGGCAGGGCGTCTCCTCCGACAGCAGCTTCATCGCCTACACCGCCCAGCGGGCGGCGTACACACAGTCGGCGAAGGTCCTCGGGCGCGCCCAGCAGCTCCTGGAGACCCGCCAGTCGTACCAGATCGACCTGGAGACCCTGCGCGAGAACGTCCAGGCGAGCCCGGGGTCGAGCGGCGGGATCATCGAGGTGCAGGCGGCGGCGAAGACCGACCGGATCGCCGCGAACATCGCCAACGCCGTGGTCGAGGCGTACCAGAGCCTGACCGCGGAGACCGCCAAGGCCGACCAGGCCAAGCTGGTCAAGAGCATCAGGGCCACCGAGCTCCAGATCCGGGGCAGCCTGAAGAAGGCCGCTCCCGGGAGCGGCGTCGCGACCTCGCTCACCGAGGCCCTGGTGCAGCTCCAGCTGAAGGAGAGCGACGCCCAGATCGACCTGGCGACGTACAACGACGGTGTCCGGTTCGTCGACCAGGCCAACCCGCTGCGGATCTCGCCCAGCAAGCTGCCGAGGAACTCCGCGATCGGGCTGGCACTCGGCATCATCATCGCCGTCGTGATCGCCTTCCTCCGGGCGACCAACCCCATCACCCGGGTCGCCCGCGCCACGATGGGCACGGGACGGCGCAAGCGCCCGCGGCGCATCCTGCTCGCCAAGGCCCAGCCGACGCGGCTGACCGCCAAGGCGCTGACCGCCGCGCCGTCGTCCTCCACGTCATCGGGGGCGTCCTCCAGCCTCTCCTCCGGATCGGGCGGCCCGGGTTCGTCCTCGTCGATGTCGTCCGGTGCGCGCAACGGCTCCGTCGTGAACGGCGCGAACGGCATGAACGCCGCCAACGGGGTGAACGGTTTGAACGGCCTGGACGAGGAGGAGGACAGCACGGCGGTCTACGACCGCAACGCGCTGCTCGCCTACAACGTGGACGACGAGGAGCTGCGGATCGTCGACATCAGCGCGGAGGCGCGCAACTCGAAGCGGTGACATGCTCCCCCGGCCCGAGGGGCCCGGGGCACCGCTCACCACGTCACGGCGCAGATTCCACGGCTCAGGTTGTCATGGCCGGAGGCCGGGCCAGGCGGCGTGCAGCGCCTCGCGCCAGTCCCGCATCGGGGGCAGCCCCGCCCCCACCCACCCGGCGTGCGACAGCACGCTGAACTCCGGACGGCGCGCGGGCCTCGGGAAGGCGGCGCTGCTCACCGGGCGCACCCGGCCGGGGTCGGCGCCGAGCAGCGTGAAGACCTCGCGGGCGAGGCCGTACCAGGTCGTGCGGCCGGCGTTGGTGCCGTGGTAGATCCCCGGCGGGGCGGACGCGCGGACCAGCCGGATCACCTGGTCGGCGAGGTCGGCGGTCCAGGTGGGCTGGCCGTGCTGGTCGTCCACCACGTCGACCGTCTCCCGCTCCCCGGCCAGCCGGATCATCGTACGGACGAAGTTCGCCCCGGCGTCGCCGTACAGCCAGGCGGTGCGCACGACGTGGCCGCCGTGCTCCAGCGCCGCGCGCTCCCCTGCGAGCTTGGTCCGTCCGTACGCGTTGAGCGGGGCGGTCGCGGCGTCCTCGGGAACGGGCTCGCGGGCGTCCCCCGGGAACACGTAGTCGGTGGAGATCTGGACGAAGCGCGCGCCGGCCTCGGCCGCGCGGGCGGCGAGCTCGCGGACGGCGTGGCCGTTCACCGCCATCGCCTCGTCCTCGTGGTGCTCCGCGTCGTCCACGCCGGTCCAGGCCGCGCAGTTCACCACCACGTCCGGGCGGTGGCCAAGCACCCAGTCGCGCACCGCCGCGGGATCGCGGATGTCGAGCTCCGCCCGTTTCGGCGCGACGACCTCGCCGTCGGCCCGCCGTACCAGGTCGGTGGCGAGCATGCCGCCGCCGCCCGTGACCAGCCAGCGCATCAGTGCTCCCCGAGCAGGGGCGTCCACCAGTCGGGGTTGCCGGAGTACCAGGCGATGGTGTCCCTGAGCCCGTCGTCGAAGCCGACGGACGGCTCGTAGCCGAGCGCCCGGATCTTGGCGTCGCTGAGCGAGTAACGCCGGTCGTGGCCCTTCCGGTCGGGCACGTGCTCGACCATGTCCCAGCCGTATCCGAAGGCCTCCAGCAGACGGATCGTCAGCTCCTTGTTGGCCAGCTCCGCCGTCCCGGCGACGTGGTAGGTCTCGCCCGCCGCGCCGCGCTCGGCCACGAGCTGGATGCCCCGGCAGTGGTCCTCGACGTGGACCCAGTCTCTGACGTTGCCGCCGTCGCCGTACAACGGGACCTTCTCGCCCCGGATCAGCCGCGTGACGAAGAACGGCACGAGCTTCTCGGGGTACTGGTAGGGACCGTAGTTGTTCCCGCAGCGCGTGATCATCACCGGCAGGCCGTGGGTGACGCCGTACGCGCAGGCGACGTGGTCGGCGCCCGCCTTCGACGCCGAGTACGGCGAGCGGGGACGCAGGGGCGCCTCCTCGTCCCAGGAGCCGGTCTCGATCGAGCCGTAGACCTCGTCGGTGGACACGTGCACGACCCTGGACACACCCGCGTCCAGGCACGCCTGCATGAGCGCCTGCGTCCCGAGCACGTTGGTCCGGACGAACTCGGCGGCGCTGTCGATGGAGCGGTCGACGTGCGACTCCGCCGCGAAGTGCACGACGACCTCGTGCCCGGGAACGACCTCGGCGAGCAGCGCGGCGTCGCAGACGTCCCCGTGGACGAAGTCGAACCCCCCGGAGACGGGCTCCAGGTTGGCGAGGTTGCCCGCGTAGGTGAGCTTGTCGAGCACGGTGACACGGGCCCCGGTGAACGCGGGATAGCCGCCGGAGACCAGGGTGCGGACGTAGTGCGAGCCGATGAAGCCGGCCCCGCCCGTGACGAGGACCCTCACGATGAGATCTGCACCTTACTGTGGTCGCCGAGCACGAGCCGATGTGCCCGGGGCGTGTTGGGGGCCGGGGTGACCTCCACATCGTGGCCGATCAGAGAGGCCTCCACCCGGCGTACGCCGGTGATCGAGGACCGGGACAGCACGATCGAATACTCTATCTCGCTGTCCTCGACGACGCAGTCGGCGCCGATCGAGGTGAACGGGCCCACGTAGGAGTCCGTGATACGGGTGCCCGCGCCGATGACGACAGGACCGACGATGCGCGACCCGGTCACCAGCGCGCCTTCCTCGATCACGACCCGGCCGATCAGCTCGCTGGCCTCGTCGGCCTGGCCGCGGACGGCCGGTTCGAGGCTCTCCAGGACGAGCCTGTTGACCTCCAGCATGTCGGAGACGTTCCCGGTGTCCTTCCAGTATCCGGAGATCACCGTCGACTCCACCCGGTGTCCCTCGTCGATCAGCCACTGGATGGCGTCGGTGATCTCCAGCTCGCCCCGCCGCGACGGCTTGAGCTCGGCCACGGCCCGGTGCACCGCCGGGGTGAAGAGGTAGACGCCGACCAGGGCGAGGTCGCTCTTCGGCGTCTCCGGTTTCTCCTCCAGGCCCACCACACGCCCGCCGGGGCCGAGTTCGGCGACCCCGAACTGCCGTGGATCGGGCACGCGGGTCAGCATGATCTGGGCCGCGGGCCGGTCGGCGGCGAAGCGGCGGACGATCTCGGTGATCCCCCCGACGATGAAGTTGTCCCCGAGGTACATGACGAAGTCGTCGTCACCCAGGTAGTCGGTGGCGATGAGCACGGCGTGGGCGAGCCCGAGCGGGGCCTCCTGCCGCAGGTAGGTCACCTCCAGCCCGAGCTCGCGCCCGTCTCCGACGGCGGCCTCGATCTCGGCGTGGGTGCCGCCCACGACGATGCCGACCTCCCGGATGCCGGCGGCGGCGATCGCCTCAAGACCGTAGAAGAGCACCGGCTTGTTGGCGACCGGAACGAGCTGCTTGGCCGAGGTGTTCGTGATGGGCCGCAGCCGCGTGCCCGATCCGCCCGCCAGCACGAGCGCCTTCACCTGGGGCCCCTCCCGCCGGTCGTCGCCTCGTCGCGTCGCGGCACCAGCAGGCGCACTAGTAGGCCCCTTCCCCGCCGACGACCGCCGCCCATGTCTTCCAGAGGATCTGCAGGTCCATGATGAGCGACCAGTTCTCGACGTAGCGCAGGTCGAGCCGGACCGACTCCTCCCAGGACAGCTCGGACCTGCCGCTCACCTGCCACAGGCCCGTCATGCCGGGCTTGACCAGCAGGCGCCGCCGCACGTCGTCGCCGTACTGCGCCACCTCCTCCGGCAGCGGCGGGCGGGGGCCCACGAGGGACATCTCACCGCGCAGCACGTTGAGGAGCTGGGTGAGCTCGTCGAGGGAGTAGCGGCGCAGCACCCCTCCGACCGGTGTCACCCTCGGGTCCTTGCGCATCTTGAACAGCACGCCGTTCCCGGCGTCGCGCTGCGTGAGCTCGTGCTTGACGGCCTCGGCGTTCCGCACCATCGTCCGGAACTTGTAGAGCACGAACAGCCTGCCGTCCTTGCCGACGCGGGGCTGCCGGAACAGGACCGGCCCGCCGCTGGTCACCCTGATCACCAGGCCGATCGTCAGCAGGACCGGCAGGATCACGATCAGGATCAGCGCCGCGACCACCCGGTCGAAGACGCTCTTGACGAGCTGCTTGCCTCCCCGCAGGTCGGGGTGGGCGACGTGGAGCAGGGGCAACCCGGCGACCGGGCGGATGCTGATCCTCGGCCCGGCCACCTCCATGAGCGCGGAGGCGACGTAGAGCTCGGTGCCCGTCTCCTCCAGCTGCCACGTCAGGCGGCGCAGCATCGATCCGTCCAGCTCGGGGCAGGAGAGCACGGCGACCGTGTCGGCGCCCACCCGTTCCACCACCTCGGCGACGTCGGAGAAGTCGCCGAGGACCGGGAAGCCGTCGAACTGGGCGGGCAGGTCCATGTGCTGTTCCGGCGGGACGCACGCCGCGACGATGCGCATGCCGTGGTGGCGCTGCCGGCTCAGCTGGGCGTGCAGTTCCAGCACCGAGCCCCAGTGGCCCACCACGACGACCCGCCGCAGGCACTCTCCGGCCCGGCGCCGCCGGTGCAGCCGCTTGCGCAGGCCGTACCGGAGGAGAAGGCAGCACAGGCCGGCGAGCGGGATGGCGACCATGACGTAGCTGCGGGCCAGGAGGGTCTGGGTGAGGTACGCGGAGATCGCGACGACCGAGGCGAGGGCGGCCGTGGCGTGGAGGACCTTGCGGTACTCCTCGGCGCCGTCCCCGAGGTGACGGGTGTCGTATCCGCCGATCAGGGCCACGACCAGCGGCCAGGCGACGACCAGCGACGCCGCGAGCGCGCTCTCCCACGTCCCGGCCTCGCCCAACAGGAGCCTGACCCCGAGGACGCCGAGGACGGACAACGCACCGCAGGCCACGTCGCCCACCAGCATCACGCGGACGTGGCGGCGCGGCCAACCGGCCCGGTCCGTCGACTGCCTCACGGCGTATAACGCGTCGTCAATGGCAATGTCCATGCGCCCTCGCCTCTGCCCATCCTCACTTCTGGAGGAAAGCCCGCCCGGTTCAGCCTGCGTCAGAAGGTGATGATTGGAACGATCCTAGGGGATGGCGGAAGTTACAGGGAAGTTCAACCATACGTCCACATGCGGCCATACTCACGTGGTGGACAAGACGTCCGACAGATGGTCCCGATTTCACTACGTATTGGACCGTCCCGTGTGCCGGGTATGGGTCAGTACGGTAGATGTCTGCTTTGGAATGCACGCGCGCAGGACAAGGACTTGAGCATTGGACACCACGTGACGACATCCGGACAGTTACCTCTCACCGCGACCCCGCCGCCGCGGGTGTCACGCCGGCGCAAGGTGCTGATCGTCGTGACCCTCGTGCTCCTCCTCCCGCCGGCCGCCCTCTTCGCGGTGCTGATGCAGCGCCAGCACGTGTACGACACCAACCTCCGGCGGGTGCAGCAGGTGTTCCCCGAGGAGTGGGACCGACCGGCCAAAGCAATTGGAACCGCCCAGAACTGGCTGGTCGTCGGCGCGGACAAGCGGCCCGGAGAGAGCGGCTTCCAGCGGTCGGACAGCCTCATGATCGCGCATATCCCCGCCGATCGGAAGCGAATCTTCCTGATCGGCATACCTCGTGACTCGTATGTGACCATCCCCGGCCACGGCCGGGACAAGATCAACGCGGCCTACGCGTACGGCGGTCCGCGCCTTTTGATCCAGACGGTGGAGAAGCTGGCCAAGGTCCGGATCGACCACTTCGCCGCGCTGGATTTCGATGGTTTCGTCGAGATGAGCAAGGCACTGGGCGGCGTAGACGTCTATGTGGCCCGTCAGGTTCACGACCCCGCAAACAAAATCACCTGGCCCCAGGGAAACGTGCATCTGGAGGGCGAGCGCGCGTTGCTATTTGTCCGCCAGCGTTACGGACTGCCCGGCGGAGATTTCGACCGTATTAAAAGACAGCAGGCCTTCTTACGGGCGGTGGCCCAAAAAGTGGTCAGCAAGGGGATGCTGACCAATCCGTTCGCGCTGGACAAGTTCCTCCAGGCATTGACACGGTCCCTGTCGGTGGACTCGGGGGTCGACATGAAGACCCTCAGGAGCCTGGCTGTCGAACTTCGCGACATACGCGGCGACGACCTGCGGTCGGCCACCTACCCCGTCGCCGGCACGGACACGGTCAAGGGAGTGAGCATCGTCCGCCTGGACGCGAAGGAGGGCGCGAAGCTCACCGACGCCCTGCGGGCCGACACGCTGGAGCGCTACTTCGCCGACCGGGGCGGGCTGAACGAGTCCTCCTTCGTCCGGTGACCCGCTCGTCTAGTCGTATTCGAGATCGGGCAGGGGCGAGGGCGGCTCCGGGCTGCGCCACACCACGACGTAGTCGGCGTGCGCGCCGGCCACCGCCGTGCTCAGCCGGTCGAGGTCGAAGTCCGGCAGATACCGCAGCCGGGCGAGGAAGCTCGCGTCGGTCGCCGAGTGCGGGACCACGCAGCCCTCGCCCGCGCGGTCCAGCAGGACGATGAAGACGTCGTCAGGCTGGCCGGACGGTTCCCGGCGCTCGTGCCCGCCGACGCGGACCTCGACGACGTCCTCCCACGCGAGAGCCTCGACGCTGCCGTCGGCATAGTGACGCGTCACGCCTTCTTCGGTGACGTACACATAGGTGTCCGGCACTGGGTTGCCGTGCATGGGCGCGATTGTGACGACTCACAGCGGCCCCGTGCAAGACCGTTCAGGCAGGCGGCTCAGCCATGCCGCCACCGCAGATGGGCGCGCACCGCCCGCACCGCCGCCTCTGCCGGTCCCTCCTCGATCGTGCGCAGCAGCGCCGCGTGCTCGGCCGCGAGCTCACGTGGGTCCTCGTACGCGTGCCTGAGCCGGACGAGCCCGAGCCGCGTCTCGGCCGCCAGCGTGCCGTACAGACGCTCCAGGCGGGGGCTTCCGGCGGCGGCGACGAGCGCCTCGTGCAGCGCCATGTGCTCGGCCACCACACTCGCCCAGGGGGCTCCGGACGGCAGGCCGGACAGGCGGCCCAGCGCCTCCTCCGCGGCGCGCACCCGGCGGCCGGCGACCGCCTCCGCCATGAGCTCCTCCAGCGGCCTCCTGACGTACATGAGGTCGGCCAGGTCGGCGGGGGTGATCTCCGGGACGTACGCGCTGCGGTTGCGCTCGCGCCGCAGCAGCCCCTCGTGGACGAGGAGCGCCAGCGCCTCCCTGACGGTGGGGCGGGCCACGCCGTACCGCGCGGACAGCTCCTGCTCGGGCAGTGCCGCTCCCGGCTCGACGTCCCCCGACAGCACCCGCTCGCGCAGCGCGGCGGCGAGCGCCTCGACGGTGGAGACGGGCCTCAGGGTGGTCACGGGGCTGAGCCTACTCATCGGATCGGATCTGTACCGGGCCCGTCAGTGACGACCGGCGGTCACCTTCGGCGTCCCGGGCTTCTCGGGCTTGTCTGGCTGCTCGGGCTGCTCGGGCTTCTCTGGCGCGTGGGCGTCCGGAGTGCGCGCCCGGGCGGGCAGGGCGACCACGGCCAGGCCCGCGGCGAGCAGCGCGAGACCGGCCCACGAGACCGCGGACAGGCGCTCGCGCAGCGCCACGACGCCGAGCAGGGCCGCGACAGCGGGTTCGGCCAGCGCGAGCGTGGCCGCCGTGGCCACGGGGGTCGTGCGCAGGCCCCGGCCGTACAGGAGATAGGCGAGGGCCGTCGTGGCGCAGCCGAGATAGAGCGCGGTCAGCAGGCCGCCCGGCCGGGCGAGCCACACCGGGCCGCTCAGCACGAGGACCGGCACCATGAGGACGGCCGCGCCGCCGAAGAGCACGCCCATGACGGTCCCCGAATCCGTCCCTCCGCCGATGGCGCGGGCGGCGACGACCACGTAGAAGGCGTACAGGAGCCCGCCGAGCAGGGCGAGCCCGATGCCCGCGGCGTCGGCGCCGGTCTCCCCTCCGGCGCCCCCGCCCGTGACGAGCACCGCGCATCCGGCGAGGGCGGCGGCCGTGGCGAGGGCCCAGCGCCCGGTCGGCCGCTCGCGCCCCACGAGCCAGGACAGGACCCCGGTGAAGACCGGGCCGCTGCCGATGGCCACCACCGTGCCGATCGCGACTCCCGTACGGTGGACCGCCGCGAAGAAGCACAGCTGGTAGGCCGCCACCGCCGCGGCCCCCAGAGCCAGCGTCCAGTGCGCGCGGGCCCACCGCGCCAGGCCGGGCCCGGGGGTCCGTACGCGCTCGCGGGAACGGTCCAGAGGGCGACGGCGGAGGGAACGGCGGTGCGCGGAGACCGCCAGCGCGGCCAGTACGGCGCCGCCCAGCACGAGGCGGGCGGCCGCCAGAGAGACGGAGTCGGCGGCGGCGAGGGCGCCCGCGGTGCCCGCCGTCCCCCACAGCACGGCCGCGGCGACCACGGCGAACGGACCGGATCGGGTATGCATGAGGTCGATTGTCTGACAACCAGACAGCAATCGGCAAGGCGTTTGCCCACGAACGCTGAGACTGTCCTGATACGGGGCTGTGGCCCAACTCGTTAGGAACGATCCCTGGTGGGCCGACTCACCGATTGCTAGGGTTTCGCCACTAATTAACATGTGTGTAACCGACGGGCGGGGCCATGGCTGGTCGGAAACGGTCCATTCGCTTCAAGATTTTCGCGATCCTGCTGGTGCCGGTGACCGCTCTGGTGGTGATCTGGGGGTTCGCCGCCACCGTGACGATCGAGCAGGGGCAGCAGCTCCTGCGCATCCAGAAGGTCTACGACAACGTCGTCTATCCGGTCAGCGAGACGATCAACGCGTTGCAGACCGAGCGGTTCGTGTCCGTGAGCTACCTCGCCTGGCGCACCGCCTCGTTGCGTACGGACCTCCAGGGCCAGCGGCGCAGGACCGACGGCTGGGCGGACGAGATGACCCGCCTGTCGGAGCAGGCGCGGGACGAGACGCCGCCCGCCATGTGGAGCCGCGTCCAGGACCTGATCCGGCAGGTGCGCGGTCTCGACGTCCTGCGCGGCCAGATCGACGACCACACGCTGACCCGTCTCGAGGCGATAGAGGAGTACAGCTCGGTCGTCGAGACCGCCAACCAGGTCTACGACCGGCTCATGATCTCCCCCGACATCGACATCGTCGGGCAGACCAAGGCGCTCATCCTGCTCGTCCGCAGCCGCGAGGTGGTGAGCCAGCAGTCGGCGCTCGTGCTGGGCGCGCAGGCGTCCGGCCGGATGTCGCAGGACGAGCGGGACGCCTTCTCGGGCATGGTCGGCAAGCGCCGCCTGCTCTACCAGCTCGGCACCAGCCAGCTCGACTCCACCCTTCTCAAGCAGTTCGGCGCTCTCAACGCCTCCCCCGTCTACTCGGCGTTCCTCTCGCTGGAGAACGACGTGATCGCCAGGGTGCGGCCCGGGCAGCCGCTGCCCCCGGACGCGATCGCCTGGCCGACGACGGCCCAGGCCCTGACCAGCCAGCTCACCGAGACGACCAACGTCGCGGCCGACGTCACCGCCGCCCGCGCCCTGCCGCTGGCGCAGGCGGTGCTCTGGCGCATCGGGATCGTCGGCGTCCTCGGCCTGGCCGCGGTGCTCGCGACCATGTTCATCTCCTTCCGGTTCGCCCGCACGCTGACCGGCGAGCTCACCGCCCTCCACCGGGCGGCCCGCGACCTCGCCGAGCGGCGCCTGCCCGACCTCGTACGGCGGCTGCGACGCGGCGACGACGTCGACGTGGCGGCGGAGACGCCGCCGGTGGTGCAGCGCAGCGACACGTTCGAGGTCGAGAACGTGGGCAACGCGTTCACGTCCGTGCAACAGACCGCCGTCGAGGCGGCGGTGGGCCAGGCGGAGCTGCGCAAGGGCGTCAACAAGGTCTTCCTCAACCTGGCCCGCCGCAGCCAGTCGCTGCTGCAGCGCCAGCTCGGCATGCTCGACAGCCTGGAGAAGGTGACCGCCGACCCCGACCTGCTGGAGCGGCTCTTCGGGGTGGACCACCTCACCACCCGCATGCGCCGCCACGCGGAGGGCCTGATCATCCTCTCCGGGGCCGTGCCCGGGCGCGGCTGGCGCAACCCGGTCCGCCTGTACGACGTGGTGCGCGCCGCGATCGAGGAGGTCGAGGACTACCTGCGGGTGGACGTGACCGTCCCGCACGGGTACTCCCTCGTCGGCGGAAGCGTCACCGACATGATCCACCTGCTGGCCGAGCTGATCGAGAACGCCACCGTCTTCTCCCCTCCGCACACCCGGGTGCACGTCCGGGGCGAGGTCGTCGGCCGCGGTTTCGCGCTGGAAGTCGAGGACCGCGGGCTCGGCATCCCGCCGGAGGAGCTGGAGCGCCTCAACCAGCGCCTCGCCGACCCGCCCGAGTTCGATCTCGCCGACAGCGACCGGCTCGGGCTGTTCGTGGTGGGCCTGCTGGCCCGGCGGCACAACATCCGCGTCTCCCTGCGCAGCTCGCCGTACGGCGGGACGAGCGCCGTCATGCTGCTCCCGCAGGAGATCGTGGTGGAGGCCGGGATGCACGAGCCGGCGGTGCAGCCTCTCTCGCAGCCGGAGCACGTGGCCCCGGCGCTCGCCCTCACGCCGCTCGCCGGCGGCGGCCACGACTCCCTGCCCAAGCGGGTACGACAGGCCAACATCGCTCCGCAGCTCAGGGAGGAACCGCCGCTCAGGCAGGATCCGGAGTTCAGGGAGCAACCGCAGCTCAGGGAGGAACGGAGCGACGTGTTCTCCTCGTTCCGGTCGGGCTGGCAGCGCGCCCAGGAGGACTCGTGAGCGAGCAGGAGGAGGGGCCCCTGCTGCGCCCCTACACGATCACCCGGGGACGCACCCGTCCGACGGGGCCGGAGTTCGACCTGATGACCATCATCAGGACGGCCCCCGCGGCGTACCGCGGGGTCTCCGGGCTGGCCCCGGAGCACTGGCGGATCCTGCAGCTGTGCCGGGGGCCCTCCTCCGTGGCCGACCTGGCGTCGGAGCTGGGGCTTTCGCTGAACGTCGTACGCATCCTGCTGAGCGACCTGCGCGACCAGGAGCTGATCACGGCGCGACCGCCGGCCACCGTGGCCCAGCTGCCCGAGGAGCGTCTCCTGCGCGAGGTGATCCAGGGGCTGCAGGCGTTGTGACGGCGGCGGCGCCTCAGGAGTCCGCCGCGCAGGACTCCACGAGGCGCTGCACGTGCCAGCGGGCCGGGGTCGTCAGCTCGTCCACGTACCGCTCCAGCAGGGCCGCGCACTCCACCGGATCGGCGATCTCGACGGGCGGCAGGACCAGGATCGCCTCCTCCCCGTCGAGCACGAGCTCGCCCCGCACGCCGAACGTGTCGTCGCCGACCGCGACGGCGGTCTCGAACACGAGGTCGTGCCCGGGCAGCGCCAGCGCCGTGCCGAGCCGTACGGCGGGCCCGGCCAGGTCGGAGATGATCTCGACGCGGACATGGGGGAAGAAGTCACGGGAGAGGGACCGGCCCATCTCGCTGAACCGCGCCGCCGTGCGCTGCAACGCCCGCAGCAGCTCGGCGGCGCCCTGACTTTTGGCGTCCACCTCCGCAGGGTAGATCACCGCCGGTAGCGCTTTGGCCCGATATTTAGGTTGGCCCGGAAATTTCCCGAGGAGAAACCGCCGTCAGCGGAAGGCGTAGCACTCGACCTCCGCACGCCGCCGGGTCAGCCCGCCGTTCGTCGACTCCTCCACGCACGCCCGCTGCGCGGCGCTGAGTTCGAGGGTCCCGCAGACGGAGATCCCGGAGTACGTGCGGCAGTCGAGGGCGGGGTTGAACGCCCCGACCACGTATTTCGCGCGCACCTGGGTCCGGCACCGCTCTCGCGCCTGGCCCGTCTTCGGGTAGCGGCACTGGCCGATGAGGACTCCGTACTGCTCCTGGCTCACCTCCTGCCGCTCGATCCCTCCCTCGGGCAGCGTGGGAGCCTGCCGGTACGCGCTCCGCGGGCCGGTCCCGGGGCGTACGCCGGTCCCGGCGGCGACCGCCGCGACCGCGGCGGCCGTGCCGAGCGTCGTCATGGCGGCGAGCACGGAGACAGCGACGATCTTTCTCATGCGATCCCCCCGAGGAGGAACGTACCCACGGGCGACCACCCGCCCCAGGTGCCTCCACGGACCACACGGGACCACATAGGACGGCCGTGACCTCGCGTCATCGTGAGATCGGCGAAGTCGCCACGTTGTGTAAACAGCACATTGCCGAGTGTGGTCGATGAAGATCGCGGGTACGTGTGGTCCCGGAACCGAAGGGGACGGCCTTCCGCCATTCAAACCCATTTTCCTCGGTCCAAATCCGGTCATTCTCAACACAACGGAGCTTTTACGTGCGATTTGTTCACGCAGTCACAACAGGCGCCCTGGTTCTCGCCGGGCTGACGGGCACGAGCGCGGCCGCGCTGGCCGGCACCGGGCCGACGGACCCCTCGGACTCGGCGTTCGCCGGCTACCAGATCGTCACGCTGCCCAACGCGAACGTGCCGAACTTCACCCGGCGCACCGTGTACTGCCCGGCCGGCAAGCGGGCCGTCGGCGGCGGCGGCGAGGCACAGGGCAACGACGCGGTCCTCGTGGGCAGCTTCCCCACGGCCGACGGCACCGGCTGGATCGCCCTCGGCCGGCAGACCCGCTACGACAGCGTGGGCATCAGCGTCTACGCCATCTGCGCGTACACCAGCTGACGCACCCCGCCCTGCACCCTGCCCGCGGCGCGCCCCACAGCGCGCCGCGGGCGCGGTACGACCAGGGCCTATCCCGAGGCGCGGGACGGGTTTCTTCCGGCCTGGGCGGGGGTGCGTGACATCCCGCGTGACATCCCGCGTGGCATTCTGCGCGCCATCCCGCGCGTCAGGGTGCGTGCGGCGCGGCGGGCGAGGGCCTTGGGGCGGGAGATCGCTTTCGGGGCGGGGCGCCCGGCGGGCGGGTCCTCCCCGGAAGGCACGGCGAGCACCTGGGCGATGTCGCACGCCCGGCTCCCCCGGCACAACGCGTTCTGGATGCCGATCCCCTCGTTCGCGACATTGACGGAGACCTGCTGGGTGCCCCGGTTGCTGATGGGGCTCGACGCGGAGAGCGCGGGCTGCGCCTCCTCCCTCCCCGCCGATGCTCCCCGATCCGGCTGTGGCCCCGGCGAATGACGCGATAGACCGCCTGCGGCGGCGGGCGCCGCGGTGGCGAGAGTCAGCGCGATCGACACACAGGCGACAAGTCCCGAACCGCTCGGCAGAACCGGCCTGCCGTACCACCGACACCTCATCGCGCGCCGCTCCCGTCAGCCGGACCGCTCCTGCGGCCCTTCCTCGTGCGGGCCGATCCTCAGGCTAGTGATCCACCTTTTCCCGGCGCCCGGCACGCGCGGCGTCTTACGCCATCATTGCCATTTCCGTGGCACCCGATCTGATCACACGGCGGGACACGTCACCAGCCGATGGCGTTGACCGGCATGTTCTGCCAGATCTTGCAGTGCCTCGGGCCGGGGCCGCAGAAGGCGCCCTGGGTGTTGATACGGCCGCCGACCGTGATGCCGGTCTGCTGCTGGCCCATCATGAAGGTCGGGCTGTAGACGCCGTTGAGGTTCTGGTTGAATTTGCCGTTCCCCGAGCCGAACTGCCTGGCCGTGGCCACTCCTCCGGCCGCCACCTGACCTCCGCCGCCCCCGTGTCCGTTTCCGTGCCCGGCGGCGTACGCCGCGACTCCGCGGCGCAGCGGCGGCGTGCTCGCGCTCGCCTCCCCCGCGGTGGCGACCGAAGCGGCGACCGAGACGGCGGCCGAGGCGAGCGCGGCCGCGAGGGCGGCCAGTGTCAGGCGGCCGGCCGCGAGCGCCGGCACCGTTCGCACCTGGGGCGCACAGTCGCGGGACATCTGGAAACGCACCTACTCACCAAGGCCATCCGGTGATGGGCCTCGTCGTGGACATGGGCAACGATGCCCTCATACCCCGTCCGGCGACCTCGGTTCCGGCCATGCCGAGCGCGTCATGGATCATGACTCAGCTTTTGCCGCGAGCCACGGCACCGGCACGTCACTGGGCGAGCGGTGACACGGGGGTCGACACAGGGGCGGACGCAGGAGCGGACGACGGGTCCGGCCTGCCGTCCTGCCGCGGAGACGTCCAGACGGGCCACGCCGGCGACGACGTCCGCGGCGCCGGGGAGACCGACCGCGCCGGAACATCCAGCGCGTGATCGAGTCCACGGTCGAATCCGTGGCCGAATCCGTGGTCGAGGTCCAGATCGAGGCCGACGGTCAGCGTCCCGTCGTACGGCAGCGCCTGCTCGTCGCAACGGTCCCAGACGGCCAGCGGGCCCTCGAACCGTGAGGTGAGCAGGTGCTGCAGCGGAGTGCGCGGCAGGAAGAGGTCGACGTCGGGCGTCGCCCGGCGCACCGCCCTGGGCAGCCGCGGCTCACGCAGCCGGACCAGCGTGGCCGGGTGGGAGCGCCCGGCGAGCGCGCGGATGTCGAGGAAGGACAGGTTGGCCAGCTCCCGGGCCGCCGAGACGTGCCGCACGAGCACGCGGACCGGACCCGGCGCGCCGTCCATCCGGGCGAGCGCGGGCTCTGCCCCGGCGTCGCAGACGATCTGGTCGGCGAAGCCGTCCCTGAGCGCCACGACTCCCCCGGCCCCGATCACCTCGACCGCCTTCGCCAGCGCGTCCTGGCCCAGCAGGCCGTCCCAGCGCAGGGCGGGGCCGCAGGCCGCGCATCCCGCCGCGTCGCCCGGACCGCGCCGCGAGCCGGGCCGGTCGCACTCGCGCCGGCAGTCCTCGCACAGAGCGCGCGGCCGTACGCGTGGCTCTCCGGCCGGCGGCCCGCACTCACGACAGCGGACCAGCGGGTAGAGATGCCTGCGCCCGCGCGGGTCGAACAGCTCGCGTACGCAGTCGGGGCAGATGCGGTGCTCCTTCCGGAGGCCGTGCACGTCGAGGTTCACCGGCACGCTTCCGGCCCGCGCGGAAGCACCGGCGGCCCGCCCGCCGGGAGAGGTCAGGATGCCCATGGCGTCCGCACTGCCCCGGGTGATCGCGCCTAATCCCAGAAGTATCAATCGTCACAGACGTCACATATTGCGCATCTCGACCACCGGCGCGAGACTGATGATCTCGATCGGCACGGCAGACCGGAGAACCACGGTGACCGACGGACCAGGATCCCCCGCGATCGACTCCTCCGCCTCACACTCGGCCCGCGTCTGGAACTACCTCCTGGGTGGCAAGGACCACTACGCCGTGGACCGCGAGGACGGCGACATGATCCTCCGGATGTTCCCCGACATCGCCCGGATCGCCCGGCAGCAGCGCGGTTTCCTCGTCCGCGCGGTGCGCTACCTGACCGCCGAGGCCGGCGTACGCCAGTTCCTCGACATCGGCACCGGTCTGCCGACCGCCGACAACACCCACCAGGTCGCCCAGCGCGTCGCCCCGGATAGCCGGATCGTCTACGTCGACAACGACCCGCTCGTCCTGGTGCACGCGCGGGTGCTGCTCACCAGCACGCCGGAGGGCAGGACCGCCTACATCGAGGCCGACGTGCGCGACACGGACACGATCCTGGCCACCGCCCGGAACACGCTCGACTTCGACCGGCCCGTCGCGCTGATGATGCTCGGGATCCTGGGCCAGCTTCGCGACGAGGAGAACCCGGGAGCGGTCGCGGCCCGCCTGCTCGACGCCCTGCCGTCCGGCAGCTATCTGGCGGTGAGCGACGGCACCGACACCAGCGAGGCGCTCGTGCGGGCCATCGAGGTCTACAACGCCAACTCCGCGAGTTCCTACCACCTGCGCACCCCCGAGGCGATCGCCGGCTTCTTCGACGGCCTGGAGCTCGTCGACCCCGGCGTGGTCACCACCTCCCGCTGGCGGCCCGACGTCGCTGACGTGGAAAGCGGTCCCCGCGCGGTGGCCTCGTTCTGCGGCGTCGGCCGCAAGCCCTGACGGCCGGGCCCACGGGCGCCGGCCGCTGAATATTTCACCGCGTCCGGCAGGGGCAGGCAGCGGCCTCGTACGGATTCTCCGAGGTCTCCTCACGTTCTCGTCCGCCCATTGCGGAAAGGGACGTTTCCCCTCACGCGGACCGGTGTACACGACCCGGGCCATCACGGACTCTGGAGATCGTCGGCGCCCCTCCGGGATGCGGAGCGGCCGCCGGACAGGCCCGGTCACCTCACCCGGAGAAGGACGGCCCATGGCATTCGGCGACAACCGGTTTCTTCGCGGCCTCCTGACGGCCGTCACCGCCACGGCCCTGGGCGGGGCGGGGCTCGTCCTCGGCACGACCTCCGCCGACGCCGCGGTCGGCTGCGAAGTGACCTACGCGACCACCCAATGGGGCACGAACTCGGGCGGCTTCACGGCCGGCGTCACCGTCACGAGCACCGGCGAGTCGCTGAACGGCTGGAGGCTGACGTTCTCGTTCCCCGGCTCCCAGCGGCTCACGCAGGGCTGGTCGGCCAGGTGGACGCAACTCGCCGAGCACGTCGTCGCGGAGAACGAGGCCTGGAACGGCACGCTGCCCTCCGGCGGATCCGTCCACCTCGGCTTCAACGGGGCCTGGACCGGAAGCAACCCGCCGCCCACTGACTTCGCCGTGAACGGGGTGCCGTGCCAGGTGACCCTTGTTCCGAGCCCGTCGCCGAGCGCATCCGCCAGCCCGTCCGCCGGCCCCAGCCGGAGCCCCTCGCCCAGCCCGTCACCGAGCCCCTCGCCCAGCCCCTCGCCGAGCCCGAGCGTCAGCCCGAGCCCGGACGTGCCGGTGGACAACCCGTTCACCGGCGCCACCGGGTACGTCGACCCGGACTGGGCGGCCGACGTGGAGTCCTCGGCCGCGAAGGTGGACGACGCGACCGCGGCCAAGATGCGCGGCCTGAAGACGACGTCCACCGCGGTGTGGCTCGACCGCATCGCCGACGTCACCGGGGGCCCCGGCGTGACGAGAACCCTCAAGGACCACCTCGACGAGGCCGTACGGCAGAACGCCGGCTACGTCACGCTCGTGCTGCACGACCTGCCCGACCGCGACTGCCGGTCGCTGGTCTCCAGCGCCGAACTGCACGAGGCGCAGGGCGGCCTGAACCGCTACAGGACCGAGTACGTCGACGCCATCGCCGCCGTCCTGGCCAGGCCCGAGTACCGGAACCTCCGCGTCGCGACCGTCGTCGAACCGAAAGCGCTGATCGACCTCATCGTGGGCGTGAGCGCGGGGATCTTCCCGTGCCAGCAGGCGCAGCAGTCGGGCGTGTACCTGACGGGCATCCAGTACGCCCTCAACAGGCTCTCGCCCCTGCCCAACGTCTACACGTACCTGGACGCCGCCAACGCGTCGCTCGCGGGCTGGGACACCAACTTCACGCAGCTGACGACCCTCATCACCGAGACCGTGCGCGGCACGGCGGCGGGGATGCACAGCCTCGACGGCATCGCCACGAACGTCGCCGACTACGTCCCCCTCACGGAACCGTTCCTGCCCGACCCCACCCACACCGTGGCCGGCCAGCAGCTCATCATGAGCAGGTTCTACGACTGGAACCCGCACTTCGACGAGCGGGACTACGCCCTCGCGATACGCGCCGCCCTCGTCGCCAAGGGCCTGCCGAGCTCGCTCGGCGTGGTGATCGACACCTCCCGCGACGGCTGGGGCGGGCCGGGCAGGCCCACGGCCGTGAGCACCTCGCTCGACCTCAACACGTACGTGGACCAGAGCCGCGTCGACCGGCGCCCGTCGCGGCTCGCCACCTGCAACCAGAACGGCGCGGGGCTGGGCGCGCGGCCGGTCGCGGCGCCGGTTCCCGGGGTCGACGCCTACCTGTGGATCAAGCGGCCCGGCGAGTCGGACGGAGCGGGCGGGCCGATTCTGCCCGAGGGCTCGGACCGGCTGGTCGACCGCGTGTGCGACCCCAAGGGCAACCTCACGCCCTGGTCGGACACGATACGGCCGACCAACGCCCTTCCCAACGCGCCGCTCTACGGCGACTGGCACCACGAGCAGTTCGTGATGCTGGTGAACAACGCCTACCCCGCGCTCTGAGCACGCTCCGGCGCCCCCGCCGCGAAGGCCGGGCGGTTATCCGCCCGGCCGGCTCTGGAACAGCTGGGCGTCGGTGCTCGGCGGCGCCTGCGTCGAGGTGTCGACCTGGGAGGTGATGTCGATGCCGTGCCTGAGCTGGGTCCACAGGCCGAGGATCGCCGCCGCCTGGGCGACGATGAGCGCGATCCCGCTGCCCGCCGTACCGAGCCGGTAGACGACGGCCACGGGGGTGAGCCGCGACGCGAGGCCGCCCGGACGGGTCTGCAGCGTGCGCGCGTCCATGAGGACGGCGACCACGGTCAGGACCAGGAAGAGCAGCAGGACCCGGACCAGAGAGCCGCGCACGGGAGCCTGGCCGATGAGGTTGTTCAGCATCGCGTGCGCCCCCGTGGCCGCGCCGTACGCGAGCACCGGCACGACCCCCTTGAGGTATCCGCGCCTGCCGGGCAGCCGACGCCACAGCGCGCCCAGCACGAACCCGGCGACCGGCCAGATCAGCAGACCTCCGATCAGGTCGCCGGCCAGCCCGTAGAACCCGTTGGGCTCGCGGAGCCGGTCGAGCCAGCCGTCGTGGCCCGTGCTGTCTGCGCTCCAGGTGGCCCAGATGAGGAAGACGGCGGCGGGCGCGCCCACGTAGGACGCGTACCGCGAGGCGAGCCGCGCGTTGGCCCACCACGAGCCCCCCGGGCCGCGCGACAGCGCGAGGTCGAGCGGGGTCAGGCCGTCCTCCCTGCGGGGATCGAGGCCGATCTCCCCGCGTAACCGCCCGATGCGGTCCACGACCGGCTCGTTCTCCCTGTGGTAGGCGGCGTCGTCCATGTCGCCCGCGGCCCAGCGCCGGCGCAGGCCCTTCTCCCGGGCCTCCAGGGTTCGGTGCTCCTCGACGATCACGGCGAGCCGCCGCCGCGACACGCCCGGGTCCGGGGGCTCGGCCCGTCGCGTCAGCCGCAGCAGCAGGGGCAGCACCGTCAGGCCGGTGAGCGCGGCGAGCGGGACGGGCATCCCCGCGTACGTGCTGGGCCACCTGATCGTGCCCACGACGAACAGGAAGACGACGAGCCACGCGGTGAGCGGCCCGACGGTGTCCGTGCGCCGCCCGTACAGGCGCAGCAGCAGCAGAAGCAGGAGCACCACCAGCGGCCACATCAGGTACGCGAGGTTTTCCAGCAGGAAGAATGGCGACCCGACGACGCGCGGCAGATTTCCCCAGAACCCCAGCAGGCCGGTGGCGGCCGCGTGGGCCACGAACCCCAAGGTGAGCAGCGCGAGCCCCGGGACGCTCCATTGCAGCAGCGTGCGGACGGCCCGGGGCGTCCTCCTGTCCGGCACACGGGCCGCCCGCACCGCGATCACCCACGCCGCACCGGTGAGTAGCAACGCCGTCGCGACCGCCGACGCCGGCAGGATCAGATCCGGCTGTTCGTCGGCGTGCCGCACGGCCAGGGGTCCGAAGCCGCTGACGGCGACGAGCGCCACTCCCGCGAGCACCACGCCGCCGAACGCCGGAGCGCTCAGCGTGTCGAGCCCTGAGCCGGTGGGCCCCGCATCAGGCGACACAGGGCCGGTGGACACAGGGCCGGGGCGCCGGATTCGCCGACGTGCCGACCGCCACGCGGCCGCGCAGAGCGGCGCCGCCAGGATGACGATCGCCCCCACGTCCGTCAGGCCGAGGAGGTGGGCCGCGAACGCAGTCCCGCTGAGGACGAGGACGGCCGTGATCGTCTCCACCGCGGTGATCAACGCCAGCGCGCCGAGCATGATCCCGGCGAGCGCGCGCTCGCCCGGGTCGGCCGAGCGCCGGCGAAGCAGCACGAGCAGGACGGCCGGCAGCAGGTACGGCAGCGCGAAACCCAGGTAGGTCACGACCGTGAGCACGTCCGCCCCCCGCGAGCCGGCCCAGCGCTGGAACTCGGACCGCGCGGACATCCGGAGGGCCACCTCGACGCGCGGCGGGGCGGCGGCGTCCCGCCACACGTACGTGTGGTCGGGCCGCACCTCCGACGGCAGGGGCTGCACTCCGCGCACCCCGGAGTCCGGCGCCCGCACGGCCACGGCCCGCCACCTGGCCTTGGCCAGCCCGGGCGGCAGATCGGCCGGTGCGGGCAGCAGCGCGACGTAGCAGGTCCGGCCGGACGTGCGACTCGACCACAGCCCGGCGGGCTCCCCGATCCACTCCGCACCGTACAACTGCACAGGAGTCTCCTCCGTGTGCCGGACCACGACCTCGGCGCCGTCCGGCGACATCGTGGCGCTCGACGAGCCGCCTTCCGGAAGCAGGCAGCCGTCCGTGGTGGTCGCGCCGAGCAGGGCGGCGGCCCCCGCCCAGTCACGGGGCACGCCGACCCACGTGGTGCTCCTCAGCACGGCGGTGTCGTGGCCGCGTTCCTCGACGGTCACGGACGTCTCGATCCAGGCGGACGCCGGAGCGCCCGACGCGCACGGTGCGGCGGCGGCGAGCGCCGGGCGCGGGCCGAGGGCCGTCGCCGCGAGGAGCACCGAGGTCAGGGCGGCGGCTCCGAGCGCCACCGCGACGCGCGTCGTCCCCATGACAGCCGTCATCCACCGCACAGCCGGCCTCCCTGCCGCGATCGGGCCCCAAAGGATCAGTCGCTCGGAAGGCGGCATTGGTTACATCGAGTCAAGGCCAAAGGTGGATCCCGGCCCCGCGGTCAGGGGCCGCTCAGGCGCCGCTCGCCCTTCGTCGTGATCACGTACACCTGCCAGGTGTAGTAGGCGTAGTAGTTCCTGATGTCCCGCTTCATCTGGCGGGCGTGCAGCAGGACGGCGTCGACGTACGCCTGGGAGTGGTTGTAGGCGTACAGCGCCCGCCGGTAGTCGCCCGGCGCCCCGGACGCGTGCAGGTAGTTCGCCGCGGCGAGCAGGGCGTCCGTGGTGTCCTCGATGTCGCCGCCCATCCCGTACGCCTTCCAGGTGCCGGGCATGAACTGCATCGGCCCCTTGGCGCCCACGTAGCTCGGCGACCGGACCCGGCCGAACTTCGTCTCCACCAGCATGACCGCGGCCAGCACCTGCCAGTCGATCCCGAACCGGCGCCCGGCCCGGCGGAAGCCCTCGAGCAGGACGTCCGCCGGTTCCGGCGGCTCGATGCGGAACTTCACCGGCCCGCTCACGGGGTGGGCGAGGGACAGCAGGTCGCGGATGGCCGTCACGTTGTCGCGCGCCCGCGCGGCCTGGTCCTTCGGCAGCCTGCCGTAGGTGCGGGACGCGACGCCGGGGTTGCGGGCCAGATGACGGAAGAGGCGCTGCTCGTACAGGGAGAGCAGGACCACGGGCTCGGGGGCCTGTCCCTTGGCGGGGTCTCCCTCGCGCCTCCAGTCGTCGACGGCGTCCCGCAGCAGCGCGGTCGTCCGGGTCAGCGCCGCGGCCAGCGCGGCGGGGTCCTTGGGGATCTTCGCATCGGGCGCGGGCGGCTCCGCCGACGGCGACTGGTCCGGCTTCACCGGTGCGGACGGGTCTCCGGAAGGCCGCTCCGGCGGCGTCGCGGAGGCGGCCGGAGCCTCGGCCCCGCCGGAGACCGCCGGCGATCCCTCACCCCGCGCGCCGGCGCAGCCGGACAGCGAGACCAGTCCGGCGAGCCCGGCGGCGAGCAGGCCGGCGAGCACGCGCGGACGCCGCGACGCGGGGAGGAACGGGACACGACTGGTACGGGCACGCTGATCGTTCATCGTCTTCCAACGTATGCCCGGCGGCGCCCTTTCCTGTCCTCTTCGACGCCGGACGCCGCGCGCCGCCGTCCCCCGGCAGGCGGCGGCGACGGGAGAGAAAGAGCTGGCCGTAACCCTTTCCGGCCGCACCCCATATCCCGATTGCGCCGATTCGGGTGTTGACCGGATAAGTGACCGGGCAGTAATGCTCGACTCGTGCGCCTGCCCCGGGTGAAATTCGAGCACCGGCCCCACCGGTACGAGGACGGCACCATTCGCATCGGCGGCGAGATTCACGGGATCGCCGCCGAAATCGAGGACCCCCGCGGTTGGGTCTGGACCGCCCTGTGCCTGATGGACGGCACCCGCTCCCGCGAGGACATCGCCGACCGGCTCCGCTCGGCCCATCCGGAGCTGCCGGACGCCGAGTCGGTCGTCGAGCAGCTCGTCGAGACCCGATACGTGGAGGACGCCGCCGCCGTGCCGCCCGCCGCGCTGAGCGAGCGGGAGCTCGACCGGTACAGCAGGAACCAGGCGTTCTTCCGGGTGGTCGGGCCGGGCCCGCACAGCTGGGAGGTCCAGCTCCGGCTCAAGAGCGCGCGGGTGGTGGTGCTGGGGCTGGGCGGCACGGGCAGCCACGCGGCGTGGGCCCTCGCCGCCGCGGGCGTCGGTGAGATCCACTGCGTGGACCCCGACCTGGTCGAGCTGTCGAACCTCAACCGCCAGGTGCTGTACGGCGAGGCCGACGTGGGACGGCCGAAGTCGGAGGCGGCCGTCGCGCGGCTGCGTGGCGTCAACTCCGACATCACTGTCACCGGCGACCGGCGGCGCATCGGCAGCCGCCGCGAACTCGACACGCTGATCGCGGGCTACGACGCGCTCGCCCTCTGCGCGGACCGGCCGGACGGGCACGGCATCAGGGTGTGGGCCAACCGCGCCTGCGCCGCGGCCCGGATCCCGTGGGTGGGTGGCGGATACAGCGGCCCGCTGGTCACCGTGGGCTGCTTCACGCCGGGGGCCGGCACCTGCTACGAGTGCCTGTGCGACGGCGAGGAGGCGCGGCGCCGCCCGGGTACGCCGGTCGACCTCGGCGGGCCGGGGGTGATCGCCACATCGGCGGGTCTGTCCGGCCAGTTCGTCGCCCACGCGCTGATCGGGCTGCTGACCGGGGTGTCCGCGCCGCCGGTCGGCGTCATCCGGGGAGTCAACCTGATCGCCGGGGACCACCACGTGTGGGTCAGCCATCCGCCCCGTCCCGGCTGCCCGGTCTGCGGGACTCGGGCACGCGCCCGTTTCGATTCGACGGAGCGCATTTCCCCGGCCCGACCGAAACAGTGATTACCAGAAGGAATTGACAGAATCCTTGACTGCGTGGCGGCGGCGGCGAATGCTGAACGCGTTCTCGCGAGACCCCTCACCCAAGAGAGGAACCGGATGAACCCCAACGAGTCGGAGCTCGAGACCGCGGACGAGGCGGCCGCACCGGTCAAGACGAAGATCACAATCCGGCTGCTCGACAAGATCGAGACGACGAACGCCAGCAACAGCGTCGGCAACTGACGCAGGTCCCGGCACCGTGGCGTGCGGGCGCGCAGCGGGAGCGCCCACACGCCGCGGGCGGTCGCTCCCGCACCCCGACGGACGGCCCGAAGGAGGGAAGGGTGGAGTCCACCCGCACCGTCTTTGACGACGTACGGCAGGCCGAGGCGCGGGTGCTGCCCGCCGACGCCTACCAGGCCGAGTTCGCCGAGGAGTTCGACCAGGCCCCCGGTGTGGTGTGGAAGCTCGAACGCGCCCAGGAGTTCCACGAGCCCGACGTCCCCAGCTGGCGGGCGATGATGGCCGGCGACTGGGAACGTTCCCTCGCCCTGATCGCGGAGATGCGGGAGCCTCTCACCGGCTACTACCGGACCCACCCGGAGACCCGCAGGCTCCGCGTCGTGGAGACCCCGCTCACCCCCTATCTCCAGTGGGAACTGCACGTCCTGGCCGTCCGGGCGGCGGCCGGGGAGCGTCCGCGGGTGCTCCCCGCCGGCGCCGTACGGGAGTTCGAGCGCACCGCGCCGCTCCCCGAGATCGTCGTGGTCGGCCCGTCGCTGCTCTACGAGGTGCTGTACGACGAGATCGGCGAGCACGTCGGCGCCCGGCGGATCACCGACCCGGGCCTCGCCGGCCCCTGTCGCGCCGTGATCGGAACGCTCTACGAGCGGGGGGAGGACGTGCGGTCGTACGTCGAGCGGGAGGTCCTCCCGCTGCCGCCTCCCGCCGTCTCCTCCCGGCCGCGCGGCACCTTCCGCCCCTGACCCCCGGTCGCACGCCTGGAGGCCGCGATGAGCCAGGACGCCGGGCGGGCGGCGGACGGGACCCGGGTCCGGCTGCGTGACCTCGCGTTCCGGCGGGACGGGTCCCAGTGGATCGTCGGCCGCCCGGACGGGCAGGAGTTCGCCGCCGTGCCGTACGAGGGGATGCGGGCCATCAGGCTGCTGATGGAGGGCGCGACCGTCGAGGAGACCGAACGGCGGCTGCGCGGCGAGACGGGCGCCGACCTCGACGTCCGCGACTTCGTCCGCGCCCTCGGCGAACTCGGTTTCCTGGAGGAGCCGGGCGGGCCGGCCACCCCGCCCGAGCCGCCGACGTTCCCCCGGCTGCGCGCCCGGCACGTGCGGTGGACGCTGCACCCGCTGGTCCACACGGCGGTCGCCGGCCTGGTCGCCGCCGGAGCCGTGACAGCGGTGATCAGGCGCGAGACGCTGCCGGGCTGGCACGACCTGCTGTGGTCCGAGCACGGCACGCTCGTCCTGCTCTCGGAGATCGCCGTCGGCTGGACGCTGATCTTCCTGCACGAGATGGCGCATCTGTCGACCGCCAGGGCGGCCGGGGTGCCGGGCCGGATCCGCCTGGGCACCCGGTTGCAGTTCCTGGCCGTCCAGACAGAGGTGTCCGGGATCTGGCTGGCCGGCCGGCGCGTCCGCCTGACGGTCTACCTCGCCGGGATGGCCGTGGACGCCGCGGCCTGCTCGGCCGCGGTCATCCTGGCCGCCGTCCTGGGCCGGCACACCGTGCTGTCCCTCGTCACGCTGACCTCGGCGTCGATGCTGACCACCCAGTTCCTGGTGTTCATGCGCACCGACGTCTACTTCCTGCTGCAGGACCTGACCGGCTGCCGGAACATGTACGGCGACGCCACCGCGTACGCGCGGCATCTGGCGCTCCGACTACTGGGCCGTCCCTCGCCCGACCCGCTCGCCGGCCTGCCCCGGCGGGAGCGCCGCAGCCTCCGGGCGTACGCCGTGCTGATGGTCGTGGGCACCGCGGTCTGCCTCGGGGCGGCGTTCGCGGTCACACTGCCCGCGACGCTCGTCCTGCTCTGCCGGGCCGTGCGCGCGCTCGTCACCCCCGCCGGGCTCCTCTCCGTCCTCGACGCCGCGACGGTGCTGCTGGCCGCGCTCGCGTTCCAGGTGGCCTGGGCACGGGCGTGGTGGCGCAGGCACGGCGCCCGCCTGCGCGGCACGCTTTCCCGCCTCCTCACCCGCCCGCGGCCGTAGCCATCCGAAGTCGTGTAAAAAATTCTGTACATGAGGTCAAAGATTGGCTACCTTGGAAATGTCAAAGATGTTGTACATCGAGAGGAGCCGCTCATGACCCACCTGGAGAAGCGCGCCTGGATCAGGCTGGTCGTCTCCGTGCTCGCCTACGCGGCATACGTCGTCGTCGTCCTCAGACGGGCGGACGGAGGCCCGTTACCGGACGTGCCGTACACCGCGGCCTTGCTGTGGACAATCGGCGGGGCCATCGCCGCCACGATCGCGGCCGAGATCGGAATGGCGATCGTGAACCCCCGCGCCTCCCGCGTGCAGGACGCGCGCGACCGGGAGATCGGGCGGTTCGGCGACCACGTCGGCCAGGCGTTCGTCGTCATCGGCGCGGTGGCCGCGATGCTCATGGCGATGGCCGGGTGGGACCGGTTCTGGATCGCCAACGTGGTCTACCTCTGCTTCGTGCTGTCGGCGGTCCTCGCCGGGATCGCCAAGGTCGTCGCCTATCGCAGGAGCCTTCCGGAATGGTGAAGCCGACCCGCGTGACCAACCGCATCCGCACGCTGCGGTTCACCCACGACGAGATGACCCAGGCCGAGCTCGCCGAGCGCATCGGCGTGACCCGGCAGACCCTCATCGCCATCGAACAGGGCCGATACTCGCCGTCCCTGGAGATGGCCTTCCGGATCGCCCGCGTGTTCGGCGTTCCGCTCGACGACGTGTTCCAGTACCCCGAATCCCCGGAGGAGACGCCATGAAAGCCATCGTCCAGGACGCGTACGGCCCGGCCGACGTGCTCGAACCGCGTGACGTCGACCGGCCGTCCATCGGGGACGAGGAGGTGCTCGTCGAGGTCCGCGCCGCCGCGGTGGACCCCGGCGTGTGGGTCCTCATGACCGGCCGGCCGTACCTCATGCGCCTCGCGGGCTTCGGGGTGCGCCGGCCGAAGGTCCCGGTCCGGGGCCGTGACGTGGCCGGGGTGGTGGCGGCCGTCGGCGCCCGCGTGACCCGGTTCCGGCCGGGCCAGGAGGTGTACGGCACCTGCGAGAGCGGCTCGTACGCCGAGTTCGCGGGGGCGCGGCAGAGCAGGCTCGCGCCGAAGCCGACCGGCCTCACGTTCGAGCAGGCCGCCGCGGTGCCGGTCTCCGGCATGACGGCGCTGCAGGCCGTCCGCGACGTCGCCCGCGTCCGGCCGGGGCAGCGGGTGCTGGTCATCGGCGCGGCGGGGGGCGTGGGGTCGTTCGCCGTGCAGATCGCCAAGGCGTACGGCGCCGGCGTCACCGGCGTGTGCTCGGCGGCGAAGGCCGGACTCGTGCGGTCGCTCGGCGCGGACGACGTCGTCGACTACGCCCGAGAGGAGATCGACCGGGACGGGCCGCGTTACGACGTCGTCGTCGACACCGCGGGCAACCGGCCGCTGTCCCTGCTGCGCCGCGCCCTGACCCCGCGCGGCACGCTGGTGATCGTCGGCGGCGGGCACACGGCGTACCGCTTCACCGGTGGCATGGGGCGCACGTTCCGGGCGCCGCTGCTGTCGATGTTCGTCGGTCAGCGGCTGCGTCCGGTGATGAGCCGGGAGCGGTCCGAGCACCTGGAGGAACTGACCCGGCTCGTCGAGTCCGGCGCGGTCACCCCGGCGATCGACCGTGTCTATCCCCTCGCCGACGCGCCCGACGCGATCCGCCACCTCATGGGTGGACACCCCGGCGGCAAGGTCGTCGTCACCGCGAGCGGAACGGCGTGAGCTGAAGAGGTACGCGAAAGCGGCGATGGGCGCCCCTGGGCAAAAGTGATATCACTTTGCTAGTGTCGTGCTAGACATCGAGGAGCGTGCACATGACAGACCTGCAGATCGCCGTCGACATGCCGGCCCCCCAGACGAACGAGCGGGCGGCCCGGGAGACCGCGGGTTGGCCGCTGCTGATCCTGGCCCTGGTGGGCCTGCTGAGCCCCTTCGTCCTGGTCCCGGCCGGAATCAGCATCGCGGCCGGCGGCAGCACCGGGCCGGGAGTCGTGCTGGCCGTCGCCGGCGTGCTGCTCCTCCTGGCGGCCGTCGTCGCCCTCACCGGGCTCACCGCGGTCGCCCCCGGCGAGGCGCGAGTGATCCAGCTTCTCGGCCGCTACGTGGGCACGGTCCGTACGCCCGGGCTCCGCTTCGTGGTCCCCTTCACGCAGAAGCGCCGGGTGTCGACCCGGATCCGCAACCACGAGACCGACGTCAGCAAGGTGAACGACGCCGACGGCAACCCGATCGAGATGGCCGCGGTGGTGGTCTGGCAGGTCGAGGACACCGCGAAGGCCGTGTTCGAGGTGGACGACTTCGTGGAGTTCGTCGCCTTCCAGACCGAGACCGCGGTCCGCCACATCGCGGGCAGCTACCCGTACGACGGGCACGACGACGTGCTCTCCCTGCGCCAGAACGCCGACGAGATCACCGGCCGCCTGTCGGCCGAGATCCAGGCCCGGGTGGCGTCGGCGGGGGTCAGCGTGATCGAGTCGCGCATCACCCGCCTGGCGTACGCCCCGGAGATCGCGCAGGCCATGCTGCGCCGCCAGCAGGCCGGAGCGGTCGTCGCGGCGCGTCAGCGGATCGTGGAGGGCGCGGTCGGCATGGTCGAGGCCGCCCTGGCCCGCCTCGACGAGCACGACGTGATCGAGCTGGACGAGGAGCGCAAGGCCACCATGGTCAGCAACCTGCTCGTCGTCCTGTGCGGCGACCGGGACGTGCAACCCGTGGTCAACACCGGCTCCCTCTACCGCTGACCGTGGCGACCGACCGGAAGAGCATCCTGCTGCGGCTGGACCCCGCCGTGCACGACGCGCTGGCCCGGTGGGCCGGTGACGAGCTACGCAGCACCAACGCACAGATCGAGTTCCTGCTCCGCCGGGCGCTCGCGGACGCGGGGCGGCTCCCCCGCGACGCCGCCCGCATCCCCCGGCGCGGCCGGCCCCCCAGAACCTCTGCTCCGCCCGACGGCTCCGCGGCTTCCCCTGAGTCCGAGGAGCCCGGAGGCGGAGCTCCGCCCGGAGACGACTGAGAGAAGGCGACCGCGTGACTCCTCCGCTCCGTGAAGGGAGCGGCTTCTCGCTAAGCCGCTTCCGCAGCCCGGCGAAGGGCAAGCCCTGCCCTCAAGATGTTGGTCGTCGCGTTCACGTCGGCGTGCGCCGCATGTCCGCAGGCCGTACAGACGAACTCGGCCTGGGTGAGGCGGTTGTCCTTCGCGCAGTGCCCGCAACGGGCGCAGGTGCGGGAGGTGCCGGCGGGGTTCACCGCGATCAGCTCTCGACCGGCGCTTTCAGCCTTGTACGCGAGGACCGTCAGGAACACCCCCCAGCCCGCGTCCAGAATGCTGCGATTCAAGCCGGACTTCTGCGCGGCGTTCCGGCCCGGGGCCTCGATCGTGCCGGACGCCGAGCGGGTCATGTTCGCTATCCGCAGGTCCTCGTGCACGATCACGTCATACGCCCGGACCAGCGTCAGGGCGGCCTTGTGCGCGTAGTCGATCCGCTGACGGCGGACCTTGCCGTGCAGGGCGGCGACTCGTTCCGCCTTCTTGCGGCGGCGTGTGGACCCGCGTCTGCCGCGGGCGAGGTCTCGCTGAGCTTCCGCGAGACGATCGGCGGTCGCGGCGAGGTGGCGCGGGTTGGCGACGTGCACACCGCCGCTCGTGGTGACCAGACAGGCAACGCCCATGTCGAGGCCGACCACCGCGCCCGTGGCGGGACGCGGCTCGGCGGGCACGTCGTCACACGCCAGGACCACATACCAGCGGTCGCCCTCCCGCTTGACGCCGATCGTCTTGACCCGGCCCCGGACCGGACGGTGCTGGTGCACCCGGACATGTCCGACGCCCTGAAGCCGCACGAACATAGCCGAGGGGTGCTCGGGCTGGGAGTCCCAGCGGCAGCCGTCGCCGTTTTTGGGCCACTCCACCGCATCGCCACGACCCTGGCCACGAAGCAGGACCTTGACCACGGTATGGGCGACGGGGAACGCGGGCGCGGGAACCCGCCGCGCGGGTGGTGGGCAGTGAAGCTTGTGACCTTGCTGGCCACGTACGACGGCGAGTTGTTCGGGTTGGGCGTGACGAACAGACGCCCCTGGTCCGGCATCACGTCAAGCGCCGCGATCTGGCAGCCGTGCTCGCCGGCTGTGGCGTAGATCAGTTCCTCACGGCGGTCCCCGGCTCGCCCGCTGAGGACCGAGCGTGCGTACTTCGGGCACCACACGACGTGGTACCCGAGGTCATACGCCGCACCGGGGGACGCGTGCCCTTGCCGAGTCACACGATCAGCATGACAGCGCCGCAAATCCAACACCCGACGAACGGGGAACGATCTCTGATACGCAGACCAGGCAGGTCACCGCACCCCCGGGCCTTGCCGGCCCTCCCGCTCCCGATTCCCCCATCGCCTGAAGGCGACGACCCCCTCAGGAGAATCTGATGGACGTTCCCGGCTCCCTGCCGGCCCGGCTCTACCTGCTCGGCTACGACGCCCGCAAGGAGCGGGTGGTGACGAACTACCGCTCCCCGTACCTGCTCCGCGCCGCCGCGCTCACCGAGCTGCTCCTCGACGGCCGGATCGCCGACGAGCGCGGCAAGGTGCGGGTGGTGAGCGAGGAGCCGCTCGGCGATCCGGTCCTGGACGACCTGCTGCGCCAGATCGCCGGGTCCCGCCCCAGGTCGTGGCGGCACTGGATCGACAAGGACGGCCGCGCGACGGTCCGGGCGGTCCGGGACGAGCTGGAGACGCGGCGCTGGGTCCGCGTGGAGCTGCGCCGGCCGTTCCTCCTGGTCTTCAACAGGACCCGGGTGCGCGTGCGCGACACCCGTGTCGTGAAGCGGCTCGCGGCGCAGGTCTCCGCCGCGCTCAACGGTCCCGTGTCCCGGGTCGGCGAACGGGAGGCCGCCCTGGTCGTGCTGGCCGCCGCGGGAGAGCTCCGGACGGTGCTTCCGCGAGCCAGGCGGAAGGCGTACAAGCAGCGCATCGCCGAACTGGGCGAACGCGGCGGACCGGCGGCGCCCGCCCTGCGTAAGGTCATCCAGCAACTGCACGCGGCGTCCGCCGCCGCCATGGGCGGGGCCGGCTGACCCGCCCGGATCCCGGTGCCGTCAGGGCGTCAGGGCGTCAGGGGCGCCCTTCTCGCCCGGATGGCGCGGCGGCTGATCCGCCAGCCCTCGCCCCCGCGCACGATCGTGTCGTCGTACGTCACACTGCCCGTGGTGCCGTCGGCCATGACGCCGATGCCCTTCGAGAGCGCCCGCACGTGGTCGTCGGCCGTCTCGTCGAGAACGATGTTGGTCACGTGGTGAGCGACCGGATGCTCCCCGGCCATCGCGGACGTGACGTCCCGCAGCGCGGCCAGCCCGGTCAGCACCCCGCCGCCCATGCCGGTCAGGTCGAAGACGACGTCGGGAGTGAACAACTCGCTCCATCTGTCGAGCTCACCGTGGTCTGTCAGGTGCCCATGCCGATTGATCAGGTCTGTTACGGCGACGCGGTCCTCGGCGGACAGAGTCACTGTGTCCTCCCCTGCGGATTCAAACGGGGAGTTCCCCGTTTAGCACTGTTACCCTAAGCGTGGATTTCCCCGGGTAGCAAGAAGCTGAGGCGGCGAATGGCATCGGACACCGGGCGATCCGCCGGCGACGGCCGTACACGCAGGGCGGACGCTTCGCGCAACGCGGCACTCCTGCTCGCCGCCGCGCGCGAGCTCATCGCCGAGTCCGACTCCGAGGTCGTGTTGGACGGAGTGGCTCTGGACGAGGTGGCACGGCGTGCCGGCGTCGGGAACGCGACCCTGTATCGGCACTTCCCCACAAGGGGCGATCTGCTCGTCGCCCTCTACGCCGACGAGGTGGCGGCGCTGTGCCGGCGAGGGGCCGAGCTGTCCGAGACCGCGCGGCCGATCGACGCGCTGTTCGCCTGGCTGGAGGAGTTCGTCGTCCATGTCGCGACGAAACGGGCGCTCGCCTTCGCGGCCACCGAAGGCCCGACCGGCCGCCGTACCGAGCAGTTCGACCGGTGGCACACGTCGATCCGCTCCTCCGCGGCCGAGCTCCTCGCAGGAGCGCGGCAGGCCGGGGCCGTACGGCCGGATCTCACGGTGACCGATCTGCTGGCGCTCGCCAGCGGCGTCGCCCTCACAGCGACGGACGTCGCTCACGCCCGCCGGCTGGCGGCTCTCCTCCGCCGCGGTGTCGAGAACGACGCGGACGGACCGGAACGACGCCACGCGACCCCGCACGACGGCTCCTCCTGACGCGCACTCCGGATCCGGCGCCTGCCGGCGGCGTCACTGGGTGGCGAGGCCGGGGGTGATCGTGCGCAGCGCCTCGGCGAGGTCGGCGGCCGACGGCGCCTCGTCGGGATCGACGAGCCACTGCGCCGCCATGCCGCCGAGCAGCGCCTGGTAGAACGCGCCGACGGCCATCGCCTTCCGCGCGTCCGCGTCGGGGTCGAGGTTCTCGAAGAGCGCCGCGAGTCCCAGCTTCGCCTGGCGGTTGGCCGCCGCGAAGGCCTCCCGCAGCTCGGGCAGGCGATCCATCTGCGCGATGAGCTCGAACTGGATGGCCCACAGGGGCCTGAGCCTGGCGAAGGACTCGATGATCCGGGTCCAGGTGGCCTCGAACCGCTGCGCGGGCGTCCCGCCGAGCGCCGGCCCGGCGGCCAGGGTCCGCTCGATCTCCTGGCCCCACTCCTCCATCGCCTCGACGAGGGCCGCGTTGAGCAGCGCCTTCGTCGACCTGAAGTGGTAGCCGATGGAGGCGAGGCTGGTGCCGGCCGCGGTCGCGATGTCCCGCGCTGTGGTGCCGGAGTACCCCTTCTCCATCAGGCACCGCCTCGCACCGGCGAGCAGGTCTTCCCGGTTTCCCATACGCAGATCTTAACCGATCCACATACCGATGTCTGAGACATCTGTACTAGACAAACATTTGAGACGTTTGTACAGTCCGAGGTGTGACGAACATCCTGATCTCCGGCGGAAGCGTCGCCGGTCTGACGCTCGCCCACTGGCTGCGGCAGTACGGCTTCACCCCCACCGTCGTCGAGCGCGCTCCCGAGGTGCGGGAGGGCGGCTACAAGATCGACATTCGGGGCGCCGCACTCGACGTCGTCGGCCGCATGGGGCTGCTGGACGAGGTGCGCCGGCACAGCACGGACATGCGCGTCGCGCGCTTCGTCGACGCCCGGGGGAGGCAGGTCGCGACGATGAGCGCCGAGGCGTTCGGCGGCCGCGAGGGCGACGACGTCGAGATCATGCGCGGCGACCTCGTCCGGATCCTGCGCGCCGCGGCCGAAGACGGCGTCGAGTACGTCTTCGGCGACTCCATCGCCGCCCTCGACCAGACGCCCGAGGGGGTGCGCGTCACCTTCGAGAGCGGCCCTCCGAGGACGTTCGACCTGGTAGCGGGTGCCGACGGCCTGCACTCCAACGTCCGCGGGCTGGCTTTCGGCGAGGAGTCCCGGTTCGTCCGCGACCTCGGCCACCACATCTCGATCTTCACGGTGCCCAACCACCTCGGCCTGGACCGCACCGAGATGATGCACCCCGCGCCGGGCCGGAGCGCCGGGATGTACGGAACCCGGCGGGACGCCGACGCCAGGGCGATGTTCCTGTTCTCGTCACCGCCGGGGGCCGGCGACGGGCGGGACGTCACCCGGCAGAAGAAGCTGCTCGCCGAGGTCTTCGCGGGCCAGGGCTGGGACGTCCCGCGTCTCCTCGGCGCCATGTGGGACGCGCCCGACTTCTACTTCGACTCGATCAGCCAGGTGCGCATGGACCACTGGTCGACGGGCCGCGTGGCCCTCGTGGGCGACGCCGCCTACGGGCCCTCACCCGCCTCCGGGCAGGGCACCAGCCTGGCCCTGGTCGGCGCGTACGTGCTGGCGGGGTGCCTCGCCGCCGCGGCCGGGGACCACGCCGCCGGGTTCGCCGCGTACGAGCGCGAGATGCGGCACTTCGCCGAGGAGAACCAGAAACTCGCCGCGGCCAACATGAAGGGCATGGTGCTGGGGTCCGCGACGCGGATCCGCTTCCAGATGCTGATGCTGCGGCTGATGCCGCACCTGCCGGGGAAGGACCGGATGATCGAGCGGGTCACCGGGCCGATCCGCCGGGCCGCGACCGCGATCACGATCCGCGACTACCGGGTGCCGTCCGCGTGATCCGCACGGCCGGGCCGATGGAGCGGCGGTTCCGAGCCCGGCGTTCCGGGGGCCGGGCCTCTCGGGCCGCGCCTCCTGAATCGGGCGGGAATGACGGTGCGCCCGGCTGCGCCCCCACGGCGGAACCGGGCGCACCGAGCCTGCCCCGGGCCGTCCCCGGACCGGTGACGGAATGACGGCGAGATGGCAGGGGATGGCGGCGAACCCACGTCCGCCGTCGCGAGGCCGGTGCTCGCGCGGGTCCGTCGGGTTCGCCGCCTCCTGGTGGACGGCGCCGTCAGGGCGCCGCCGGCCTCACGAGCCGGTGCAGGTGAGGGTGGGTGTCGACGCCGTGCCGTTGGCGAGGAAGCCGAACGTCGTCGACGCGGACGGCGCGAGCGAGCCGTTGTACGAGGCGTTGCTCACGGAGACGGTCGAGCCGCTGGTGGTCAGCGCGCCGTTCCAGACCTGGCTGATGGTCTGGCCGCTCGCCAGGGTCCACTTCACGGTCCAGCCGCTGATCGCCGAGCTTCCGGCCGTCACGGTGACCTCGCCCTGGAAGCCGCCGGACCACGTGTTGGTGGTGTGGTAGGTCGCGCTGCAGGCGCCGGTGACCGGCGGAGTCGGCGTCCGCGTGGGCGTGGCCGACGGCGACTGCGAGGGCGACTGGGAGGGCGACTGGGAGGGCGACTGGGAGGGCGACTGCGACGGGGACTGCGAGGGCGACTGCGAGGGCGTGGCCGACGGCGACGGCTGGCCCGCGCCGCTGAACTGCCACCAGTTGAAGTTGAACAGGTTGCCGCTGCCGCCGGTGAACTTGAAGTACAGGTCGTGGGTGCCCGTCGCGCCGTTCACCGAGCAGGAGACGGTGGTCCAGGTCTGCCACCCGCCGGTGCCGGGGACGTTGCACGACCCGACCAGCGTGCCGTTGACGCCGTCGAGGTGAAGCTCGATCTTCCCGCCGGAGGTGGCCGAGGCCACCCGGGCGCTGAACGACGTCGCGCCGGACCCGAAGGCGATGCCCTTGACCTTGATGTAGTCGTTGTTCTCGACGAACCCGACGTTCATGCCGCCCTCGGTGGACGCCTCGGTCTCCACGCCCGACTCCCACGCGATCGTCTCGGCCTCCTGCCGGACGTACGGGTTGAGCGTGCCGATCTGCGGCGCCCCGGTCGTGGTCATGTTGATCGTCGGGATCGAGCCGTCGGAGCCGTAGGTGAACTTCTCCACCGCGACCGACCGGGTGTAACCGCCACCGCCCGGCAGCGCGCCGTTGTGGTAGAAGAAGTACGACCCGCCGTTGTAGTCGATGATCCCCGGGTGGTTGGTGAAGCTGCTGCCCTGCGTCGACATGATCGTGCCGCGGTAGGTCCACGGCCCGGTCGGGCTGGACGACGTCGAGTAGGCGATGAACTCCGAGCAGCACTTGGCCGCGAAGACCATGTAGTACAGGCTGCCCCGCTTGTAGAACCAGGGCCCTTCCTCGAACAGCGTCGGCCGGTTGGCGTCACCGGTGCGGGTGCCGAACCCCGACGTGGTCAGGTTGACCTTCGTCGCGCTGCCCGAGTAGGAGATCATGTCGCTGTTCAGCTTGACGTACCACAGATTCGGGTTGCCCCAGTAGAGGTAGGCCTGGCCGTCGCTGTCGATGTAGACGGTGGGGTCGATCTCGCCGTTCTCGACCAGCGGTCGCCCGATGGCGTCCTTGAAGGGCCCTGTGGGGCTGTCGGAGACGGCCACGCCGATGGCCATCCGGCCGGTCGAGCGGTTGGTCGTGGGGACGTACCAGTAGAACTTGCCATTGCGGTAGACGGCCTGGCCCGCCCACGCGTCCGACTTCGCCCAGCTGAAGGTGGCCACGCTCAGCGGGGAGCCGTGGTCGGTCCAGTTCACCATGTCGGTGGTGGAGAAGACCCGCCAGTCCTTCATGGTGAAGTAGGTCGAGCCGTCCTCGTCGTGACCGGTGTAGAGGTACACCCGCCCGTTGTAGACCAGCGGAGCCGGGTCAGCGGTGTAGATCGTCTGCACGATGGGGTTGTCCGCCCTGGCCGTGGTGGCCGGCAACAACGCCATCACCGACAACAGGCCCGCCATCCAGACGACACCGCGCTTGAGCCGGGCCCGAAGCGTGAACGCCGATCCCATACTCACCTCCTGGGGTAGTAACCACGCGACTCGCGCGTCGACACGTCCGGCGGCGCCAAGTACTACCTATTTGTTAGCGCTAACAACCATGAACGCGTGCCGCGGCGACCGTGGACATCGCCACGGCGCGGAGCCAATCCCATACGGGCGGGATGGTCAAGGTCCCTGGCCCGCGCCACGGCGGCGTCACGCGCCCGGGCCACCCGTCCTGAACTGTGCCCGGAGCACCGCCACCGGGGCCTCCGTACACGGGAAGGATGTGAAACTTTCAGCTCCGGATCGTGGTGGAAAACCCGTCCATCCGCCGGTCAGCCGCCCGGGCCGACCTCGCCCCCCGGCGCGCCGTCGCCCGCCGTGGGAAGGTCACCTCGTTCCACCGGCACGCGGGGCGGCGTGGTGCCGGCCTTCCCGTCGCCGACGGCCCGGTGGGCGCCGGTGACGGCCGCTTTCAGCGCCGCCCGGCTGACGTCCGTCACCCCTCCGCTCAGCTTGATGAGGACGTCTCCCCGGAGCGCGACGTACTCGTGACGGTCGCCGGCCATCCGATACCAGCCCACTTCGTCGTGGATGCAGAGGACCAGCGCGTCCGGAGGCGTGGCGAGGTTGATCGGAGTGCTCCGGCACACGTCGTCACCGAAGGAGCCACGGTCGACCCGCAGCTCCACCTGACGCCCACCGGGCGCGGTGTAGAAGACGCCGAACCCCTCCTCGCCGACCCCGCCCATGGACTGCTCGGCCATCTCGTATTCCGGCAGGTCGACGAGATAGACAAGGTCGGGCGCGACCCCCAGCGCCCGCAGGCGGCCCATGTCCACGCCGGAGGAGGCCGTTATGGACCCGCACGCGCTCAGGCAGGCGAGTCCGAGGACCGCCACTGTGACCCATCGGCCTCTCACCGGGTCAGTGTCCCAGCCACACGCCTGGAGCGCCTAGTCGCTGTTCCTCCCCGCGACGGTTCGGCGGGCGTCTCCTACGCGCCGCGTGGTTTCGCCCGGACGTGCATGCGTTCGCCCTGGGTGCCGAACAGGCTGAGGACCTCCACCGGCGCCTCGCCGGTGCTGCCGAACCAGTGCGGCAGCCGGGTGTCGAACTCCGCGGCCTCCCCCGCCTTGAGCACGATGTCGTGGTCGGCGAGCACCAGTCGCAGCCTCCCGTTGAGCACGTACAACCACTCGTAACCCTCGTGCGTACGCGGCTCGGGCTCGCAGCGCTCCACCGGCAGGATCATCTTGTACGCCTGCAGCCCGCCGGGGTGCTGGGTCAGAGGCACGATCGTCGAGTCCCAGCGGGTGATGGGCTTCAACCGCACCCGGGGGTCGCCGACCGGCGGCGCCCCGACGAGTTCGTCGAGCGGCACCTGGTAGGCCCGCGCCAGCGGCAGCAACAGCTCCAGCGTGGGCTTGCGTTCGCCGGACTCCAGGCGTGACAGGGTGCTGACCGAGATGCCGGTGGACTCCGCGAGCCGGCTCAGCGTGCTGCCGTTCTGCCTGCGCAGCGCCCGCAGCCGGGCGCCCACGGAGGCCAGGACGGCGGCGTCGTCGTTTGCCATGCCGGCAATGCTACTTGTCGAATCCGCACGGAGGAGCGCGCCATGTCCGGCGCCCGCGCCGCCGGACCACAGGGGCGTACGCCGACTTGGCGGCAACATTCACGCGATTTCCGGCATCTCATGGGACATGGGTTCTCGTACGGCTCTCGCCGCGCTTCTCCTGACCGTCGTGCCGCTGACCGTCGTGCCACTCGCCACGCCGCCCGCGGCTGCCGACGCGCCGGCCACGTCCGCCACGATCGCGTACGCGAAGCGGACACAGGCCTGGGAACTGGTGCTGTCCGACGGGCGGGTGGTGAAGGTGCCGGAAGCGCTCACGAAGGCGCCCGCCGACGCGGTCAACCCCGGCGTGCCCGCGCCCTTCCTGGTCAGCCGCGACGGCCGGCACATCTTCTACTTCCGCAGGTCGGACGGGGTGTTCGTCGAGCGGACCGTGCGCGGCGCGGAACACGTGGTGTCACGCCGGCTCACGGCCTTCTCGATCGGCGAGGAGTGGCCGGACGTGTCGGACGACGGCGGTTACGTGGTCACCACCACCTCGGGCCCGGGAGTGGGGATCTTCGCCGACCTGCGGAAGGGCAAGGTGCTGCCGCCTCCCGGACGCACGGACACGTGGAGCTTCCTGGGATTCAGCCCGGACGGCGGGCGGCTGCTCCTGGCCCAGGAGGATCGGCTCACGGTGTTCGACCGGACCCTGCGTGCGCGGGTGAGCCGCAAGACGCGGCTGTCCGCGACGGCGCTGGCGAACGACCACGTCACGGTGGCGGCGCTGGTCGGCAGATGGCCGAACTATCGCCAGGTGCGCCTGCTCAACCTGCGTACCGGCCGCACGAGCCGCACGGTGACCGTACGGCTGCCGCGCGGGCAGTACGTCGACGACCTCGCCTTCGACCGGGCGGACCACCTGATCGTCCGGTCCAGGACCCGGGCCGGGGTGACGATCTACCGGGTCTCGGCGGCGACCGGCAGGGCGACACCGCTACGGAAGATCGCTAGGCCCGACACGACGGTCTGGGTGCTCCCCGGAGACAGCACGTACGAGGCGTGGACGGAAAGGAAGCGCAGGGACTCCTGAGAAGCCCTGTGGCCGTTCGGTGAACGAATGTCCTCGATTGGACGTCATATGGGCGAACGGAGGGGAGCGTCATGCGTACCGCAGTCTTCGCAGGGGTGATGGTTCTCGGCCTGGCGAGCGTGCCGCCCGCGGCCGCGTCCGGTGCGGCCCACCAGGGCTACCAGGCGGAGGCGCCCGTGCCTGCGTGGAAGCCGGCCAAGGTGAACACGCTGCCCGGAGATGACGTGCTCAACGACGTGACGGTCCTGGGCGACGGATCGGTGTGGGCGGCCGGGCACCGGGTCGTGAACGGCCGACAGCGGGGGCTGGTCGAGCGGTTCGACGGCCGATCCTGGCGGGTCGTCCCGAACAGCCCGCCGTACGAACTGCGGGCGGTGACGGCCACCTCCGGCACGAACGTGTGGGTCTTCGGCGAGGGCAGGGCGGCACGCTGGAACGGCCGCGCGTGGACCACGCGCTCGCTGGGCGGCGGCTTCTCGGCGACGGACGCCGACGCGACGGGCGCGAAGGACATCTGGGCGGTCGCCGCGTCGTCCGCCACGGCGAGGCACTGGACCGGGTCGTCCTGGAGGAGCGTCCGGCTGCCGGGCCGCGCCTCCGCCGTCGACGCGTACAAGGCCGGCGTGGCCTGGGCGGCGGGCGTCAAGGGCAACCAGCCCTCGATCATGCGATGGAACGGGAGGTCCTGGTCCCTGGTCCCGGCGCCGGCTCCCGCCGTTCCCGCGCGGGACGCCGTCGTGACCATCCAGGACATCGCGGTCGTGGGCTCGAAGAACGTGTGGGTCGTCGGCGGGGTGAGCTGGGAAGGCGCCGACGAGCAGGGCGACGACGTGAACTTCGGCCGCACCCTGGTGATGCACTGGAACGGCAGGTCGTGGACCGTCTCCATGGGCACCGCCAACGCCCAGCCGTACACCGAGGTGGAGCCCGACGGCAGGGGCGGCGTCTGGGTCCTGCAGGGCAGCTGGAACCCGACCCTGTGGCAGGTCACGGGCTCGACGTGGCGGCAGGCCCGGCTCGTCCGGAAGTCCGGCACCGACGCCGTCGTGTTCTCCGTCGCCCGCAGGCCGGGAACGGCGACGATGTGGGGCGCGGGCTTCAGCGTCCCGCAGGGCGACCCCGACGACCCCTCGGCCAACGGCACGTTCTGGCGCACGCCGTGACCCGCTGACGTCACCGGCGGCCGGTTCCGTCCCCCCGCGGCGCGTCCGCCGCCGTGGGGTTCTCCGCCCCACGGCGTGTCCGCCTCACAGGTCCCGCCGCGCGGGTCTCCGCCTTTCGGGTGGCTCCGGCGCGCCCGCTTCGTGGGCTCGCCGCGCAGGTCCCCGTCTGGCGCGGCCCCCCGGCCTCGCTTGGACGAGTGTGACGCGCGTCACGTTCGCCGACTTTGCAACGCCTCCTGACCTGCGGATTCTCGCCTTATGATCCCTTTATGCGATCATAATCCGATTTGCACCCTTTGCGCCAATATGGCGTGTCTTGGTAGTTTCCTTGCCCAACGAACCCGGCCAGGCCGTGTTCGGAAAGCGCATCCACTGTCACCGTCGCCATGTGCTCTCCCGCCCCCCCTGGGCGCCGGTGATGCCGAATCCGGGCCAGCAAGGAGGCCCGGAACCGGGGAACCAATCGACCTTCGACCCGAAGGTCTGGGGTGAATCGGCGCGCCCAGCGCCGTAGGGCGACTTCCCTGCCCGAATCCGTCAGCTAACCCGGTAGGCGCAAGCGGAAGACTCTAGGAGAGATCCCCTGTCCGCCAACCCCACCACCCTGCTTCGCGCTGCCTGCGTCACGCTGAGTAGCGCAGCGCTCACCGTCTCCCTGGGAGGCTTCGGCGCACTCCCCGCCGGCGCCGTCACGGGGACCGTGACAGCCCCGCCCCCGGACTCGACGGCCATCCCGCCCGAGCCTCCCGTCACGGCGTTCACCCCGTACGCCGGACAGGCCGCCGCCACCCCCGCGGAGGCCTCCGTGGACACGAAGCTCACCAAAGCCGCTCTCCAGCAGGAGAAGGCCGAGCAGGCCATCAAGGTGGCGAGAAAGCACCTCGGCGATCCCTACGTCTGGGGCGCCACGGGCCCGCGGGCGTTCGACTGCTCCGGGCTGGTCCAGTTCGCCTGGCGCAAGGCCGGCGTCAAGATCCCGCGTACGACGTGGTCCATCCTCAGCGCCGTCAAGAAGAGGGTCTCCCTGGCGCGTCTCAAGCCGGGTGACCTCATCTTCACCAGCGGCGGCGGCCACGTGGGCATGTACATAGGGAACAAGAAGGTGATCAACGCTCCCCACTCCGGCGCGGTGGTCAGGGTCGACCGCCTCAAGGGCTACTGGAGGAGCAACTTCGTCGCCGCCGTACGCCCCGGCGTGTGACGCAGGCGTCATGGCACGTCCTCGGCGGAGATGTCCGGTCCCCTGTGCCGGCGTCTCCGCCGGAGGCCGGCCGCGGCGGCGACACGCCGCCCGCCGGGGCGAATTCGGCTTGCCGAAAGCATCCGGGGATGCGGAAGTATTGGGCCATGGATCGCCAGCTGATCAGCCATCTCGCTCATCGGGACCACCCCATCGCCGCGCCGGTCTCCGGCGCCAACGTGACCCGGCTGCTGCGCCGGGCACGGCTGGCCGAGGGGGCGAGGATCCTCGATCTCGGCTGCGGCGAGGGCGCCTGGACGCTGCGCGCGCTGGCGCTCTACCAGGACGCGACCGCCGACGGCGTCGACATCGACGCGCACGGGCTCAAGGCGGCGGAGCACGCGGCCGAGGTCCAGGGCGTCTGGGAGCGCATCCGCTTCCACGAGCGCCCGGCCGCCGACTTCCCGGTCGCCGAGCAGTACGACCTGGTGCTCTGCGTCGGGGCCACGCACGCCTTCGGCGGGCTCGGCCCGACCGTCGAGCACGTCCGCCGCTATCTGCGGCCGAACGGGCTGGCGCTGGTGGGCGAGGGGTTCTGGGAGCGCGAGCCGACCGAGGAGGCGCTCACCCGCCTGGGCGCCACGAAGTCGGAGTTCCTCGACCTGCCCGGCACCGTCGCCGCCGCCGAGTCAGCCGGTTTCGACGTGGTCTATGCGTACACCAGCGACCTGGCCGAATGGGACGAGTACGAGTGGTCCTGGACGGGCACGCTGCTGCGCTGGGCCAACGAGCATCCCGGCCCGGACGCCGCCGACGCCCGCACGGCGGCTCTGGAGCACCGCGACATGTGGTTGCGCGGTTATCGGGGTGTCCTGGGGTTCGTCACGCTCCTCCTCCAGCGCAGAAACTGACCCCCTACAGCTGACGCAGCACCTCCATGGCGTCCTTCTCCACGCGCGAGAGATCGTGGAGGATGACGCCGGCCTGCTCCAGGTGTCCCGCGTCACCGCTCTCCCCCGCCTTCTCGATCAAGGTGGCCACCTCCGTCCACAGGCCGGCGGCCTCGGCGTACAGCCGGTGGCCGGTGCGGAGGCGGCCGTCGTCGATCAGCGAGGCGCACTCGTCGAGGAAGTCGCGGTAGAGGGCGCGGAACAGGCCGCCGCCGGTGCCGCCCCGCTCCATGAGGAGAGCGGCCTGCGGCAGGTCCCGCCGCGGCTCGGCGGCGCGGAGCAGCCATCCGGGCACCAGCCTGCCGGCCTTCTCGATGCCGCGGTAGCCGAGGTTCGCGATGGGAGCGGCGAGGAAGGCGCCGGCGCACTCCCTGACGGCGGGGATGATCTGGTCCTGCCAGGAGAGCGGGCGCTCCGGCAGGGCGATGGTGAAGGACCGGTTCCTGCCGGTCATCGGGCCGCGTTCGGCCCGTGCCCTGGCGAGGCCGGCCCGGCTGGTGCGCACCGCTCCGCCCTGCGGGCCGGTGTCCACCAGGTAGACCTCGTGCTCGTCGTAGCCGTACATCGCGACGACGTGACCGCCGAAGTGCACCTTGGTGCGGAAGTAGTCCAGGTGGTAGCAGTCGAGCTGGAGGCCGACCGGCCGGCCCGCGTCGACGGACGCGGCCACGTTCTCCCACGCCTTACGTGGCGAGGTGGTCTCCTCGGTCACCAGCGTCAGCCCCAGTCTGGCGGCCAGGTTCCTGGTGAGTTCGAACGGCTTGACCCGGCCCCCGAGAAACGGGACCGGCATGGCCTTGCTGTCCCAGTAGACGAAGGACAGGCCCGACCCCAGTCCGAACAGCATGGGCTCGGACAGGTCGAGCCCTTCATGCCGTAACAGCACCCCCAGCGCCGTCGTCTCGCAGTGGTGCGTGCCACGGGCCTCGACATCCTTCACGAAGGTCATGCGTCGCTCTCCTCATGCCGGCCGGGCGAACGGTCTCCCGGCACCTCCATGATCGGCCATCCGGCCCGCTTCCCACGAAACCGGCGGCGATGAAATTTACATCGAGGCGGCGCCGGCGGCCGCGGCCTTTTCCCTGGTCAAAAACCGAATGAATGGACGCGCACCGGAGAGGGGCCGCCGGACCGAAGACAAGATCCTTGACATGTCGCATGACTTCTTATTTGCTCCGGTTCACCACCACCACCAGTCGCCCGTTAGAGAGGAGCCCCTGGCTGCCCCCGGCTGCTGTTAGCGCTAACACGCACTGGACCCAACGCCGGGCGGAGCGTGCCGCCCCGGGTCGACTGACGGGTGGGCTCACTTGCATTTGAATCCGGGAAGACCGCCCGGCCGACCTGCACAGGCCGGCCGCGGACGCCCTGCCGGACGAAGGAAAAACAAATAACTGTCCTGTCGACGCACGTGGATTTTCGAATGGTAAAGGGAGTTGCGTGAAATTGAGACAGAAATCCATCTTCGCCGCCGTCGCGGCGGCCGCGCTTCTCGTTCTGGCGACCGGGCAAACGGCGCTGAGCGACAGCCTCGGCTCGGCCAAGACGTCCTCGGCGAGCGCCGCCGCGGCGACGACCGCCGGATGCGGTAAGACCCCGACCCTCAGAAGCGGCTCGCAGACGATCACGACCAGCGGCAAGAATCGCAGCTGGATCCTGCGGATTCCCGACAACTACGACAACACCCGTCCCTACCGGTTGATCATCGCGTACCACTGGCTGAACGGCACCGCCCAGATCGTCGACTCGGGCGGATCGGACGGAGCCGTCTGGGCCTACTACGGGCTCAAGCAGGTCTCCAACAACAGCACGATCTTCATCGCGCCGCAGGGCATCAACAACGGCTGGGGCAACTCCAACGGTGAGGACCTGACCTTCACCGACGACATGCTGAAGCTTGTCGAGAGCAATCTCTGCGTCGACACGACGCAGCGTTTCGCCCTGGGCTGGAGCTACGGCGGCGCGATGAGCTTCGCGGTCGCCTGTGCCCGGCCGACCGTCTTCCGCGCGGTCGCGGTCTACTCCGGCGCGCAGCTCAGCGGGTGCAACGGCGGCACGCAGCCCGTCGCGTACATGGGAATCCACGGCATCCACGACTCGGTGCTCAACATCTCCCAGGGACGGTCGCTGCGTGACAGGTTCGTCTCGAACAACGGCTGCACGCCCCAGAGCCCGCGGGAACCCTCGCAGGGCAGCCTGACGCACATCATCACCGCCTACTCGGGATGCCGGGCCGGATACCCGGTCGTCTGGGCCGCGTTCGACGGGGACCACACCCCCTCCCCGAACGACGGGTCCACCTCCACCAGCGGTGCCAGGACCTGGACGACCGCGGAGGTGTGGAAGTTCTTCACCCAGTTCCAGTCCGGTCCGACGACGTCTCCCTCGGCTTCGCCCTCGCAGTCCCCGTCGCAGTCCCCCTCCCAGTCGCCGTCGCAGTCGCCGTCGCAGTCCCCGTCCCAGTCGCCCAGCGGCGGAACGGGCGCCTGCCGCGTCACCGCCACGGTCAACGCGTGGAACAACGGCCTGACGGAGAACCTGGCCATCACCAACACCGGCTCCTCCACCATCAACGGCTGGTCGCTCGTCTTCACGCTCCCCGGCGGGCAGACGATCACCAGCGGGTGGAACGCCACCTACTCGCCCACCAGTGGCCAGGTCACCGCGAAGAACATGAGCTACAACGGCACGCTGGCGCCCGGAGGCACGACTGAGGTCGGCTTCCAGGCCAACCACACCGGCAACGCCGGCAAGCCCACCTCGTTCACCCTCAACGGGAGCCCCTGCACCATCGCCTGACCGGCGATGACCACCGGGGGTGGCGCCCGCCCGGGCGCCCCCCCCGCACGCGGCCGGGCGTACGACCGCGAGGACGACCGCGAGGGCGACGCGGTCCGGCTCGCGCGGCATCGATGTCCACCCGGACCGTAGCCGCCTCACGGCCTGACGCCTCCGGGGAACCCGGTCCAGCGCAGGCCGGCCGGGAGATGGCTCATGTCGTTGAACATCACGATCGTGGGCGGCAGGCCGCTGCGATACTCGATGACCGTCAGTGCGGTGTTGGCGCTGTTCAGCCCGAGCCACCGGGAGGGCGGCGCGTCCAGCGCGTGCCGCACCAGCCACGCGATCGGGTAGGCGTGCGTCACCAGGACCTCGTTCGTCTCGGACCGGGCCCCCTGCGTGGCCGGGCCGGGAGCCTTCGCGAACCTGGCGACCAGGGCCTCGGCGAGCCTCTGGCCCGCTGCCGCCTCGGCGTCGTCGTAGCCGTCGAAGAAGCCGGCCCAGGACGGGGGCGTCTCGGCCGCGCTGGGAACGTAGGGCACATGGTCGACGAGTTCGGCGGCCTCGGTCACGGGCACGTCCGGCAGATGACGGGCGAGCTCGTGCGCGCTCGCCGCGGCGCGTGGCAGCGGAGAGTGCCACACGGCGTCGACCGGCACGCCCGCGAGCCGTTCGCCCAGCAGGCCCGCCTGCGTGCGCCCGATGTCGGTGAGCCGCCCGAACGCGTCGGCCGCGCCGTGGCGTGCCAGGTAGAGGCGTCGAATCGTCATAAGGGGTCAGGGGCCGGGGCCCGTGCGGGCCCTTCTCCCCTCTCCTTTCTGTCGGTGCGTACGGGTTCGGCGGAATGCTTGGGCGCGCTCGGCGATGCCCGGTCACGCGTCCGTCGCCGTGACGGTGCCGGCGGTGCCGTCGACGGTGATGACGGTGTCGTCGCGGAGCCTGCTCGTCGCGTCCGGGATGCCGAGGACGGCGGGGATGGCGTGCTCCCGGGCGACGATCGCGGCGTGCGAAAGCACGCCCCCGATCTCGGTGACGACACCGGCGGCGACGCGCAGCAACGGCGTCCACGCGGGGTCGGTGAAGGGGCAGACGAGGATGTCGCCCGGGCGTACGCGCGCGAAGTCGCCGCGACCGCGGACGATCCTCGCGGTTCCGGTCACGGTCCCGCGGCTGCCCGGCGTACCGGTGAGCGTGGCGGAGGGAAGGCCGGAGACGCCGGACGGCGATACCAGCGGTGGGGGTGCGGCGGTGACCGGCCGTGCCTGCAGAACCCAGGCACGGCCGTCGGCGATCGCCCACTCGATGTCCTGCGGACCGCCGAGTACGGCGGCGATCCGCCTGCCCAGCGCGGCCAGCCGCGTGGCGGTCGCGTCGTCGACCGCCGGCTGGTTCCGCGCGGCGGCGGGCACGTCATCGACCACGAGCCGCGTGCCGCGCCGGTCGAGGCGCCGCCGTTTGTCCGCGACGGCGCGGGTGACCGACCCGTCCGCGGCGACGCGGTAGGCGTCAGGGGTGACCCTGCCCTCGACGACGCTCGGGCCGAGGCCCCAGGACGCCTCGATCCGGGTCACGTCGCCGGGGTCCGCGGGGGTGAACATGACTCCGGACACCTCGGCGTCCAGATGGCGTTGCACGATGACGGCCATCAGAAGATCGTCAGGCGGATCGCCGGCGCGGCCGGAGGCGGCCCGGTAGGCGACGGCACACGCGGAGAACAGCGAGGCCCAGCAGGCCCGTACGGCCGTGGCGACCTCGCCGGCTCCCTGAACGGCGAGAAAGCTCTCGTGCTGACCCGCCGCCGACGCCCGGCCGGTGTCCTCGCCCGCCGCCGACGATCTGACGGCCACGGGCGGATCGCCGATCTCGCCGAGCGCTCGCCCCAGCGCGTCGACGACGGCCTCGGGGACCGGGCGGGATCCGATCGTCCGCCGCGCCGCGTCGGCGTCGTCCGGCACGTCGAGGAACCGCCCGAGGTCCAGGTCGCGGGTGGCGTCACGGTAGGCGGCGAACGGGACGACGAAGCCCTCGGGCACCGGCAGACCCGCGCGGAGCAACGCTCCGAGTGCGCCGGCCTTGCCTCCACAGGTGCCGGCGGCGGCCTCCATGAGGGGTACGATCACCCGGCTCCTTTCAACATAAGATTGACAACAATTTGTTGATTGTGCATTGTGAGACCCATGGAACGCAAGGACGACATGGCTCACAGCGCGCGCGCCGACCACGTCCAGGCCCAGCGTGAGAGGGACGCGCGCGAGCGTCTTCTGCGCCTGGGCGCGAACGCGCTCGACGCCCGCCCGTGGCGACCCCCACCCGCCCCGCCGTCGGCGGTGGACCTCGCGCAGTTCGCCGTCTGGCGCAACGCCGACCTGAACCCGGAGGACATCCTGAGCGCGCTCGCCCTCCTGCCCGCCGCACGAGCCGAGGTCGACGGACTCGAATCCGCCCTGCTCTTCATCGCCCGAAGCGCGGGTCTGACCTGGGCGCAGATGGCACACGTGATGGGGTTCAACTCTCCGCAGGCGTGCCAGCAGCACTACACCCGCCTGGCGGCACGACAGGACGCCGAGTCGTGACGCGCGACTCCACGCCCGGCCTCCTGGTCCTGCACGCCGTACGCGTCACCGGATTCGCCGACACCCCGGTGCTCGCTCGCCGGTACGGGCTCGACGCGGTCACGACGGAAGAGGTGCTGCGCGACGCCGAGGCCCGTGGCTGGGTCGAGCACAGCGCCTTCGCCGGCGCCGCGGGCTGGTCGCTGACCGAGCAGGGCCGGGCCGAGAACGAGCGTGAGCTCGCGGCCGAGCTCGCCCGCGTCGGCGCCGCCGACGAGGTCCGCGACGTCTACCGCAGGTTCCTCCCGCTGAACGGCCTCCTGCTGCAGGCCTGCACCGACTGGCAGCTCCGGCCCGCCGCCGGTGATCGGCTCGCCGTCAACGACCACTCCGATCCCGCCTGGGACGCCGGAGTGCTCCATGAGCTCGCCTGCGTCGAACGGGCGCTCACGCCGCTCGCGGACCGGCTCGCTCGCGTCCTCACGCGCTTCCGTGGATATGACACACGGTTCACCGCGGCCCTCGCGCGTGCCCGGGCCGGCGACGGCGCCTGGGTCGACCAGACCGGCCTGGACTCCTGCCATCGTGTCTGGTTCGAGCTCCACGAGGACCTCATCGCCACGCTCGGTCTCGACCGCGGCGCGGAACCCTGATCCCGCCGTCCCGGCTCAATTCGCGGACGGAAACTGAACTGTTCACCCCCATTTATCCCCTCTTGACACTTCCGCGGCAGCAGCCACAATGACGGTGTCGTCGCGAGTTGCGCCCTCTCGACGTGAACCATCTCTCTTGGTTTCGGGTCGAGAAGTGGAGTTCACGAATGCGGTCAGCGTTCTCTCGTGTGTTGATGGCGGCCGTCATCGCCGCCGCGGCGATTCTCGTGCCGTCGGGGCCCGCGTCCGCGGGTGTCTGGCAGCTCACCGACGGGTTCGAGCCGTCGACGAATCCGGCGTCCCGATGGACCTTCACCGCGAGCGGGGATTGCAGCGGGCCGGTGTTCGGCAGCGCGTCGAACACGCCGCGTACGGGGAGCGGCATGGCCGCCATGGCGGCCTATACGAACGGCGACTGGTGCGCGCTCGGGCGGACCATCACCCTCACGCCGGTGAGCGTTCATCCCGGGGCGCGATGCACGGCCGGCGTCTGGACGGACCTGTGGGGCGAGTGGGCCCAGTTCAACCTGGAGGTGATCGACCCCGACACGTGGACGTACATCGCGCTGAAGTCGATCACCCAGGACTGGGTCCACGGCTGGGAACAGCAGACGGTGAGCTGGACGGCGCAACGCTCCGACGTCGTGCTGCGGTTCGCCGTCGTGCAGCGGGCCACGTACTGGCACAACGCGGAGGTCGATCTCGACGACGTCGTGGTGCAGTGCTCCTACTGATCGGCCGAGCCGGCCGGGCCGTCCGGCCCGGCCGGTGCTAGCGGTCCGGGTCGTGGATGACCGCCCACTTGTCACCGCGCTTGAAGTAGATCATCTCCGTGCTGACGTAGAGGGTGGTGGACGCCTTGCGGTCGTTTTGCATCCAGAGCCTGCCGGCCCGTGCCGCGGCCAGATCGTAGATCACTGAGGCCTTGCGCCCCTGCTTGTCGGTCTGGCTCAGGGGGACGAAGCGGTCGGCCACGATCGACCGGGGGTTGTCGCCCGGCAGGTCCAGCACCTGGCCACCGTCGCGGCGGATCGCCTGGCTGTCGGTGACGCACCAGGTCACATTGCACTCCGCCTGCGCCGGATCGTCGAGCCGCTCCCCGGTGCTCAGGTTGAGCAGATTCGCCATGGCCCCCGGACCGTCGAGGGGACGCCCCGCCCAGGGCCAGGAGAAGAGATGCAACCCCTTCGTGCCCGGGACGGGCGACGGCTCGCCACCCGTCACCGGAACCTGGTTGACGCCCCCCGACTTGGCCGACGACCAGAAGATCCTGCCGTCTCCGACGGCCAGGTCCACACCGTAGATCGTGTCACCGTTCACCTTGTCCACATCGAGCTCGGCCGGGAACGAGACCACCGTACGGGGGGCTCCCCCGGTCGCCGGAATCGCCATGATGCGGATGTCCCGGCCCGCGTATTCGAACCAGACGATCACGCCTTCGCCCACCGCCGGCGAGTCCACCGGCGCGATGGGATAGCCGATGACGGCCAGGCGCCGAAAGGTCTGCGATTCCAGGTGATAAGCCCACAATTCAGGCGCTGGATCGTAGCCCTTCTTCGCCACGTACCCGAGCAGGGTGCGTGCGTCGATGAACAGCTTCGGCGTGAAGGCCTTACCGTTGGGGACCTTCAGTGGGACCTTCGCGACCACCGAAGGCAGCGCCTGTTCCAGCGGCGGCGCGATCTCCTTCACGATCCGTGGTTCGTGGATCCGTGGCTCGTGAATGCGGGGCGTGGGCTTGGCAGTGACGGCGGGTGACGGGTGGGGAGCCCGCCACGTCACGGCTGTCGCCGCCCAGATCACCAGACAGGTGGCCATCGCGGTCGCCAGCACCAGCCCACGGCGTCCGCGCCGGGTCCGCCCCTCGGTCACCTGGCGCAGCAGATCCGGCGGCGTGGCCGGGATCCGCGCCTCCGCACGCGCGAACGTACGGCGCAGCGCCTCTTCGACGTCGTTCACCAGAGGCTCCTTAGCGGGGTGACGGTCTCACGCAGCTTGCCGAGGGCGCGGGACGCCTGGCTCCGTACGGTTCCCGGAGAGATGCCGAGGATCTCGGCGATCTCGGCATCCGATCGGTCCTCGTAGTAGCGCAGGACCAGTACGGCACGCTGCCTCTTGGGCAGTTTGGCCAGCTCGTCCCAGAGGTCCGGCGGTGGCTCCGCCACCGGTTGTGGCTGGTCGGGCACCTCCCATGCCAGCTGCTCGCGCCTGCGCCGTCTCCAGACGGAGATGTGCAGCCGGGTGATCGTGGTCCTCACGTAGCTCTCCGGGTTGTGCTTGTGCCGCACCCGCGGCCATGAGCCGCGCAGCCGAATCATCGCCTCCTGAACGAGGTCGGCGGCGTCGTGCGGGTTGCCGGTGAGCATGTAGGCGTAGCGGAACAACGCATCGATCCGCTCGGCGGCGAAGTCCGCGAATTCCGGCGCGTCATCCACAGGCGGGAGTCCTCTCGTTCATCCCGGCTGAGACGCCCCAGGCCCCCGAAATGTTGCATCTTCTGAAATCCGCCGAGACGACAAGTGTTCGGGCAGCCTCAGGAGTCGAGGTCCCGGACGAGCGTCGGGATGAACTCGCGCCGTCACGGCCGAGGTGCTGAGGCCGGTCAGCTCGGCCAGCCGTCCCGCCGTGAGCTCTGTTTCGTGTCTGGCCAGGTTGAGGCACTTCAGGTCGGTCGGCCCGAGACCGAAATGAGCGGCGATGGCCTGGTGCATTCAGCAGAGGAGACGAACATGAGAGATGACACCCCCGTACTGATCGTGGGGGCGGGCCTCGCGGGGCTGTCCACCGCCGTGTTCCTCGGCCGAGCTGGTGTCCTTCCGTCAGGACGACGAGGCGATGATCGCCGAGCTTCGCGACACGGCGACGGGGAAGCGGCGGACGATCACGGCGCGGTACCTGGTCGGCGCCGACGGCCACAAAGGCACGATCCGCGATATGGCCGCCATATCCGTCCACGGACGCCGGGCGTCACGACCGGAGCGCACGATGTTCCTGCAGTTCGAGGCGGTGGCGTTGCGAGGTGACGCGTTCGGGCTCTTCTACCTGCAGAATCCGGCGTTACCCGCCCGGGCCACACTGGACCGGCGCCGTCGAGCAGGCCGTACGACGGCTCGGCGTGGCCCTGGACCTCCACGTGATCGGAGCCGCCGGCGGCCTGGCCGACGTGGACGGGTTGTTCCACACGGCGTACGGCATCACGGAGGCGGGCGCCGTCCTCGTGCGGCCGGACGGGATCATCGCGTGGAGATCGCGAGACGCGGGCGAACCGGGAAGCCTCGAACGTGCACTGCGGCACGTCCTCGACCGGCCCTGATCCGGCCTCTCGACCGGTCAGGACTCCAGGGTCGGGCCTGCTGACGAACGCGCAGCGCCCGCGGGCCGCGGCCGGGCGAGCCGTGCCAGGGCGGCGGCCGGCAGCGCCACGGCCGGTGTCAGAAGCGCGACGATCATGGCGTTCCAGTACGGCAGCGCCTGGGTGGAGTGGTCGTAAAGCCGGGAACCGATCGTCGCGTACACCGACCAGATGAACAGCGGCCCCGCCATGCCCGCCAGCACTCCCGGTCCGACCTCCGCGTCATGTCGTGCCGTGGTCCACGCGGCCACCACGGCGGCCAGCGCGATCGACACGACGACTCCCATCGGGAAGTCGTCCAGCCGGCGGGTGGCGTCGCCGGCGGTGAACAGCAGGACGAAGCAGACCAGCCCGGGGCGCGCCCCGGTATGCCGGAGTGCGGCGGCGCCTGCCGCCGCGCCGATGCCGCCACCCGCGAGGGACGCCATGAGCGCCACGGCCGGGGGGTCGTACGGCGCGCCGAGCGCCTGGAGGTACTGCAGCGGCCCGGCCGTCACCGCACAGCCGAGCCACGCGGCCAGGGGCGGCGCCAGAACACGCCCCCGCCCGGCGGGCATCCAGGACGCGACGAGGGAGGCCGACACCACCGAGGCCAGCACCACCGACGCGGCGGGATACCAGAGGGCGCGGGTCAGGTCGCGGTACCAGCCCGGCCCGTCGTACTCGTGGTAGGCCTCCCACAAGGTCATGCCCAGTGCCTTTCCGGCGACGAGCTGGCCGCAGGCGAGCACGGCGGCGACCACGGCCGTCAACACGATCACGAGCATGGGGCGCCCGGCCTCACCGGGAGCGGCATGCGGCAGCCCCTCGATCGTGGTCCGCTTCGCGGGAGTCACGGGATCGGCGTGGGGCACCGTGACCGGATGCGCGGGGGCCGCCTGACCGGCCTGCGCCCTGGGCAGCCTCCTGGCCGCGATCGCGTAGGCGAGCACGGCCCCGATCACCCAGCCTGGCCAGCCCGGCCGGACGGCCATGGCGTCGGCGAAATCCGGGCCGCCGTCGAAAGCGCCCCGCGAGAGCTCGCCGATCAGCACGGCCGAGGCGCTGCCGTACAGGGTCGCGACCGCGGCCCTGACCGGCTTCCCCCGCAGGAGGCCCCCCGCCGCCAGGCCGGTCAGCAGCCCCGCCGACTCGAGCCCGCCGGTCACCCTGAGGAGCACGGACACGCCCGGGCCCACGGCCGTTGCCACGATCACCGCGAGCACGATGCCCCGCATCTTCGCCACCCGCCCAGAAAATCACGCAGGACATGGCGTGACGGCGGATTCTGTGGACTTCACGCCGAGCGGTTCAGGCCGGGCCGGTCGAGTGATCACAGGTGCCAGCCGAGCAGGTTCCAGTGCCGGCAGAACCAGAGGAGGGCGAGCAGTCCCGCCAGCATGACCACCTGGTGTCCGCGGGCCAGGACGCCGGCGCGCCGCCAGGCCCTCACGGTGGTGACGATCGCGGCGACGGTGAGTGCGAGGACCAGCAGCGGCAGCACCAGGAGGGCCTGGACGTCGGCCGGCACGCCGTACAGGATGCTCGTGTCGCCGGTCAGGACCAGCGCGAACAGCACCACGAACACCAGTCCGGCCGCGGCGGCGAGCCCGGTCAGGACACGCGCGGCACGCCAGACACGCGGCACGGGACGCTTCCTGGCCCGGCCGACCACCGCGGCCACCGGCAGGCCGAGCACGGCGGTCAGCGCGGTGACGGCGAACAGCAGGACGATGACGACATTGACCGGCGGGGTGTCCCACCAGGGGACGCGTTGGTATGCGGGGCCGTCCGTGGCCACGTACGCGGCGCCGCTCCCGCCGGTCACCAGCGCCAGCCGCTGCGTGCCGCCGTCCTGCTGGTACAGGCCGGGCCCCAGAGGGCTCCACGTCGAACCCCTGAAGGCGAGCTTCCCACCCTCCACCCGCAGCCGGGTGGAACTCGTCAGGGCGACCACCTTCTCGATGCTGGACTCGGCGGACCGGGTGAGCTTGTAGAAGCCTTCGACAGGCATGACGGAAGCACCGCCGTCGGGCACGGCGCGCTTTCCGGGCAGGAAGCGGTCGAAGAAGGCAGGAATGATCGTGGTCAGCGCGTCGGCCCCGCCCAGGCTGTTCGTGGAGACGAACAGGCCGAGGCCGGCGTCGGGCACCAGCAGCAACCCGCTCTGGAAGCCCTCCCAGCCGCCGTCGTGCATGATCACGCGATGCCCGTTGAGCGTCTGCTCCTTGAATCCGTGGGCGTACCCGTCGATGCGCGGATCGGCCGCGAACGTCCGCCGGTGCATCTGCCGGGCCGTCGGCTCGTCGAGGATGCGCTGGTCGCCGAAGCGTCCGTCTCGCAGATGGGCGATCATGAAGTGGGCCATGTCGTTCGCGGTGGCACTGATCGACCCGTCGGGGGCGAGGTTGTCGAAGACGAACGGCTTGCGCCGGTACGCCCCGCCCTCGTAGTCGTAGCTGCGCGCCAGATCCGCGGCCAAGGGAGCGGGGACGGGCTCGGCGGCCGTGCTGTGCCGCATCGCGAGCGGGCCGAGGATGTGGTCGCGCACGTACTCGTCATAGGGCTGCCCGCTCACCCGCGACACGATGTGTCCGGCCAGCGCCGCCCCATAGTTCGAGTACGCCGACACCTCGCCGGGCGGGCGCACCCGCGCGGGCATGTTTTCGGCGAGGTAGTCCGCCAAGGGCGGCACATCGTCCTTGCTCCGCGACCCCACGCCGATCGTGCGGTCCTCGAACCCGGCCGTGTGGTCCATCAGGTCCTGCAGCGTGATCGGCCGGGGGTAGGTCGCGGGGATCCGGAACGCGGTGAGGTAGCGGTTCACGTCCGCCTTCAGGTCCAGCCTGCCCTGCTGAACCTGCTGCATCACCGCGGTCCAGGTGAACAGCTTGGTGATCGAGGCGATCCGTACCAATGAGGCGTCCGGGTCGAAGGGCCTGCGGTTCTCGACGTCGGCCAGCCCGTACCCCTTGCTGAAGAGCGTCTTCCCGCCGCCCACCACCGAGACGACCGCGCCCGGCACGTGGTTGGCCGCCAGCCCGTCCGCCATCGCGGCGTCGAAGAAGTCCGCGAGAGCACGTTCGTCCGGAATATCGGTAGCCGCCGCGGCAGGGGAGGTGACGCAGGGCGGGACGAGGAGCATCAGCGCCGCGCACACTGCGGCGAGCATCGAACGGACGACGTACACGGGACGGCTCCTGACCTTGTCGAGGCCATCCACGATGCGGCCGGCGAGGGTGCGGCCGCATCGCCATCACGGCCACAGGCGCCCCCGACGAAAGTCGGAGACCGCCCGGCGTCGGCGTCGACCTTGGTATGAGGTGGCGCGCCGCCGCCCTGGCTACGCTGAATCGATGCTGTCGTACCGCGCGGCGCTGCGGCGGGTGGCCGCGCTCGGGCCACACGCGATCAGCGCGGCCTCTGTGGCGCTCTGCCTGTTCCTCACCGTCCTGGCGGTCAAGGCGCCGTGGGCGCCGCTGCCGCGACCTGTCATCGCCGCCGCCGGGCTGGCAGGCGCGGGTGCGGTGTGGTTCCGGGGCCGGTGGCCGGTCGCGGTGGCCGTCGCCGGGGCGGGCGCGTACGTGCTGTCGGGCAATCCGGGACCGCTGCTGATCAGCCTGTTCTCAGGGGCGGGCACGCGTTTCCTGGCGCTGGCGGCGATCGGCACGGCGGCCTTCCTGGCCCAGCAGTGGGTGGACGGCGGCCGGTTGGGCACGGACGCGCTGGTCTCGGCCGTGACCGCCACCGGGGTCACGCTGGCGGCAGGGGCGTACGCCGCCACCCGCCGCGAGCTGACCCGATCGCTGCGCGAGCGCGCCGAACGCGCCGAGACCGAACAGCGTCTGCGCGACGAGCAGGCGAGGTCCGCCGAGCGTGGCCGGATCGCCCGGGAGATGCACGACGTGCTCGCCCACAAGGTGACGCTCATCTCGCTGCACGCCGGCGGCCTGGAGGTGAACGCCGGCGCAGGGCCGGAGCGCGTCGAGCGGGAGGCGGCGCTGATCAGGGTCAGCGCGCAGGAGGCACTCGAAGAGCTGCGCAAGATCCTTGGCGTGCTGCGCGCCGGGCCCGACGATGACAACGACGGCTTCCCCGACCTGCGGCGGCTGGTGGACTCCTGGGTAGCGGCCGGCGGGACCGTCACCCTGCACGGCGACATCGGCTCGTGGCCACCGGAAACGGCCAGGGCCGCGCATCGCCTCGTCCAGGAGGGCCTGACCAATGCGCACAAGCACGCCCACGGGGCCCCGGTCACGGTCACGGCGACCGGGAGCAGGGAAGACGGCGTCACGATCACTGTCACCAACGGACGATCGCCCCAGCCGAGTCTGGAGACCGGCTCCGGGGTCGGTCTGGTGGGCCTGGCGGAGCGTTTCCGGCTGCTCGGCGGAACGGTGCGCGGCGGGCCGGACGATGCGGGAGGCTGGCGTCTTGAGGGCCGGCTGCCGTGGCACGCCGTGGACGCATCCCCAAGGGGATCACATGATCAAGACGCTGCTGGTTGACGACGAGGCGCTGATCCGCGCGGGGCTGCGGTTCATCCTCGAGTCCGCACCCGACGTGGAGGTCGTGGGCGAGGCCGAGGACGGCAAGCAGGCCGTCGACGCGGTCCACCGCCTCGGGCCCGACGTCGTCCTGATGGACGTCAGGATGCCCCGGTACGACGGCCTGGCCGCCACCGGGGCCATCCGCCGGCTCGCCCGGGCACCTGCGGTGATCATCCTCACCACGTTCGACAGCGACGAGCACGTCTTCACCGCCCTGGAGGCGGGAGCCTGCGGCTTTCTGCTCAAGGACACCTCGCCGCACGACCTGATCCGGGCGATCCGTCTCGCGCACGGCGGCGACTCGATGCTGTCTCCGCAGGTGACTCGGCGGCTGATCCACCGGCTCACCACCGACCAGCCCATCCGGCGCCGCCGTGACGCGCTCGCCCGGCTGGAGGCCCTGACCGGCCGCGAGCGCGAGGTCCTCATCGAGGTCGGGCTCGGCCGCTCCAACAGCGAGATCGCAGCCCTCCTGAACATGAGCGAGGCCACGGTCAAGAGCCACCTCTCCCACCTGTTCGACAAGCTCGCCGTCACGAACCGCGTACAGGTGGCCATCGCCGCCTACCGCGCCGGCCTGGTCGACTGACTCAGCCCACCCCCGCCACCATCTCGCGACGGGAACCGGAGGCCGGAAACCGGCGACCGCGTCCCACGCGTTTCAGTGATAGCTGAGCTTGTTGAGACCTATCATTCCCCACCTTTGCCCGGTGCCGTCCTCCTCGTGCCGGAACACGTTCACCCCGTAGTGCGTGAAGTTGATCCACCCGTTGAGGTCGCCCTTCCCTACCACCCGCCGGGTATACACGTTGTCGAAATCGGCCCTCGTCGCCCACACGGTTCCCAGATCGGTGGTGCCGCCCGCCTGCATCACCTTCAGCCCGTCCTTGGGGAAGGTGATCTTCCCGTCGTCGGCGCTTCGCCCCTGCACCCACTCGGTGTTCACGCCATTGAGGTCGGCCTTGTCAGCGAACACCGTTCCCCAGTCGTGTCCGGCTCCCTTGCGCACGTCCAGACCTTCCTTGGGAAAGCTGATCCATCCGTCATCGGCGTGCCGTCCCTGCACCCACTTGGTGTTGACACCGTTGAGATCGGCCTTGTCGGCGTGCACGTTTCCCCACGCCCCGCTTCCCTGACGGACATCGAGCCCGTCCTTGGGGAAGGTGATCTTCCCGTCGTCGGTGCTTCTCCCCTGCACCCACTCGGTGTTCACACCGTTGAGATCGGCCCTGTCGGCCGTCACGGTCCCCGGCCCGCCGGAGTCGCCGAAGATCTCCACCCCGGTGCCCGTGAAGGTGACGCGCCCCTTGTTCGCCGTCCCCTGGACCCAGGGGGTGTCGATGCCCGTCGTGGCCGTGAGGGTCTCCAGGACGGGATACCGCACCTGAACGGTCGTGGTGAGAAAGTGCTGCTTCTGAGTGGTCGGGTCGGTGGCGACCAAGATGTAGGTGGTGGCCCGCTTCGGGGCGTCGGCCGGCGACCAGGTACGCGTACCCGGGGCAACGGCCGCGTGTCCGCCGGGGAACCGGATCTCGTAGCCGAAGTCGCCGGACCCATCCCAGCTCAGCGTGACGTTTTCGCCCGTGTCCAGCATGGCCTTGTCCGGGCGGAAGTCACGCGGAGCCGGAATCTCCTTGGCAGCGGCCTTGACCACCGGCACCGCCGCGTCGCTGACCTGCCACCCTCTACGGGTTCTGATGGTCTCGGTCACCATCAGCACGGCCACCCCAGCGGAGGGAGCGACGGTGACGTTCTCCAGAGTCAGCACCATGTAGTCACCAGGTGCGAAAGCTTCCAAGCGCCCGCTCTGGGTGGTGACCTGGAAGACGTCGACGCCCTGCGGCTGGACGATCACCGACTCGGTGTCCGCCTGAGGACCCGACTGGGTGTCGGTGTACTCGCCCCTCGGATTGATCGTGCCGATGTCCCGGGTGAGGTGACCGGCGCCGTCACCGACGGGCACCTTCACCTCGATCCTCACCCAGGGCACCGTCTTCCCGGTGTTGGTGACCATCAGATACACCGTTCCCGTGGACGGAGAGCGCCCGTCCACTGACGCCTCCAGGGATGTCGGGTCGGTGAGGAGGGTGTAGGTCAGCGCGGTCAATGTCACGACTCCTTCTCTGGGCCCGCAGAAGATCACCTCTCCCAGATCCAAACGCCAGGATGGGAGCGCAACAAGAGCACTCAAGGGGAGCTATAACGGGGCGCTTCAGCAATATCCTCGCCGCCTTGACAAGAATTCGAACCACGCTCTGATGGCAGTGCCGCAAACGCCCGCCGGCCGCGACAAGGGCGATGATGGAGCCCGCGCTGGAACGGTGTCCAGCTCATCCTCGACGTTCGCTGCTTACCGCATCTGTGCGGCGGCGCGTCCATGGTCCGCAGGCACGGCTGAACAAGATCCGCTGGTGAAAGCCCTCCGCGTCACGCGACATCTGTGCCCGGGGCAGGAGGGATCCTGCGGGCGGAGGCCGCGAGCCGGTCAGCCAGCGCGGCGACAAGGCCGCGGAGTTCGTCTGGTCGCTCGATGACGAACGGCCGGTCGAGCGACGCGAGCACCGGAGGCAACCAGTCGAGCCGCTCCGCTCGCAACTCGACGCGGAGCCAGCCCTCGGTGTCGCGATCTGTGTCGTGCGCGGATGCGGGCTCCTCCACAGTCGCGACGCCGGCGGGAAGCCCGGCGCGGATCTGCTCGACTGTCCCCTGGATGAGCAGGACCACTTCATGCCGGTACGGAGCCTTGGCGAGGGCCGACAGAACGCGCTGCGCCGGATCAATCCCGGCGGGCGGCTCAAACGAACCGGGCAGGGTCCTCGCGTCCGCGATGCGATCCAGCCGGAAGGTCCGCTCCTCACCGATCTTGGGATCAGCGCCCGTGACGTACCACCTGCCCGAATGTGCGACGAGCCCGTACGGATGCAGCGTCCGTTCGCTGCGCCGGCCGTCGGCGGCGGTGTACCTGATCGAGATCGGCCGGTGATGGCGCACCGCATCCGCGATGGAGAGCAGGACCGCGGTCTCCGGGGTGACGAACTCGCCGGGTGGAGCCGTGAAGGCGAGGGATTCGATCACCGTGTCGAGCCTGCGGGCGAGCCGCCCGGGCAGGACCCGGCGAATCTTCGCCGCCGCCGTCTCACTTGCCGCGCCCATCGTCGTCATCAACCCTGACCGGCGACCGGCGACCAGGCCGAGCAGCACGGCGAGCGCCTCGTCGTCGCTCAGCATGAGCGGAGGCACGCGGTATCCGGGGGCGAGCCGGTACCCGCCATAACGGCCGCGCACCGACTCGACGGGCACGTCGAGGTCGACCAGGTGGTCCACGTACCGCCGTACGGTGCGCTCGTCGACGCCGAGCCGGTCGGCGAGTTCGGCCATCGTCCGGGTGCCGCCCGACTGCAGGAGCTCTAACAGCGTGAGCACGCGATGAGTGGGTCGAGCCACGTCACACAACTTAGTGCAGATACTGGGCGGATTCTGTCCGGTATTCGTCCTAGCCTGCGGTCGGAGAACAGCCCATAAGCAGGGAGACCACCATGGACTTCGTATCGATCCGCATCATCACGGGCGACGTCGCACGCCTCGTCGACTTCTACGAGCGAGCCACGGAAGTACGCGCCACCCGATACAGCGAGGACTTCGCCGAGCTCAGAACCGCCTCGGGGACCCTGGCGATCGGCAGCACCCGGACCGTCTCGCTCATCGCGCCTGGCGCTGCCCGGCCGGCCGGCAACCGCACTGTGATCATCGAGTTCCTCGTCGACGACGTGGACGACGTGCATCGGAATCTGTCCGGCTTCGTCGAGGAGTTCGTCAACGAGCCCACCACGATGCCCTGGGGCAACCGCTCACTCCTGTTGCGTGACCCCGACGGCAACCTCGTCAACTTCTTCGCCCCCGTCACCCCAGCCGCACGGGACAAGTTCGCGCGCTGACGACGCGGCAGGGGCCCGCCGGCGGGTCTTACCTCTACTGAGACGAAGAACGATCAGGGCTCCGGTCCCCCGGGGTCGGCCTGAGACCGGCCTCCGGGATCAGGTCGCGAGGGCGGTGCGGCGGCCGCGGCGGGCCACCTCGCGCTCCAGGTACCACTCCACGACCAGCAGCGGGATCGTCCAGCCGAGCCAGCCGGACAGGCCGGAGATCGTCCACGCCATCAGGTCGGGATCGCCGCGGAAGACGGTGTCCTGCAGCGGGGACAGGACGGTGATCAGGATCCCGGTCCATACCCGGTTGGTGATGATGGAGTAGGTCAGCACGGCGCTGCGCAGCATCCAGCGCCGGTGGTCGGCGTACCGGCGGGCGCGGGCGGCGCGCCAGCCCGCCAGGGTGAAGGCGAGCCACAGCAGGGCGAGGAGCACGTCGCTGACCGCGAGGAACAGCCCGAACGGGGAACGCGCCCCGATGACCAGACCGGTCAGCCCGGCAGGCAGCACCCCGGCGAACACGTAGACCCGTCCGGCGCGCCGGTGCCACACCCGGTGCCGCCGCCGGAACCACGGCCACACCTGGAAGAACGCGGTGACCATGGCGACCGAGGCGAACAGTACGTGCGCCACGAGCAGCGGGTAGTGCAGGCCGAACCCCTCTGGCTGCGGCACCCGGGACAGTGACGGGTCCCCGGTCAGGTACGGCGGCAGCGAGAACGCGAGGAACCCGGCTGTGACCAGGCCGAGCGGCACCGTCCAGCGGCGCCGCCACCACGGACGCCGGCGGGCCGATACCGGCGGAGGACTGTCGATCGTCGCGTGCATGACGGCTCCATGGGGACGGGTCGAGTGAATGCGTATGTCATACGCTTAATGCGTACCATATACGCAAGGCGTAGGCCATACGCAAACTGCTAAGCTCTCTGGAATGCCGGACGACATCGGGAACCAGCTGCCGCACGCGCTGAACGTGCTGTGGGGGCGGGCCAAGCCGAAGGGGCGGGGACGCACGCCCGCGCTCAGCCTGGAGCGGATCGTGGCGGCGGCCATCGCCCTCGCCGACGAGGAGGGCCTGACCGCGCTGTCCATGGCCCGGCTCGCCGAACGGCTCGGCTGCGCGCCCATGTCGCTGTACCGGCACGTGGCCGGCAAGGACGATCTGCAGCTGTTCATGCTGGCCGCCGCACCCGGCTCGCCGCCGGAGTTCGACACGGCGCCGGCCGACTGGCGCGGCTCACTCACCCGATGGGCCGTCGAGCTGTTCGACGTCTACCTGCGGCATCCGTGGATCGCCCAGCTGGCGAACTCCCCGCCGATGGACCCCGGCCAGCTCGCCTGGCTGGACGCCGCGCTGCGCTCCCTCGGCGGCACGCCGCTGGACCCGCGGGCCCGGTTCTCCGTGGTCATGCTGGTGCTGCACTACGTGCGCGGCGCCGCCCAACTCCTGACGTCCATCCCCGCCGTACCAGAGGAAAGAGCCGACAGGGCGTACGCCGCCCTGCTCACCGAGCTCGCCGACCCCGACCGGTTCCCGGCGCTGGCCCGCGCCGTCGAGGCCGGGGTGTTCGACCCTCACGCGGGGGCCGCTCCGGACGACGACTTCCACGCCGGCCTCGACCACCTGCTCGACGGGGTGGGAGTGGCGATCGAACGCGCGGCCCGGGCCTGAGCCGGGTCAGCGGGCCGGCGCTGCGCCAGGAGGCGCGGACCTCCAGCCCGGGCAGCCGAGGCGGCCGGACCTGCGCCCCAGGACGGTCCATGCCGTGATCGTCGACCGGACGGGCACGCGAGCTACCGGCCTCGCTACCTCATCTCCGAGGTCCAGATGGAAGGCGAGTTCGGCGGCGCCCGTGTGACCATCCGCAAGGTGACCACCAGGCTCCGCGAGGACGGGCACCAGACCGAAGGGTCACCTGCGTGCGCGTGCCATCCGCGCCCATCCCGCAGCTCCGGAGTGGACTTCACACTGCGGCACGACTGCTCAGCCGCTGCTTGCTCTCCGCGCCCCTGGATACCGCAGAACTTTCGGCCGCTGCCCGTCATCGTGAATGCGATCCCGTCGTTGCGGGCACTGGCTCAGACGGCGCGGAGACGACGACCGTCGTGGCCGCGGAAGCCCCGCGTGCGATGGCGTACTCGGTGAATCGGCCGCAGGTATCGAATCCGAGACGGCGGTAGACGGGCTCACCGTCCGACGATGCCTGCAGGACAGCGGTGCGGTAGCCCTCGTCGTACGCGGTGTGCAGGGTGGCCAGGGTGATGGCGCCGCCGTAGCCCCGCCGACGGTCTGTCGCGAGGGTCGCGATGTTGTAGATCCCGGCAACTCCCCCGTAGAGGAAGACCTCGGCCGAGCAGACCGGGCGGCCGCTCGCGTAGCCGACCAGGTACCGGGCGGCGCAGCCGGGAGCGAGGGCCCACTCAGCGGCGTCGGCGAAGAACCGGCGTACCGTGGCGGCCGGCGGGTCCCAGTTCGCGGCCAGGACCATCGCGTAGTCGGCGAGCTGCTCTGCGGTAGTCACCAGGCGGATGTCCAGGCCATCGGCATGCGGCTTCGGCATGGAGGCATGCAGGTCCTTCCGCATGCCCGTCTCAGTCTCGGCCGCCTCCAGACCCGCGCCCTCCAGGAGCGAGGCGAGGTTCGGTGGCGTGGAGGCGGGACCGACCCACCAGGAGAAGGGGCGACCGGTCGCAGTCAGTGCACGGACGGTCTCCTCCACCCGCACGGGGGCGGTGTCCGCGGTGAAACGCGCCGCCGCGACGATGTTGAAAGTGTCGTCGTCGAGCCCGCTGTCCGCGACCAGAAGATCGTCCGTCTCCGTGACGACTGCGCGCTCCATGCGGCGGTGCAAGTGGCAGGCGTGCTCGGCAAGGTTCTGCTCCATCCTGACCAGCAGGTCAGGTTGGCCGGCAACCTGGTGTGTCGCCTCAATCATGTAGGCCATCACATCATGCCGTCCATGGCTCGCCCCGACCTTCGCGCGGCGATCGGATGACGAGCGTGCGTGTCGTGTGCGGAGCTCCCCCTCATGCAACATCGCAGCCCCACCGCACATGCGCGCACAACCTGCTGTGACGTCGACGGGTGTGTCGAGCCCCTGGACCCGGGTAAGGCACAGCACGGTCACGGAAAGTCAGCGCACGAGCACATTCGTGCAGCAGCGTTCGGCAATTGGTGCCGTCAGCGGAAAACGCCTGATCGAACGGGTAGCCAGAAGGATGGATCATGAAGAAGTCCTTTGACGTCGTCGTGATCGGAACAGGGGAAGCCGGCTCAGCGGTGGCCATGCGATGCCGGGCGGCCGGCCGGAGCGTGGCGATCGTCGATTCCCGGCCCTTTGGCGGTACCTGCGGGCTGCGCGGCTGTGACCCCAAGAAGGTGCTAGTGGGAGCGGCCGAGATCATCGATCGGAAACGTCGCGGATTCGGGGCCTGAGATGTTCGAGGCGGACGTGGTTGTCCATGCGGCTGGTCGCGCACCCGAGGTGGACGATCTTGACCTGTCCGCCGCTGGGGTCGAGTTCGATCGCCGTGGGATCCGGGTCAACGGCCACCTGCAGAGCGTCTCGAACCCGGTGGTCTACGCGGCGGGTGATGCGGCCAACAGCGGAGGTCTGCCCGAGACGCCCCTCGCTCAGTACGAGGGCGGCCTCGTTGCCGAGAACATCGTGGAGGGCAACCAGCGTACGGCGGACTACCTCGGTATGGCGAGCGTGGTCTATTCGATTCCCGCACTGGGCGCGGTGGGGATGACCGAGGAGGAAGCCCATACCAAGGGCCTGAATTTCACCGTCAACCAGGCGGATACCTCTGGCTGGTACTCAGCGCGGCGGGTCGCCGAGCCGGCGTCGATGTACAAGATCCTGATCGACAGCGACAGAATTCTAGGAGCTCACCTCTTGGGCCCGGAGGCTGACGAGTTCGCGAACGTCTTCGCTCTTGCCATCCGAGCGGACGTCCGCGCTGACGCGCTGAAGCATGCGCTGTTCGTCTACCCCACCCAGGCATCCAACATGGCATGGATGCTGTAGTGCCCGATCCTCAGGGCGGCCGGTACTACCCGCGTTCACTGGCGCGTCGGCACCCCGTTCGTGGACTCCCTGATCGCCGCTCTCCTTCACCGCGTCGACGCGGAGGCCATCGTGGACGTGCGTACGAACTTGGCCGGATCGTGGTCATGCCATCGGCGCAGTTCGGTCGAGGGCGTCACATCCCTGCTCCCGGTGGGGAGCGTCATCGCTGGGCCTCGCGACCCCGCCGCCACAGGCAGTCCACGGCGAGGGCCCCTCCCCCGCTGTAGGCGATGGCGATGATGGCAGCCGCGAGTGCCAGAACGAACTCGTAACCGCCTTGGGATACCCAGAAGCCTTTGCTTGCGTGCACAAAGAAGATTGCCAACAGCATGTCGAGCACAAGTAGCGTGCCGAACACCGGCAACAGCAACCCGAGCACAAGAGCCACGCCTCCGACCAGTTCGAGAGCCGCGGCTGCCAGGGTCGACACCCCGGGCAGGGGCACATGGGCCGACTTGAAGAACGCGGTCGTAGCGTCGATACTCGTGAATTTCTCCCACCCGTGCGCGATGAAGATGATGCCCACGATGACCCGAGTGATCAGCAGCGCGACCGGCTGAGCCTTCTCCATAACAAACGTATCCCTCTCGTTGAACGCTCGTAGCGGTCCAGGGGCAAGGGCCCACATGACTACTTCGCAAGCGGAGGGCCATCAACGACAACACAACTTCACGTTATGCCCGGCTCCAACAGCCGCACAACCCAGCCCGGTTTATGATCCATCCAAGATCACAAGGATTTTGAGTTCGCAAGGAAAGGTTTGGCTCGGTGCGGTTTCATGGGGGCAACTCGGTACGATTTTATGGGTGGCAGTAGTAAGCGGCACTGTACGGTGCCGTCGCGAGATGGGTGTGATGGTGCGCCGCTCCGGTGCCTGATCAGATGAGTGGCGGCGCCCCTGCAGGCGGGGCGCCCGGCGAGCATGGGCAAGATCCTTCGGACCCCCGCCGATGGAAAGCCCTGGCCGTCTGCCTGATCGCCGGTTTCATCACATGGTTGGACATCAGCATCGTTAACGTGGCGCTACCCTCTATCCGCATCGCGTTACACGCCTCGCCGAGTGACCTCCAGTGGGTCGTTTCTGGATACGCGTTCGCCTTCGGGCTGCTGCTGATACCCGCCGGGCGGTTCGGCGACGCACATGGCCGACACAACGTTTTTGTCTTCGGCATGGTCCTTTTCGCATTGGCCAGCGCAGCGGCGGGAGCAGCCTCCGGACCGGCTTGGCTGATCGTGGCACGGGTCGCACAGGGGGCTGCTGCAGGTGTGACTGCTCCGCAGATCACCGGGCTGATCGGGCAGCTTTTCTGGGGCGCGGAACGAGGGCGGGCGTTCGGACTGCTAGGCGCCACGATGAGCTTCTCCACTGCAATCGGCCCACTGCTGGGCGGCCTGCTTATTCAATTCACCGGCCAAGAGGCGGGCTGGCACCATGTCTTGCACGTCAGCATACCGATCAGCATCATCGCCATGATCTTGGCGTACCGATACGTACCCAGGAAGGGGGTCATAAAAAGACAACGGGAGAGCATGGATCCTGTTGGAGTTTTGATTCTTGCTGCCGGCATATCCGACCTCGCATTGGTGCAGAAGGTCTTGAAGCCTGCACTCGAAGAATTCCGCAAGCGTAAGGACAAGGAAGCGGAGGCGCGGATACACAATAACCTGGGGTTAGCGGCCAACAAGCTTGGAGACCGAATAGCTTCGATTGCTTTCCTCCACCTAGCGGGTGGCATGTTCGCAGAGGTTGGAGCCAAGCATGAAGAAGCAGGGGTCCTTTTGAACCTTGCTAGCGCATACCGGGAGTCGAGAGACCAGGAGCAGGAAGTCAAAGCGCTACTGGATGCTGTGGCGATCCTTCGACGCACCGGCGACGTTCGAAGAGAATTGCTAGCTACCGGCAACCTTGGAACTGCCTTCTTGACCCTTGATCGTGCTCAAGAGGCCATCGAGCCATTGACCAGAGCAATCGAGTGGGCGAAGCAAAATTCTGATAAAAAGTACACCGCTCTGCTTCTCCATAATCTTGGTGTTGCATTCAAAAAAGTTGGAAGGCTCCAAGAGTCGGAAATAACTATCGAAGAATCGCACTCACTTTTTGGGGGATGTGTTCTTGTTGATCCAAGTGTGTCTTCGGTTGGCTAACTGAGTCGTTGGTAAGGTGACTGCTGGGCTTCTAGTTGGCGGCGCCTTGCTTCTGCCCTAACGATCGCCGACTTCGCAAACGCTTCACACGGTCCGGGCGATCGACGCCGAGGCCCTCCTTCGTCGGGCCCCCGCACTGGGTGACTATGGCTCAGGCGACAGCAACATCCCCACACCGACACATCCGCGCCACCGCCCACATCGTCTGATCATGGTTTCTCCAGTCCTCGGGCCCAGCGGCCATGTAGGCCGGGTCCACCTGGCATCGGATGACGAGGGCGGGCCGTCGGACGGGTGCTGTACAGCAGCGCGTGCAGCACCCGTCGCACTCGTGACCACACCGCGCCGCTTTGCATTGACGGCCTGAACTACAGGGAATGCCGCTGGCAACGGCTGCGTGTCTGTCTTGTAACAGAAGTCAGGCGTCAACGGGCTGAGCCCATCAGAATCCGCATCCACCAGTAGCGGGCTTCGTCCCCTCTCCAGCCGCCGGTGTATGCGTGCTTAGTCGGGTCAGACTGAATGACCTTGTGGACCTGGTAGATGCCGCCGACACAGATCAGCTCGTAGACAACTGCCTGGCAGCAGCAGGTGTGGTCGACCACTCGGTAAGGGCCGCGCGGCCGGTCCTGCCACTCCAGACGTTTCCGGCTCCGTAGCGCGATGCCTGGCTGGACAGCGATTCCTGGACAGTCCCATTCTGGGAAATCCACCCGATCGTCGGCCAGCCGACGCGGCCCTCCCTGCACCGCCGTCATCGCGCCGGCGACCGGCCCGTCTATTCGGCCAGTTCGCGCCGCAGCTCGTCCAGAGTCTCAGCGGCTACCGTCATGCAAGCACCGGCCACGAGCTCGGCCTGGGTAAGCCGATGGCCCCACCGCGTCGCGTACCAGTCCCCCGGCCTGTCATCCGCTCGGCTGCGCCAGATCGACCAGCCGGGAAGCCCGCTACCAGGTCCTCAAGCTCTGTCATGCCCGCAGGTTACAGAGCCTAAATATACCTGTCTATAGCTATGAGCTCCTATGCCTCGTCTAGAGCTGCTACCTACAGTTGCCGAGTGATCGACTACGACCCGACGCGACCCAAGTGGGTGCAGATCTACGAGGTCGTACGCGCACGTATCGAGTCGGGCGAGTACCCGCCCCGCTACCTCATCTCCGAGGTCCAGATGGAAGGCGAATTCGGCGTCGCCCGCGTGACCATCCGCAAGGTGACCGCCAAGCTCCGCGAAGACGGCCTCATCGTCACCACTCCGGGCATGGGCTCCTTCGTGGCCCAGGACAAGAACGAGACCTCCGAGCAGGCCTGAACCGCCACCCGGAGGTCTCAGCCAATCCCGGCTTACTCCTCCGAAGAGGTTGTCAGCCCAGTCGGGCACCAGGCCGAAGGGTCACCTGCGTTGACACCCGTGCCGCCGATGCCGCAGTAGCCGTTTGGCACCTTAAAAAGGTATTGCTGGTGGTAGCACTCCACTTCAGGCAACAAATCGCAAGGCTCGCGCCCGTGCCGTTCGACCAACAGATCACTGCCCAGGACCGCGGGGCGGGACGGTCCTCAGAGCCGCTCCGGCAGGAGCATAAGTGCACCGGTGTGGTGGGGACGGACGATAGTGAAGTGGCGGCGATCAAGCGTTGCCACTTCCGTGACGCCGAGGCGCTCAGCAATGGCGACCACAGAGGCATCAACCGCCCCGAGTGGGAGACTTGCGTACGTCTCCACCAGGTCGCTCATACGCCGCAGATCACGTTCTGTGAGATCCACCAAGGTCAGACCTGCTCCGAAGGAGCGCAGAAACGCCGCCTCCGCCTTGCTCCCCTGCCGCTTCTCTACAAGTTGGCACACCTCCGTGACCACGGTCGCGGGGACGAGCAAGGGTCCTGGGTGGGTCCGCAGAAGTCGTGCGCAAGCCTGATGATGACGGTCCCGGACGTTCACGGCCGCAACCAACGGACCTGAATCGATGACGATCACAAAGAGTGATTGTCCTCCGCACGGAGAATCTCCTCCGAGCGTTCCGCGAAATCCGGCTCCGCTTCAAGCAAGCCGATGAACGGCAGGTCGCGTACGACAGGCGGCTCTTCGAGCTGATCCCGCACGAGCCTGAGCAGAGGAGCCACCTTCTCCTCTGGCAGCCGATCAACCAGGTGGTGGAGTTCCTCGCGCATCACGCTCATGTATCGAGTGTAATCAGTGGGACCGCCCCGGACAGCCGCGCAGCACGGCAGCTGATCGCGGCCCGCCGAGAGCGGCTGCGCCGGCCCGGGGCAGCCTGGGCTCCGGGCCGACTGGTTCCTGCAAGATCAAGCATCGCCGGCGGTCAGGCCGACGGGGCAGCTCACGCCCGTGCCACCGATGCCGCAGTAGCCGTTTGGCACCTTAAAAAGATATTGCTGGTGGTAGCGGTTCACTTCAGGCAATAGATGCCTCCTCACCTCACGCTGCGACATCTCACTGCCTGCGGGCAGGTCGGGGCCTACACTTGGCAGCATGGACTTGGACAACGAAGGCTGGGCCGACATCGAGGAGCCCCTCGACGCGCCCGCGCTTCCACGGCATCTCGCCGCGCTCGTCGGCGCGCTACAAGGGCCGGCAGACCTCGGCGTCCACCATGACCGGTACCTCACCTATCCTCACCGCGAGGAGTCCGACGGAGCGATCACCGCGTGATCCTCTGCGACACGGGACCCCTCGTCGCGGCATTCAACAGGGCCGACAAGGACCACGCTCGCTGCGTCCGGTTTCTCGCGCAGAACTGGACCAAACTCGTCGTACCGTCGCTCGCGGTGACAGAGATCTGTCACCTGCTCTCCGATCCGGTGCGTCGCGGCAGCCCCACTCTTGCAGCCGAGTTCTGCGCCGCCATCGCCGACGACGAGCTTCGCGTGATCGAGGTGACGCCTCACGACTACCGGCGAATGTCCGAGCTGCTCTCGGCCTACGCCTCGCTCCGCCTACAGGCCGTGGACGCCTGCGTGATAGCCCTGGCCGAGCGCTTCGACCTTCGCCAAGTCGCCACGCTGGATCAGCGCGACTACCTCGTCGTTGCCCCTCGTCATCTTCCCAAGGGGCAACGACTCACGATCCTGCCAGCCGACTGATCAGGCCTCGCCGGCGGTCAGGCCGACGGGGCAGCTCACACCGGTGCCGCCCAGGCCGCAGTAGCCGTTTGGCACCTTGAAAAGGTATTGCTGGTGGTAGCACTTCACTTGAGGCAATAGGTCTCGGCTAGCGCGGGTTGGACCGGAAGTCAGCCCAAAGCTCGACCGCCTGCTGCAGATCTCACCTCAGAGGGACCACCACAGCCCGCGTGGGCGCGACTCATGGTGAGTCGGCGACGCAAGACCCTCGCGCCCTGCCGGTCCTGCCACGTGTCGGTGATCTCTTGCTGCTCCTCCGACGTGGCGGCGTCTGTCGGCCGAGACCGCCAGGCGCCCGGGGCGGCGTAGGGCTACATTCCTCGCGCCCGCTGGTGCGTATCCAGAGGAGTGACGTTCTCTGGCAGTTCGTCATCGGCTGCTCGCTCGGCCACCTTCTCAAAGATCGCGCGGGCATCTCTGCCGATGTGGTCACTCTCCGGCGACTCCAAGGAGAGGATCTTCTCCGCCAGGTAAATGGCACCTCGGAGGTTTGCCTCCACCGCATCCGGTCGCCGTTCGTAGATCTTGCTGATCCAGATGTTGTTCCAGCTGCCCTTTTTGTGGCCTTGCTCTACGTAGGCGAGGAGCAGCCGCCCCACCTCTTCCTCCGCGGTCACTTCTCGTGCGGGGGCATGGTGCTCACCGAGAGTCTCCTCGACCCTCCTCAGCGCCCCCTCTATCCGCGCGATCGCCTTCTGCACCTCCGTGACCTGACGCTTGATTTCCTCGGCCGCCGTCCGCGTTTCATGAGAGGCATCTCGGGCCGCCTCTGCGGCATGTCTAGTCCGGCCCAGTATCGGGCCCTTCGCACTCCCTTGCTCCGTCATACATCCCCTCGCCTGGGTTGATGGAGACATCACCCGGAAGGTACGAAAAGAGAGGACCACCAGCCAGGCACGATTCCCTGCCCAGCTGGAAAGCGAGCGGTGGCCAACAAGGCCATATCAACGTCCCCCAGTCAGCCGAGGAGGACCAGGTCGGCGATTCGGAGCAGGCGGGCGACGTAGGTCCGGCCCTCGCGCCGGCGTAGACGCGGAAGCAGCGGCCGCAGATCGCGGGCGCGCTCCCTCACGATACGGAGTTGATTCCAGCACCCCGCGCTAACTTCCTACATACCTGGTCAGAGGGCCTGCACAGGAGTCGAGGTTACGGGGGCTAGTGGGAGCTCCTCGCGGGGTTGAGCCTGTGCGGAGGTCTCGTTCCGAAGCAGGCACCAACTCCCTACCCAAGGATGGCGCATCGATGCTCCCAGGGGGAAGGGAGGCTTAGATCCTCATCCTTCTACACGCCCTCTTGTACTCCTTCATGCAAGCTTCAATCGCCGCATCGTCCACAGAAAGCTCCAGGGTCAAATTTATTTCTAGCCTGCCCCTATTTGGCATCTCCAACCACTGCGGTATCCTGCCGTACTCTTCCACTACCCGATCAACAAAATCCCGTATATCTCTAGCCGGCCTATCCGCCACCCGGGCAGCAAGCTCCGCGGCATGGCGCATCTCCTCTGGATATACAGTGCCGCGAATATCACTTGCCCAATCTAGGAGATCTTCATAAGTGGAGATTATCCGCCCGGCAAAGTGGATAATCTTCCCGGGATCCCCAGGGACTCCAGGAGGACCGAAAGCCTCCTCCTGAGCTCTTTCATCGAAGATAGGCTTGATCCCGTTACCGACAACAAGGGCGTCACCAAAGACGCCGCCGAGGCGAGCTACTGCAGACTTATCGTCGAGATATACGCCGTTGCGCCGCCCATATCCCATCTGAAAATCGCGCCATTTTCCCTCGAGTCGCTCTTTCCCCTGCAGGAGTGACCCAGCAAAGAGGAGGTACTCCCAAGCTGGCGGAGCTTGCGAAATCAACAGCTGCTGCTCTTCGGGATTTCGCGGAACCCAAGTAACTACTGGATCCCTTTGATCTACTCTAAGAGATTCTATTTGCTCAGTTATCTCCTCAAGCTTCCACATGATGTCATTCGCAAGAAGATTCGGGAAGAGCTCTCTAACACTCTTGAAGCGCTGCAGCACTCCAGCAAAGTAATCCGGCCCTCGCCAGCTAACTTCAATACCAGCATCACGCCCCGCCTTCAATATGCGGGAAGCGATGGCTTCCGGTATCGGATAGTTCGAAAGAAACGTCCAGTGACGAATCTCCCAACCCCCATCACCTTTGAGGGCGATAGCCTTTTTCAGATCACTGCTCATCTTGGCATATATTTCACTATCTAGACCGCGATTTTGGATCCTTTTAAAACAGTGGGCCGCAAATATCCGTTTCTCAGACTTGAGATAGCCGTCATTTCCTCTATCCGGCCTATCGTCATCAATTGGAAGAAAATCATCTCCGTACTCAGCTCGAAGGACAGTGTTACAGAGACGCGTGAAATCCTGAGGAACCGTTATTAGTTCTATCTGGGCTTGAAGGTTCACTCATCCACACTACATCGGCAGCCATACACTGCGATTCGATTCCACGCATTTCGGACACGATAACGGCCTGATTTATGCAGTCCCATATACGTCATACCTGCCCAAAATATCCATAGCGGGATGAATTTCGGATGGAAACCGCTGGCGACAGTCCTGAGGCTCGGGCAATAATTGCTGCGGAGGTCGCCTTGGCAACGCACACGCCCCCCATTCCCGTCGTCTCCTACGCTCGTATCTCCGCCGACACCAAGCGGGACGAGCACGGAGTCCAGGACCAGCACAAGCTCAACCGGGAGACCGCGGCCCGGTACGGCTGGACCGTCGTCCACGAGTTCACGGACAACGACAAGTCGGCTGCAAAGGCCGATGTCGTCCGCGACGAGTTCGAGGCCATGTTGAAGGTGCTCCGCTCGGGCGAGCTTCCGGACGGCCCGGAGGTGCGAGGCGTCGTCATCGTGGCTGAGGATCGCCTCGCCCGACGTCCGGGTGACTACGAACGCTTCGTTGAAGCGATCACCTACCAGGACGGCCGCGTCTTCGCGGACGCGCGGGGTCAGAAGGATCTCTACAGCGAAGACACCGAGAGCATGGGTCTGTTCGGCGCGGTCATCTCCAAGATGGAGGTGCGGAAGATGCAGCGCCGTATACGCCGCTCCCATCGGGCACGCGCCGAGCAGGGGCTACCCGTTGGCGGCACGCGTCCCTTCGGCTGGTTACCCGATCGCTTGACTCTCGATCCGCAAGAGGCACCTCTCGTACGTCAGGCGATCCTCGACCTCGTCGCCGGCCGATCGCTCAACTCCATCGTGAACCAATGGCAGCGGGGTGACGTGAAGACTTCCCTGGGCAACCGCTGGACTTCCCGCTCCCTGAAGGTCACATTGACCAACCCTCGGGTCTGCGGCTGGCGCGAGATGAACGGCGAGTTGATACGAGACTCCGAGGGCAACCCGGTGGTCGGGCAGTGGCAGCCGATCGTGACGCCGGAACAGTGGATGGCGGTCAAGTCCATCTTCGACGCGCGCAAGGGTCACTTCGTCTACCGGGACGGTCGACTCGGCCCGATCCTTCCGCGAGACTTCAAAGAGCCCCGCCACCTGCTCACCGGGTTCCTCCGGTGCGGCCGGACCCAACCAGACGGCGCTCTGTGCAACGCGTCCCTCCGGGTCACGCACCAGAAGCACTGCGTGCAGCACATCTACATCTGTCCCGCCAAGACGGTGGGCGGCTGTGGCGGTCTCGGCAGACGTGGGGACATGGTTGACCTCTACGTCTCGGAAGCGGTCCTCGCGAAACTCGAAGAGGTGCAGTTGGCCTCTTCCACAGGCCCTACCGAGTGGCCTGGTCAACAGGATTACGAAGACGCCAAGGCTCGGCTCGAAGAGCTACGCGCCCAATGGACGGCAGGGAATATCAGTAATGAGCTGTTCTTCTCGGCGGCTCCCGATCTGGAGAAGCGCATATCCCGCCCTTCGCACGGACGCGCAGAGCTTCGCGGCGACAGCTCAACGACGACAGGCCCGCTCGGCTACCGACGTGGCCGAGATACGGCGGCGGTGGTTCCTATCGGAGAGTGAGGGCGGTCTACCGCTCTCGTTGAAGCGGTCCTACATCCGGGAGGCGCTGCACGCCGTGATCATCTACCCGAGCGGCAAGGGGCGCAGGCGCTTCGATCCCGACCTTCTTGAACTGGTCTGGCGTGAGGACTGAGGACGCGAGAACCCCCAAGACGTCCAGGACGTCTTGCGGTCGACGGTAGCTCCTCCAGCCTTACCGCCAGGCGACAACCCCCTTACCAGTCTCCCACCACAGCCGGACGTCTACGGACGCCGCTGGACGCCAGCGGACGCCCTGGGACGCCGTCAAAGACGTCATGCCAATTCCGGCTTCGGAACTGACCGGTACGCATATGCGTTCTTCTGGGGTAGAACAGAACTGCAAGAAGTCACCGTCTCCCTGACGGAATGACACAGGCGAGAAGCTACGCGACCCATTTTCCGGCGTGCATGAGATCCGGGCGGCATACAAAATAATTAACGCCGTACCGCTGGAGGGACCCGGCCCAGCGGCAGGCGTCACGCCCTTTCATTTTCTGGTCGCACACTCCCAGGTTCTCTCGCTGACGTGCCCGTGTTCGGCCGTTCGGCTGCTGGCTCACGGTGCTCGGCGTCTGTTCCGCATGCGCGGCGGTGGCTCCACCCGCGAGGAAAGGAGCCCACCTGACCACACAGACCCCCATGTCTGCCCAGGAGTGGGGCAGACGCAAAGCCGCCGAGTCTCCTCGTTGGTCTGCCGACAAGTGGCACCGGGTGGCCGCCGTTCTCGGTGCCGTGCTGGCCGACGAACCTGGCCGCACCGATCCCGCCGACGAGAAGAGCGGGAGGGATGCCGCGTGAGCGAGCTTCCTCCCCTCTCCCCCGATGTCCTCGCTGCTGCCCAGCGCGCCGCCATGCCGGACTTCGCCCGGTGGCAGGAGATGGTGCGGGCGACGGGCGGCTGTGCCCAACCGATCCGGCTCCAGGGACGCCGGATCACCTTCGATGCCGGGTTGGAAGTGCTGGACGTCTACCGGACGGCCGACGAGCCGACCGGGTATCTGCTGACCGCGTGTGGCAATCGTCGTGCATCCCGGTGCCCGGCGTGCTCGGAGGTCTACCGGGACGACACCTATCACCTGATCCTGTCCGGCCTGCGCGGTGGCAAGGGCGTCCCCGAGGACGTGAGCGCTCATCCCCGCGTGTTCGCCACGTTCACGGCCCCCTCGTTCGGCGCGGTCCACGCTCGCCGGGTGAAGAGTGACAAGGTGTTGCCGTGTCGTCCTCGGCGGGACAACCCGGTGTGCGCGCACGGCAGGCCGGAAGGCTGCGGGGTCCGCCATGCCGACGATGACCCCCAGGTCGGGCAGCCGATCTGCGTGGACTGCTACGGCTACCGGGACGCGGTGCTGTGGAACGCGCACGCGGGAGAGCTGTGGCGGCGCTTCACGCAGGCGCTACCGGCGACCTTCGCCCGGCACCTGGGCATCTCGCGGGCCGAACTGCGGCGGCGGCTTCGGCTGTCGTACGCAAAGGTGGCCGAGTATCAGGCGCGGGGCCTGGTCCACTTCCACGCCGTGATTCGCCTCGATGGACCGGACGGGCCGTCCGATCGCCCGCCGGACTGGGCAACGGTGCCCGTGCTCCAGGAGGCGATTCGGGAAACCGCGGCTGCGGTCTCGGTTCCGGTGCCGGACGATGACCCGTCGTTCGTCGGCCGGTGGGGCACGCAGCTCGACGTGGACCCCATCTATGTCGCGACCTCGGTTGAGGGCATCGCGGATCAGCGTGTGGCGGCCTACATCGCGAAGTACGCCACGAAGGGGGCCGAGTCCGCCGGCACCGTGGACCGGCCTATCCGGGAGGTGCCCGATGTCGCGCGACTCGACGTCACTGAGCATGCCCGGCGCATGATCTACACCTGCTTCGCGCTCGGCAACGATCCGGCCTACCGGTTGATCCCGTTGCGGCAGTGGGCGCACATGCTCGGCTACCGGGGCCACTTCTCAACCAAGAGCCGCCACTACTCGACCACCCTGAGCGCGCTTCGGCGGGTGCGGGCCGACCACCAGGCCGAGCGGGCTCGGGAACGGCGCGGCCTGCCTGATCCTGCCGAGCGGGAGACCGTGACGGTTGGTGAGTGGCGTTTCGCCGGGAGCGGGTACCGGCACGGCGAACACCTGTGGGCCGAGCTGATCCGGCAACGTGTCGCCACGGCGCGCCGGATCGCTCGTGAGCGGGGAGAGTCGGCCTGACCGGCGGGATGTGGGTGGGAGTGGTGCGGCCGGCGCAATGCCGTAGGCACCCGAAGGGCCGCGAAGCGGTTGGGCCGGCGGCGCCACGGCCGGTGGCTACTGCCCTTGGCTCGTCGGCTCTACGCTTGGTGCGCCTTCCATCGTCTCGCTGACAACCGATAGAAGGCTGAAGGCCCCTGGACTCGTTCGGGGGCCTTCACTCGTCTTCGGTGTCTCTCCTGGGCGGGCCGCCGGTCTCAGGGTCGGCGACAAAGGTTCCCTTGCCGAGCACGGTGTAGACGTCTCCGGCTTTGAGCAGTTCGTTGATGACACGGCGTGCGGTGCCCTTGGCGATGCCGAACTCTTCGGCCATGCGGGGTTCGCCAGGGATGGGGTGTCCCACCTGGTATTCGCCCGTCCGGATACGGCGTCGTATCTCTTCGAGGACGGCTTCCCATTTGAGCTGGTCAGGCCGGAACTCGATCACGGGCTCAAGAGTAGGAACGAAAGCGTTCCATGTCGTTACCACAGGTACCTAGAGGTACCTAGGAGTAGGACTAGGAAGGTCGGCGTACGCTAAACCCGTCAGCGAGACAGATGGGAGAGCTATGCGTCAGAACACGATCAGCAACCGAACCGCCGACCAGCAGGCGGGCATCCTGGCCGCCCTCAGCGACCTGCTCCGGTCCCAAGAGGTCCGTACCCGGCTCATCAGCCACATCACCGTGCGGATGACCGGGTTCCCGATCTGGGACCCGGCAGTCTCGGAGCTGGACATCTACGGCCTCGGCGGACAGGTCGCGACGGTCACCATCGACCAGGAGAACAAGCCGCGCCGCTTCCTGATCAAACTACCGAAGTCCGGGACCGTCGTTCCGCTGTCCACGGTCGACCAACCACAGTCCGCCGTCCGGTGGATCGCCAACTGGGCCAACGGCGGGCCACGGTAAGGCGGCGGTACTGGTGGCCGCCTCCATCCCGCACCTGGACGAGTGCCTGAGTCCGCACTGGGAGATGCGCCAACAAGATCACGTGAAACTCGTCTGGCATGAGCCGTTCGAAGGGGTCCGGCGGGTGCGGGCGCTTGCGTGGACGTGCGACTGCCGAGCCGTCGTCTACGAACTACTCCAGTCCGGCGGACAGGCGTTCATCCGCAAGACCACCCAGACCGAACCCACACCAAAGGTTGAAGAAACACACCGCTGGTCCATAGAGGAGGCCCGCAGGGCGTGGCATGCCCTGCTCCTCGGCGAGATGCGATAGACGGCCCAGCCCTCACGCGGCCCCGCTCACCTCGGGCGGGGCCGCACTCGCGTCTACGACCCGCGCCACTCCTCCCCCGCCCCCGATAGCTGCCGACATCAGTGGCCCGACCGAGGTGTCAATGCCGTCTTCATGTGTCCGTTCACCAGCGACGTACACCGCAACCCGACACCCAACCCGCACAGACGGCGTTGACACCGACCAAGGGCCACGAACAATCGAGCAGCGGGGGCGGGGAGCGGCCTTCGGCTGACTGTCTAATCTGAGTGCCTGCAGTCTGCTTCCATACCTACACCAGCCACACTCTCCTGACGATTCGGAGTAGGTAGAGATTATCTTCTAGATACTATGTATCTATGAAAGAAGCAGAGAAAGAGGTGCCGCGGAGACCGGATACAGAGGCGGTTTACTGGACACTCACCGATATTGCAGGTTTCCTCAATGTCCAAGTCAACACGGCGCGAGTCTACAACGCCCGGGCCAGTCTCAACCGCAGGAAGGGGACGCCGAAGCCAGGCGACCTGCCGGAACCCGACGCGATATTTGGCCGGTCCCCCGTGTGGAAACCCGCCACGATCATTGCTTGGAGCGAAGAACGCCCTGGGATGGGCGTTGGGGGCGGACGCCCTCCTAAAGACCATTCGGAATGATCAACTCCCTGCGGGCCACTGTGGATTAAGCGCGGGCGGCGCGGGCCGGGACCGGCCCCCAGGCCGCATGCCCGGCCCGCTGGCCGCCCGGCGCGCTGCGAGCCGCCGCAGGCGGCTCGCCTTGACCTTGTAGTGAAGGTTCTCGCCGAAAACGGCTCTGGCCCCTGATCGGCACCGGGCTTGCCGGGCGACCAAGGGCCAGGATCAGTCAGTTACCGCAGGTCAGGCCTCACCAGTGGTCAGGCCAATGGGACACGCGACGCCCGTGCCTCCGATCCCGCAGTAGCCGTTAATGTTGCGGAAAAGGTATTGCTGGTGATAATCCTCCGCGAAGTAGAACTCGCCGGCGGGGGCTATCTCGGTGGTGATCTCGCCGTACCCGGCGTCGGTCAGCACCTTCTGGTACGCCTCCTGGGACGCCAGGGCGGCCTCCAGTTGCTCGGGGCCATGGGTGTAGACGGTCGACCGGTACTGCGTGCCGACGTCGTTGCCCTGGCGCATGCCCTGGGTGGGGTCGTGCGCCTCCCAGAAGACCTTGAGAAGCTCCTCGTACGACACCTGGGCCGGGTCGAAGACCACCCGGACGACCTCGGTGTGCCCGGTGAGGCCCGAGCAGACCTCCTCGTACGTAGGGTTGGGCGTGTAACCGCCCGCGTAGCCCACCGCGGTCGAGACGACCCCCGGGGTCTGCCAGAACTTCCGCTCGGCGCCCCAGAAGCAGCCCAGCCCGAACTCGGCGATCTCCGTTCCTTCGGGGTACGGCGGAGCCAGCGGCGCGCCGAGGACCTGGTGGCGGGTGGCCACCGGCATGATCTCGGCCCGGCCCGGCAGCGCGTCCGTGGGCTCCACCATCGTCGTCTTGTCCCTGCCGAACAGCCAGCCCATCACGGACCTCCCCTTCTGTCTGCCATCACCAACCACCCACCCGGCCGCGTTGTTCCTCACGTAAGGAGTCCTAAACTCCGGGCATAGAGGTCCTTATTTGTCCTGAATCCAGGTAAGCAGCGAAGATAGGCGACATGCCTGATACCCGCCGTGGCCTCCTGTTCGGCGTCGCCGCGTACACGATGTGGGGTCTCTTCCCTCTCTACTGGCCCCTGCTCAAGCCGTCCGGAGCGGTGGAGATCCTCGCGCACCGGATGGTCTGGTCGCTCGTCGTGGTGGTCGCGGTCCTCGCCGTACGGCGCCACTGGTCGTGGATCCGCACCATCACCCGCCGCCAGCTGATCCTCCTCACCGTCGCGGCCGTCACGGTCTCGGTGAACTGGGGCACCTACATCTACGCCGTCAACACCGGCCACGTGGTCGAAAGCGCCCTCGGCTACTTCATCAACCCCCTGGTCAGCGTGCTCTTCGGAGTTCTGGTCTTCCGCGAGCGGCTACGCGTGTGGCAGTGGGCCGCGGTCGGGCTGGGCGCGCTCGCGGTTCTCATCCTCACGCTCGACTACGGGCGCCTGCCCTGGATCGCCCTCGTGCTCGCCTTCAGCTTCGGCTCGTACGGCCTGATCAAGAAGAAGGCGGGGGTGGGCAGCGCCGAGAGCCTGACCATCGAGACCCTCGTGCTGCTGGTGCCGGCCCTCGCCTACCTGCTCGTCCTGGAGGCGAACGGCACGGGCACCTTCGCCCACCACGGCGCCGGCCACGCCCTGCTGCTGGTGGCCGCCGGCCTGATCACCGCGGTGCCGTTGCTCTTCTTCACCGCCTCGGCACTGCTGGTCCCCCTCACGGTAATCGGCCTCCTGCAGTACATCGCTCCGGTGCTGCAGTTCCTGTGCGGCGTGCTGATCGTCCACGAGACCATGCCCGCCAGCCGGTGGGCCGGCTTCGTCGTCGTCTGGCTCGCGCTGAGCCTCTTCACCTGGGACAGCATCCGCGCCGCCCGCACGTCCCGCCGCGAGCGCGCCGCCGAACTCCAGACCGTGTAGTACGCCCCGGGGAGTACGGCTCCCACCACCGACGGGGGGACGACCTCGGCCGTCCGCGGCGGCGAGGATCAGCCCATGAGCAAGGACTTCCGCTTCGGGATCGTCGCCGGCCTCGCCCCCGACGCCGCCGCGTGGACGGCCACGGCCCGCCGCGCCGAGAATCTCGGCTACTCGACCCTTCTCGTCCCCGACACGCTGGGGACACTCCCGCCGCTGCTCGCCGTGACGGCGGCGGCCACCGCCACGACGACGCTGCGCGTGGGCACGTTCGTGCTGGCCGCGCCGTACCGCAATCCCCGGTTGCTGGCGCACGAGCTGGCCGGGGTCGACTTCCTGTCCGGCGGACGGCTGGAGGTCGGCGTGGGGGCCGGACGCCCCGCCGCCGAGCAGGACGCCCGCACGCTCGGCATGCCGTACGGCACGGCGGGCGAGCGGGTCGCCCAGGTCAGGTCGGTGATCGGCGAGGTGCGGACGGCGTTCACCGAGGGCGGCCTCAGCGTGCGGCGCCAGGGGCCGCCCATCCTGGTCGCGGGCTCCGGCCCCCGCATGCTGGCGCTCGCCGCGGAGAAGGCCGACATCGTCGCGCTCGCCGTGCCCGCCGTCACATCCGAGGAGGGCCTGCGCGGGCCCGTCGGCACGCTGCGGGAGCTGGCCGGGGCGAGGTTCGACGACATCGAGCTGAGCCTGAACCTCTTCCAGGTCGGCGACGTGCCTGCCCCGTGGCTGCCCGAGGGCTCCCCCACCATCCCCGACGACGCGGCCGCCGTGCTGCGCGGCTCGCCCCGGGAGATGGCCGACACGCTGCTGCGCCGCCGCGACGATCTGGGCATCTCCTACGTCACCGTCAACGGCTTCTACGCCGACGCGTTCGCTCCCGTCGTCGAGCTTCTCACCGGCCGCTGACGCGCTGCGCCGGCAGTCCTCGGGCACCCTCGACGGATCTCGCCTGGTCGGCCGGAGATAGCATCCGTGGCATCGAGCGAAGGAGAAGACGATGCGAATCGCAGTCGCCGGCGCCACCGGGAACATCGGATCGCTCACCGTCGCCGCTCTCGAACGGGACGGGCACGACGTCGTACGCGTCAGCCGCTCCCTCGGCGTGGACCTGATGACGGGCGAAGGGCTCGACAAGGCCCTGGACGGCGTGGAGGCGGTCGTCGACGCGATCAGTTCGGCGGCGACCGACCGGGACGAGGCGGTGGCGTACTTCGGCACGACCACCCGCAACCTGCTCGCCGCCGAGGAGCGGGCGGGCGTCCGCCACCACGCGCTGCTGTCGATCATCGGCATCCACCGGGTGGAGGGCAACGCCCACTACGCCGGCAAGCGGGAGCAGGAGCGCCTCGTGTCCGCCGGGCCGGTGCCGTGGACGATCGTCCCGGTCGCGCAGTTCCACGACTTCGCCGAGACGGTGGTGAGCTGGACCGAACAGGACGGCGTCGCGACGATCGCACCACTGCTCGTGCAGCCGATCGCGCCCGCGGACGTGGCCGACGTCCTCGCCGAGATCGCGGCGGGCGAGCCGCGGGGACGCCATGCCGACGTTGCCGGCCCCGAGCCACAGGACCTCGTCGACATGGCCCGGCGCACCCTCGCGGCGCGCGGCCGTACGGTCAGGCTCGTGCCGACCTGGTCAGGACTCTTCGGCACGTCGATGGCCGGAGACGTGCTCCTTCCCGGCGAGGGTGCCCGCATCGCGCCGACCACCTTCGACGAGTGGCTCGCCGACCAGAAGTAGGCCTCCTGCTCGGCCACCGGCCGGTCGGCGCGGCCCCGGGCCCGCTTGAGACGTCAGGCCAGCGCCGCCTCGGCCCTGGCGTACGCCGCCTCGGCGATCTTCGGCAGCAGTACGGCGGGGTCGACGCGCGGCTTCGGCCACTGTCTGGAAATCCGAATCTCCAGGACGTAACGCGGCGTCCGCACCACCTCGGCCCACTGCCAGACAGGGACCTTTCGGCTACCGGTGATGCGGAAGGCGAAGGACCTGGTGCCCAGCCGCGGCACGGGGAACGGCTCCACCGCTCCGGTGCCGGCCCCGGTCCCCTCAAGCTTCCGGCACGACTCCACGCCGGTGGTGTCCGCCAGGTGGTCCAGCATCTCGGCCGGCCCGGTGGTGATGGTTTCGCCGAACACGAGAGAGTTCCCTGCGTCCGGCGGGGTCGTCAACTGCGTCGCCGCGATCCATACGCCCCGCTGGTCGAAGTCCCGCAGCACGGCGCTCCATGTCCCCGAGGTCCATTTCCCACACAGGGAGGGCCCGTGCAGGGGGCTGCCGAGCATCCGAAGTCCGATGAACAGCGACGCGTCGTCGACGGGGGCCGGCAGACCGACCACCGCCCCCGGAGTCGTATCCGACTCGTGCGCCGGACCGAAATCCGTGAGCAGCGCCGACAGCAGGCGCGGATTCGCGGCTCCAGCGCCCGGATCGGGCACCGGGATGGGTTCACCTTCCTCCAGCGCCCAGCCCATCAGGCCCAGTTCCTCCGACTCGGGAGGGCTGGGGCCGAGTCGTCCCTCAGTGGGCACAGGCGAAACCGCCGCGACGAGCGCGTCGGCCAGGGAACGCGCCGGGTCCTGGGCCGGGTCGAGCGTGACGGCCTGGTCCTTGTCCACGACGATGGCGTTGCCGGGCGGCGAGTCCGGCGGCGCCGGGGCGGCGGGGGTGCCCGCTCGTTGCGTCCCGCAGCCTGTCACCGCCAGGGAAAAACACAGGGCGACCGCGGACCGGGTGAGTCTCACCCGGTCAATGATCTACGAAAAGGCGTCAGCCCGTACGGTCGACGACGTAGTCGCACAGGGCGACCAGCGCCGTACGGGCGGGGATGTCGGGCAGGCCGGCGAGGGCGGTCTTGGCCCGGTCGGTCCAGCGGATGAGCTCCGCGCGGGCCTGCGCCATGGCGTGGTTGGCCCGCAGCAGCGTCAGCGCCTCCTCGACGTCCTCCTCCGCCACCGGCCCGGACAGCAGCGTACGCAGCCGCGCGTCGGCGGGGTCGCCGGAGGCCAGGGCGTACAGCACGGGGAGCGTGCGGATGCCCTCGCGCAGGTCGGTGCCGGGCGTCTTGCCGGAGTCGGACGTGGGGGCGGCCACGTCGATGAGGTCGTCGCCGAGCTGCCAGGCCACGCCGATCGCCTCGCAGGCGTCGGTGAGGCGATCCACGACGTCGGCCGGAGCGCCGGCCAGCATGGCGCCGAAGCGGCCCGAGGTGGCGATGAGCGAGCCGGTCTTGTCGGCGAGCACGCCGATGTAGTGGGCGATCGCGTCGCGGCCCTCGGCCGGGCCGATCGTCTCGCGGATCTGGCCGCGCACCAGCCGGGAGAACGTGCGCGCCTGGATCCGGATCAGCTCGCTGCCGAGGTCGGCCAGGATCTCCGACGCCTGGGCGAAGAGGTAGTCGCCGGTCAGGATGGCCACGGTGTTGTCCCACCGGGCGTTGGCGGACGGGGAGCCCCGGCGCACCGGGGCCTCGTCCATCACGTCGTCGTGGTAGAGCGTCGCCAGGTGGGTCAGCTCGATGACGACGGCCCCGGGCACGACGCCCGGAGCGTCGGGGGTGCCGAACTGGGCGGCGAGCAGCACGAGCATGGCCCGGAACCGCTTGCCGCCCGCCTCGATGAGATGCCGGGACGCCTCCGTGACGAAGGCGTCCTCGCTCTCCACCGACGAGCGCAGCAGCTTCTCCACCGCCGCGAGCCCGTTTCCGAGATCCTCGGCCAGCCGCTCGTCGACGAGAGGAATGTCCACTACGGGCGGCGCGGCCATACGGAGATCTCCTATCGGACGAACAGGGACTGCGCAGCCGAGTGCGCGAGGTCAAGCAAGGGCTGAGGGAACACCCCGAGAACTACCGTAGCCAATGCCGCGATACCTACCACCGCCGCGGTCCCCCGCGAGGGCAGGACGACGGACGGGCCGTCGGCGGCCGGGTCGCTGAAGAACATCAGCACGATGACCCGCACGTAGAAGAACGCGGCGACGGCCGAGGCCACCACGCCGACGATGACCAGCGGCAGCGCGCCCCCGCTGACGGCCGCCTGGAAGACGGCATACTTGCCGAAGAACCCGCTGGTCAGCGGGATACCGGCGAAGGCCAGCAGGAAGAAGGCGAACGTGCCGGCCAGCAGCGGCGAACGCTTGCCGAGCCCGGCCCAGCGGGACAGGTGCCACGCCTCGCCGCCCGCGTCGCGCACCATCGTGACGACCGCGAACGCGCCGACCGTGGTGAAGCCGTACGCCACCAGGTAGAACAGCAGGCCCGAGAGGGCCGCGGTGTTCTGCGCGGCGCTGCCAGTGGCGATCACGCCGACGAGCAGGAAGCCGCCGTGGGCGATCGAGGAGTAGGCGAGCATCCGCTTGATGTCGGTCTGGGTGATCGCGAGGATCGCGCCGACCACCATCGTGAGAATCGCCACACCGTAGAACACCGGACGCCAGTCCCAGTCGAGGCCGCCGAGGCCGACCCAGAACACGCGCAGCAGCGCGCCGAAGGCGGCCACCAGGGTGCCGGAGGCCATCAGCGCCGTGATCGGCGTGGGCGAGCCCTGGTAGACGTCGGGCTTCCACGCCTGGAACGGCGCCGCGCCGATCTTGAACAGCAGGCCGACGCCGAGCATGGCCGCGCCGATGTAGAGCAGGGTGTCCTGGCCGCCGACCGAGCCGAGCGCGAGGTTGATCTTCGCGAGGTCGACCGACCCGGCGTAGCCGTACAGCAGCGCGGTGCCGTACAGGAAGAACGCCGAGGAGAAGGCGCCGAGCAGGAAGTACTTGACCGCGGCCTCCTGCGACAGCAGGCGGCGGCGGCGCGCGAGGCCGCACAGCAGGTACAGCGGCAGCGACATGACCTCCAGGGCGACGAACGCCACCAGCAGGTCGTTGGCCGCCGGGAAGAGCAGCATGCCGCCCACCGCGAACAGCAGCAGCGGGTAGACCTCGGTGTGCGCGGCGCGCTCCACCAGCGACTGCTCCTCCTCGGCCGAGCCGGGCAGGGCCGCCGCGGAGCCGACGAAGTGCTCCTCGTCCTTGATGAGCAGCACGCTCACGAAGGCGAGCACGAGGATCGTGCCCCAGATGAACAGCGCCGGGCCGTCGACCGCCACCGCGCCCATGGCCGCGGGCTTGGTCGGCACGCCCTTCAGCGCCTGCCACACGGCCAGCGCGAAGGCGCCGGCCAGCGAGAGGAGCGTGAGCGGCAGGTGAATCGCCGAGCGCAGGTAACGCGGCGCGAACGCCTCCACCAGCACGCCGACGATCGCCGCGCCGAAGACGACGAGCATCGGCGCCAGCAGGGCGTACTCGATGGTGGGCGCCTCAATGGTGCCGTTCACTTGCCCTCCTGAGCAACGGGTACGGCCGGCTTCGGGTCCGTGACCGAGACGCTGGACAGCGTGTCCTTCACGGCGGGGTTGATCACGTCGAGGAGCGGCTTGGGATAGAAGCCGAACACCAGCAGCAGCGCGATCAGCGGCGCCACCACGAACTTCTCCCGCGCGTTGAGGTCCGGCAGCGTCTTCACCGACTCGGCGGTCGGGCCGTTCATCGTCCGCTGGTACATCCACAGGATGTAGATCGCGGCGAGGATGACGCCGGTCGTCGCGATGACGGCGGGCACGAGATAACGCTCGTAGGTGCCGATGAGGACCATGAACTCGCTGACGAACGTGCTCAGCCCGGGCAGCGAGAGGCTGGACAGACCCGCCACCAGGAACGTCCCGGCGAGGATCGGCGCCACCTTCTGCACGCCGCCGTAGTCGGAGATGAACTGCGAGCCCCTGCGGTAGATGAGGAAGCCCGCGACGAGGAACAGCGCGCCGGTCGAGAAGCCGTGGTTGACCATGTAGAGCGTCGCGCCCGAGGCCGCGTTGGTCGTCATGGCGAACACGCCCATCGCGATGAAGCCGAAGTGCGACACCGAGGTGTAGGCGATGAGCCGCTTCATGTCGGTCTGCCCGATGGCCACGATCGCGCCGTACACGATGCCGATCACCGACAGCGTGATGACCAGCGGCGTGAAGAACTTCGCGGCGTCGGGGAAGAGTTCCAGGCAGAAGCGCAGCATGCCGTACGTGCCGACCTTGTCGAGCACGCCCACGAGCAGGACGGCCGCGCCGGCCGGGGCCTGGGCGGCGGCGTCCGGCAGCCAGGTGTGGAACGGCCACAGCGGCGCCTTGATCGCGAAGGCGACGAAGAAGCCGAGGAACAGCCACTTCTGCGTCGTCGCGTCCTGGATGGTCCCGACCAGGTCGGTGAACATGAACGTGCCCTTGCCGGCGATCGAGTAGAGCGCGATCACCGCCACCAGCATCAGCAGCCCGCCGAACAGCGAGTACAGCAGGAACTTCACCGCCGCGTACGACCGCTGCGCCCCGCCGTACGACCCGATCATGAAGTACATCGGGATCAGCATGGCTTCGAAGAAGACGTAGAAGAGGAAGACGTCGGTCGCCGCGAAGACGCCGATCATCATGGCCTCGAGCACCAGCAGCAGCGAGAAGTACGTGCGGACCGAGCGCTTGCCGGCCTCAGCGTCGTGCCACGAGGCGAGCACCACGATCGGCACGAGGATCACCGACAGCAGGATCAGCACCAGGGCGATGCCGTCCACCGCGACGCCGTAGTGGACGCCGAACGCGGGAATCCAGTCGTACGTCTCCGCGAACTGGAACTTGTCGCCGTTCGGGCTGAACTGGACCGCCATGGCGACGGTCAGCGCCAGCACGATCAGCGACACCACGAGGGTGAACTGCTTGGCGAGCTTGTCGTTGCGGACAAGGGTCACGCCCAGCGCGCCGAGCACGGACACGCCCATCAGGGTTGAAAGCCAGGGCATCACAGGTTCCCTACGACGAGCCAGGCACCGGCCAGGATGGCCGCGCCCAGGAAGATCGACAGCGCGTACGAGCGGACGAACCCGGTCTGGATCCTGCGCAGCCGCCCGGAGGTCCCCCCGATGCCGGCGGCCAGGCCGTTCACCAGGCCGTCGACGCCGCGGTTGTCGAAGAACACGGCCAGGCGGGTCAGCCACTGTCCGGGGCGCATGAACAGCGCCTCGTTCAGGGCGTCGCCGTACAGGTCACGACGGGCGAAGGTGGTGAGGAACGAGCCGCGCGGGGCGACCGCCGGCACCTCGGCCGCGCCGTACCGGAACCAGGCGAACACCGCGCCCACCGCGACGAGCGCGAGCGTGGCCAGCCCGGTGAGGCTGAACGGGTGGAAGGACGGCATCTCCTCCGGCGCGCCGACGGCCGGCGCGAGGAAGGTCATGAACCGGTTGCCGAGGACCAGGAACGCGCCCAGGCCGATCGCGCCGACCGACAGGATGACCAGCGGCCAGGTCATGACGGCGGGCGACTCGTGCGGGTGGGCCGTCGGCTCCCAGCGCTTGGCGCCGAAGAACGTCATGAACACCAGGCGCGACATGTAGAAGCCGGTGATGCCCGCGCCGAGCACGGCCAGCCAGCCGAGGACGGCGTTGTGCTCCATCACGGTCTCGATGATGCCGTCCTTGGTGAAGTAACCGGACAGCAGCGGGAACCCGATGATCGCGAGGTAGCCGATGGCGAACGTCGCGAACGTGACCGGCATGACCTTCCGAAGCGCGCCGTACTTCCTCATGTCGACCTCGTCGTTCATGGCGTGCATGACCGAGCCCGCGCCGAGGAACATGTCGGCCTTGAAGAAGCCGTGCGTGATCAGGTGCGCGATCGCGAAGGCGTAACCGGCCGGGCCGATGCCCGCGGCGAGCACCATGTAGCCGATCTGCGACATCGTCGAACCGGCCAGCGCCTTCTTGATGTCGTCCTTGGCGGTACCGATGATCGCACCGGCGAGCAGGGTCGCCACGCCGACGATCGTCACGACGAGCTGCGCCGTCTCGGCGCCCTGGTAGATCGGGCCGGACCGGACGATGAGGTAGACGCCGGCGGTGACCATGGTCGCGGCGTGGATGAGGGCCGAGACCGGGGTCGGGCCCTCCATCGCGTCGAGAAGCCAGGACTGCAGCGGCAGCTGGGCCGACTTGCCGCACGCGCCGACCAGCAGCAGCAGGCCGATGGCGGTGAGCGTGCCCGAGGACGCCTTGGACGCGTTCGCGAAGACGTCGTTGAAGGCCAGCGTGTGGAACGTCGCGAAGATCGTGAAGAGGCCGATCAGCAGGCCGAAGTCGCCGACGCGGTTGACGATGAACGCCTTCTTGGCCGCGGTCGCCGCCGAGGGCTTGTGCTGCCAGAACCCGATCAGCAGGTACGACGCGAGGCCGACGCCCTCCCAGCCGACGAACAGCGCGACGTAGTTGTCGGCCAGCACCAGCAGGAGCATCGCCGCGACGAACAGGTTCAGGTAGGCGAAGAACCGCCGCCTGTTCGGGTCGTGCGCCATGTAGCCGATCGAGTAGATGTGGATCAGCGAGCCCACACCGGTGATCAGCAGGCAGAACGAGATCGACAGCGGGTCGACCAGCAGGCCCACCTTCGCCAGGCCCGGGACGAAGTCGTACAGCTCGATCCCCCGGCGGCGCTCGCCCGGGGCGAGGCCGAGGAGCTGGACGAACGACAGCGCGGCCACCGCGAACGACGCCACGGCCATGAGCACCCCGAGCAGGTGGCCGAACCTGTCGGTCCTCCGGCCGCCCAGCAGGAGGATCGCCGCTCCCACCAGGGGCAGAGCGATCATCAGCCAGGCGGCCCCGATCGCTCCACCGGAGTGCTGGATGATCTCAGCGGGTTCCACGGCCACCTCTTAGTACTTCAGCAGGCTGGCGTCGTCGACCGACGCGGACCTGCGGGTTCGGAAGATCGTCACGATGATGGCCAGGCCGATGACCACCTCGGCGGCGGCCACGATCATCACGAAGAACGCGATGAGCTGGCCGTCGAGGTTGCCGTTCTGCCGGGCGAAGGTGACGAACGCCAGGTTGCAGGCGTTGAGCATGAGCTCGACGCACATGAACACCACGATGGCGTTGCGCCGTACGAGCACGCCGACGCCGCCGATGGCGAACAGCAGCGCGGAGAGCACCAGATAGTGGGTGGTCACTTGCCGTCCTCCTCGGTCGCCGCGGACTCACCGCGGGGACGGACCACGCGACCGGCCACGACGGTGTCCTGACCGGTGCCGTCCTCGGGCATCGGCTCGGTGTCTGGACCGGCGTCCCGGGCCTCGTCCGCCACCGTCGGCGTGCCGTGCTCACCGCCGTGCCCGTTGGCCTGAGCGGCGCGCCGCGCGGCCTCCTCCTGCTCCAGCACCTCGGCGACCTCCGGGGGCAGGATGCCCTTGGACTCCTCGTACCGGGCGATGTAGCGGTTGACCGACAGCGGCGCGATGGTCCCGTCGGGCAGCAGCGCCGGCATGTCGATGGCGTTGTGCCGGGCGTAGGTGCCGGGGCCGGGCAGCGGCGCCGGGTTCTTGCCGGTACGGCCGAAGGCGGCGAAGCGCTGCCGGGACAGGTCCCGCTGGGTCGGCTTCGCCTCGGCGCGCTCCCGGTGCGCCAGCACCATCGCGCCCAGGGCGGCGGTGATCAGCAGCGCCGAGGTCACCTCGAAGGCGAACACGTGACGCGTGAAGATCAGCTGGGCCAGGGAGGACACGTTGCTGCCCCCCTCGGTGGCCGCGGCCAGGCCCTTCGGCGACCCGGCCACCGCGTTGCCGATGCCGAGCGCGAGCAGGGCGGCGAAGCCCAGCCCGCCCACGACGGCCCAGAACCGCTGCCCCTTGATCGTCTCCACGAGGGAGTCGGAGGAGTCCACGCCCACGAGCATGAGCACGAACAGGAACAGCATCATGACCGCGCCGGTGTAGACGATGATCTGCACGGCCGCCAGGAACGGAGCGTCCTGGACGGCGTACAGCACCGCCAGCGAGAGCATGACGACGCCGAGCATCAGGGCCGAGTAGACGGCCCTTCGGCTGAAGACGAGTCCGAGTGCGGCGATCACCGAGACGACCGCGAGCACCCAGAACGTGATGGACTCACCCATTGCTTCGACCCAACCGGTAGTAGTCCTCCTCGGTTTCGCCGAGGCGCATCGGGTGGGGCGGCTGCTCCATGCCCGGTCCGAGCGGCGCGAGGAGCATCTCCTTGGTGTAGATCAGCGACTCGCGGCTGGAGTCGGCGAGCTCGTACTCGTTCGTCATCGTGAGCGCCCGGGTGGGGCACGCCTCGATGCAGAGCCCGCAGAGGATGCAGCGCAGGTAGTTGATCTGGTAGACGCGGCCGTACCGCTCACCCGGCGAGAACCGCTCCTCGTCAGTGTTGTCACCGCCCTCGACGTAGATGGCGTCCGCCGGACAGGCCCAGGCGCACAGCTCGCAGCCGACGCACTTCTCCAGGCCGTCGGGCCACCGGTTCAGCTGGTGCCGCCCGTGGAAACGCGGCGCGGTGGGCCGCTTCTCCTCGGGATAGTTGACCGTCACCGGCTTCTTGAACATGTGGTGGAAGGTGACGCCGAATCCCTTGATCGGATTCAACCAATCAGTTGCTCCCACTGGTCACCTCCTTGGCGTCGGTAGGGACACGCGCGGCGGGCACGGCTCCGTGGTAGTGCGGGAGGTCGAGCGCCGGCACCGGGAACCCGCCCGCGGCCGGCTCCTCGCGCAGTTGCTCGAACTCCTCCTCGACCTGGGCGGCCCTGGCCTCCTTGCGGCGCTGGTTGACCGTGTCGAACCGCAGCCAGACCACGAACGCGACGATGATCACCACCGCGCCGAAGGCCATGATGCCCGTCCGGTCGGTCTCCGGCAGGCGCAGCGCCTTGAACGTCGCGGCCAGCAGGATCCAGACCAGGTTGAGCGGGATCAGCACCTTCCACCCGAAGGCCATGAGCTGGTCATAGCGAACGCGCGGCAGCGAGGCGCGGACCCAGACGAAGAACCCGAACGCGATGACCAGCTTGGCGAAGAACCACAGCAGGGGCCACCAGCCGGTGTTCGCGCCGTCCCACAGGGAGATCGGCCACGGGGCCCGCCAGCCGCCGAAGAACAGCGTGATCGCCATGGCCGAGACCGTGAAGACGTTCACGTACTCGGCGAGCATGAACATCGCGAACTTCAGCGACGAGGAGTATTCGGTGTGGAAACCGCCGACCAGTTCGCCCTCGCCCTCGGGGAGGTCGAACGGCACGCGGTTCGTCTCGCCGAGCATGCAGACCGCGTAGATCAGGAACGACGGGATCAGCGAGAACACGTACCACGACGGCGTCGGGATGTGCAGCCCGAGGATGTCCCAGGTGCCGCCGCCAGCCTGCCTGGCCACGATCTCCGACGTGGACAGCGTGCCCGCGTTCAGGAACACCGCGACGAACGACAGGCCCATCGCGATCTCGTACGACACGACCTGGGCGGCCGAGCGCAGGCCGCCCAGCACGGCGTACGGCGAGCGGGAGCCCCACCCGGCGAGCACGATGCCGTACACGCCGATCGAGGCGGTGGCCAGCACCAGCAGGACCGCGACCGGCAGGTCGGTGAGCTGCAGCGGCGTCCGGTGGCCGAACATCCAGACCATCGGCCCGAACGGCACCACCGAGAACGCCAGGAAGGCCGGGACGGCGATGATGACCGGGGCCAGGAAGTAGATCACCTTGTCCACGGTCCGCGGCATGAGGTCTTCCTTGAGGCCCATCTTCAGGCCGTCGGCCACCGACTGCAGCAGGCCGAACTTGCCCGCCCGGTTGGGGCCGTAGCGGTGCTGCATGCGCGAGATGAGCTTGCGCTCGGTCCACACGCCGAACAGCACGCCCAGCATCAGGAACACGAAGATCGCGACGGCCTTGATGATCGTGATCCACAGGGGATCGTGGCCGAAGTCGCTCAGCGTGGGTCCGGGGTTGTTCACGAGACGCTCCCGATCTTGACGACGTCTCCGGCGACCGCGCGCAGGTCGCGCGTGACCGACAGGCCGGCGGAGTTGGACGGCACCCACACGACACGGTCGGGCAGGTCCGCGACGCGCACCGGCACGACGACGTCGTCACCGATGGTGATCTTCCCGCCGTCCACGGCGCCGATCTCGGCGGCGGTGGCCTCCGACAGCAGGGCCGCCGTCGAGCGGGCGGTCCCCGCGAGGTACGGCTCGCCGTCCTGCATCCGGCCGTCGTCGAGCAGCAGGTGCCAGGTGGCCAGCACCGCCTCGCCCGCCTGCGGCTCGGCGACCACGAGGCCGCTGACCGCCGGCGCGGCCGGGCGCGGGCCCTTCCAGGCGCCGAGCGTGGCCATCTCGCGCCGGGCGGCCACGTCGTCGGGCAGGCCGAGGTGCACGTCCATCAGGTCGGCGATCGAGCCGATCGCCCGCAGGTCGCTCATCAGGCCCGGTAGGGCGGTCGCCACGCCGAAGGAGCGGCCCCTGCCCTCCCAGTCGACGAACGTGCCGGACTTCTCGGCCACCGCGGCGACCGGCAGGACCACGTCGGCCCGGTCGGTGACGGCGCTGGCGCGGATCTCCAGGCTGACGATGAACGGGGTGTTCTCCAGCGCGGCCAGGGCCCTCGCGGGGTCGGGCAGGTCGTAGGGGTCCACGCCCGCCACGACCAGCGCGTCGACCTCGTCGTTCAGCGCGGCCTCGATGATCCCCGAGGTGTCGCGGCCGGGCGCCGTGGGCAGCGCGGCGACGCCCCACGCCCTGGCGACCTCCGCGCGGGCGGTCTCGTCGGCGGCCGGGCGGCCGATCGGCAGCAGGCCGGGCAGGGCGCCCGCCTCCAGCGCGCCGCGCTCCCCCGCCCGCCGCGGCACCCAGGCGAGCCGGGCGCCGGTGGCGAGCGTGAGCCGTACGAGCGCCGACAGGGCGCCGGGGGCGGCGGCGAGCCGCTCACCGGCGAGGATGATCGTGCCGGGCGGCAGCAGGTCGCTGGAGACGAGGTCGCCGAGCGCCTCGGCCTCCGCGCCGGGCAGCGTCCGGATCAGCGAGCCGTTCATCTTGGCCAGGCCCGGCGTGGCGAACGGCGCGATCGCGTGGACCTTCAGGCCCCGCTTGCGCGCCGCCTTGCGCAGGCGCAGGAAGACGATCGGCGACTCCTCCTCGGGCTCGAAGCCGGCGAGGAGCACGGCCGGGGCCGTCTCCAGGTCGGCGTAGGAGACCTCGATGCCCTTGCCTGCGACGGCGTGGGCGAGGAAGCGCGCCTCCTCCTCGGAGTGCGGCCGGGCCCGGAAGTCGATGTCGTTGGTGCCGAGCGCGATCCGGGCGAACTTGCTGTAGGCGTAGGCGTCCTCGACCGTGAGCCGCCCGCCGACCAGCACCCCGGCCCTGCCCCGGGCCCGCGCGAGGCCCTCGGCGGCGGTGGCCAGCGCGTCCGGCCAGGAGGTCGGGACGAGCTTGCCGCTCTCGTCGCGCACCAGCGGCGAGCGCAGCCGGTCGGGCGCGGTGGCGTAGGTGAACGCCCAGCGGCCCTTGTCGCAGTTCCACTCCTCGTTGACCTGCGGGTCGTCCCCGGCGAGGCGGCGGGTGACCTTGCCCCGGCGGTGGTCGGTGCGCAGCGAGCAGCCCGACGCGCAGTGCTCGCACGCGCTCGGCGTGGAGACCAGGTCGAACGGGCGGGAGCGGAACCGGTAGGCCGCGCCGGTCAGCGCGCCGACCGGGCAGATCTGGATCGTGTTGCCCGAGAAGTAGGACTCGAACGGCTCGCCGTCGGCGACGCCCACCTGCTCCTTAGCCCCGCGGTCGAAGAAGTCGATGAGCGGGTCGCCCGCGATCTGGTCGGAGAAGCGGATGCAGCGCGCGCACTGGACGCAGCGCTCACGGTCGAGCAGCACCTCGGTCGACAGCGCGACCGGCTTGTCGAACGTGCGCTTCTGCTCGACGAACCGGCTCTCGCCCTGGCCGTTCGACATGGCCTGGTTCTGCAGGGGGCACTCGCCGCCCTTGTCGCAGACGGGACAGTCGAGCGGGTGGTTCAGCAGCAGCATCTCCATCACGCCGCGCTGGGCCTTCTCGGCCACCGGCGAGGTGAGCTGCGTCTTGACCACCATGCCCTCGGCGACCTCGATCGCGCAGGACGGCTGCGGCTTGGGAAAGCCGCGGCCGTTGCCCGCGTCGGGGATGTCGACGAGGCACTGGCGGCAGTTGGCCGCGGGTGAGAGCAGCGGGTGGTCGCAGAACCGGGGGATCTGGATCCCCAGCAGCTCCGCGGCCCGGATGATCAGCGTGCCCTTGGGGACGCTGACCTGGAAGCCGTCGATGGTCAGGCTGACCATGTCCACGACCGGCTGTTCCGGCTGCGTCGTCTGAACTGTCACTTGGACCCCCACACCGTGGAAGCGGCGGGATCGAACGGGCAGCCGCCGATCTCGAAGTGCTTGAGATATTCGTCGCGGAAGTGCTTCACCGACGAGTGGATCGGGCTCGTCGCGCCGTCGCCGAGCGCGCAGAAGGACCGCCCGAGGATGTTGTCGGCGATGTCGGTGATGGTCGCCAGATCCTCCTCCGAGCCCTGGCCCTTCTCCAGCCGCTTGAGCACCTGCTTGAGCCAGTAGGTGCCCTCACGGCACGGGGTGCACTTGCCGCAGGACTCGTGCGCGTAGAACTCCGTCCAGCGCAGGACCGCCCGGACCACGCAGGTGGTCTCGTCGAAGATCTGCAGGGCGCGGGTGCCCAGCATCGAGCCCTTGGCGCCGACCGACTCGAAGTCGAGCGGCACATCGAGGTGCTCGGCCGTGAAGATCGGCGTCGAGGAGCCCCCCGGCGTCCAGAACTTCAGCTCGTGGCCCTCGCGGATGCCGCCCGCCATGTCGAGCAGTTCGCGCAGCGTGATGCCCAGCGGGGCCTCGTACTGGCCCGGCCGGGTCACGTGGCCCGACAGCGAGAAGATGCCGAAGCCCTTGGACTTCTCGGTGCCCATCCCGGCGAACCAGTCGGCGCCGTTGGCGATGATGCTCGGCACGCTCGCGATCGACTCGACGTTGTTGACCACCGTCGGGGAGGCGTAGAGACCCGCGACCGCCGGGAACGGCGGCTTGAGCCGTGGCTGGCCACGGTAGCCCTCCAGCGAGTCGAGCAGCGCCGTCTCCTCACCGCAGATGTACGCCCCGGCGCCGCTGTGCACGACGAGGTCCAGGTCGTAGCCCGAGCCGAAGATGTCCGCCCCGAGGTAGCCCTTCTCGTACGCCTCGCGGACCGCGGCCTGCACCCGGCGGATGACGTGGAGCACCTCGCCGCGGATGTAGATGAACGCGTGGTTCGCCCGGATCGCGTACGACGAGATGATGACGCCCTCGACCAGCGAGTGCGGGTTGGCCATCATGAGCGGGATGTCCTTGCAGGTCCCCGGCTCCGACTCGTCGGCGTTGACGACCAGGTAGTGGGCCTTGCCGTCACCCTGCGGGATGAAGCCCCACTTCATGCCGGTGGGGAAGCCCGCGCCGCCGCGGCCGCGCAGGCCGGAGTCCTTCACCGCCTGGATGACCGCGTCGGGCTCCATGCCCAGGGCCTTCTTCGCGGCCTCGTACTCGCCGTACCCGTCGAGGGTGAACGAGCCGGCCACGTCCCAGTTGTCGGTAAGGACGGGCGTAAGCGTTGTCACTTCTCGCTCCCCTCGGCCTTGGGGGCCTCCCAGCCCTTGGCCCTGGCGATCTTCAGACCCTCGAGGGAGGGACCGGCGGCCGACGGGCCGTCGGCGGCCAGGCCGTCGGGGAACCCGGCGAGGACCCGGGAGGCCTCCCGGAACGTGCACAGCCGGCCCGGGCCGCGCGTGGGCGCGACCTCCTTGCCGGCGCGCAGGTCGTCGGCCAGCTGCTTGGCCGACTCCGGGGTCTGGTTGTCGAAGAACTCCCAGTTGACCATCATGACCGGCGCGAAGTCGCAGGCGGCGTTGCACTCCAGCCGCTCCAGCGTGATCTTGCCGTCCGGGGTGGTCTCGTCGTGGCCGACGCCCACGTGCTCGCTGAGCTCGGCCCAGATCTGGTCGCCGCCCATCACCGCGCACAGCGTGTTGATGCAGACGCCGACGTTGTAGTCGCCGGCCGGCCTGCGCTTGTACATGGTGTAGAAGGTCGCCACGCCGACGACCTCGGCCTTGGACAGGCCCAGCATCTCGGCGCAGAACTCCTGCCCGTCGTCGGAGACGTAGCCGTCCACCGACTGCACCAGGTGCAGCAGCGGCAGCAGCGCCGAACGCGGCCGGGGGTAGCGGCCGATGATCTCCTTGGCGTCCGTCTCCAGACGCTCGCGGACCTCAGGCGCGTAAGTCATCGGTCCACACCTCCCATGACCGGGTCGATCGAGGCGACCGCGGAGATGACGTCGGCGACCATGCCGCCCTCACACGTCGCGGGCACCGCCTGCAGGTTCGTGAACGACGGGTCGCGGAAGTGCACCCGGTAGGGCCGGGTGCCGCCGTCGCTGACCACATGCGCGCCGAGTTCGCCGCGCGGCGACTCGACCGAGGCGTACGCCTGCCCGGCGGGCACCCGGAAGCCCTCGGTCACCAGCTTGAAGTGGTGGATCAGGGCCTCCATGGAACCGCCCATGATGTGCGCGATGTGGTCGGGCGAGTTGCCGAGGCCGTCGGGGCCGAGCGCGAGCTGCGCCGGCCAGCCGATCTTCTTGTCCTCGATCATCACCGGGCCGCCCTTGAGCGGGCCGGACAGGCGGTCGAGCGCCTGCTCGATGATCTTCAGCGACTCCTCCATCTCGTCCATGCGGACGAGGTAGCGGCCGTACACGTCGCAGGTGGTCTGCGTCGGGACCGCGAAGTCGTACGTCTCGTAGCCGCAGTAGGGCTGCGACTTGCGCAGGTCCCACGGTAGGCCGGCGGCGCGCAGCATGGGCCCGGTGATGCCCAGCGCCATGCAGCCGGTCAGGTCGAGGTAGGCCACGTCCTTGGTGCGCCGGGTGTAGACCGGGTTCGCGTCGAGGAGCTTGCGCATCTCCTTGAGCCGCCCCGGCATGACCTTGAGGAACTCACCGATCTTGTCCATCGCGCCGGCCGGCAGGTCGACGCTGACGCCGCCCGGGCGGACGTACGCCATGTTCATCCGCAGGCCGGTGATGTACTCCATCAGGTCGAGCACCATCTCGCGCTCGCGGAAGCCGAACAGCATCGGCGTCGTCGCGCCCAGCTCCAGGCCGAACGTCGCGATCGCGACGAGGTGCGAGGAGATCCGGGTGAGCTCCATCGTCAGGACCCGGATGGCCTGCGCCCGGTCCGGGATCCGGTCGGTGATGCCGAGGAGCTTCTCGACCCCAAGGCAGTACGCCGTCTCGTTGAAGATCGGCGCGAGATAGTCCATGCGGGTGACGAACGTGACCCCCTGGGTCCACGTCCGGAACTCCATGTTCTTCTCGATGCCGGTGTGCAGGTAGCCGATCACCGTGCGGGCCTCGGTCACGGTCTCGCCGTCGAGGGTCAGCACGAGCCGGAGCACGCCGTGGGTCGACGGGTGCTGCGGGCCCATGTTGACGACGAGGCGCTCGTCGGCCGACTCGCTGACGGTCTTGACCAGCTCGTCCCAGTCCTGGCCGGCGACGTCGTAGATCCGGCCCTCGGTCTCCGTAGTGCTCACGACGCTCTCCTCGCTGCCCTCGTTGCCTGGTGCGGGTCGACGCTCACGAGTACGACCTCCTCCGGTCCGGCGCGGGGACCTCGGCGCCGCGGTACTCGACCGGGATGCCGCCGAGCGGGTAGTCCTTGCGCTGCGGGTGCCCCTCCCAGTCGTCCGGCATCTCGATGCGGGTCAGCGCCGGGTGGCCGTCGAAGACGATTCCGAAGAAGTCGTACGTCTCACGCTCATGCCAGTCGTGCGTGGGGTAGACCTGAACCGTGGAGGGGATGTGCGGGTCGGCGTCGGGGCAGGAGACCTCCACCCGGACGCGCCGGTTGTGCGTGATGGAGCACAGGTGGTAGACGGCGCGCAGCTCGGCGCCGGTCTCCTCCGGGTAGTGGACCCCCGAGACGCCGAGCGACAGCTCGAACCGCAGCGCGGGGTCGTCGCGCAGGTGCTTCATCACCTCGGCCAGCCGCTCGCGCCGCACGTGGAAGGTGATCTCGCCGCGGTCGACGACCACGCGCTCGATCGCGTCGGCGAACGCCGGCTCCAGCGCGTCGGCCACCTCGTCGAAGTACGACCCGTACGGCCGGCTGCTGACGAGCTTGGGCGGGCGGCGGACGACCAGGCGGTTGTAGCCGGAGGTGTCGCCGCTGTCCCTGGCGCCGAACATGCCCGTACGGGCGACCGGCTCCTCGGGCAGGCCGGGCAGGTTTTCGGTCGTCACTTCCCGGCCCCCTGGTCGATGAGCGGCAGCGTCCGCAGCGCCTGGAGCTCCAGCTCCTCGACCTGCCTCTCGCGATGCGCGCCGAACTTCATGTTCTGGATCTTGTCGTGCAGCTTCACGATGGCGTCGATCAGCATCTCCGGCCGCGGCGGGCAGCCGGGCAGGTAGATGTCGACCGGCACCACGTGGTCCACGCCCTGCACGATGGCGTAGTTGTTGAACATGCCGCCGCTCGACGCGCAGACGCCCATGGCGATGACCCACTTGGGCTCGGCCATCTGGTCGTAGATCTGGCGGAGGACGGGCGCCATCTTCTGCGACAGCCGGCCGGCCACGATCATGAGGTCGGCCTGCCGCGGGGAGGCGGAGGCGCGCTCCATGCCGAAGCGGGCCAGGTCGTGCTTCGGGCCGCCGGTGGCCATCAGTTCGATGGCGCAGCACGCGAGACCGAAGGTCGCCGGCCACACGGAGTTCTTCCGGGCCCAGCCGGCCACCTGCTCGACGGTGGTGAGGACGAATCCGCTCGGGAGTTTCTCTTCAAGACCCATGGCTAATCCCAATCGAGGCCGCGGCGGCGCCACACGTACGCGTACGCCACGAGGACGGTGACGATGAACAGCACCATCTCGACCAGCCCGAACACGCCGAGTCTGTCGAAGGCCACCGCCCACGGATAGAGGAAGATGATCTCGATGTCGAAGACGATGAACAGCATCGCCGTGATCATGTACTTCAGCGGGAAGCGGCCACCGCCGACCGGCTGCGGTGTCGGCTCGATGCCGCACTCGTAGGCGTCCAGCTTCGCGCGGTTCCAGCGCTTCGGCCCGGTGAAGGGGGCGATGCCCACGGAGAACACGGCGAATCCCGCCGCGAGGACCGCGAGCACCAGAATCGGCACATACAGCTCCATGGCTACATGTCCTCGCTTACTCGGTGAAATTGCGTGATCACAATGCGACTCTTGGTCATACGGGCCTCGGTCATGCGGGCGGAGCCACCTTCGACAGGGCGTTGATTATGCGGTCGGAGACGTCGCCCCGCCGGTCTGTGAGATTAGCGAGAAGCTTGAACGCGAATCTCATCAGGGTGGGATGGGGCATCCCGTGCCGGGTGGCGAAGCTCATCACCCCCGGCCTCCCGATCGCCTCGACGAACAGGCGGCCGAGAGTGAAGTATCCGCCATAGGCGTCTTTGAGGATACGCGGGTACGCGAGTAATACGCGCTCACGCTGGGCGGGCGTCGGCCGGGCCAGTGCCTGCGCGATCACTTCGGCGGCCGTCCGGCCGGTCTCCATGGCGTACGCGATGCCCTCGCCGTTGAAGGGGTTGATCGAGCCGCCGGCGTCCCCGACGAGGACCAGGCCGCGGGTGTAGTGCGGCTGCCGGTTGAATCCCATCGGCAGCGCGGCGCCCCTGATCGGGCCCGTCATGTTCTCGTCGGTGAAGCCCCACTCCGGCGGCGTGTTCTTCATCCAGCGCCGCAGCAGGTCGCGGTAGTCGATGCTCTTGAACGCGTCGCTGGTGTTCAGCAGGCCGAGGCCGACGTTGGCGGTGCCGTCGCCCATGGGGAAGATCCAGCCGTAGCCGGGGAGCAGCCGGTCGTCGTCCCACAGTTCGAGCCACGTCTCCAGGTAGTCGTCGTCGTGGCGGGGGCTCGTGTAGTAGGTGCGCACGGCCACGCCCATCGGGCGGTCCTCGCGCTTGTGCAGGCCCATCGCGATCGACAGCCGGGTCGAGTTGCCGTCGGCCGCGACCACCAGGCGCGAGCGGTAGACGATCTCCTCGCCGTCCGCCTTGGCCGTGACGCCGATCACGTGACCACTGCGCTCGTCCAGCAGCGGGCCTGTAACGTTCACGCCCTCGCGCAGCCGGACGCCCGCGCCCTCGGCGTGCCGGGCGAGGATCTGGTCGAAATCGGCACGGGTGCGCACCAGCCCGAAGTCGGGATAGCTCGACAGCTCCGGCCAGTCGAGTTCGAGCCGCACGCCGCCGCCGTAGACGCGCAGCCCCTTGTTCCTGACCCAGCCGGGGGCATCGACGTCGACGCCCATCGCGACGAGTTCCTTCACCGCCCGCGGCGTCAGCCCGTCGCCGCAGACCTTCTCCCGGGGGAAGCGCGTCTTCTCCAGCAGCAGCACCTGGAGGCCGGCGCGGGCGAGGTGGAAGGCCGCCGTCGAACCCGCCGGACCCGCACCGACGACGATGACGTCGGCGTCGACCTCTCTCCGCGTCACGCGGGTTTGCTCGCTCACGGAGTCCTGTCCGTTCCAGGGAAGGAAGGCCTCGAAACTGGTTTAGACCTTCGTGCCTTTGTGAACAACTTCACAAACTGTCGCGCCGCAGTCTAACCCCTACGCGCGGCGGGATGTCAGAGGGGTGTGGACAACCATTCCTCACCGGCCCTTCACGGCGCGGTGGAGGGCGACGATGCCGAGGCTCAGGTTGCGCCAGCCCACCCTCTCCCAGCCCGCCTTCTGGACGATCCCCGCCAGCGCCCGCTGGTCGGGCCAGGCCCGGATCGACTCGGCGAGGTACTCGTAGGAGTCGGGGTTGGAGCTGACCATCCGGGCGACCGGCGGCAGCAGTCTCATCAGATACTGCGAGTAGACGAGGTCGAACGACTTCGGCGTCGGCCGGGAGAACTCGCAGATCACCAGGCGCCCGCCCGGCCGGGTCACCCGCAGCAGCTCGCGCAGCGCCTGCCCGGTGTCGGCGACGTTGCGCAGGCCGAAGGAGATCGTGACGGCGTCGAAGGTCTCGTCGCGGAACGGCAGGCGCAGCGCGTCGCCCGCGACGAACGTCACGCCGCGCACGCCCCCGCCGTACAGGCCGGACCCGCCGCGGCGCGCCACGCCGGTGCTGAGCATGCCGAACGAGAAGTCGCACGCGATCGCCCGCGCGCCGAGCGCGGTGAACGAGTCGGTCGAGGTGCCGGTGCCCGCGGCGAGGTCGAGGACCAGCTCACCGGGGCCCGCGTCCACCGCCGCCGCCGTGGCCCTGCGCCACAGGCGGTCCTGGCCCAGGGAGAGGACGTCGTTGACCAGGTCGTAGCGCCGGGCCGTGCGATCGAACATCGCGGCGACCTCGTGCGGCTGCTTGTCCAGCGATGCGCGCGTCATGCACGCAAGCCTAGGCCGCGGCACGCACGGCCCCTCACCACCCGGACAGGATGAGCGGAACGTAGTTCATCGATTACGCTCAGTCTGCTAGAACTTGGGGAATGCGTCTCACCACCGCACTGATCGCAGTGACCTCGCTCGCCGTCCTGCCGGCCGCGCCGGCCTCCGCCGGGCTCCGGCAGTCCCACGTGGTCTCGGAGAACCCCGTGAACACCACTCCGCACGTGCTCGACGGCATCGTCACCGCGTTCACGCTGGTCGGCCGCACCGTCGTGGTGGGCGGCGAGTTCAGCGCGGTACGGGAGGCGCGCGGCGGGGCGGACCTGCCGCGCGCCAACGTCTTCGCCTTCGACCTGCCCACCGGCCGCGTCCTGCCCGGCTTCGCGCCGGACCTCGACGGGCCGGTGTCCGCCCTGGCCCCGGGCCCGGGCGGCACCGTCTATGTGGGCGGCGCCTTCACCTGGCCGTCCCGGGGGCTGACCCGGCTGCGCGTCTCCGACGGCGCTCCCGTCTCCTCCTTCTCCGCCCCCGTCTACGCGGGAGAGGTGACCAGCCTGGTGCGTCTCGGCAGGGCGCTCTACGTCGGCGGCGACTTCGGCAGGATCGGCCGCAGCGCGCGGACCGCCCTCGCCCGGGTGGACGCCGAGACCGGCGCGGTGGACCCCCGCTTCACCGTCACCCCCGGCGACGGGCGCGGCGGCGGGGTCGGGATCCACGCGATGGCCGCCACGTCCGACCGCTTAGTCGTCGACGGCTCGTTCACCACGCTCGACGGCCTGCGCCGCCCGCAGCTCGGGGTGATCGACCTGACGACGGGCCGGGTGGCCGGCTGGCACACGGAGGCGTACGCCCCCGCCTGCAAGCCCGACTTCCCGTCGTACGTCCGCGGGCTGGACGTGTCACCCGACGGGAGCTACTTCGTGGTCGTCACGACGGGCGGGCCGGCGCCGCGCACCACCAAGCTGTGCGACTCCGCCGCGAGGTTCGAGACGTACGCGAAGGGCGACGCGGTCCGTCCGACCTGGGTCAACCTGACCGGGGGCGACTCGCTCTACGCGGTCGCGGTGACCGGTTCGGCCGTCTACGTGGGCGGGCACCAGCGCTGGCTGAACAACCCGCGGGGGGCTGACACGGCCGGCCCGGGAGCGGTCCACCGGCCCGGTATCGGGGCGATACACCCTGTAACGGGCCGTGCGCTGAGATGGAACCCGACGCGGGAAAGGGGAATCGGGGTAAAGGCCTTCCTGACCGTAAAGGCAGGTCTTTTGGTGGGAAGCGACACGACGGAGCTCGGGCATGAGTACCATGCCCGGGTCGGCATGTTCCCGGCGGCCTAGGAGTTCCCGGGTCCCCGACGTTTCGTGGCGATGCGCTCGCTCACCGCGTCGCGCTGTTTCGACAGCAGCACGTAGCTGGCCAGACCGCTGACCAGCACGGCGACCAGCAGCAGCGGGAACGACCGCAGGCCGACGAGATACAGGACGCCGACCGCGACCGCGAACAGGGCGAGGCGCGAAAGGGTGTAAACGACAACCGGATGCACAGCGTCGAGGTTACGTCACTCTCCCGGTGCGCTGGTCGCTCTTCGCATCTGCTGCGAGCACTGCTAGTGTTCACAACAAGGCGCTTTTGTAAAGAAACACCCATGAGCGCCCCAAAGAGGCTCTATCATATAACAATCGGGCACTGAGCCGGTAACAACCCGTGATCTTCTCCGAAAACCACGGATAAATCAGGCTTCGCTCGGCACACTGGTTACCTGTCCGCCCGCTGCAGGACGCGGGACGCGAGGGGGAGAGATTGTGGAGAGTAGCAGCGAGCGACTGCTGACTCCTGGAGAGGTTGCGGCTCTCTTCAGGGTCGACCCGAAGACCGTGACCCGTTGGGCCGCGGCCGGGCGTATCAGCAGCATCCGTACCCCCGGGGGGCATCGGCGGTTCCGTGAATCGGAAGTACACGCCCTCCTTCGCGGAGAGGACGTCCTCACGGCCGATCGGCCGAACGGCGACTCCCCGCGAGTCTGACGCAGTACCAGCACCGGGTGATCCTGCGCGCTACCCGGACGCCGCAGGGTCACCGGAGTCAGTCCCACCTCGATTTCAGGCTGCCGTAACAGGCCCTCCCGGCTCGTCCTGCTCCCTTGCCGGGGTTCATCGGTCCTGCTCTGCCTTGAAGGCCAGGAACGCCTGCTCCAGCGCGTCGTCGCCCTCCCGCCAGCGACGGCGTCGCTCGGCGTCCTCCTGCTCGGTGATCGACTCGGCCAGCCAGCCCTCGTAACCGGGTTCCCCCGGCGTGACCTCCACGTACGCGTTGCCGATGAGGCGCCCGTCATCGGTGGTCAGGGACCGGGGCACGCGCAGCGTCCCGTCGCCGAGCCGGATAACGTACATCCGAATCACCTAGATTCCGTAACGCCGGTTGAAGAAGAGCATGACGTTGAGGGCCGTCCTCGTGTCACCGCCCAGCATGTCCACCAGGGCCGGGCGCTGCCGGGACGCGATCGCCGCGAACGCGTCGGCGAAGAACTCCTTGCGCCCCAGGCCGGCGGGCTGCCGGTGGAACGACGACGCGAGCAGCGGCAGGCACTCCTCGTAGAGCGCCGCGAACTCCGGGGAGTCCGAAACCCACTCTCCCGGACCCGCGTCGACGTCGTCCAGCGCGTGCCCGACTTCGTGCATCATCACGTCCGGCGTGGGCGACGGCCGGTCCCCCACCACGATCTTGCGGTCTCCGTACGCGCCGGCGCAGATGTCCCAGGTGGCCCGGCCCGAGGGCAGCGGGGCGCCGCGCAGGTAACCCATGTCGTCCAGGTCGGGCACCCCGCCCCGGCCCACGTAGATGCCGTCGAGCCCGATGGCGAGCTTGGTCTTCAGCTGCTCGGGCAGCCGCGCGAGGCTGTCCACGGCCCGTACGGCGTCGGCGGAGGGAGGGCCCTCCTCGGCGTCCCATTCGCGGAAGAGGACGCGTTCCAGCGGCCCGCAGTTTCTCCTGCCGTCGCGCAGGTCGGGGGCGTCGGGCGGATGGGGCGCGACCCGGGTCGGCAGGTCGTCGAGCTCGAAGTCCTGCCAGGTGTACTGGGGGCGGTCGTCGACCACCGGCGCGGTCACGGCGTAAACCCGCTCCGGGTGCCGCTCGGGCGACCACTCGGCGCCCCACTCGGCACCCCAGTCCGGGGGGCGGTTCTGCGCCCGCTCCCACGGCCGTCCGGAGGCCCGCTCGGGGCCGCCGTCGGAAGCACGGTCGGAGGCGCGTCCGCGAGCGCGGTCGGCGGAACGGTCGGCGCCGCGGTCGAAGGGGCGGCCGGAGGCCCAGTCGGAGGCGCGCTCGGCGGAACGGTCGGAGGCGCGCTCGGAGCCACGGTCGGGGCCACGGTCGGAGGCGCGGTCCTCCGCGCGTCCTGGGACGTCGGTACGGCGGTGGGAGGACACATAGGGCCCTCGCTGCCACCATCGCGCTCCGCGCCGGTGGCGGCCCCTGTCGCCCGGCTCCGCCATCGCACCCCTCTGTTCAGGCCGAATCCGTCAGGCTGCTGGTTCCGTCAGGTTGGTTCCGTCACATGGGTCCACGGGCGTCTCCGGCAGGCTCCACGCTCCGTGGGGCGCGGTCTCCGGACGCCGTGTACCGGTCCACCGTACGATGCCCGGCTGTCCACGTCACCCCGAAGCCGGACACGATCAGTCGCCGGAATGGCTTACCGTGTGGGCATGCCTAGCGTGATTATCGGCCTGGCGCTGCTTGCCTTCTGGCTCTACTGCCTGTTCGACGTGATCACGACCCCCGAGGAGGACATGCGCAACCTCCCCAAGTTCATGTGGGTCCTCATCGTGATCTTCCTGGCCGACCTCGGCGCCCTGACCTGGCTCCTCGTGGGCCGTCCCCGAGCGGTGCACTCCGTGTACGGCCACGGCGCCGTGGGCGGGCCGGGGGCCGCGCAGGCGGAGGCGGGCGGCCGGGCCGGTGCGTGGTCCAGGCGGGGCGACGCGCCGCGCGGGCCCGACGACGACCCGGACTTCCTGAGCAGCTTGGAGCGCCGTCTGCGCGGCGACGACTGACCGGCGACCGACCAGACCGACCTACTGACCAGACCCGACCCGCCGCGACCAGCCCCGACCGGTCGACCGCACCCGATCGGACCAGACCCGACGACTCACCGGCGACCGGGCGGCCCCTCACGCCCGGCCCGGCGCCCCCGCCGGCAGGAGCGGTCCCCCGGCGGTGACGCGCCGGGTGGGCGCCGGGGTCACTTGGGGACGTCGGCGTAGGAGTGCAGTCCCGAGAAGAAGATGTTGACGCCGACCAGGTTGAACAGCAGGCAGCCGAAGGCGACCAACGAAATGATCATCGCGGCCTTGCCGCGCCATCCGGCCGTCGCCCGCGCGTGGAGATAGGCGGCGTAGACGACCCACGTGACGAACGCCCACACCTCCTTCGGGTCCCAGCCCCAGTAGCGGCCCCACGCCCGGTCGGCCCACAGCGCGCCGGCGATGACGGCGAAGGTCCAGATCGGGAAGGAGATGACGATCGCGCGGTGCGCGACCCGCTCCAGGGTCTCCCTGGCGGGCAGCACCGACGGCCGTCCGTCCTGGCGGATCAGGTAGAGGATCGCGCAGACGCCCGCCACGATGAACAGCCCGCTGGCCACGATCGCCGCGGTGACATGGATCGCGATCCAGTAGGAGTGCAGCGCGGGCATCACCGGGCCCGCCTGGACGTGCAGGAACAGCACGGCGAAGCCCAGCCCGAGCGCCGCGGTCACCGTCACGAACGCGCCGAGGTAGCGGATCGGCTGGCGGATCAGCAGCGCGAGGAACGCGGTGACGGCCGCGAAGCAGATGGCCACCACGAACTCGTACATGTTGGCCCACGGCCACCGGTCCACCGCGATGCCCCGGGTGAGGATGCCGGCGAGGTTGCCGGCCCACGCGATCCAGGCGATGACCACGCCGGCGATCCCGGCCCGGACCGCCCACCCCGCCGGTTGCGGCGTGCGGGTGGTCTCGGCCGTGCCCTCCCCGGCGCCCTCCCCCGGGTCCTCCGCGGGGAGCGCCGGGCCACCCGCGCCGACGAGCTCACGCGTACGCGCGGGCGCCGCCGTACGGACCCGGCCGAAGGCGAGCTCCAGCGCGAAGCAGATCATCGCGGCGAGATACAGCAGCACGGTGACCAGGATGAGCTGGTCGCTCACCATGGCGAGGGTCTCGTTGACGGCTTGGCTGACCGGGGCGGGCATGACTCACTCCTCGTCCGGGCGGACGCCCGGTGCGGCGTTTCCGGTGGGCGGCTCGGCCGGCTGGTCCGGCTCGGCCTGCCCGGCGACGATCGCGGAGCCGCCCGGCGCGGCCGCTCCTGGCTGGTCGGTGGCCCGGGGCTCGTCCGGTGTGACGTGGCCGGTGGGCGGGTCGCCGCGCAGAGCGGTGACGATCTGCGCGAACTCCTCGGCGAAGGCCGCGCCGCCGCCTTCGGTGCGGGTCAATCCTCCCACCGTGGCCCTGCCGTCCTTCACCCGCACCCAGACGCGGCGGCGGCGGATCGTGAGAGACAGCACGAGCCCGATCACCGCGGCCGCCGCCGCGAGCAACGCGGGCTCCCGGCCGGGGTCGTAGGTGATCTGGAGGCTGATCCACTCCTTGACGCCGGTGAACTGAATCTTTCCCGCGCCGTCGGCGAGCTCCTTGGTGTCCCCCACGTTCAGCGGCGCCGGCTGGGCGGACATCTTGCCGAGCGGCTTCAGGCGCGTGGTGTCGAGCTGATAGACCGACTGCGGCAGTCCCGACTTCAGGCCGAGGTCGCCCGCGAACGGGAAGACCTGCACGGTCGGGTTGGCCGCGCCGGGGAAGACCGACACCCAGGCGTCGCCGTTCGGCACGGTGGTGGGCAGGAAGCGGGCCAGGAAGCCGAGCTGGGACGGCTGGGCGTCCGGCACCTTGATGACGCACTCGGACGTGTACGTCGCCTGGTCGCCGGCCAGGCAGGGCACCGGGCCGTCGTAGGCCACCTGGCCCTCGCCGTCCGTCACCCGGAACGTGGGGGCGTAGCCGTGCCCGATGAGGTAGGTCAGCGTGCCGTCGACGTCCAGCGGTTCGTTGACCTTGAGGTCCACCTGGCGCGGGGCGGACTCCGGGGAGTCCCGCACCTCCAGCCGCGCGAGGTAGTCGAGCGGCTGGCCCTGCTTGGCCCCGGCGGCGACGTAGCTGGCCTGGAAGTCCCGCAGCGTGAAGGAGAACGGCTCCAGCGACTCGGCGGTGACCCGGCTGCCCGGCATGAAACGGTCGTAGGCCGCGACGGCGTTGGAGAAGCCGTCGCCCTCCACCACCAGCACGTTGCCGCGGTAGCCGTACAGGCCTCCGGCGCCGACGGCGAAGAGCAGCACGAGCAGCGAGAGGTGGAAGAGCAGGTTTCCGGTCTCGCGGAGATAGCCCTTCTCCGCCGCCACCCAGCCGTCGCCGGTGACCACCCGGAACCGCCTGCGCCGGAGCACGGCGGCGGCCCTCTCCAGGGTGAGATCGCCCTGGAACTCCTCGGCGTGCGGCAGGCGGAGGAGGTTGCGTGGCGCGGCGGGCGGCCTGCGCCGGATCTCCCTGAGATGCGCCAGCGCGCGCGGGAACACGCACCCGGCCAGCGAGACGAACAACAGCAGGTAGATCGCGGCGAACCAGGGCGAGGTGAAGACGTCGAACAGCCAGAAGCGGTCGAGCCACTTCGCCTGGGTGGGATTGTCCTTGAAGTACTGCGCGACCCTGCCCGGGTCCACGCCGCGCTGGGGATAGACGGAGCCCGGCACCGAGCCCAGCGCGAACAGGAACAGCAGGATGAGCGCGGTGCGCATCGAGGTGAGCGTGCGCCAGGCCCAGCGCAGCCATCCGACCGGCCCGAGGCCGACCGGCCTGGCCGGCTCCCGCGCCGCGTCCCCGGCCTCCGCTCCCCCACTCGCCGTCTTGTCGCGCGGCGCCGTCTCGTCGACAAGCGCGGGCTCGTCGAGGAGCGCGGGGTCGTCCCGTACGGCGCGGGCGAGGTCGTCGGGCGCGCTCATCTCAGATCACCGGCCGGAATCCGCCGACCCACACCTGCAGGTGGACGATGATCTCGGCCCACTGCCCGGTCACGAGCAGCACGCCGACGGCCACGAGCATGCCACCGCCGACCCTGGTGATCAGCGGGGTGTGCCGGCGGACCGCCCGGAACGCGTGGAGGGCCCTGCGGTAGGCCAGCCCGGCCAGCACGAACGGCAGGCCGAGGCCCAGCGCGTACGCGAAGGCGAGGGCCGCGCCGCGCAGCGCGCTGCCCTGGTTCACCGACAGCGTCATGACCACCGCCAGCGTCGGGCCGATGCACGGCGTCCAGCCGAGGCCGAAGACGACGCCGAGCAGCGGGGCCCCCGCGAGCCCGGCGGCGGGCAGCCGGTGGAAGCGCACGTCCCGCTGGAGGCCGGGCAGGACCCCCACGAAGGCCAGCCCGAGGATGATCGTCACCACTCCGAGGACCCTGCTGATCACGTCGGCGTTGCCCTGCAGCGCCGCGCCGAGACCGCCGAACAGTGCCCCGCCGAGCACGAACACCAGCGCGAACCCGAGCACGAACAACGCGCTGCCCAGCACCATCCGGCTCCGCTTGGGGTCGCCGCTCATGCCCGTGACGTACGACAGGTAGCCGGGCACCAGCGGCAGCACGCACGGGGAGACGAACGACACGAGCCCGGCGGCCGCCGCGATCGGCGCGGCGAGCAGCAGCGAGCCCGTCGCGACGGTGCTGCCGAGGTCACTCATCGGTCACCTTGGTGACGGCCGCGAGGAGGTCGTCGTACTTCACGGCGCCGAGCGCGCGGGCGGCGATGCGGCCCTGCGCGTCGATGATCAGCGTGGAGGGGATGGCGGCGGGCGGCACCGTGCCCTGGAACTTCAGCAGCGTCCTGCCGCTCTGGTCGTAGATGCTCGGATAGCCCGGCTTCACCGCGCGGTCGTACGCCTGCGCCGACGCCTGGAGGTCCTTGAAGTTGACGCCGAGGAACTCCACGCCCTTCGGCTTGGTGGTCGCGGCGATGTCCTTGAGCACGGGCGCCTCGGCCCGGCAGGGCGCGCACCAGGAGGCCCAGAAGTTGAGCACGTGGACCTTGCCCGCGGCGAGGGTGGCGGTGCCGCCGTCCAGGGTCGGCCCCTCGATCGCGGGCGCCTTCTGGCGCTGCGCCGCGGTGAAGAACTCGACCCTGCCGTCACCCGCGACGAAACGGGTGTCACCGGAGCGGGGCTGGGCCTCCTGGCCGCCCGCGCAGCCGGCGAGGGCCGTGACGGCCGCGGCCGCGGCAGCGAGCGCGGTCAGGCGCGTTGCGGTCAGGCGCTTGGCGGACACGGGAGATGGATCTCCTTGTACTACAACCGGTAGAGCTGTAAGCCTACCGACCGGTGCGGGTGCCCGGTTCTCTGGGGCACGGGTCTCCGGGGCACAGCCGCGTATGCGGCGTCGCCCAGGAGACGATCATGCCCCGGGCATCGCTCGCGGGCCGGGCGTCTCCTCGTCCTCCGGGCCGGCCGCCGCCGTCTCGGGATCGACGCGCAGAGCCTCCGGATCGGCGCGCAGAGCCTCGGGAGCGGCGCGCAACACCTCGGGCCCGACCCGTGACGCCTCGGGATCGACGCGCGACGCCTCGGAGGGAACGCCGGCCTGCCCGGGATGGGTGCGCAACGCCTCCGGGAGGGCCGCGTCGGCCTGCTCGAACAGCGCGGCCTCGCCCTGTGGCTGCGCGACCTCCCGCAGCAGCGCCCCGGCGGGCTCGCTGTAGCCGACGCTGATCAGCCGGTTTCCCTCGAAGGTCAGGCTGGTGAGGCTGGCCAGCGCGCACTGGCGCCGGCGCGGGTCGTGCCACAGCCGCCTGCCCTCGGCGGCGAGCCGGATGACCCAGATCGGCAGCTGATGACTGACCAGCAGCGCCTCGTGGCCGCGCGCCGCCGCCCGCGCGTCGTCCACCACCGACTTCATGCGGGCCACGACCTCGCGGTACGGCTCGCCCCAGGACGGCCGGAACGGGTTCCTGAAGTGGCGGTAGGAACGGGGATCGCGGAAGACGGTGTCGCCGCCGGTCATCCGCAGGCCCTCGAAGACGTTGCCCGCCTCGATGAGCCGCTCGTCGGTCGTGATCTCCAGGCCCAGGGCCTGCGCGGCCGGCTCCGCGGTCTCCTGGGCGCGCTCCATCGGCGAACTCCAGACCGCGACGATGTCCCTGCCCGCGACGGCCTTGGCGACGACGTCGGCCATCCGGCGGCCGGTCTCGGACAGGTGGTAGCCGGGCAGCCTGCCGTACAGGACGCCGCGGGGATTGTGGACTTCTCCGTGCCGGAGCAGGTGAACGATGGTCATCTCTGTCATGACCTGCACAGCCTACCCACCGGACGGCTCCGGGCACGCGGAGCGCAGCGCCTCGACGGCGGCGCGGATCGCCGGACGCCTCGCGGCGTCGGTCCGCCACACCGCGTAGATCCGCCGTACGGGCGGCGGCTGGACGGCCAGGACGGCGACGCCCTCCGGCAGCGGTCCCCGGCCGAGCCGCGGGATGAGCGCGCATCCGTGGCCCTCGGCGACCAGCGCGAGCTGGGTGGGGTACTCGTCGGCCATGCAGACGATGTGCGGCTCCCGTTCCTCGGAGCGCAGCAGGAACACCAGGAAGTCGTGGCAGACCGTGCCGGGGGTCGAGCTGATCCAGCTCTCGCCGTCGAGGTCGCTCAGCCGCACCCGGTCGGCGCCCACCAGCGGGTGATCGGCCGGCACGACGACGTCGGCCACGTCGTCGAGCAGCGCCGTGCGCGACAGCCCCTCCGGCAGGGCCATCGGCCGGTTGAGCCAGTCCTGGAGCACGGAGAGATCGAGGTCGCCGCGTGACAGCTCGCGGATCTGCCGCTCGGGCTCCCGCTCGTACACGAGCAGGTCGAGGTCGGGGTGCTGTCTCTTCAGTGTGGTGAGGGCGCGCGGCACGATGCCCCGCGCGGCGGTGGGGAAGGCGGCCATGCTCAGTTTGCCCACCACTTCCCCGCGCAGCGCCTCGAAGTCGGCCTCCGCCGTCTCCACGAGGGCGAGGATGCGTTCGGCGTGGTCGGCGAGCAGCCCGGCCGCGTCGGTGAGCTTCACACCGCGGCCGTTGCGCTCGATCAGGACCGCGCCGGTCTCCCGTTCGAGCTTCGCGAGCTGCTGGGAGATCGCCGACGGGGTCACCATCAGCGCCTCGGCGGCGGCGCCCACGGACCCGTAGACGGCGACCGCGTGCAGTGCCTTCAGCCGGTTCAGATCCAACATGTAGCCAGTCTAAACCGTTCGGGTAAGAAAAACTCGGTTGTGCTCAACTGTTTAGCGATGCGATGATTTGGCCATGCGAATCTTCAACAAGTTCTTCACGAAGCCGTCCCGTTCCGAGCAGACCTCCTACCTGGAGACCCTGGCGAAGCAGGCCAGGCAGAGCCGGGATCGGCGCCCCTCCCGCTGACCCTTCCGGGCGACCGATTCATGCGTCCCCGCCACCTGGCCCTGGCCGTCGCGCTCGCCGCCGTCTGGGGCTGCAACTTCGTCGTCATGCAGACGGGCCTCAGGCACTACCCCCCGCTCACGTACGCCGCCCTCCGGTTCCTGCTGGCCGCCTTCCCCGCCGTGCTGGTCACCGGAGGACCGCGCGTGCCCTGGCGGTGGGTGCTGGCCACCGGCGCGTCGCTCGGCGTCGCCCAGTACGGCCTGTTGCTGCTCGGCATGCGCGCCGGCATGCCGGCCGGGCTGACCTCGCTGGTCATCCAGGTGCAGGCGGTCTTCACCGCGCTGTTCGCGACCGCGCTGCTCGGCGAACGGCTCGGGCGCCGCCGGATCGCCGGCACGGCCGTGGCCTTCGCCGGTCTGGGCCTGATCGCGGCAGGCGTCGTCGCGAAATCGGGGGCGATCCCGTTCGGGGCGTTCCTGCTGTGCGTGGCCTCGGCGGCCGGGTGGGGCCTCGGCAACGTCGCCACCCGCAGGGCCGCACCGCCCGACTCCCTGCGCTTCATGGTGTGGGTGAGCGCGGTCTCGGCGCCGCCCCTCCTGGCACTGGCCCTGGCGACCGAGGGCGCGTCGTCGCTCGGGTCGTTCACGGTGGAGGGCGTGGGCGCCGTGCTCTACACCGCGTTCCTGTCGACCCTCGGCGGGTTCGCCGTCTGGGGGTGGCTCCTGACCCGGTACGACGCCTCGCTCGTCGCGCCGTACGGCCTGCTGGTGCCGGTCTTCGGGCTCGCCTCCGCCGCCATCTTCACCGGGGAGCCCGTCTCCCCGCTCACGATCGCCGCCGGCGCCCTCATCCTCGCCGGCCTCCTCTACGCCAACGCCCGCCCCCGCACCGCCCCCAGCGCCACTCCCGCCGACCGCGCGACAACCGGTCACTCTCGGTCATCATCCGAACGCTAAAGTTCGTGGCATGAGGAGCACACCCGCGCACCGACCCCCAGGCGGATGGACCGCGGACGACCTCGATCACCTGCCGTCCGAGGGCCTGGACGGAGAGCCTGACCTTTTCACCCACGTCGAGCTGATCGATGGAGCGCTCGTTCTCGCGGCACCTCAGAGACGGCTCCACCAGCGCCTGGTGCAGGGGCTGACCGCGCGTCTGGACATGCAGGCTCCCGCGGCCCTGACCGCTGTCCACCGGATGGACGTCAAGCTGGGGGAACGTACGCGGCCGTGCCCGGATGTGATGGTCATCGATGCCGAGGCCGGGGCGGACATGGCCCGCACGTTCTACGCCGCGCGGGAGGTCCATCTCGTGGTCGAGATCGTCTCCCCCGAGTCGGTCGAACGCGACCGCAAGCTCAAGCCGCTGCGGTACGCCGAGGCGGGCATCCCGCACTTCTGGCGGGTGGAGGAGCATGACGGGCGTCCCGTCGTCTACGTGTACGAGCGTGACCCGGCCACGGGTGCGTACACCCCGACCGGGATCCACCATGGGCACCTGACGGTTCAGGTGCCCTTCCCGATCGAGGTGGATCTCGACCAGCTGGTGAAGTAGGGCGGCCTAGGCGTGCAGGTGGGTGCGGGCTGACGTGTGGAACGCGGCGACCAGCCGGCCGCGGTCCTCGGCCCGGCTCGCCACGACGACCTGACCCGGTTCGACGCCCCGCAGCGGGACCGTGGTGAGGTCGGGGCGGATGCCGGCTGCGTACAGGGCGGCCGGGACGATGGCCACGGCCTGCCCTGCGGCGATGTGTTCGAGCTTGTCCTCGATGGTCTCGACGGGGGGTCCGCCCGGCGCGGGGCGCCCTCCGGGGCGCGGGTCGATGCGCCAGTACGCGTCGAACTCGGGATCCGGGAAGCGGGGGATCGGCTCGCCCTCGATGTCGTCGAGGGTGACCGACTCCTTGCCGGCCAGCCGGTGCCCGATCGGCACGAGCAGCGTCTTCGGCTCGTCGTAGAGGATCGTCACGCGCAGGCCGCCGGTGCGCAGCGGCAGCCGGGTGACCACCGCGTCGACCCGCCGGTCGAGCAGCGCCGCACGCGGCTCGCTCCATTCGAGGTGGAGCGTGCGTACGTCGGCGTCGGGATGCCTGTGCCGCAGGTCCCGCACCGCCGGCGTGACGATCCGGCCGGCGGTGTAGCCGATGGTGATCCTCGTGGGCTGGGCGGCGGCCCGGGCGACGGCCACGGCCTGCTCGGACGCGCGGAGCAACGCCTGTGCGTGCGGGAGGAAGACCTCTCCCGCCTCGGTGAGCCGGGTGCCCTGCCGCGTACGGTCGAGAAGCCGCGCGCCCACCTCGGCCTCCAGCCGGCTGATCTGCCGGCTCAGCGACGGCTGCGCGACGCGCAACTCGGCCGCGGCGCGGCCGAAGTGCAGGTGCGACGCGACGACGGTGAAGTAGCGCACCAGCCGCAGGTCGAGATCCGTCATGCCCGAAGCGTATTACGTGGTGCGGAACAGGTCTTTGATCAGCCATGACGCGCGTCCCTACCGTGGACGCATGGCTACCGAGAACGAGATGGCGGTCCGGCGCTTCTACGAGGCCCTGGCCACCGGTGACACGGCGCTGGTCGACGAGGCCCTCGCACCTGACTGGGAGGCCGTCCCGGCCCTGCGAAGCGGAGGAGGCCCCGACGGATGGAAGAAGAGCATCGATCACCTTCGCGGCGTGTTCTCCGGCCTGACCGTCGTGATCGAGCACATCGTCGAGTCGGGTGACCTGGTGGCCGTGCGTTCGGTCGGCCGCGGCGTGCACACCGGGGAGCTGCTCGGCGTCGAGGGCACGGGCCGCGAGGTCGAGCTCCGGGCGTCGGACTTCCACCAGGTGGCCGGGGGCCGGATCGTGCGGACGTGGCACCTGGAGGACTACTTCGGGATCGCCCACCAGATCGGGCTGGAGTTCACCCGTGGCGCTTGACGGGAAGACGGCGGTGGTGACCGGGGCGGCCCGGGGCATCGGCTACGCGTGTTCGCCCGGGTGACGGCCGTGCAGACCATCAAGCGTCAGTCCGTCCCGGAGGACCTCGCCGGCGCCCTCGCCTTCCTGGTCTCGGACGACGCCGGCTTCGTGACGGGCCAGATCCTGCACGTCGACGGTGGCGTGACCCGTACGGGAGCCTGAGCCTTCTCAGGCCCCGGCGGCCTGGGCGGCGGCCTTGGCCGCCAGGGGCAGCGCCTCGGCGACCTGGGTGAGCGCCTCGTCGTCGTGGGCGGCCGACAGGAACCACGCCTCGTACGCCGACGGCGGCAGGTAGACGCCCTGGTCCAGCATGCTGTGGAAGAACGCCCGGTAGGCGTCGGTGTTCTGGGTGCGGGCCGATTCGAAGTCGGTGACCGGGGTGTCGGTGAAGAAGATCGAGAAGAGGTTGCCCGCCCGCTGGAGGCGGTGCGGCACTCCGGCGGCGGCCAGCGCGTCGGAGGCCGCCCGCCCGATGACCAGGGCGGAGGCGTCGATGCGGTCGTAGGCGTCGTCGTCGCAGGCGCGCAGCGTGGCCAGCCCGGCCGCGCAGGCGAGCGGGTTGCCCGACAGCGTCCCGGCCTGGTAGACGGGCCCCTCGGGGGCGAGCGCGGCCATGACCTCCGCCCGTCCGCCGAAGGCCGCGGCGGGCAGCCCGCCGCCCATCACCTTGCCGAAGGTCATGAGGTCGGCCTCGACGGGGTCGACGCCGTACCAGCCGGAGGCGGAGACGCGGAAGCCGGTGAGCACCTCGTCGACGATCAGCAGCGCGCCGTGCTGGGTGCACAGCTCGCGCAGGCGCGCGTTGAAGCCGTCGGCGGGCGGCACGACGCCCATGTTCGCCGGGCACGCCTCGGTGATCACGCAGGCGATGTCGAACGTGCGGAACGCCTCCTCGACCGCCTCGGCCGAGTTGTACGGCAGGACGATCGTGTCGGCCGCCGAGGCGCCGGTGACGCCCGGGGTGTCCGGCAGGCCGAAGGTGACGACGCCCGACCCGGCGGAGGCCAGCAGCGCGTCGACGTGGCCGTGGTAGCAGCCGGCGAACTTCACGACCTTCGCCCGGCCGGTGAAGCCACGGGCGAGCCGTACGGCGGACATGGTGGCCTCGGTGCCCGAGCTGACCAGGCGGACCTTCTCGACCGGCGCCACGCGGGCGACGATCTCCTCGGCGAGCAGGACCTCCCCCTCGGTCGCGGTGCCGAAGGAGAAGCCTCGTGCGACGGCCTCCTCCAGCGCCTCCACGACCGCCGGATGCCGGTGACCCAGGATCATCGGGCCCCAGGAGCACACCAGGTCGACGTAGCGGTTGCCGTCCACGTCGGTGATGTACGGCCCCTCACCGGAAGCCATGAAGCGGGGCGTGCCGCCCACGGCGCCGAAGGCGCGCACCGGCGAGTTCACCCCGCCCGGGACGATCCGGCGGGCGCGGTCGAACAGGTCCTCGGAGGTCTGCGTACGTGTCACGCCCTCCAGGTTACGGGCCGGCCGGCGCGCGGGTCGTACCGGGAACATCCGCGAGAGTCACTCGCAGAAGTCGGCCAGCAGGTCGAGGACGCGCAGCGGATCGGGCAGGGGACGCCCGTCGGGAGGCCTGATCCAGCTCACGACGCCGCCGGTCGGCGTGGTGGACGGCGGCGCGAGCACGTAGCTCTCCCGGCAGTGCCAGCGCAGCCCCGGCGTGCTGTCGATGACCTCCGGGCCCGCGTCGAGGTGGCAGGACCACCACTCGTCCTCGTCCTCGGGGGCGCCGCGCGTGGCCACGAAAAAAAGCACCCGGTCGCCGTTCTCGGCGACCGGGCCGGTGTCGAAGCCCGCGGCGTCCATGGCCGTGAGCGTGGGGCGGCCCGCCTCGGCCGCCACGTCGAACACGTCGAACACCCTGCCGGTGGGCAGGATCACGTTCGCGTCCGGTTCCTGCTTCCACCACCGTGTCAGCAGCGCGCTGTCCGTCGTGGCCTGCATCTGCCAGGCAGGCGACAGCGGGTGCATCCCCGGGTCGGGACAGCCCACCCGGTCACAGGAGCACGCCCTGCCTCCCTCGGCCAGCGGATGGGCGCCCATACAGCTCGCCCAGCCCAGCTGGGCGTATTCGAGCACCGACGTCATCTTCGGTGGCGCGTGATGCGCGCGCCGTTTCGCACGGCGGGTCAGCGGTACTCCGACCATGGCGCTCCTCCCCACAAGCGACCTCAGCGGTCTCCGACGAGACACGCCCTGCCGCGCGGCCCCGGCGGCGCCTCGCCACGCTGCCCCGGCCACGCCTTGAACCGGCGGCGTGCGCCGGACATTCCGTCGCCGCCGCCGCCCTGCGATAGGCACGATGGTACGTACCTGCTGATTTCCCTCGCCTGGCAGGGCCCTGATGAGAGGTCAGGATAGTGCCCGGGCGACCTCCGTGGCCCAGTACGTGAGGATCATGTCGGCCCCGGCACGGCGGATCGCGACCAGCGACTCCATGATCATCCGCTCGCGGTCGATCCAGCCGTTGGCCGCCGCGGCCTCGACCATCGCGTACTCACCGCTGACCTGGTAGGCCGCGACGGGCACCTCGACCAGGTCGCGCACCTGGCGCAGGATGTCGAGGTAGGCCAGGGCGGGCTTGACCATGACGGCGTCCGCGCCCTCGGCCAGGTCGAGGCGCACCTCGCGCAGCGCCTCGCCGACCGGGCCGGCCGGGTCCTGCTGGTAGGCGCTGCGGTCGCCGAACTGCGGCGCGCACTCGGCGGCGTCGCGGAACGGCCCGTAGAACCCGGAGGCGTACTTGGCCGCGTAGGCGAGGATCGGGATCTCGGCGAAGCCGTTGCCGTCGAGGGCCGCGCGGATGGCCTCCACCTGGCCGTCCATCATGCCGCTCGGCGCGATCATCTGGCTGCCGGCCGCCGCCTGGGCTACCGCCGCCGACGCGTACCGCTCCAGCGTCGCGTCGTTGTCCACCTCGCCGTCGGCGGTCAGCAGGCCGCAGTGACCGTGGTCGGTGTACTCGTCCAGGCAGGTGTCGGTCATCAGGACCAGCGCGTCGCCCAGGTCGGCGGCGAGGTCGCGCAGGGCCACCTGGACGATCCCGTCGGGGTCGTCGGCGCCCGAGCCCCGGGCGTCCTTGTGCGCCGGGACGCCGAACAGGATGATCCCGCCGACGCCCGCCTCCGCCGCCTCGTGGGCGGCCTTGCGCAGCGACTCGCGGGTGTGCTGGACGACCCCCGGCATGGAGCCCACCGGCTGCGGCTCGGCGATGCCCTCCTTGACGAACACGGGCAGGATGAACTCGGCCGGATGCAGCCGCGTCCCCGCGACCATCCGCCGCATCGCGGCGGTGCGGCGCAGCCGCCGGGGCCGCGCCACCGGGTATCGGGCGTTCACAACGATCTCCCCGCTCTGGACCGCGCCGGCCCGCGGGATCGTCCCGCGGGCCGCGCGCGAATCACATCCACTCGCGCTTCTACTTCGCGCGCTTCTACTTCACCCTGCGCCGCGCGCCCCGGCGCATCTGGGAGGGGCGGCGGGGCACCTCGCCCGCCGACACCGCGGCGTGGCGCATCTTCGCACCGTAGTCCGCCAGCGCGGCGGCGAGGGCCGAGGCGGACGGCCTGTCGGCCATCACGTCGACCCGCAGGCCGAACTCCTCGGCCGTCTTGGCCGTCTGCGGCCCGATGACCGCGATCACCGTGACGTTGTGCGGCTTGCCGGCGATGCCGACGAGGTTCCGTACGGTCGAGGACGACGTGAACAGCACGGCGTCGAACCCGCCGCCCTTGATCGCCTCGCGGATCGGGGCGGGCGGCGGCGCGGCCCGCACGGTGCGGTAGGCCGTGACGTCGTCGCACTCCCAGCCGAGCTGGGTCAGCCCCGCGACCAGCGTCTCGGTCGCGATGTCGGCCCTCGGCAGCAGCACCCGGTTGATCGGGTCGAGCATCGAGTCGTACGGCGGCCACTCGGCCAGCAGGCCCTCGGACGACTGCTCGCCCGTCGGCATGAGGTCGGGCTTCACACCGAACTCCACCAGCGCCCGCGACGTGGCGTCGCCGACCGCGGCGACCTTGAGCCCGGCGAACGCGCGGGCGTCCAGGCCGTACTCCTCGAACTTCTCGCGCACGGCCTTGACGGCGTTGGCGCTGGTGAAGGCGACCCACTCGTAGCGTCCGGTGACCAGGCCCTTGATGGCGCGGTCCATCTGCTGCGGGGTGCGGGGCGGCTCGACGGAGATCGTCGGCACCTCCTCGGGCACCGCGCCGTACGAGCGGAGCTGCTCCGACAGGCCCTTCGACTGCTCCTTGGTGCGCGGCACCAGGACCCGCCAGCCGAACAGCGACTTGGTCTCGAACCACGACAGGCGGTCGCGCATTCCGACGGCGTCGCCGACGACGATCAACGCGGGCTCGGTCATCCCGGCATGCTTGAGGTCGGGACCGAGCCGCCCGAGCGTGGAGACCACCGTGTACTGCTCGGTGGTGGTGCCGTCGCTGGTGACCGCCACCGGCGTCGAGTCGGGCTTGCCGCCCCCGATCAGCGCCTTGCTGATCGGGACCGCGTCCGCGACACCGTTGTAGATCACGAGGGTGCCCGCGCAGTCGGCGTGCCTCGCCCAGTCGTCCACCTGCGCGGCGTCCACGATCCGGAACTCCGGCGCCGACGCCGCGGGCGGGATGCCGGCGTACGTCAGCACGGCCGTGGCCGGCGGCACGCCGGGCACGATCTCGAAGTCGACGTCCGCCTTGGCGCAGGCGGCCACCTCGTCGGTGACGGAGGAGAAGAAGGACGGGTCGCCCGAGCACAGCCGCACCACGGTGCGGCCCGCCTTGGCGGCCTGGATGGTCTTCAGCGACACCGAGTTCTCCGCCGCGTCGGCGGCGATGTCGACGACCTCTACGTCCTCGCGGCAGTGACGCAGCAGCGGTCCGTACGCCCGGCGGTCGAGGACGGCGACGTCGGCCCTGCTCAGCAGGTCGGCGCCGCGTAGTGTGAGCAGGTTCTCGTCACCGGGACCGGCGCCCACGAAGGCGACGAACCCGGATCGGGCCTGGGTGCTGTGATCGGCGGGGCTCAATGGGCCTGCTCCCCCATCAACGTGTCGGCCCCTTCGGCGATCATGGCTGCCGCGAGTTCACGGCCGAGTTCCACTGCCGCCGGAGAAGGTCCGGAGGTGGACTTGCGCACCGACCGTGCGCCGTCGACGTCGACGACGGTTGCGGTCAGACTGAGAATGTGCCCGTCACCGGAGGCGAAAGCACCTACCGGGGCCGCGCAACCGGCCTCGAGGGCGGCGAGCACCGAACGTTCGGCGGCCACCGCGGCCCGCGTCAGCGGGTCGTCGACGGCGCTCAGCAGTTCGATGAGATCGTCACGGTCGGCCAGGCACTCGACGGCGAGGGCGCCCTGCCCGGGAGCGGGCAGCATCTCGTCGACTTCGAACACCTGGGCGATCTCCCCGTCCCGGCGGATCCTGGCCAGCCCGGCGGCGGCCAGCACGACGGCGTCGAGCTCGCCCGACGTCACCTTGCCGATGCGGGTGTCCGCGTTTCCCCTGATGGGGACGTATTCGAGATCCGGCCGGAGCAGGCGCAGCTGGGCCACCCGGCGCGGCGACCCGGTGCCGACGCGCGCTCCGGCGGGCAGGTCGCGCAGCCGCACCGGACCGACCAGCGCGTCGCGGGGGTCGTCCCGCTCGGGGATGGCCGCGAGCGCGATGCGCTCGTCCTGCTTGGTCGGCAGATCCTTGAGCGAGTGGACCGCGAAGTCGACCTCGCCGGCGAGCAGCCGCCCGCGCAGGTCGTTCACGAAGACGCCGGTGCCGCCGAGCTGGGTCAGGTGGGCCCGGGAGACGTCGCCGAACGTCGTGACGCCGACGAGCTCGACCTCCCGGCCGGTCAGGGCGGTCAGCCGGTCGGCGACGATCCCCGACTGGGTGGTCGCCATCAGGCTCCTGCGGGTGCCGAGACGAAGAGGCGTGCTCATCGCTCCACCTCCGGGCTGTTCGGGCTCCGCATGCCGTCGAGGCTCCTCAGGCTGTCCAGGTTCTCCAAGGTCTCCAGGCCGTCCAGGCTGTCGAGACACGACACGGCGTCGGGCGCGTTCGGGGCGAGGCCGAACAGCTCGCGCAGCGCCTCGGCGTACTGGTCGCCGCCCGGCGCCGCGGCCAGCCGCTTCACCCGTACGGTCGGCTCGTGGAGCAGCTTGTCCACGACCCGCCGCACGGTCTGGGTGACCTCGTCGCGGGTCCGCCCGTCGAGGCCGGGCAGGCGGGCCATCAGCCGGCCCATCTCGGCCTCCACCACTCCGGCGGCCTTGCTGCGCAGGGCCACGACCGTGGGGGTGACCAGCGCGGCGCGCTCCGCGTGCAGGTAGGCCGTGACCTCCTCGGTCACGATGCGCCCGACCTCCCGGATCGCCTCGGCCCGGCCGCCGTCGGCGACGTCGTCGCCCACGCCGTCCTGCTGCATCGACTCCAGGTCGACGAGCGTCACGCCGGGCAGGTCCCGTACGCCGGGGTCCACGTCGTGGGGCAGCGCGAGGTCGAGCAGGAACAGCGGCCGCTCGCGGGCGCCGATCATCTCGGGGTCGATCGTGCGGGTTCCGGCGCCGACGCAGGAGATCACGAGGTCGGCCGCGGCCAGTTCGGCGGGAATGCCGGCCAGGTCCGCGGCGCGCCCGCCGACCGTCTCGGCGAGCCGCTCGGCCCGCTCCCGGGTGCGGTTGGCGATGACGATGTCGGTCACGCCCGCGCGGGAGAGGGTCGCGGCGGACAGCGCGCTCATCGAGCCCGCGCCGACGACCAGGGCGCGCCGGCCGGCGATCGGCCCGAGGACCCGCTCGGCGAGCGTCAGGCCGACCCCGACGAGCGAGGCGCCGGCCCGGTCGATGCCGGTGTCGGCGTGCGCCCGCTTGCCGGCCCGCAGCGCGTGCTGGGCCAGTTCGTTGAGGGTCGTCCCGGCGGTGCCCTCCTCCTGCGCCAGGCGGAGGGCGGTCCTGATCTGGCCGAGGATCTGCCCCTCGCCCACGACCATGGAGTCGAGGCCGCAGGCGACCGTGAACAGGTGCTGGACCGCCCGGTCCTCGTAGTGCACGTAGAGGTGCGGCGCGAGCCGCTCGTGCGGCAGGCCGGAGTGCGCGGCGAGCAGGCCCGTCACGGCGCCGAGGCCGCCGTGGAAGCGGTCGACCGCGGCGTAGACCTCGACGCGGTTGCAGGTGGAGACGACCAGCGCCTCGGACACGTTCTCGTCGGCCTGCAGGTCGTGCAGCAGCTTGACGAGGGCGTCACCACTGACCGTCACGCGTTCGAGCAGGGCGACCGGGGTGGTCCGGTGGCTCAGGCCGACGACGAGGATACTCATGAGCTCGCTCCCACTGATGGCTCACTCACATGACCACCCCGTCCGGCCACTCCTCGGCCATGATGGGTCCTCCATTAGCCTTGCGCTGCTCGTGGAACGCAAGTATCTGCAGTTCGATAGATAAATCGACTTTACGGACATCTACGCCGTCAGGCACAGCCAGGACGACGGGGGCGAAGTTCAAAATACTGGTGACGCCGGCCGCGATGACACGGTCGCACACCTGCTGGGCCGGCGCGGCGGGGGTGGCGATCACCACGATCGACACGCCGCGCTGCCTGATCACCGTCTCCAGCTCGTCGGCGTGCTCGACGACGAGACCGGCGATGCGGTCGCCGACCACGTGCGGGTCGGCGTCGAGCAGGCCCGCGATGCGGAATCCGCGGGAGGCGAACCCGCCGTAGTTGGCCAGCGCCCGGCCGAGGTTTCCGACGCCCACGATCGCCACCGCCCAGTCCTGGGTGAGACCAAGCTCACGCGAGATCTGGTAGATGAGGTACTGCACGTCGTAGCCGACGCCCCGGGTGCCGTACGACCCGAGATGGGAGAGGTCCTTGCGGAGCTTGGCCGAGTTGACGCCCGCGGCGACCGCCAGGTCCTCCGAGCTCACCGTCGGCGTGCCCCGCTCGGCCATCCCGTTCAGGGCACGCAGATAGAGCGGCAGCCTCGCCACGGTGGCGTCGGGGATACCGCGATCGCGTGCCTGCGGGATACGGCGGATCACTTGCCGGAACTCCAGGGGGACGGACGGCCGGTGCGCCCCCGGCCGCAAGGGTGGATGCGACGGAATGAATCCAGGTTAGTGCCTTTGTGAAGCTATGCACAAAGTCGATCGTGCTCTCCAGCGTCCCAGGAGGGTGCGCCGGTCGCCGATCCGGGTCCGCCGGGGTCGTGACGCCAGTGATCGCGGCGCCCGGGATCGTGGGGACGCCGGGAGCGTGACTACGCTGACCGCATGGCTCCTGCGGATCACCGGATCACCCTGCTCGGCAAGCCCGGCTGTCATCTCTGCGACGACGCCCGGGCGGTCGTCGAGCGGGTGGCGGGCGAGCTCGGCGTCGCGTGGGAGGAGCGCGACATCACCGCCTCACCGGAGGACGAGGCCGAATACTGGGAGATGATCCCGGTCGTGCTGGTCGACGGCGTCCAGCACACCTACTGGAGGGTCGACGAGACCCGCCTCCGCGCCGCCCTCGCCCGCTGACGCCGGCTCCCGATCGCAACCGGCCCCCGCGGCCGCCGAACGGAGACGGGGGTCGCGGAGACCGGCCCGTCCCCGCTCACATGCGGGTGGGGAGCGGGACGACCTTGGCGGCGTTGACGGCGAGTTCGATGACGTTGGCGGCCAGCACGTACTTCACCCGCTCGGTGGTGAACCGCTCCATGTGCGGCTGCCGCTGGTGCTCGCCGTAGCCGACCTCGTCGCGGTAGAGCTCGTAGACGATGCGCTGGAGCGGGGCCGACTTCACCGCGTGGCAGACGAACAGCAGCGTGTCGGGCTCGTTGCGCTGCACGGCCTCCACCGTCTCCTCCGCCAGCTTGTCGAACGCCTCTCCCGAGCCGTCGAGCAGCGTGAACACGGTCAGCAGGCCGTAGATGCCGGGGGACGGCCTCACCGAGCCCCCCTGCCGGGCCGGACGGCCCGCCTGCTGCGCTCCCTCGGGGCTCACGCCCTGCCGGGACCGGCCGAAGCCCACGCCGAAGCTCGCCGCGAGGTCGGCCGGGCTGGGCAGCTCCGCCCCACCCACGGGGGTGGCGCCCGATGGCGCCCCCGGATAGAGCGCCCCCGTCGCGGGCATCGCCCGGTCCGGCGCGGCCCCCGGGCCGGCGGGCATGGCGGGCATGGCGGGCGTGGCGGGCATCGCGTAGTCGGGCCGGCGCGGCTGGCCGTACTGGTCGGCGGCCAGAAGCTGGCCGGTCGCGGGCCCGCCGAAATCGTCGGCGAGCGGGCGTCCGTCCGGGCGGATGTCGGAGCGGCCGTCCGGGCGTGCGTCCGGAGGACGCATGCGGGCCGCGTAGTCGACCTCGCCCTGCTCGCCCGCGCGGTATTCGGCCACCAGGTCGCCCAGCCCCGAGCGGCGCGGCGCGGCGCCGGGCGGGACCGCCCCCGCCGCTCCTGCCGCACCCGCCGCCGCGCCCAGGGCACCCGGGTTTCCCAAGCCACCGGGGCCTCCCGACGCGACGTTCGGACCCGAGGGCGCGGAGGGCACGCGGCTCTCGGCGCGCAGGGCGGTGTCGGCCCGCCCGCCGCGCCGGCCCTGCCACTCCTCCTCGGGCGCCTCGTCCTCCTCGTCCTCGTCGTCGTACGGCGCGAGCGGACGGGCCACGGCGTACCAGACGCCCCCGGCGGCGGCCGCCATGAGCACGACGACGACCAGCCCCGGGAGCCCGAACTCCAGCGCACCCGCGACGGCCATGCCCGCGGGCGCGATCACCACGGTCGCGTTCATGTTGTCCGCGTCGTAGTCGTCGCCGTCCCGCCAGCTCATCAGCGCGATGCCGAGGGCGAGGAGGAGCAGGAACACCACCAGGCCGTGGACGCCCCGCAGCAGCCACTCGGGCCACAGGTCCCAGTGAGTGGGACCGTCGGGCAGCGCCTTGGCGAACCCCGAGGCCACGATGGGGTCCAGCACCATGATGACCGTGCCCACGACCGTGAGAGCGGCGCCGAGCAGCCACCCGGCGAAGCGGGCCGCCGCCTTCTCCGCGAGAAGCTGGAGCACGCCGACGGCCAGCCACAGCGGGGCCAGCAGCGACCCGGTGATCTGGTAGACCCGGAACGTCAGGGGCCCGAAGCCGGTGAGGTGGCCGACGGCGACGGCGCCGAGCGACACCGCGAGCGCGCCCGTGGCGATGCTCCACGCGATCAGCCATCCGGCCGGCTCGTCACGGAGACGCCCGACGAGGACGCCGGTGGTGATGCCGGCGAGCAGGGCGCCGGCGAACGCGAGGAGAGCGACGAGGACTTCCATGGTGGCACCCATGCTGCCTGACAACGCCTTCGCACGGGTAGCCGGTCGCCTTGTACGGGTGGGTGATCCGGCGCCGCCGGCGGGTCTCCGGCTCTCGCGGAGTTCGTTCCGTCCCGTCCCGGATCAGCATCCTGACCAGCGCCCCGACCAGCGCTCCGACGGGCGCCCGGGCGCCGCCGGCGCCGCGTGCCACGGCGGGCCCGCCCTCCCGCGGCGAGTTCTTCCACTTGAACGGATTGTGTTATCCCTCGTTGATTTCTAGAGTGTTGCCGCACGCCGACTCCCCTTCCCCCATGGGATAACGGATGCCGAACCTGTGGCCGTTGGCCGGGCTGTCGCCTCCGGCCGCCGCCGTATCCGCGCAGCCCTCGCGCTCCGCGGATCTCACCGAGCGCGGCCGGCGACACGGCCGCGAGCACAGCCACGAACACGACCATGAAGACGACGAGATGCGAAGCCTCGTGCTGCGCGCCAAGACCGGCGACAGCGAGGCGTTCGGCCTTCTCTACGACCATTACCTCGACCTGGTCTACCGGTACGTCTACTTCCGGGTGGGCAGCCACGCGCTGGCCGAGGACCTGACGAGCGACACCTTCCTGCGCGCGCTGCGGGGCATCGCCGACTTCACCTGGCAGGGCCGCGACTTCGGCGCCTGGCTCGTCACCATCGCCCGCAACCTCATCACCGATCACTACAAGTCGGGCCGCAACCGGCTTGAGGTCACCACCGCAGTGATTCTCGACACACCTCTGGACGGCCCGCACATCCCCGAGAACGCGGTCGTCACGAACATGGTGAACGAGCGCCTCATGCAGGCGCTCAAGCAACTCGGCCCGGAGCAGCAGGAATGCGTGATCCTGCGGTTCGTGGAGGGCATGTCGCTCGCGGAGACGGCGAAGATCATGGGCAAGAAGTCCGGAGCGATCAAGGCTCTGCAGTTCCGGGCGATCAGGGCGCTCGCCCGGGCGCTCCCGGACGATCTCGCTGACAGCCCGTAACCATTCCCACACCCTGTCGTTGGGCATGTCGCAGGTCGGATCCTCGCAGGACGGTCGATCCGGCCGGGACACAGTCGCCGACGTCGAGCGGGGGATGGCGGGAACCGTGATGGGCTGGTGGCGACCCTGGCGCCGGAAGGGCGGCCGGACCGCGGCCCGCACCCGGCGGATCGCCGCGCGGATGACGGCCCTGCGGTCCCTGGTGAACGGCGGCCCGAGCCCCGACTTCCGCGAGAGCCTGCGGGCCGATCTCATGCGCGCCCACGCCGCCGAACGCGCCGCCGGGAGGCACGCGGCTCCCCCCGCCGCCCACGCCGGGAGCCGGCGTGCCCGTCCCCGCCGATCCCTCCTCGTCCGGGTGCGTCCCGTCCTGGTCTTCGGCGCCGCGCTGGCCGGGATGTTCGCCACCGGCGTGCACACGTACCACGCGGTGCCCGGGCAGGTGCTGTACCCGCTGAAGCGGGTGGCCGAGTCGACCGTGCTCGTCCTGGCCTACGACGAGAGGGACCGGGCGGAGCGGGAGATGGCCGCGGCCCGGCTGCGGGCGGCGGAGGCCGCCTCGCTGATCGGCCAGGCCGCCCCCGACCGCCGCCGGTTGATCGCCCAGACGCTCGACGACATGGAGACGAAGACCAGGGCCGCGCTGACCCGGGTGGCGCAGCGCGACCGGGCCGACGGCGAGGCGCGGCGGTTCGCGCGTCAGCAGCGCAGGGTGGTGGAGCCGCTGCTGCCGAAACTCGACGGCGAGAACCGCGACAAGGCCGCGCAGTACCTGCATTACATCGACGCCTTCACGGCTTCCGGACGCTGACACGTCATGTCCCGCTCACGTTCGGGACGGTGTCCGGCGGTTAAGCTGTTGACATCTTCCCCTCCGTGAAGGCAGGGGATTCCAACCCTCACAGGTTGGTCTTCCTGCTTCGCCGCCGGTTGCCCGCTCGGAGGACTCCGTTGAGGTCTTACACCAGCTCCACAGGCGTTTCAGCTCTCCGCCAGCCCGGCGGCGAGGATGTTCCTGGCGGCGTTGACATCCCGGTCATGGACCGCGCCGCAGGCGCACGCCCAGGTCCGGACGTGCAACGGCATCGACTCGGCCAGGGTCCCGCAGGCCGAGCACAGCTTGGAAGAGGGAAACCACCGGTCGATCACGACCAGTTCTCGCCCGTACCAGGCCGTCTTGTACGCCAGCATCGAGCGCAGTTCCCGCCAGGAGGCGTCGGAGATGGCGCGGGCGAGGGAGTGGTTCTTGACCATGTGGCGGACGGTCAGGTCCTCGATCACGACCACTTGGTTCTCGTGGACGAGCCGAGTGCTGAGTTTGTGCAGGAAGTCCCGGCGCCGGTCACTGATCCGGGCGTGGGCGCGGGCAACCTTCAGCCGGGCCTTGGCCCGGTTCGCGCTGCCCGCCGCTTTGCGGGCCAGCGAGCGCTGGGCCTTGGCCAGTCTGCGCCGGTCGGCCCGCTCGTGCCGGGGATTGGCGACCCTGCCGTCCTGGTCGGTCAGATCGTCGATCGGGTGGGACAGGGCCACCAGGCTGGTGATCCCCGCATCCAGGCCGACCGCATTTCCAGTGGGGGTGAGGGGGCGGATCGTCTCCTCCACCAGGAGGGACACGAACCACCGCCCGGCCGCGTCCCTGCTCACGGTCACCGTGGACGGCTGCGCCCCCTGCGGGAGTGGACGCGACCACACGATGTCCAGCGGGGCGTCCATCTTGGCCAGCGTGAGCTGTCCGTCGCGGTAGCGGAACGCCGAGCGGGTGTATTCGGCCGACGCCCGCGACTTCTTGCGCGACTTGAAGGTGGGGTGTTTGGCCCGCTTGGCGAAGAAGTTCGCGAAGGCTGCCTGCAGGTGCCGGAGTGCCTGCTGCAACGGCACACTGGACACCCCGTTGAGGAACGCCAGTTCCTCCTCGCGCTTCCATGCCGTCAACGCGGCCGAGGACTCGGCGTAGGAGACGCGGCGGCCTTCCAGGGTAAAGGCGCGGGTACGTTCCTCCAGCGCCTTGTTGTAGACCAGGCGCACACACCCGAACGTCCGGGCAAGCTCGCAGGCCTGCTCGGGGGTGGGATAGAAACGGTACTTGTAGGCCCGCTTCACCGTCTGCGCCACGCCGCACATCATGCCACCCGATCAGCTGACGATCGCATGTTTGTTCGTACGGCGATTCGCCTTGCGGCGAACCGCCTGCCCCTGCCCTGCTCCGCAAGGGGTCCGATTCCTCCCCCGCCTGAAGGCGGGGGTTCCCACGGAGGATCTTGATGAGGCGGCTATTGCGACGGAGGGAAGCGGCGGAGATCGCCGGTGAGGTGGCCGCCGCCGCGGCGGTGTCCGCCCCCGAGGTCGTGCCGGATCTGACCGCGGCGGCGTTCTTCGACGTCGACAACACCATGATGCGCGGCGCCTCCATCTACCACTTCGCGCGCGGGCTCGCCTCGCGCGGCCTGTTCACCACCCGCGACCTGGCGAAGTTCGCGGTCGGGCAGGCGTGGTTTCGCGTCCGGGGCAACGAGAACCCCGAGCACATCGCCAGGGCCAAGGAGATGGCCCTCGCCTTCGTCGCGGGGCTCAAGGTGGACGAGGTCGTCCGGCTGGGCGAGGAGATCTACGACGACGTGATGGCCGACCGCGTGTGGGCGGGCACCCGCGCGCTGGCCCAGGCGCATCTCGACGCCGGGCAGCGGGTGTGGCTGGTCACCGCGACCCCGGTGGAGCTGGCCCGGGTCATCGCGCAGCGGCTCGGACTCACCGGCGCGCTCGGCACGGTCGCCGAGACCGCCGACGGCGCCTACACCGGGCGGCTGGTCGGCGACCTGCTGCACGGCCCGGCCAAGGCCGAAGCCGTACGGGCACTGGCCCGGCGTGAGGGCCTCGACCTCAGCCGGTGCTCGGCCTACAGCGACTCGTCCAACGACCTGCCGATGCTCTCGCTCGTGGGCCATCCGTACGCCATCAACCCCGACAGCGAGCTGCGCGAGCACGCCAGGGACAACGGCTGGGAGACCCGCGACTTCCGCACGGGCCGGAAGGCGACGATGATCGGGCTGCCGATCGCGGCGACGGCGGGGGCCATCGCGGGCGGCGTCGCCGCCGGCATCGCCCTGCGCCGTCACTACCGCTCCACCCTCTGAACCCCCCTCTGACTCCTGGAGCCGGGGACCTCAGATCGGGGGGAACGCGGCCCCGCGGCGCAGCCGCAGGGCGTCGAGCCGCCGCTGCATGGTCTCCCGGACGTGGTCGGTGAGGTCGAAGACCACGGCGGGGTCGTCGGCCTCCTCCGGGTCGTAGGCGTCGGTGCGGACCGGCTCGCCGAACTCGATCAGCCACTTCGACGGCAGCGGGACCAGGCCGAGCGGCCCGAGCCAGGGGAACAACGGCGTGATCGGCAGGTAGGGCAGGCCGAGCAGGCGCGCGAGCGACGGAAGGTCACCGATCTTGGGGTAGATCTCCTCCGCCCCCACGATGGCGCACGGGACGATCGGCACACCGGCCCTGATCGCCGAGGCGACGAACCCGCCCCGGCCGAACCTCTGCAGCCGGTAGCGCTCGGAGAACGGCTTGCCGATGCCCTTGAACCCCTCGGGGAAGACGCCGACGACCTCGCCCTTGCGCAGCAGGCGGTCGGCGTCCTCGGGGCAGGCGAGCGTGTGCCCCGACTTGCGGGCCAGATGCCCGAGCACGGGAAGCTGGTAGACCAGGTGGGCGCCGAGGAGGCGCAGCGGCCGGCCCAGCTCGTCGTTGACCGCGACCTGGAGCATCAGCGCGTCCACCGGCAGCGTGCCGGAGTGGTTGGCCACGATCAGGGCCCCGGCGTCGGCCGGCACGTTCTCCAGGCCGAGGGTCTCGGTCCTGAACCAGTGCCGGTAGAGCGGGCGCAGCGCCTCCAGCAGCACCCGGTCGTTCAGCTCGGGGTCGAAGCCGAACTCGTCGACCTCGTAGTCACCGGTGATCCTGCGGCGCAGGAAGGCGAACAGCTCCGCGAGCCGCTCACCGGATCCGTCGCCGTCCACGGGTCCGGCCGGAGGGCCGTTCCCGGCCGCGTGCCGGTCCCGGAAGTCGTCCATCGAGGTCACCGCTTCGTCAGGAGATCGGCCAGCCAGTCGACCGCGGCGAGCGGCAGGTGGCCGGCGCCGCCCGGGACCGCCCGGGACCGCAGGAAGTCGTCGAACGCCGCCGCCGTGCCGTACTTCGGGCGCCAGCCCAGCTCGGCGGTGATCCTGGCGGTGTCCACCGCGCGGCCGTGGCTCATAAGCGTGAGCTGCTCGGGCGAGAAGTCGACCAGCCGGGCTCCTCTGGCCAGCCCGCCGGCCAGGCGGAAGGCCGGGGACGGCAGCGGGACCACCGCCCGGCCCGTGCGCCGCGCGCACTGCGAGAGCAGCAGGACGCCGTCGCCCGCCACGTTGAACACACCGGGATGGTCGGCCCCGGCCGTACGGCACAGCACCTCGACGGCGTCGTCCTCGTGGACGAACTGCAGCCGCGGATCGAAGCCGAGCACGGTGGGCAGCACGGGCTGCGAGAAGTAGCGCGTGAGCGGCGAGTCGACGCCGGGCCCCATGAGGTTGGCGAACCGCAGCGTGGTCGTCGTCACGTCGGGTCGCCGCCGGGCGAAGCCCCGGACGTACGTCTCGACCTCCGTGGCGTCCCTGGCGTACCCGTGGCGCGCGACCTCGGCGGGCTCGGTGTCCTCCGTGAACACGGCGGGAGCGTGCGGCGAGGAGCCGTACACGGCTGTGGTGGAGCGCACGACCACGCGGCGCACCGTGGCGGAGCGCTGGCAGGCCGCGAGCAACTGCATCGTGCCGATGACGTTGTGCTCTTTCATGGCCGACCGGCCACCGCCGGTCCCGCCCGCCCGGCGGTCGCCGCGGCCGCTGCCGCTGACCAGGCTGAGGTGCACGACCGTGTCGACGTCGGCGTCCCGGATGACCCGTACCAGGTCCGGACCGCGCAGCGCGACGTGGACGAACTCGGTGCGGCCGGGCACCGGGCCGTCCTGCTCGCCGTCCCGCCCACGAGGGGCCGGCGGCGGCGCGGTGTCCACGCCGATGACGCGGTCGATCTCCGGATCGCCCGCGAGCGCGGCCGCCACACGGGCGCCGATGTGACCGCGGACACCCGTGACCAGCACGGTACGAGTCATCGACGCCTCGCCGGGGGTGTGCGTGTTCGACGGTCGCCCGGTCCCTCGGGACCGGTGCGCGCTCCGTCTCGGCTACTTCTTGTTACGCCGCTGGATGCGGGTCTTCTTGAGCAGCTTGCGGTGCTTCTTCTTGGCCATACGCTTGCGGCGCTTCTTGATCACAGAGCCCACGGGACCCCCAGGTGAAGGTGGTGACAGTCGAACCGGCGCGCGAGCGCACACCGGCACAACAGCCTACCGGCGATCCACGGTAGATCGCTCCCCCGGGGGACCCCGCGTCGGGCGGGGGCCGACCACGCCGCCGTCAAGCGTGGTCGTCCGAGGGCGTTCAACCCGCTTCTATGAACGCGTCCCGCAAGTAGTCGTGCACCGCCTGCTCCGGCACTCTGAAGGACCGGCCGACACGGATGGCCGGTAACTCGCCCGAGTGCACGAGCCGGTACACCGTCATCTTGGACACCCGCATGACGGTCGCCACCTCGGCCACCGTCAAGAACTTCACCTCGCTGAGAGGTCTTTCGCCTGCACCCATCGGACGCCTCTTCCGCACGTGTTTCCGGGTTATCCCCACTGGTGCCATCGCTCACGCACGTGTACTGCCGTCAGCGTAAGTCCGGACTCCGAGTAGGCAAACCCCCCATTCCATCATCAGCGGAGCCGTGTGCCGTCAAAATCGGGAAAGCCGCTGGCAGCAGCAGGGCCGTGCCCCTCGCCTCAATCTTGGAACGGACCAACTTCTCTCACATAAGAGTCGCCCAGGATCAGAAAAAAGTTGGCAACCGCCCGACACACGGGTGCAAAAGCGGGCGCGAAATGCCCGATTTGGGAGGTCCGTAAGGGTGTCAGAGGCTACGGGCGATGCGCGCGATCAGATATGAGGTCAACGGCGCGTAGTGCCGGGGAAGCACGTTGTCGTCGAGCGGGACGCTGACGGCGATCTTGCCCTCCGCCTCCCCCACGAACAGCGCGGGGTCGTTGCTGTCGGCGAAGCCCACGGTCTCGATCCCGGCCTCGCCCGCCGCCCCCGCCCAGCCGTGATCGGCGATCACCAGGTCGGGCCGCTCCTCGGCCAGCATCGCCCGCATCGGGTGCGGGTCGTGGGTGTGCACGAACGTGCCGCGGTCCTCCAGCATCGCCACGCCGTCGAGGTAGCGGATCCGCCTGCGGCGGCCGAGCCCGCCGACGTACCCCCACCCCTCCGCGGGGGACAGCAGGGTCGCCCCGTTTTCGGCCGCGAACCTGGCCAGGGCGAGGTGGACGGTGAGCAGGCCGGTGGGGTGGCCGGTGGCCACGACGATCCGGGCCGAGCCACGCCGCAGGACCTTGGCGACCCGGTCTCCCATCTCCTCCACCGCGTCGATGGTCCGCTCGGGGTCGATGGTGTCCTGGCCCTCGCGGTGACCGGGGTCGGCCGCCACCCCGGCCCGGTCGGCCATCAGCCGCAGCACGTCGTCGTAGGACCACTCGCCCTCGAAGGTGAGCCCGAAAAGGTAGTGCGGGTCGCGCAGCGCGAGCGACCGGTAGTGATCGAGGTTGTTCTCCCGGCTGGTCGCGACGTCGCCGGCGATGGCGGTCCGTACGAGGTGCTCGCGCAGTTCGGCCCGGGAGGGCGATGCCGGGGACGGCGGGGAGGACGGTCGGGAGGAGGGAGGGGAGGACGGTCGGGTCACGACTGGTACAGCGCTCCTCGGCTCGGCGCAATTCCGGACATGTCAGGGCATGGGATCCAGACCGTGGAAGGGGAAGACCGCCTTCCTGGTCGCGATGACGGCCCGGTCGACGGCGTCGGCTGGATCGTACCCCTCGGAGAAGTCACGCCACTGTGGATGCCGCCCGTCGGTCATCCGCAACGGCGGGATCTCACCGGTCCGTTCCGTCACGTACGTCCGCCAGGCCGCCGGTGTGACGGCGCCGGGATCGACGGGATGCCCGGCGGCCTCGGCGATCAGGTGCGTCCACGCCCTCGGCACGACCTGGACGAGTTCGTAGCCCCCGCCGCCCAGAGCGATCCAGCGTCCGTCCGCGGTCTCGTGGGCCAGCCGGTGCAGCGCGGCGTACGTCGTGCGCTGCCCGTCGAGGCTGAGCATGAGGTGCGCCAGCGGATCGAGGGCGTGGCTGTCGCACCCCTGCTGGGTGACCAGGACCTGCGGCCGGAAATGCCGCAGCAGCGGCGGGACGACCGCGTGGAAGGCCCGCAGCCACCCGGTGTCCCCGCAGCCCGCCGGCAGCGCGACGTTGACCGCGGTGCCCTCGGCGCCCGTCTCGTGCGGGAACCCGGTGCCGGGGAAGAGTGTGCGCGGGCTCTCGTGCAGGCTGATCGTGAGCACCCGGGGATCGTCGTGGAACGCCGCCTGCACCCCGTCGCCGTGGTGCACGTCCACGTCCACGTACGCGACGCGGGACGCGCCGTGCGACAGCAGCCACGCGATCGCGACCGCCGGGTCGTTGTAGACGCAGAAGCCGCTGGCGGCGCCGGGCATGGCGTGGTGCAGGCCCCCCGCGACGTTGACCGCGTGCTCGGCCGCGCCGTCCCACACGGCCCTGGCGGCGGCCAGCGTGGCCCCGGTGACCAGCGCGGACGCCTCGTGCACGCCCGCGAAGGCGGGGTTGTCCTCGGTGCCGAGCCCGTACCGAAGGTCGGGCCGGCCGTCCCGGGAGACGGTCTTGACCGCCTCGATGTAGTCCCGCTTGTGGACCAGCGCGATCTCGTCGTCGGTGGCGGGGACGCAGCCGGTCGTCTCGACCGCGTCGAGCACGCCCATCTCCCGGGCGAGCGCCATGGTGAGCTCGACGCGCACGGGCGCGAGGGGGTGGCCGGGCCCGAAGTCGTACGTGACCAGAGCGTCGTCCCAGACGACCCGCACCGCCCGGCTCATACGGCCACGCAATCGCAGTGACTCATACCAGAACGGTATCGCCCGGGCTCGTGGCCGTCAGCCGGAGGCGAGGCGGCGGCTGCGCTCGCAGGCGGCCTCGATCGCGTCGAGGAACGCGGCCCTGACCTTGTGCCGTTCCAGCTCGGCGATGGCGGCGATCGTGGTGCCTCCGGGCGAGGTCACGGCCTCGCGCAGGATCACCGGGTGCTCCCCCGAGTCGCGCAGCATGATCGCGGCGCCGACGATCGACTGGGTGACCATGTCGAGGGCGGCGGCGCGCGGCATGCCGAGCAGGATCCCGGCGTCGACCATCGCCTCGACGAGGTAGAAGAAGTAGGCCGGGCCGCTGCCGGACAGCGCGGTGGCGGCGTCCTGCTGGGCCTCGGGGATCCGCAGCACCTTGCCCACCGGGCTGAGCAGGGCCTCGGTGCGCCGGAGGTGCTCCTCGGAGGCGTGCGCCCCCGCCGAGATGACGCTCATCGCCTCGTCGACCAGGACGGGTGTGTTCGACATGACGCGGACGACCGCCACGCCGTCCCCGAGCCTGGTCTCCACGAAGGCGGTCGTGATGCCGGCGGCGACGGAGATCACCAGCCGGTCGGCGGGCACGTGCGGGGCGATCTCGGCCAGCAGCGCACCCATGTCCTGCGGCTTGACGGCGAGGATGAGCGTCTCGGCCAGCTTGGCGGCCTCGGCGTTGCCCGCCACCCGCACGCCGTACCGCTCGCGCAGCGCCTCGGCCCGCTCGGGCCTGCGGGCCGTCGCCACGATCTCGTCCGGCCGCAGACCGGCGCGCACCAGCCCGGAGAGCAGGGCCTCGCCCATCTTTCCGGTCCCGAGAATCGCGATCATCCCTGTGCCTTCCTGTACTCGCCGGGATCTCCGCGCAGCTTACCGATCCCGCCGGAAGGACGTGCCGCGGCCCGGCGGCCTCCGACACCTCATGTCATTCCATGCCCACGATGAATGTTGCGGTTTTGCATCCAAGTGACGGCGAGTGTCGCTTTACTACTCTTTTGCCCGGATGATCGGCCGAGGGTGTCATAACTCGGCTCCATCGACGGGGCCGCCGGCGCCGAAGGGGTGCACGTGAAGAAGATCCTCGTTGCGCTGGCCGCCGCCGGCCTGGGTCTGAGCGGCGTGCTGGCCGCGTCACCCGCGGCCGGCGCCCCCCAGGGCCCCGAGCACGCGCCGCCGGCGCCGGCGCCGCAGTGGACCCAGTGCGATGGCCTGCCCACGGGTGTCGAGTGCACGAAGATCGAGGTGCCGCTCGACTACGGCCGCCCCAAGAGCGAGAAGATCAAGATCGCGGTCTCCCGGAGGAAGGCGACCGACACGGCCCACTACCAGGGCGCGATCCTCTTCAACCCCGGCGGGCCCGGCGGCAGCGGCCTCGCGTACCCGGCGGTCATGCAGACGCGCCTCGGCCCCGCGCTCGCCGCGCAGTACGACCTGATCGGCTTCGACCCGCGCGGCGTCGGCTCCAGCGAGCCCTCGCTGAGCTGCGACCCGAACTTCGCCGACCCGGTGCGGCCCGACTACGTGCCGGCGAACATCACCGAGGAACTGGCCTGGGCCCAGCGCTCCCAGAAGTACGCGCAGGCGTGCGGCCGGATCTACGGCGACCTGCTCAGGAACATGACCACGGTCGACTCGGCCAACGACATGGACCAGATCCGCAAGGCCCTCGGTCAGGAGCAGATCAGCTACGTCGGCTACTCCTACGGCACCTACCTCGGCGCGACGTACGCGACGCTGTTCCCGAACCGGGTCCGCCGGCTCGTGCTGGACAGCATCGTCAACCCCTCGCGGGTGTGGTACGAGGCGAACATCGACCAGAACCACGCGTTCGAGGGCCGCGCCAAGGACTTCTTCGCCTGGATCGCGACGTACGACTCGACCTACCACCTCGGCACCACCGGCGACGAGGTGGAGAAGGCGTTCTACGCGGCCCGCGCCAAGCTGAAGGACACCCCGGCGGAGGGCCGGGTCGGGCCGGACGAGTTCGACGACACCTATCTGGCGGGCGGCTACCTCAAGAGCCGCTGGCCGCTGCTCGCGAACGCGCTCTCCAGGTATCTGACCGCCGGTGAGGCCGCTCCGCTCCTCGCCGCCTACGGCACGTACGGCGACTCCAGCGGCGACGACAACACGTTCGCCGTCTACTCCGCAGTCGAGTGCTCCGACGCGGCCTGGCCGCGTGACTGGCCGAGGTGGCACCGCGACATGTGGCAGTCGTACCGCGCCGCACCCTTCCTGAGCTGGGGCAACGCCTGGTTCAACGCGCAGTGCGCCTTCTGGCCGGTGCACGCGGCGCACGAGCAGCGCGTCGACGGCCGGGCCGTGAAGAACGCGCTGTTCTTCCAGGACACCAAGGACGCCGCCACGCCGTACGAGGGCGGGGTCGAGATGCACAGGCGCTTCCCGAACTCGCGCCTCGTCGTCATGGACGGGGGCGGCAACCACGGCCTGACCGGGCGGGGCGACGCCTGTATCGACGACGCCTGGAAGGCCTACCTGACCGACGGCACGCTGCCCGCGAGCCGGCCGGGGCCGGACCTGCACTGCGCGCCGTTCGCCGACCCGGTTCCGCCGGCCCGGGCCGCCGCGCTGAACGCGGCGCCGACCCAGATCGACGACTGGGTGCCCGGCGAACGCTGACCTCCCCTTCGAGCCACCCCGATACACCCCCCACGGACAGGCCCCCGGTCTTCGACAGGCCGGGGGCCCGTCCGTCTCCGGGCGCCGCTCACGGCGTACGGCGGCGCAGCGTCGCGGCGCCGAGGAGAAGCGCGAGCACGGCCGACCCGGCGACCAGGGCCACGTCGCGCCAGAACTCGCCGCCCGGGTCCGGGTCCGCGCAGGCGTGCGCCATGGCCTCGATCGCGTACGACATGGGCAGGACGTCGGAGACCCATTCGAGCACCGGCGTCATCCGGCCGCGCGGCACGAGGATCCCCCCGAGCAGGACCTGGGGGATCATGACGACCGGCATCAGCTGCACGGCCTGGAACTCCGTACGGGCGAACGCGCTGCACAGCAGGCCGAGCGCGGTGCCGAGCAGGGCGTCGAGCAGCGCGACGAGCACCAGCGGCCACAGCGGGCCCGGGACGTCCAGGCCGAGCCAGGTGAGGGAGACCGCCAGCGCCAGCGCCACCTGCGCGCAGGCCGCGAGGCCGAAGGCGAGGCCGTACCCGAGCAGGAGGTCGAGCCGCCCGAGCGGCATCGCCATGAGCCGCTCCAGCGTCCCCGACGTACGCTCGCGCAGGGTGGCGATCGAGGTGACGAGGAACATCACCAGGAACGGGAACACGCACAGCAGGACCGGGGCGAACCGGCCGAACGTCCGTTCGTCGTCGATCACGTAATAAAGCAGGATCATCACCAGCGTCGGCACGAGCACCATCAGCGCGACGGTGCGCCGGTCGTGGCGGAGCTGGGTCAGGATGCGGCGCGCGGTGGCGAGAGTGATCACGAGGCTCATGCCGCGGCCCTCTCGGCGACAAGGCGCAGGAACGCCTCCTCCAGATCGGATGTGCGGGTGGCCTCACGCAGGCCGTCGGGGGTGTCGTCGGCGAGGATCTCCCCCTGGCGCAGCACGATCAGCCGCTCGCAGCGCGCGGCCTCGTCCATGACGTGGCTGGAGACGAGGAGCGTCGCGCCGCGCCCCGCGAGGCGGTGGAACAGCGCCCACAGCTCCTGCCGCAGCACCGGGTCGAGCCCGACGGTCGGCTCGTCGAGCACGAGCAGTTCGGGCCGGCCGAGCATGGCCACCGCGAGCCCGGCCCGGTTGAGCTGACCGCCGGAGAGGGTGGCGCCGAGCTGGTGGGCGGCGTCCGCGAGCCCCACCTCGGTCAGCACCCGCTCGGGGTCGTCCTTCGGCGCCCCGAGCACGGCGGCGAAGTAGCGGAGGTTCTCCAGCACCGTCAGGTCGCGGTAGACGGCCGGGCTCTGCGTCGAGTAGCCGATCCTGCGCCGCAGGCCCGCGCTCCCGGCCGGCTCGCCGAGCACGGTTACCTCCCCGCCCGAGACGACCTGGACCCCCACGAGGGCCCGCATCAGCGTCGTCTTGCCGCAGCCGCTCGGCCCGAGCAGCCCGGTGACCTGCCCTCGGGGCACCTCGAAGGTCAGCCCGTGCAGGACTTCGGCCCCGCCTCTGGACACCCGCAGACCGCGTACGGCCACGGCGGGGTCGGCTAAATTCATCATGTGATGAAATTAAGCCCGGCAGCCCGGCGCGTCAATGAACCACCGGAGCTTGACAGCCGTGTAAAGGGCATGAGAAAGCTCTGGCTCATGGTCCTCCTGTTCCTGGCCGTCCTCCTGGCGGCCGCCTGCGGAGGGGGTTCCTCCACCTCGGCCCACCCCGAGCAGCCGGAGGGCTCCCCCGCCGGCGCCGAGACGAGCCCTCAGCCGGCTCCGCCGGGGCCGGGGATGGTCGTGCCCGCCGGCTCCCCGTCTCCCGTGACCCCGGCGGGGCCCACCCTGAACACGCGCGCGGTCCCGTGGGAGAGCGCCACGCCCGCGGACGGCGGCCGCTCCCTCGACGTCGTGTGGTGGTCGGGGGTGGAGCCCTGCCAGGTGCTCGACCACGTCGACGTGAAGGAGACCGCGCGCGAGGTGACGGTCACCGTGTACGAGGGGCAGGACCGGCGCTCCCCCGACGCCGTCTGCATCGCGATCGCCATCCAGAAGACCACGCAGGTGCGGCTCGAGTCCCCTCTCGGCGACCGGAAGGTGGTGGACGGGGCGAAGTAGGAGGCGGGCCCGTGAGCTTCGCCCTGCATGGGGCAGGCGCGGGCCTGGGACGGAATCGCGGATGCCGGGACTAAATCCGCGCGCCCTGGGGTTGAGCCTCGTAGACTCAAGACGTTTGACAGGAACCCGGATCGGGTCCAGTATTTGAGTCTGACCGACTCAACTTTGACTACAAGGACGTACTCATGGCACGTGCGGTAGGTATCGACCTGGGGACGACCAACTCCGTCGTCTCGATTCTCGAGGGCGGCGAGCCCACGGTCATCGCGAACGCGCAGGGCTCGCGGACCACGCCGTCCGTGGTCGCGTTCGCGAAGAACGGAGAGGTCCTCGTCGGCGAGGTGGCCAAGCGGCAGGCGGTGACCAACGTCGACCGCACCATCCGCTCGGTCAAGCGTGAGATGGGCACGAACTGGACCGTCGAGATCGACGGCAAGAAGTTCACGCCCCAGCAGATCAGCGCCTTCGTCCTGCAGAAGCTCAAGCAGGACGCGGAGGCGTACCTGGGCGAGAAGATCACCGACGCGGTGATCACCGTTCCCGCCTACTTCAACGACTCGCAGCGGCAGGCCACCAAGGAGGCCGGCCAGATCGCGGGCCTCAACGTGCTGCGCATCATCAACGAGCCCACCTCCGCGGCCCTGGCCTACGGCCTGGACAAGGAGAAGGACCAGACCATCCTGGTCTTCGACCTCGGCGGCGGCACCTTCGACGTGTCCCTGCTCGACGTCGGCCAGGAGGACGGGCACGGGTTCGTCGAGGTCAAGGCCACCAGCGGCGACAACCACCTCGGCGGCGACGACTGGGACCAGCGCGTCGTCGACGAACTGGTGACCCGCTTCAAGAACGCGCACGGGGTCGACCTGGCCAAGGACAAGATGGCCCTCCAGCGCCTGCGCGAGGCGGCCGAGAAGGCCAAGATCGAGCTGTCGGCCCAGACCGAGACCACGATCAACCTGCCCTACATCACCGCCTCCTCCGAGGGCCCGCTGCACCTGGAGGAGAAGCTCACCCGGGCGGAGTTCCAGCGGATCACCGCGGACCTGCTCGAGCGCTGCAAGGGCCCGTTCAACCAGGTCATCAAGGACGCGGGGATCAAGGTCTCCGACATCGCCCACGTGGTCATGGTCGGCGGCTCGACCCGCATGCCGGCCGTCTCCGAGCTCGTCAAGGAGCTGACCGGCGGCAAGGAGCCCAACAAGGGCGTGAACCCGGACGAGGTCGTCGCCATCGGCGCCGCGCTCCAGGCCGGTGTCCTCAAGGGCGAGGTCAAGGACGTCCTGCTGCTCGACGTGACCCCGCTGAGCCTCGGCATCGAGACAAAGGGCGGGATCTTCACCAAGATCATCGAGCGCAACACGACGATCCCGACCAAGCGCTCGGAGGTCTTCACCACGGCCGAGGACAACCAGCCGTCGGTGCAGATCCAGGTCTACCAGGGCGAGCGCGAGATCGCGGCGTACAACAAGAAGCTGGCCACCTTCGAGCTGACCGGCATCGCCCCGGCCCCGCGCGGCATCCCGCAGATCGAGGTCACCTTCGACATCGATGCCAACGGCATCGTGAACGTGTCCGCGAAGGACCTCGGCACGGGCAAGGAGCAGTCGATGACCATCACCGGCGGCTCGGCCCTGGGCAAGGACGACATCGAGCGCATGATGCGCGAGGCGGAGTCCTACGCCGAGGACGACCGGAAGCGCCGTGAGGACGCCGAGGTCCGCAACAACGCGGACGCGCTGGCCTACCAGACGGAGAAGTTCCTCCGCGAGAACGACGACAAGGTCCCGGCCGACGTGAAGACCGAGGTCAACGACTCCCTCGCCGAGCTGAAGAAGGCGCTGGAGGGCACCGACACGGCCGTCATCCGCGACTCCGCCGAGAAGCTCGCGACCGTCAGCCAGAAGATGGGCTCGGCGATCTACGCTCAGTCCCAGGCGGCCGGAGCCGAGGGCGCCGCGCCCGGCGCGGACGCCGGCGCGGGCGCGACCGGCCAGCAGGCGAAGGCCGACGAGGACGTCGTCGAGGCCGAGATCGTCGATGACGAGCGGGAGGGCGGCAGCAAGTGAGCCCGCGTGAGAACGGTTCCCAGGAGGAGCCGGTGATCCGCGACAACCGGAAGATCGACCCGGAGACCGGCAGGGCCCGCGAGGCCACCACGGTGGACGACGGCGCGGCGCAGGCGGAGTCCGCCTCCGTCGCCCAGGAGCCGGAGGTCGCGGCGGCCGAGGGGTCCGCGGCGGACCTGCTCGCGGAGCGCACCGGCGACCTCCAGCGCCTGCAGGCGGAGTTCAGCAACTACCGCAAGCGGGTCGAGCGCGACCGGATCACCGTCAAGGAGCAGGCCGTCGCGAGCGTGCTCACCGAGCTGCTGCCGGTGCTCGACGACATCGGGCGCGCCCGCGACCACGGCGAGCTCACCGGCGGCTTCGCGAAGGTGAGCGAGTCGCTGGAGACGGCCGTCGGCAAGCTGGGCCTGACCACGTACGGCACGAAGGGCGACCCCTTCGACCCGACCGTGCACGAGGCCCTGCTGCACAGCTACTCGGCGGAGGTGACGGAGCCGACGTGCGTCGAGATCCTCCAGCCGGGCTACCGGATCAACGACCGGATCCTGCGCCCGGCCCGGGTGGCCGTCGCCGAGCCGAGCGAGGAGGAGGCGCCGCGCGACGCGGCGGACGACTCCGGCGCCGCCGATGGATCCGACGAGAACTGAACAGCCGGGGGTCTCTCCCGATCGGGAAGGATCGGGAGAGACCTCAGTCACTCCCCTTTCGTGTGAAGGAAGCGATAGATGAGCACCAAGGACTACTTGGAAAAGGACTACTACGCCGTCCTTGGTGTGCCCAAGACCGCGAGCGCCGAGGAAATCAAGAAGGCGTACCGCAAGCTCGCCCGGCAGTACCACCCTGACGCGAACCCCGGCAACAAGCAGACCGAGGAGAAGTTCAAGGAGGTCTCCGCGGCCTACGACGTGCTCTCCGACGCCAAGCGGCGCAAGGAGTACGACGAGGCCCGCACGCTGTTCGGGTCCGGCGTGGGCGGGTTCGCCGGCGCGGGGGGTCAGCGGCCCGGCGGCGGCAGCTTCAACTTCGACCTCGGCGACCTGTTCGGGGGCTCGGGTTCGGGCGAACGGATCGGGGACCTCTTCGGCGGCCTGTTCAACCGGGGCGGCGGCCCGCGCACGACCACCACGACCGGCCGGCCACGGCGCGGCCAGGACGTCGAGTCCGAGGTGACGCTCGCCTTCGGCGAGGCGGTCGACGGCACCACGGTGTCGCTCCGGCTCACCAGTTCGTCCGCCTGTGCGGCCTGCGGCGGCACGGGGGCGAAGGCCGGCACCACGCCGAGAGTCTGCCCGACCTGCGAGGGGACCGGGGCGGCCAGCCGCAACCTCGGCAACTTCGCCTTCTCCGAGCCGTGCCGCGACTGCCGCGGCCGGGGCCTGGTGGTCGACGACCCCTGCCCCGTCTGCGAGGGCAGCGGGCGCGGCAAGAGCACCCGCACGATCCAGGCTCGCATTCCCGCCGGGGTCGGCGACGGCCAGCGCATCAGGATCAAGGGCAAGGGCGCGCCGGGTGAGAACGGCGGCCCGGCGGGCGACCTCTACGTGCTGGTGCACGTGAAGCCACACCCGGTGTTCGGCCGCAGCGGGGAGAACCTGACCGTCTCGGTTCCCGTGACCTTCCCCGAGGCCGCGCTCGGCGCCGAGATCAAGGTGCCGACGCTGAAGGGCATGCCGGTGACCCTCCGAATCCCCGAGGGGACGCCGAACGGGCGGACCTTCCGGGTGCGCGGGCGCGGGGCCCCGCGCAAGGACGGCACCAAGGCCGATCTGCTGGTCACCGTCCAGGTGATGGTGCCGCAGAACCTGGACGACAAGGCCCGCGCGGCCCTTGAGGAGTTCAGGAACGCGACCGAGGGGCCGGACCTCCGCGAAGAGCTGATCAAGCAGGCCAGAAGCGAGTGAGCCGATGGATGCCAGGTTTTTCGACATCTCCGACGACACCCCTGTCTATGTGATCTCCGTGGCCGCCCAGCTGTCCGGGCTGCACCCGCAGACGCTCCGCCAGTACGACCGGCTCGGCCTCGTCAGCCCCGGCCGTACGGCGGGGCGGGGACGGCTGTACTCCACCCGGGACATCGTGCTGCTGCGCGAGGTCCAGCGGCTCTCCCAGGAGCACGGCATCAACCTCGCCGGCATCAAGCGGATTCTCGAACTGGAGACGGAGAACCTGCGCCTGCGCGAGGAGGTCGCGCGGCTGCGGGGTGAGCTCACCATGGTGCGGGCACTGGTCCGCTACGAACTGCCACCCGCCTGAACCTGCCACCCGCCCGCAACCTGCCACCCGCCCGCAACCTGCCACCTGCCACCTGCCTTAACGGGGAATCGAGGCATCGACATATGGACTACAAGTTCACCCAGAAGAGCCAGGAGGCCCTGTCCGCGGCTGTGCGCCGCGCCGCGGCCGACGGCAACCCCGAGGTCGCGCCCGCCCACCTCCTGACGACCCTGCTGGCGCAGAACGGCGGCATCGCCGGGTCGCTGCTGCAGGCCGTCGGCGCGGACCCGGCGAGGCTGCGCGCCCAGGCCGAGGAGCTGCTCGGCCGGCTGCCCAAGGCGCAGGGCTCCACCGTGAGCGCGCCGTCCAGCTCGCGCCAGCTGCTGACCGTGATCAACACGGCGGCGCAGCGGGCCAAGCAGCTTGAGGACGAGTACGTCTCGACCGAGCACCTGCTGGTCGGGCTGGCGACCGACGGAGGGCAGGTCGCCGACCTGCTCAGGGGCGTGGGCGCCACACCCGACGCGCTGCTGGAGGCGTTCGAGAAGGTCCGCGGGCACGCGCGGGTGACCAGCGAGACGCCGGAGGACACCTACCAGGCGCTGGAGAAGTACGGCGTCGACCTCACCGAGGCGGCGCGGGCGGGCAAGCTCGACCCGGTCATCGGCCGCGACAGCGAGATCCGCCGGGTCGTCCAGGTGCTGTCGCGCCGCACCAAGAACAACCCCGTGCTGATCGGCGAGCCCGGCGTCGGCAAGACCGCCGTGGTGGAGGGTCTCGCCCAGCGGATCGTCGCGGGCGACGTGCCCGAGAGCCTGCGCAACAAGCGCCTCGTGGCGCTCGACCTCGGCGCGATGGTCGCGGGCGCGAAGTACCGCGGCGAGTTCGAGGAGCGCCTCAAGGCCGTGCTCACCGAGATCAAGGAGAGCAACGGCCAGATCGTGACGTTCATCGACGAGCTGCACACGATGGTCGGCGCGGGCGCGGCCGAGGGCGCGATGGACGCGGGCAACATGCTCAAGCCCATGCTGGCCCGCGGCGAGCTGCGGATGATCGGCGCCACCACGCTCGACGAGTACCGCGAGCGCATCGAGAAGGACCCCGCGCTGGAGCGGCGCTTCCAGCAGGTCTACGTCGGCGAGCCGACCGTCGAGGACACGATCGCGATCCTGCGCGGGCTCAAGGGCCGCTACGAGGCCCACCACCAGGTGCAGATCTCCGACAGCGCGCTGGTCGCCGCCGCGACGCTCTCCGACCGCTACATCACCGCACGCTACCTGCCCGACAAGGCCATCGACCTGGTGGACGAGTCGATGTCGCGGCTGCGCATGGAGATCGACTCGCGGCCCGTGGAGATCGACCAGCTCCAGCGGAGCGTGGACCGCCTGAAGATGGAGGAGCTCGCGCTCGCGAAGGAGACCGACGAGGCCAGCCGGCAGCGCCTGGAGAAGCTCCGCGAGGAGCTGGCCAACCGCCAGGAGGACCTCAACGCGCTGGTCAGCCGGTGGGAGCGGGAGAAGGCGGGCCTCAACAAGGTCGGCGAGCTGAAGAAGCAGCTCGACGAGGCGCGCGGCGCGGCCGAGCGGGCCCAGCGCGACGGCGACTTCGAGGCCGCGTCGCGGCTCATGTACGGCGACGTCCCGCGCCTGGAGAAGGAGCTCGCCGAGGCCACCAGGGCCGCCGAGTCGGCGGAGGCCGAGGCCGAGCCGATGGTGAAGGAGGAGGTCGGCCCCGACGACATCGCCGAGGTCATCTCCTCGTGGACCGGCATTCCCGCCGGGCGGCTGCTGGAGGGCGAGACCGCCAAGCTGCTGCGGATGGAAGACGAGCTGGGCAGGCGCCTCATCGGCCAGCGTGAGGCCGTGCAGGCCGTCTCCGACGCCGTACGGCGTGCCCGGGCCGGCATCGCCGACCCCGACCGGCCGACCGGCTCCTTCCTGTTCCTCGGCCCGACCGGCGTCGGCAAGACCGAGCTGGCCAAGGCGCTCGCCGAGTTCCTGTTCGACGACGAGCGGGCCATGACCCGCATCGACATGAGCGAGTACGGCGAGAAGCACAGCGTCGCCCGCCTGGTCGGCGCGCCGCCCGGATATGTCGGATACGAGGAGGGCGGCCAGCTCACCGAGGCCGTCCGGCGCAGGCCGTACACCGTGGTGCTGCTGGACGAGATCGAGAAGGCCCACCCTGAGGTCTTCGACATCCTGCTCCAGGTGCTCGACGACGGCCGGCTCACCGACGGGCAGGGCCGCACGGTCGACTTCCGCAACACGATCCTGATCCTCACTTCGAACATCGGCTCGCAGTTCCTCGTCGATCCGACGATGGAGGGCGAGCGCAAGCGCGAGGCGGTGCTGAACGCGGTGCGGGCCTCGTTCAAGCCCGAGTTCCTCAACCGGCTCGACGACATCATCGTGTTCGACGCGCTGGGCACCGAGGAGCTGTCGCAGATCGTGGACCTGCAGGTCGCCCGGCTCGCCAGGCGGCTGTCCGACCGGCGGCTGAGGCTGACGGTCACTCCCGCCGCCCGGGACTGGCTCGCGCTGACCGGCTACGACCCGTTGTACGGCGCGCGTCCGCTGCGCCGTCTGATCCAGTCGGCGATCGGCGACCGGCTCGCCAAGGAACTGCTGTCGGGAGCCATCCGGGATGGTGACGAGGTAATCGTCGACTTCGACGAGGCGGGAGACACGCTGACGATCGGGGCTGCTCGGTAAGGTCTTCTCCACCATTGGGGCAAGCGCGCCCCGCCCTTTTCCCCCGCTGCTACGTTCGGCGTTCGTCGGACTACCGTACGCGATCAGGGGGACGTGGATGTCCAGGACATCACGAAGTATTCGAGGGCGGTGCGCGGCGCTCGCGGCGGTCACCGCCGGAGTGAGCTGGCTGACCTGGGGCACGGCGATGGCGAAGGACGGCGCGTCGTCCGACGCCTGCCGTCCCCAAAACCGCGGCATCACGGACCGCGACGTCACGAACCGCGACGTCACAGACGACGGCGTCACCGGCCGCGACGTCGCGCGTCACGAGATCGCGCAGCGCGAGGTCACCGACCGGGACGTACGGGGCGTTCCGGCGACTCTGGCCCCGGCGGCGGGCGTGCTGAGCATCGCGGACGCCGCCGGAACCGCCGCCGGGCAGGGACACCGCTCACTTCCCGGCAGGCCCGGCCCGGATCCGGCCGTTCCGGGGGCGGTGGCCAAGCCCGTCCTGCCGGCCCTGACGGCTCCTCGGGCGCTGCCCGGCACGTCGTCCGCCAGAACGCTGACGGGCCTGGTGCCGAGGGCCGGGAACGCGCCGGTCCACGCGCCCGGCGCGGTCGGCGGCAGTGTGGCCGGCGTTCCCGGCGCGGCAGGCCTACCCGGGGCGCCCGGCGCGGTCGGCGGCGCGACCACTCCCGCAGCGGCGGGCGCGAGGTCTCTCCCCGTCGGCCTGGCCGCTGCTCCGTCACCGGCGAAGCCGATCTCCGCCGGCGCATCGGTTCTCCCGTCGCCGACGAAGCCGATATCCCTCGGCACGTCCGCGCTCCCGCCGGCCACGAAGCCGCTCGCCGCGGGCACCTCGGCCCTCTCGTCGCCCGCGAGGTCGCTCACGGCGCCGGCGGCGGCCCTGGCGGGGTCGCGGATGCCGGCCGCCGCGCCCGTGGCGAACTCCGGCGCGCTGCTCCCCGCCAGGAGCGCCGTTCCGCTCCTCGCCGTCGCGCCCGCCAGGCCCGGCGCCCCGGACGCGGCCTGCCCGCGGCAGGCGCCGCAGGGGCTACGCGGCGAGCCGGCCGCGCACGAGGGGGTGCGTCCCGTCACCGAGGGACGGCCGCGCGCGCACCGGCACCCGAGGCCGGAGGAAGAGGCGGGCAACGCCGCCCAAGGCGCGGAGTCGCGGGGCCACTCCCCCCAGGACCGGGCGGAGCAGGACCGGGCAGGCCAGGACCGGGCCGGGCAGCAGCGGGGAGCGCACAACCCCGGCCCCCAGGGCCTCACCGGGCAGAACGCCGGCGGACAGAACCACGCCGCTCACGACCCGGCGGGGCAGAATCCCGCTGGTCCGGGGTCCGCCGCACACCCCGCCGGGCAGACCGGGCTGACGCCGCGGACCAGCTCCGTCAGCACCAGTTCCCAGAGCGGCGCCTCCGGCCAGGAGCAGAGCACCGAGACCTTCCCGCGCGAGCACCGGCACCGCAGGCACCATCCGCACAAGCAGAACGGGGCCGGGACGCCCGAGCAGGCGGCGAACCAGGCGGGCCGGCCCTCCATCGCGACGCAGGAGGACACCGGGACGCTGACCGAGCGGAAGAACGGGGCCGGGCACAGGCATCAGCGCGACGCCGCCCAGGCCCACGCCGGAAGGCCCCAGGCCGCCGGCCAGGGCAGAGCAGGCCAGGGGAAGGCAGCACAAGGCAGGAACGTCGCACCGGCCGTCCAGCCTGAGACGGTGGGCGGCAGGCGCATTCCGCGCCTCCAGCCGCGCGAGTATCCCCGGGCCGCCGCGCATCAGCAGGGCGGCGACATCACCACCCCCGCCGCCCTCACCAGGGCGACGGGCACGCACGGGGTGACCGACTTCGCCGTCACGACCGGGAACAAGATCCTGCCCTGACCCGGCACACGACAAAGGGGGCCGTGACACACGGCCCCTTTCTCATTCCCAGACCCTGGCCCCATCGATCCCGCAGGCGACCACTACCGGGTTGCCACAGCGCATCGGTTCCAAGTGGACCGTGACACGCGGCCTCCTTCTCGTTCCGGGCCACTGGCGCCACCTGTGTCTCCACGACCGCGACCGGCGAGGCCGTCCACGGCGCTCGGAGTCAGGCGGGCCTACTGCTCAGCGGGTGATGTCGAGAAGGGCGTCGAGGTCGTCCTCGGGCAGCCCGAGATCGACCCGGATGCGGTAGCGGGTGCGCAGCAGCGAGTCGCGAATGCCCGATCCGGTGGGGCCGCAGGCGCGGATGCCTTCGGTGGCCCAGTCGTGCGCCGCCTCCGCGTCGCCGTACGCGACCAGGGTCTCGGCGATGGTGAGCGCGGTGGCCGGGTTCCAGTCACCCGTCCGGATCGCGGCGATCAGCACCCTGGCCTCGTCGGGCCGGTCCAGCTCGAACAGAGTGTCGGCGATGCCTGCGCGTGGATCCACCGGCACCTCTCCGCCGTCCTCGATGGCGCTCTGGTAGCGGTCGAGCGCGGCGGCCGGCTGGCCGGCCTGGCGCCACTCCTCCGCGGCGAGCATGAGAATCGCCGCCCTCGACATCTCGCCCGACTCGTACCCCTGGGCCAGCGCGTCGAGGCGACGGGCGAGGGCACCGTGGTCATCGAGCAGCAGGGCCTGTTCGAGCAGACGGTCCACCTGCTCATTTGTCACATGTGCCACAGTGCCGAGGCTACCGACCCGAGCCTGGTTTCGCAGGGCAACGCGAGGCATTGACGAAGCAACGATTAGTAGACCTTCCGCTACTATGCGCTTTTCTCCGCAGATAGACGGGCATATCGCACCACGCCTGCGCATTCGAGCCCTGGCGAGGAGCGTCCAGCATGTCCAAGCGAGTGATCCTGACTCTCGCCTCCGCAACGGTGCTCGCCGCCGTGGTCCCCGGTGTCGCCGGTTACCTCACGGCGCAGTACGAGGCGCTCGGGCAGGCTCGCGCCGAACTCGCCCGGCTGCAGGCGCAGTTGCGGATGATGGAGCTCACGATCGAGCCCGCCGCCCTGCGATGCCGCACCGGCGAGTCCGGCAGGCGATCGCCGCTCCAGGCGGACGACGACGACTCGCGCCAGCTCATGATCCCCCCGCGCACCCATACCCGGTCGTGGCAGAACACGGCGTACGTGCCGGTCAACACGCCGGGGCTGTGGCCCTCCATCGAGGCGCCCGGCATCACCAGCCCCCGCGTGGGCACCCCCGGCGCCCTCGACCCCCGGACGGTCTATCCCCGGGCCGTCAGCCCGCGAATGGTCAACCCGCAGGCCGTCAGCCCGCGCGTCGTGACCGGGCCGCAGGCTCCGTCCGAGCCCGCCCGTCCACGGGAGTGACTCACCGCCGGCGCGACTCGGCGGCGTTGAGCTGCCGGGAGAGATATCCGCGTACGAGTTGCTTCGCCTCGGCCACGATCCCGGGGTCGCCGTGCGGGTCATGGCGGAAGGCGAGCTTGAGCACCGCGTCCCCGGCCTCGACCGCGACGAGAATGGCACGGTCCAAATCCTCGCCGTCGGCGAGCCCGAATTCGGTCAGGAGCAGCGCCCGGAGGCGTCCGGCGATCACCGTGTTGTTGTCCGCGACGGAGTCGAGCAGGTCGAGGTCGAAGACGTCGCCGAAGTGCAGTGAGCGGAAACCCGGCACGGTCCGGTGCATCTCGACGTACTCGTCGATGATGGCGTCGACCGCGTCCCACCAGCTGGTGTAGTCATCGATCATGAAGCGGCGCCCGACCCGCGCGGCGAACAACTCGACGTTGCGCCGCGCCAGCGCCCGGCTGAGCGCCCGCTTGTCGGGAAAGAACTGGTAGACCGAGCCGATGGCCACTCCGGCCCGTTCGGCGACCCGGGTGGTCGTGAGGGCGTCGTACCCGCCCTCGTCGAGCAGTTCCGCGCAGGCGTCGAGCATCCGCTCCACCCTGCGGGCGCTGCGACGCTGTGAGGGGCGCCGCCGCAGCGGCTCTCCGGCGTGCGACGAGCGCGGTGACATGCTCTCACCACCCCTGGGACCCCGGCCTTCGACGACGAGATCACCCATCTCCGACACCACCCGGCTGGACACCCACCCATCTTGCCTGTTTCACGGTCCGCGGTCAGGGCTTAGCGGTCACTCGCCGGAAATGCGGCAAGATTCCGGTGTCGTCGCCGTCACGAGTCCCGCGGCGCGGCCGACAGGCCGGTGCAGCCGCGCAGCGCGCGGTACGCGCCGACCGCCTGCTCCCTGGCTCCGCCGGTGACCGGGACGGGCACTCCGCCGTTGATCCGGGCGGGGGTCCACTGGTCCTTGAGGACCTTCCTCCCGTTGATGGTCAGGGTCAGCACGCCGGTCGTCCCGGTCTGCGGACCCCAGTTGTAGAAGGCGAAGTTGCCGAGGCCGTACTGCACGTACGCCTGGCCGGAGTAGCCGCCGCCCAGCAGGATGTGCGCGTGGCTGCCCACCACCACGTCGGCTCCCGCCTCCACGAGCTTGTCCGCCAGGCCGCGCTGCACCGGTGTCGGGCACTTCACCAGCTCGGCGCCCCAGTGGAGGAACACGATGACGGTGTCGCTGTTCTTGCGGGCCTGCCGTACGGCGCGCAGGATGCGCGGCTCGTTCTTCGCGGAGGCGAGCCCGGCCTTGTCACCGGCGGCGGTCCAGGACTGGATGAACTGCTCGTCGAGCACCTGCGTGGCGCCGATGATCGACACGCGGTTGCCGTTGACCGTCCTGCGGTAGGGCCGGTATGCCTCGGTCTCGTTCGCGCCGATGCCGATGACCGGGAACTTCGACGACCTGATGGCGGCCAGCGTGTCGCGCAGGCCGCTCTCCATGTAGTCCATGCCGTGGTTGTTGGCCATCGTCACGACGTCCACCCCGGCGGCCTTGAGAGCGGTGAAGGCCGTCGCCGGGGCGCGGAAGGTGAACTGCTTGCCCGGCGCGGGCGTGCCGCCGGTGGTGATGGCGGTCTCGAGGTTGAGCGCGGTGAGGTTCGACCTGCGCAGCACGGCGGCGATCGGGCCGAGTGCGGTGCGCGGGTCGGCGTTCAGCCGGTTGCGCAGCACGCCTTCGAAGTGCACGTCCCCAGCGAAGGAGATCGTGTAGGGCCGCCGCTGCGGCTTGGGGGACGACGCGGAGGAGGTCGTCGTCTCCTGCCGTTCCTGCCGCGACGCGCCGGGAACGGACTCGCTCTCCGCCGCGCTGCAGCCGGCGGCGAGGAGGGCGGACGCGAGGAGGGTGAACAGGGCCGGGGCGAGGGGAAGACGTCTCACGGCACCTGAGCATGCCATCTCCCGCGGTCCCGCGGAGGACGGGTTCCCGTTCCGCCCAGGCGTCCCGGGGCTTCCTGCCCGGCCCCGCCGCCCCGTTTGCACCCTCATACAGGCCCCGTACAAGCCCCGTGTAGGGCCCGCGCGGACGCGGGTCCTGCACGGGGCCGTGACCGGTCAGAGAAACCTGCCGGAGAAACCGCTCAGAGGTCGAACTCGCCGTCCTTGACGCCGCCGACGAACGCGTCCCACTCGGCGGGCGTGAAAACGAGCGCCGGACCATCCTGGTTCTTGCTGTCGCGTACGCCGACGTGGCCGCCCGGCAGGACGGCCACCTCCACGCAGGCGCAGTTGTTAGAGCTCCGGCTGCTCTTCCACCAGGCGGCGCCGGACAGGTCAATCGAGTTCATGGAAGGTGTTCTCTCCCCCCGGAGATTCTCCGCGCGGATTTCCGGGGCGGTCTTGAGGCTCTATCGCCAATGACGGACAGTTTTTTCCAGGAGCCTGCGGGAGTCGTCCACGTCAAGAGCCTTCGTCTCCAGGTAGTCGAATGCCACCTCGTACCGGTAGACGATCGTCTCGTCCTCGACCAGGCGTCCGCCCAGGAGTGCCTCCAGGTACACGACGTCATGGAACTCGGGCAGTTTGAGGTGGCTGAACGCTCCGGTGTTGATCGGGTGGGCCGTGTCGAGCGGAAGGATCCGCAACTCGACGTTCGGCAGCTCAGACACCTCGATCAACCGCCCGAGCTGCTCCCGCATCACCTCGTCGCCGCCGAACCGGCGCAGCAGGACCGACTCCTCGACCACGGCCGAGATGGCCAGCGGATTGTCCACCCGCAGAACCGCCTGCTGGCGGGCCATCCGGACCTCGATCCGGCTGCGGACGCCGCCCGGCGCCTCAAGGGTGCTCCGCTGCCCGCTCTCCATCATGGCGCGGACGTACGCCTCGGTCTGAAACAGACCCGGCACCACCTGGGGTTCCCAGTCGCGTGCCGTCGTGGCTTCGGCCTCCAGGCCCAGGAACGTCGTGTATTCCTTGGGCAGGGAGTCGCGATAGTCCTCCCACCAGCCCTTCCGGGTCGCGTCCCGGTGCAGGGCGAGCAGCTCTTGGCGTTGGCGCGAATCTACCATGTAGATCACCAGAAGCGCCTCAACGTCGCTCTCGCGAGGTGCGGTGCGCGCCGTCTCGATTCTGCTGATCTTCGCGGCCGACCAGCCGAGCCGGGTCGCGACCTGGTCACCGGTCATGTCGGCGCGCTCACGCAACCGGCGCAGTTCCTGCCCCAGCCGCCGCCGCCGGACGGTGGGACTGCCGTGCTCGGGCATCCCGGCCGACCTCCTTCGTCCGGTGGAGCGGGCGCACGGATGTAGGGCGCCCTGTCCGAAGATACCTCGCCCGCCGATGCAAGTTGCAGTGAAAATTGCACTGCATCCGCAGAAGATTGTTGCGGATTTCTTTTCGCCAAGTATTGCAGCGGAATGTGAACTGGGTCACGATCGATACAGGAAAGGTCTCCCGGACGGTGGGGACGCCGGCGGTCGCCGGCGGAATGTTCCGGAGCCCGATTTCCTACCCGGGGCACGCGCCCGGCCGGTTTCCGAGGCATGGGCGCCGCCCGCCTCGGGTGCGCGTGACAACGGGAGGCATCCGAGCCAGCGGGATTTCGACACCCGGCCGGTGGGGCCGGCGCTCGCGCCGCGCGAGCAGTGACCACTACAGGGACCACGAACAGGGACCACTACAGGGCCGTTCCGGGCGCGGAGCGCGCTCTCCGTTCGTTGAACCCAGCACAACGAACTCGGGGCCACGAACACAGCACGACGAATGCACGACGACGAACTCAGCACGACGAGATCTCCGCTTGGCACCCATCCGGAAGGAGACTCCCATGAATCCCCCCGGTGCCGCCTGGTTCTCATTGATAAGAAGCCGGATGACGACGGCCGACCTGGCTCTGTGCGCCGAGCAGGACAGATGGGCCCGCGAGCTCAGGTGGACCGTCAGCCGCACCGGCTTCGGCGCCCGGCAGTATCGCGATCCCCGCTTCGACCTCGTCCAGGAACTGGAGGAGGTCGGCCGCCTCTTCCGCGCGTGACGCGGGGACACCGTGACGCCATGTCACCCGTGACATGCGGTCACCGCCGCCGAACGCCCCGGCGCGGCACACGCTCGCGGATCAGGCGGAAGACGACGGCGACCGGTTAGGCTTGCGCGGGTGACGACCGCGCTCATCCACGAACGGCTGCAGTCCCAGCTCGCCTTCCACACCGAGATCGACAAGCTGAAGCGCGTCATCCGCCGGAACTCTCTCATCGACGGGTCGCGCCGGGAGAACGACGCCGAGCATTCCTGGCATCTGGGCGTGATGGCGATGACCCTGGCCGAGCACGCGCCTCCCGGCACCGACATGGCGAGGGTGGTCGCCATGCTGCTCGTCCACGACATCGTGGAGATCGACGCCGGCGACACCTTCATCTACGACTCCGTCGCGGTGGAGGGGCAGGCCGCCCTCGAACGCGCGGCGGCCGACCGGATCTTCGGGCTGCTGCCGGAGGACCAGGGAGCGGGCCTGCGGGGCCTGTGGGACGAGTTCGAGGAGCGGCGCACACCGGAGGCGAGGTTCGCCCGGGCGCTCGACCGGCTCGCGCCGATCATCGCGAACCACCACAACGAGGGCGGCACCTGGTCGCTCTACAAGGTGACCGCCCGCCAGGTGATGGAGAAGGTGCGGCTCATCGAGGAGGGCTCGCCCACGCTCGGCGAGTACGCCGCCGGGCTCGTCTCCGCCTCGGTCGCCCGGGGCCACCTCGCGCCCTGACGCTTCCGCCGCTCGGAGACCCGGGCGAGCGCGCCTGAAACCCGCGTATACCGTCTCATTCCTGTCCATGTTCACACCTGTGACGCGCGGGTACGTGATCCGGTGTTAGGGGGCGAGACATGGAAGAGACGACGAGGTCGCGGCGTACGGGCCGGATGGCGCGGAGAGTCCCCGCCGCCGAGGTCTTCGACGGGCTTGAGCGGGCCACCGTGCTCGACCGGCCGATCGCTGTCATCTCCAAACAGGTGCGCCGCAAGCTCGGCCCGGGCAAGACCCGGGACTTCCTGCACGGCGTGCCCATCGGACATCCGCTGCACCCGGCGCTCGCGATGGTCAGCTTCGGCTGCTGGCTGTCGGCCGGCGTGGTCGACATGACGAAGACCGGGTCGCGGGCGGCCCGCACGCTGATCCTCGCGGGGCTGGGCAGCGCCGTCCCCACGGTGGCGGCCGGCCTCACCGACTGGTCCACGCTCCACCGCGAACAGCAGCGGGTGGGCCTGGTGCACGCGATGACCAACGCGGCCGCGGCCGTCTGCTACACCGGCTCCCTGCTGTTACGGATGCGGGGACGTGAGCGGGCGGGCCGGACCCTGGCGTACGCCGGGCTCGCGGCGGCCTCCGCGGGCGGCTATCTCGGCGGGCACATGTCCTACCGGCAGGCGGCCGGGGCCAACCACGCGGAGTCGGTCGGCCATCTCGTGCCGCTCGGCTGGCACGACCTGTGCGCCCTGAAGGAACTGCCCAACGGGCGGCCGGTGCGGCGGCGGCTGGGCTACATCGACCTGTTCGTCATCCGTCTCGGCGACGACGTGAGCGTGCTCGCGGACAACTGCTCCCACCTCGGCGGCCCTCTTCACCAGGGGCGGGTCGCGATGGAGAACGGCGAGCCCTGCATCGTCTGCCCCTGGCACGGCAGCGCCTTCCGCATCTCCGACGGCAGGGTCACGCACGGCCCCGCGACGTCGCGCCAGCCGGCCTTCCAGACCCGGTTGCGGCAGGACGGCGTGGTGCAGGTCCGTCCCGCCGAGTGACCGCGCCCGGTCACTCGACCGCGGCGACCGGCATCACTCGGTGTCGGGGCCGCGGTCGTCGGCGGGATGCTCGACCAGCGCGAGCACCCGGTTGGACATGAACCTCGCGGTGCGGACGGGGGTGCCCGACCGCGTCACCTCGGTGACCTCCACGACTCCCCGGCCCGTGGTGACCTCGATCCGGCGTCCCGCCCTGGTCGCGATCATCTCGTACGTGCGCGGGGTGCCTCCGGCATCGATCACGATCTCCACCCGGTCGCCCTTCACGAAGGCATACATACCCTTTCAGAACACCAGCTTCACTATCGCCACGATTCCGACGACAACAATGAAGCCCCGGAGCAAGGGTGCGGGCAGTCTGCGGCCGAGGCGGGCGCCGAGGAAGCCGCCCGCGGCCGACCCCAGCGCCACCGTCAGCGCGGCCGCCCAGTCCACCGGCGCGATGAACGCGAACAGCACCGCCGCGGTGGCGTTGACCAGCAGCGACAGCAGGTTCTTGGCCGCGTTGACCCGTTGCAGGTCCTCGTCGAGGAAACTGCCGAGCAGGCCGATCAGGACGATCCCCTGGGCCGCGCCGAAGTAGCCGCCGTACATCCCGGCGCCGAGGACGCCCGCCCAGAGCCACGGCCCACCGTGCGGGTGTGGCCGCCGCCGCGCGGCCAGCCACTCGTTGATCCTGGGCTGGAACACCACCATGAGGCAGGCCAGGCCGATGAGCACCGGGACGATGACCCGGAAGGCCTCCGCGGGCAGGCGCAGGAGCAGCAGCCCGCCGGCGAGCGAGCCGATCACCGAGGCGGCGCCCAGCCGGACCAGACGCTCGCGCTGGCCCCTGAGCTCCGCACGGTAGCCGAGCACCCCGGTCACCCCGCCGGGGACGAGGCCGACGTTGTTCGACACGTTGGCGACGATCGGCGGGAACCCGACGGCCAGCATCGTGGGGAACGTGATCAGCGACCCCGATCCCACGACCGCGTTGATGGCCCCGGCCCCCACACCGGCCGCGAAGACCGCGACCGCCTCCCACGGCGTCACTCGCACCTGCTCCCTCGTACGGCTGTCGCCTCAGGGTAGGCGTCGGGCCCGCGCGGGCGGCCGGAGGGGGACCCGGCCGGCCGTACCCCGGAGGGTCAGAGGGGCCGGGCGTACCAGCGGCCGGTCTGGCCCCGGTCGAGGTGCAGCGGGACGCCGAAGGTGGCCGACAGGTTCTCCGCGGTCATCGCCGTCTCGATCGGCCCCTCGTCGACGACCGCGCCGCCGCGCAGCAGCAGCACGTGGGTGAACCCGGCCGGGATCTCCTCGACGTGATGGGTGACCAGGACCATCGTCGGCGACGCCGGGTCCTGGGCCAGCGCGCCGAGGCGGCGTACCAGGTCCTCGCGGCCGGCCACGTCGAGCCCGGCGGCGGGCTCGTCGAGCAGGAGCAGCTCGGGGTCCGGCATGAGCGCGCGGGCGATCTGCACGCGCTTGCGCTCGCCCTCCGACAGCGTCGAGAAGCGCCGCCGGATCAGGTGCGCGCAGCCGAGCTGGTCGATCAGCTCGACGGCGCGGGTGACGTCGTTGGAGTCGTACTCCTCGTTCCAGCGGCCCAGGATGGCGTACGACGCGGTGAGCACGAGATCGATGACCTTCTCGTCCGGCGGGATGCGCTCCGACAGCGCCGCGCTGGCCAGCCCGATCCGGGGCCGCAGGTCGAACACGTCCGTCTGGCCGAGCCGCTCGCCGAGGATCTCCACCGACCCCTCGGTCGGGAACAGCAGCGAGGCGGCCACCTGGAGCAACGTCGTCTTGCCCGCGCCGTTGGGCCCGATGATCACCCAGCGCTCGTCCTCGCGCACGCTCCAGTCGATGCCGCGCAGCAGGGCGGCGCCGTCCCTGCGGACGGCCACGTCCTGAAGCTGAAGCACCTGACCGCCCATCGTGGTCCCCCTCCTGTGGTTCTCTGGGATAAAACTATGGCAGTCCGACCACATATCGTGGATCGGGTGCACACCGATTCACCGATCTCGGCCACGCTCGTCGCCTGGGGCAACGCCTGGCTCCTGGGACACGTGAGTCTGGAGACCGCCCTCGACCGCGTCGAGCGCGAGGCGGGGCCCCAGGTGGTGGCGGCGGAGGGGATCGAGACCCCCCTGCTGGCCTTCCTCCTGGACCGCAGGATCGAGGGGCTGAGCGCGTTCCGCCTCGCCCTGCCGGTCTCCGGCGACCCGCTCGGGCTCACCGGCCCGCCCTCCTTCAACGGCGTCGCCATCGACGCCGGTCAGGCCGTCGTGGCCGTGCTGTCCGGCAGGTGCCTCGGCCTCGTGCCGTCCGCCGACCGGCGCGGCTCGTCGTACCGCGGCGTCCGCTGGGCCACGGCCGAGGCGTCGGCGGCGCCCCCCGACGTGCCCTCGCTGGCGGAGGCGGAGCAGTCCCTGCGGACCGCCATGGTCGCCGCCACCGAGGCGCTGCTCGGCGTGGGCGGCCCGGCGCAGGGCTTCCCCGCGGCGGACGCGCTCGACCGCGCGGGCGAGGCCCTCGCCCCCGGCTATCCGGGCAGGGCGCACCGGGTCGGCGCGCTCGCCGCCCGGCTCGCCGTCGCGCTCCGCCTGGCCGACGAGCGCGGTCTCACCTCCGGGCAGGTCGCCGTGCGCGGCGCCGTCCTGCGCGACCTCGACCGGGCCGTACGGCGGGCCAGGGTCGCCGCGCACAACGCCATCGTGGAGTCCCAGGTCTGACCGACCTGACCCCCGGCGGCGCTCAGGCCAGGCCGTGCCGTACGGCGTAGAGCGCGGCCTGGGTGCGGTCCTGCACGCCGAGCTTCATGAGCACGTTGGAGACGTGGGTCTTCACCGTCTTCTCCGCCACCACCAGCGCGCGGGCGATCTCCCGGTTCGACCGTCCCGCCGCGATGTGCCGCAGCACCTCGCGCTCCCGGTCGGTCAGCGTGGCCGCCTGTTCCGGCCGCGCACGCTCCGCCGGGCCCGACAGCATGGCCTCGGCCGCCTCCGGCGCGAGCAGGACCTGCCCGCTGTGCACGGCGTGGATCGCCCGCACGAGCGCGGCCGGGTCCACGTCCTTGTAGAGGAAGCCCGCCGCGCCCGCGCGCATCGCCGGTGCGACGTCGCCGCGGTCGCTCACCGACGTGAGGACGATCACCCGCACGTCCCGCCCGCTCAGCTCCGCCAGCGCGCCGAGGCCGTCGAGCACCGGCATCCTCAGGTCGAGCAGCAGCACGTCGGGGGCGAGCGACTCGGTCAGCGCGACGGCCTCGGCGCCGTCCGCCGCCTCGCCGACGACGCCGATGTCCTCCTGGATCTCCAGAAACGTGCGCAGTCCCTGCCGTACGACGGGGTGGTCGTCGGCGATGAGCACGCGGATCACGCGGGCACCTCCAGTCGTACGGTCGTGCCGCGGCCGGGCGTGGAGGAGACCGACAGCGTGCCGCCGACGGCCTGGGCCCGGTCGCCCATCGAGGGCAGCCCCAGGCCGCGTGCCGCCGTCCCGCTCATGTCGTCGCTGTCGAAGCCCGCGCCGTCGTCGGTCACCTCCAGCGCCAGGGTGGCCGCGGCGCGCGTGAGGCGCACGCCGATGCGGCCGGCCCCGGCGTGCCGTACGGCGTTGTGCAGCGCCTCCTGGGCGACCCGGAGCACGGCGACCTCGACCTCGGGCGGCAGGTCGCCGGGCGGCTCGCCCTCGGCCGTGAACGCGACGGTCGCGGGATGCAGGCGGTCGAGCAGGGCCACCTGCTCGCGCAGGCCCTCCACGAGGCCGTACCGGTCCAGCTCGGGCGGGCGCAGTTCCACGATCACGGCGCGCAACTCGGTCAGCGCCTCCCCCGCCATCCGCTCGACCCGCTCGATCGCCTCGGCCGCCCGCTCGGGCTCGGTGCGGGCCAGCGCGGCGGCGGCCCGCGCGGTCAGCCGCAGCGAGAACAGCTTCTGGCTGACGGCGTCGTGCAGCTCGCGGGCCATCCGCGTGCGTTCCTCGATCACCGTGAGCTCGCGCCCGCGCTCGTAGAGGCGGGCGTTGGTGAGCGCGATGGCGGCGTGCGCCGCGAACAGCGTCAGCAGGTCCTCGTCGGCCTCGTCGAACCCGCCGGGCGTGCGCTTGTTCGACAGGAAGATGATCCCGAGCACGGTGTCGCCGTCCGTGATCGGCACGCCGAGGAAGTCCGTGAGCACGGGATGGGCCTTCGGCCACCACCCGTACCGCGGATCCTGGCGGATGTCGGGCAGCCGGACCGGCCTTCCCTCGCGCAGCAGCGCGCCCAGCATGCCGTGCTGGCGCGGGGTGGGGCCGATGGCCTTCCACTGCTCGTCGGAGATGCCCTCAGCCACGAACTCCGCGAACGCGCCGTCGTCGTCGGGCACGCCGAGCGCGGCGTAGCGGGCGTCCAGCAGCCGTCGCGCGGACCGCACGATGACCTGGAGGACCTCCCGGACCGAAAGGTGACGGGTCACCGCGAGCACGGCCGAACTGACCGCGTGCAGCACGGCGTCCCGATCCCGTGCGTCGCGATCCCGGGCGTCCGGGTCGTGGGCGTCCTCTGCGGCGGCATGGTCCAGGGCGGCTCGCTCGCGGGCGCACGTGTCCGGTCCCGGCCGGAGCGGCTCGGCACACGTGTCCGGGCCGGACCGGAGCGGCTCGGGCGGGGGAACGGTGTCGGCGGGCTCGGGCACGCACCCAGCGTAGGTCGCCCGGCGCCCGGCGCGCGTCGGCCGGTGGACCTAGGGCCAACTGCCGAACCCGTGCCGGGCCGTGGTCCGATGCCCGCCTGACCTGCCGCTTCCTAGCGTGAAGCGCATGAGACAGGCACTCATCACCGGAGCGTCGCGAGGGCTGGGACTGGCCCTCGCCAAAGCGCTCGCCGCCGACGGCTGGTCGCTCCTCCTCACCGCGCGGGGCGAGGAGGACCTGATGTCCGCGGCCTTCGACCTCGGCGCCCGGGCCATTCCCGGAGACGTCGCCGATCCCGCGCACGTGGCCCGGCTCGCCGAGGCCGTCCCCGAACTGGACCTGCTCGTGAACAACGCGAGCGGGCTCGGCCCGGCCCCGCTGCCCCGGCTCGCCGACTATCCGCTGGACTCCCTGCGGGCCCTGTTCGAGACGAACGTGGTCGGGCCGCTGGCGCTGATCCAGGCCACGCTGCCCGCGCTGCGCAAGCGGCAGGGCGCGATCGTGAACATCTCGTCCGACGCCGCCGTGGAGGCGTACGAGGGCTGGGGCGGCTACGGCGCGACCAAGGCCGCCCTCGACCAGGTCTCGAACGTCCTCGCCGCCGAGGAGCCCGACGTCGCCGTGTGGTGGGTGGACCCGGGCGAGATGCGGACCCGCATGCTGGCGGACGCGGTCGGCGAGGAGGAGGCCGGGACGGCGCCGCCACCGGAGAGCGTGGCGCCGGCCCTGCTGCGCCTCGTCGCCGGCCGCCCCGCGCCGGGCCGCTTCACCCGCGGAGACCTGCGATGACCGGCCCCGGCGGGCCGGCGGACGTGATCGGGGGGCCCGGCAGGCCGCGGGCGTCGGGCGACTCGCTGACGTTCGCGCTCGCGGCGCCGCTGGAGGCCCGTGAGCCGCCCGAGGCACGCGGGCTGCGCCGCGACGAGGTCAGGCTGCTGGTCTCCCGCCGCGACACCGGCGAGGTCACTCATCACGTCTTCGCCGACCTGCCGTCGCTGCTGGCCCCCGGCGACCTGCTCGTGGTGAACGACTCCGCCACCCTGCCCGCGGCCGTACGGCTCGACCGCCTGGCCGTGCACTTCTCGGGCCGGCTCGCGTCCGGCGACTGGCTGGTGGAGTTGCGCCGCCGTACGGCCACGGCGACGGAGCCCTATCTCGGCGCGGCACCGGGGGAATGGCTGCCGCTGCCGGGAGGGGCCACGCTGCGCCTGGTCGAGCGGGAGACGGCGCGGCTGTGGCGGGCCCGCCTGGACCGCGACGTGCTCTCCTACCTCGCCGCGCACGGCGTGCCGATCCGGTACGGCTACGTGCGGCGCGACTGGCCGCTCGCGGACTACCAGACGGTCTTCGGGGTGGAGCCCGGCAGCGCGGAGATGCCGAGCGCGGGCCGTCCGTTCACCCCGGAACTCGTGACCGCGCTGGTCAGCCGGGGCATCGGCATCGCTCCGATCACGCTGCACACCGGCGTCGCGTCTCCGGAGAAGGACGAACCGCCCTATCCGGAGTGGTTCTCGGTCTCCGCGCGTACGGCCCTGCTGGCGAACCTCACCCGCGCGCACGGGGGCCGGGTGATCGCCGTCGGCACGACGGTCGTACGCGCTCTGGAGACGGCGGCGCGGCCTCCGGTCGCCGGGCCACGCCATGGGGAGGCGGGGCCCGACGGCGGGGTGCGGGCGCTGTCGGGGTGGACCTCCCACGTGGTCACCCCGGCGGGAGGCGTCCGCGCGGTGGACGGGCTGATCACGGGCCTGCACGAGCCGCGTTCGAGCCATCTGATGATGCTGTCGGCGATCACCGGGACCGGGGTGCTGGCCGAGGCGTACGAGGAGGCGCTGCGGGAGGGCTACCTGTGGCACGAGTTCGGCGACAGCCATCTCATTCTCTGATATGTGACGAATCTGAGATTTTGTTGGTCAAGGCTGTCTACATGCGAACCCTCATCCGTAAGTCGACGACGTCGCTGGTCGCATCACTGGCCGCCGGAGCGCTGGTGGTCTCCGCCCCCACCGCCGCGTCGGCGTCCGCTCCGTCCCTGGCGCCCACGGCGGCGCGGGCGGCCAGCACCACGAGCACCAGCGCGAGCACCAGCTCGGCCACCACCGCGGCCGCCGCCGCCCCGGTCTCCATCAAGGTGAGCTATCCCTACCGGGTCAGGGCGGGCCGGGTGGTGTCCTTCAAGGTCACCCTCGTCAACAAGCTCAAGACCAGGACGGACGAGATATTCCTGGCCGCGAAGTTCCCCAAGAATGTCACCAAGGCCCGAATTTACGTTCCGCAAGGTTCTCGCTACAACGAGCGGTGCACCCGGGAGCGAATCCGAGCACTCTGCGTACTGCCCGGCCTGAAGAAGGGGAGGAGTTACACGTTCTGGGCCAAGGCCTGGGTGAGCGGATCCGCGCGGGGCAAGCTCTACGGCTATTTCGGCGGAGCCGTGACCGACACGCCGCTCAACACCGACCCCAAGCAGCTGCTCAACGAGTTCGGCGGCAGCATCAGCTGGGTGAAGACGAAGAGCACAATCACCCGCTGACAATTGGATCCGCAATCTTCACAATAAAGATCTTTACGGATGATGTGGGGGGATGGTACAAAATTTCCCCCTTGTGGGGGAACCTCCCTTTCTCCCCATCGTCCTCAGGAGACACACGCTCATGCGTCACCCGATCGTGAAGATCGTCGGCCTCGCGACGGCCGCGCCGCTCGCGGGGGCCCTGTTCCTCGCCGCGGCCCCGGCGGCCTCGGCCGCCCCGGCGTCCACCGCCGCGGCGACCGCCAAGGCGGAGCCGTACTCGAGCTTCTACGTGGTCGCGAAGGGCCCGAAGAAGGCCAGGGCCGGCTCGCGGATCACCTACACCGTCGGCGCGGTCAACCGGGGCCCGCACCTCGCCGACACGTACTTCGTCGGCGGCCAGCTGCCCAAGGGGATCGAGCGCAAGGTGTACTACAGCGCTCCCAAGGGCACGGAATGCGCCTTCTTCTCCGACGGCTTCTGGTGCGTGGTGCCCCGCGCGCTGGAGGTCGACGACGCGGTCTCGTTCTCGGTCACCGTCAAGCTGAAGAAGGGCGCCCGCGGCACGGCCCTCGCCCGCGTCGGTGTGGACCAGTGGGACGTCCCCAACGGCGCCGAGGACCTCAACCGGCGCGCCTGGAAGGAACTGGGCGTCAAGCACTGGTACTTCCTGAAGACGGTCAAGACGAAGATCGTCCGCTGACCTCGCCGTACCGAACCCGACGACGCCCGTCTGCCCCGGCAGGCGGGCGTCCGCCGTTTCCGGGGCCACCGCCCGGCCACGGCGACCGGCTCAGGCGGCCAGGGCGGGTCTGCCGGATTCGGGCAGGAGTGCCGTTCTGACCTGGGCCTCGGCGATCCTGGCGAGCGCCGCTCGCGCCGCGCCCCGCCGGGACCATTCGCCCTGCCCCTCGGCGCGCGCGTCCGCCGGATGGAGGCCCAGCGGGGCCGTCCGCTCCAGGCGTACGCCGGGGAAGACGGTCACCTCCGCGACCAGATCGCGGGTCGCGACGATGCGCAGGAGCGAGGCGACCAGGGTGTCGTCGCCGACGAACGAGGGCCGGGTGGACGGCGTGGCGCACTCGCCCGTGCCTTCCACGAAGCGCAGCGCGACCGGCCGTACGGGCACTCCCGCGTCGAGCGCGGCCTGGAAGACGGCCGGGCGGAAACGCCCCATCTCCCGGCCGCACCAGGTGGTGCCCTCCGGGAACGCCGCGACGCTCTCGCCGCGGCCCAGCGCGGCGGCCATGTCCGCGACGACCCGCGGCAGGGTGGACAAGGCGTCCCTGTCGACGAACAGCGCGCCGCCGCCCGTGGCCAGGGTGCGGATCACCGGCCACCTGGCCACCTCCGCCTTGGCCAGCGGGCGGCAGGGGAGGGTCGCGGCCATCACCAGGGGATCGAGCCAGGAGACGTGGTTGCCCACGAGCAGGGCCGGGCCGTCGTCGTCGCGTACGGCCCGCGCCCGGGCGGACCCTCCGAGGCAGGAGAACCCGCGGCGGGTCACCACCCTGATGCCGAGGGCCCGCAGGAACAGGCGCGACCAGCGGGCCACCGCCGTTCCCCGCCGGGCCGTACGGCCGATCACGAGCGCGACCGGCAGACCGGCGGCGAGCACCGCGAGCGCGCCGGCGAGCCGGGCGGCCCGCCGCAGCGGCCCGGCCGTACGCGTCTGCGCCCGCACACACGCGGCGGGCGCGCAGGACGACAGGGGCAGCCAGACCGAGCGCTCAACGGACCCCGAAGGGGTCGCCGAGGGGGCCGGCGGCAGGGGCGTGACCGCGCTCACCGGGTCTCTCCCAGGAAGTGCCGCAGGTAGCGCGGGTCGGTCTCGGCCAGCGAGAGCAGTACGAAGAAGTCCGCCGTGCCGAAATCCGGGTCGTACGCGGGCGCTCCGCAGATCCAGGCGCCGAGCCGCAGATAGCCGCGCAGCAGCGGCGGCAGCACGAACCGGTCGGTCCGGGGCACCCCGGCGTCGCGCCAGGGCGTGCGCGGAGTCACCCGATACTCCTCCGGCCCGAGCGGCACCCGGTCGACCACCCCCGCGGCGACCACGCCGCCGTCGTCCAGCGGCACCGAGCAGCAGCCCGCCAGCCAGGTGTGGCCGTGGTCGGCGAGATAGCGGGCGATCCCCGCCCACATCAGCGCGACGACCGCCCCGCCGCGGTGGTCGGGATGCACGCAGGTGCGCCCCGCCTCGACCAGGCCGCCGCGCAGGCCCTTCAGCGCGCCGAGGTCGAACTCGGTCTCCGAGTAGAGCCGGTCCGAGCGGCCGGGCGGCAGCAGGCGGTAGGTGCCGACCACGGTGTCCCCCTCGCGGACGAGGAGATGGTCGCAGTACGCGTCGAACCGGTCGGCGTCGTGACCGTTCAGCGGCGAGTCCAGCCGGGCGCCCATCTCGACGGCGAAGACCTCGTGGCGCAGCCGCTGGGCAGCGCGGACGTCGGCGGCGCTCTCGGCGAGGCGCACGGTGTAGCGGCCGGTGTCGCGGCCCCTGCGGGGGCCATCGTGAGGGCCGTCGTGAGTGCTCGTGTGGGGGCCGGTCCGCAGAGAGCCGGGCTGGAGGGGCCCGGGGCCAAGGGAGATCGTCATAGGTCGTCACGTCCTTCCTCGGGGCAAGCGCCCACCACCATGACGACATGCGGAAATGACGCCGCTCCCTCAGGCCGGGGGCACGAAGGCGTCCGCATCGTGAACCTCGTGCGCGGCCACGACAAGCCGCACAGTAACCTCAAACAACGTGAACCAGCGCACGCTCCTGATCACGCTGACCGGTCCGGATCGCCCGGGCGTCACCTCCCGGCTTTTCGCCGTACTGGCCGGGTTCCCGGTCGTCGTGGCCGACGTGGAGCAGGTCGTCATCCGCGGCCGTCTGACCCTTGGCGTTCTCGTCGCCTACGCCGGAGGGCCGCCCACCGGCACCGGAGGCACCATCGGCGGGCTGTGGACCGCCGTCGAGCAGGTGGCCGCCGACCTCGACATGGACCTGGAGATCGCCACCGGCACGACCTCCAAGGAGAAACGACGGCGCGGACGCCTGCACGTCACCGTCCTGGGCGCGCCGCTGCTGCCCGCCGCGATGGCGGGGATCTCCGGGCGGATCGCCGCGAGCGGCGCCAACATCGACAGGATCGAACGGCTGTCGAGCTATCCCGTCACCTGCATCGAGCTCGCGGTCTCGGGGGCGGACCCGCAGGCGCTGCGGGCCGAACTCGCCGCCGAGGCGGCCGCCCAGCAGGTGGACGTGGCCGTCCAGCGCACCGGGCTGCACCGCCGCGCCAAGCGGCTCATCGTGATGGACGTCGACTCGACGCTGATCCAGAACGAGGTCATCGAGCTGCTGGCCCGGCACGCCGGGTGCCTCGACGAGGTCGCCCGGGTGACCGACGAGGCCATGCGGGGCGAGCTCGACTTCGCCGAGTCGCTGGTCAGACGGGTCGCGCTGCTCGAAGGCCTGTCCGAGGAGGTCTTCGAGAAGGTCGTCAAGGAGGTCGTCCTCACCCCCGGCGCGCGCACGCTGGTCCGCACGCTCAAGCGGCTCGACTACCGCTTCGCGATCGTCAGCGGCGGCTTCACCCAGATCACCGACTCTCTCGTGGCGGACCTCGGCATCGACTATTCGGCCGCCAACACCCTGGAGGTGGTGGACGGCCGGCTCACCGGCCGGGTCGTCGGCGAGATCGTGGACCGGCCGGGCAAGGCCCGCGCGCTGGAGCGGTTCGCCGCCGAGGCGGGCATCCCGCTGAGCCAGACCGTGGCGATCGGCGACGGCGCCAACGACCTCGACATGTTCGCCGTCGCCGGGCTCGGCATCGCGTTCAACGCCAAGCCGATCGTCCGGCAGGCCGCCGACACCGCGGTCAACGTGCCCTACCTCGACTCGATTCTCTACCTTCTCGGCATCTCCCGCGAGGAGGTGGAGGCGGCCGACGCCGAGGACGGCATGCCTCCCGCCACCACCTGACGCCCCTCACCGTACGGCCGCGAAGGCGCCGCCCGCCGCGGCGCAGAGCCGTACGGCGTCGGCGTCCAGCGAGCGCAGGGCCTGGTCGGCGGCGGCGGTCCGCAGGAGCGCACGGCGCGATCCGGCGGCCTCCGGCGCCGACTCGAGCTCGGCGAGCCGGCGCTCGGCCTGCGCGCCGACCCACATCGCGTCGTCGGCGAGCCCGCGGCTCACGCCCTCACCCGGCTCGTACGGCTCCCCCGCCTGCACGGCCTGGGAGGCGGCCTGGAGCTGCCCGGCCACGGCGTCCAGCACGTCGGCGACCGGCCCCGCCCCGATCGGCTCGTCCCGGAGCAGCGAGACCATCGTCAGCAGGTCGTCGCGGACCCGCTGGGCGGCGTCGAGGGCCCCTCCGACGGCCTCAGGGGCGGTGCCGCCCGGTTCTCTCGCGATGTAGCCGAGCGCGCCGGTGACCATCTCGGCGTCCACCCCGGCCCTCCTGATCCGGTCCTCGGCCCGTTCGGCGGCCATCCTTCCCCGTGCCAGCTGGGCCAGCGCGCGGGCGGCCGCCGCGTGCGAGCCGAGCATCCGGCCCACCCGGTCGGCGAGCCGCCGTGTCTCGCCACGTGGCCACAGCAGCCGCGTGCAGGCGATCGCGATGGCCCCGCCCGCGAGGGTGAGGACGACCCGTGACTCGGCGATCCGAGCCGTCTGCGGCACCTGGAAATCGAGCAGCAGCAGCACGCACATCGTCATGAACGTCGCCCAGTAGGCCTGGTGGGTCGGGGCCAGGCCGAACGCCAGCGCGGCCGACACCCCGATCAGCGCCACGAGCGCCCAGTGACCGGGCGTGAGGTTGAGCACGGCGGCCGAGACCAGCCCGCCGACCGTGCTGCCGCCCACCCGCGCCCACACCCTCGCCCGCGTCTCGCCGTACGTCGGCTGGATGGTGACCAGCACCGCGATCACCAGCCAGTGCGGGAACGCCGGCTTGAAGAGCACGATGACCACCGAGGCGAAGGCCGTGCCGAGGACGACGCGCAGGGCGTGCCGCACCCGGGGGTCGTCGAAGGCGAGCGGCGGGGGCGCGGCGAGCCCGCCGAAGCCGAGCGCGGCGGCGTCGAGCCCGCCGATGTCGAGCCTTGGCGCGCAGAGGCGGCGGGCCTGCGCGGCGGACCCGTCCAGCGCCGCCTGGATCCGTCCCACGCTGTGGGCGACCTGACGCAGCAGGACGAGCACGACCTTCTCCCGCTCTCCGCCGGTGGTCCGCTCGCGCAACCGGTCGACCCGGGCGCCGAAGTCGACCACCGGTTCCCGCAGCGGAGGGCAGTCGGCCAGGTAGGCCCGCAACGCGTCGGCGAGCGACGCGGTCAGGTCGCCGATCCCGGCCTCCTCCACCGCGCGGGGGGCCCGGCGTCGCAGCGTGTCACACAGGCCGCGCAGCGCGACGATCTCGTGGAACACCCGGCGGAGCGCGAGCGCGACGTCGTCCGCCGCCCGCGATCGTTCGCCGCGCAGCCGCCGGGCCCGGGCCGTGCCGACCGCGGCGAGCGCGTCCGCCGCCGCCCGGCGGCGCGCGTCCCACTCGTCCCGGCCCTCGCTCCGGCCCTCGTTCCGGCTCTCGTTCCGTTCAGCGGCGGGGCTCGCGGCCGGGTGTGCGTCCTGGCGCCCGTCGGTCCCCGCGTCGCGGCCCGCGGCGCCGGCGGTGGGGCCGGGCATCGAGCCTTTGTCTGCCCCGGGCACCGCCTCCGCCAGCGCGGCCAGTGCGGCGGCCACCTCGTTCAGCGTCGTGATGGCCGGGCGGGTACGCCGCCACGGCCAGGGCAGGGTGAGCAGGACGGCAGGCAGCAGCCCGCCGAGCAGTTGCAGGCCCGTGTGCGGCAGGGGATCGAGCGGCAGCGGGTTCGCGGCCGTCAGCAGCAGCGTGAGCGCCGGTGTGACGCCGATCGGCCGTACCAGCCCGCCGAGCCCGGCCAGGGCCGAGGCGGCGCCGATCATCATCCAGCTGCTGCCCGACACCAGGACCCCGAGCGACGTTCCCACGCCGACCGAGACCACCACCCCGAACAGGTACGGCGTCCGTACGCCCGCGGGGTTCACGATGGCCCGCGCTGCCACCAGCCACGCGCCGAGCCCGACCGTCGCGCCCCCGGCCGGATGGCCGGTGAGCAGGCCCACGAGCAACGGGACCACCAGGCAGCAGGCTCCGGACAGCCCGAAGCCGAGCGCGAGGCGCGGATCCTCCGGCCTCGGCGCCCTGGCGAATGCGATGTCCCGGAGCGGCAGGAGCAGGTCCCTACCCACGATCCGCGACCGTTATCACCTCGGGGCGGGCCGGGGCCGCTCCGCTTCAGGGCCGGGGGCCGCTCCGCTCCAGGGCCGGGGGCCGCTCCGCTTCAGGGCCGGGGGCCGCTCCGCTTCGGGGCCGGGGGCCGCTCCGCTTCAGGGGCGGCCGACGCGGATCAGCCGTCCCGTCTCCGGCCCGGCCTCCTCCCACGGCACGCCGAGCTCGATCACCGCGTACGCGCAGGTCGGGAAGCCGTCGAGCCGGGCGCCGGTCAGCGCCGCGACCAGTTCGTGGACGCCCGGGTTGTGGCCGACGAGCACGAGAGACGCGATCTCGGCGTCCGTACGGCGCAGCACGTCGAGCAGGTCGTCGGGGAAGGCCTCGTAGATGTCCCGCTCGATCTCGGCCGGGACGCCGGGCGCGAGCAGTTCGGCCGTCCTGCGGGTGCGGACCGAGGGCGAGCACAGGACGAGCGCGGGGGCGAGCCGCCGGATCTCCTCGCCGGCCGCCCGGGCGTCCCGCTCGCCCCTGGGGGTGAGGGGACGTTCGCTGTCGGGGAGACCGGGCGCGTGACCCGCCTGGGCGTGCCGGACCACGACCAGCGTGCGGAGGTTCACGGCATCGTTCACCACATCGCCCAGGGCATCGCTCGCTGCGTCGCTCACGGCATCGCCCAGACGGCGAGGCCCACGATCAGGGCGAGCATCGCCACCATGGTCAGCAGGATCAGCGCCAGCGTCCTGCCCCCGTTCGGCTTGTCCATAACGGCCCAGTGTACGGACGAAGGTCCCCCGCTTGACCAAGCAGGGGACCTTCGGACGAGCGCGGCGTACGGGCCGTCAGTGCGCGACGGGCTCGCTCGCGCGGGCGGCCGCGTCGGCCTCGCCGGACGGGGCGATGGTCGTCGCCCGGCGCTTGGAGACGACCACGGCGCCCACGACGACCGCCACCGCGGCGACCGTCGCGACGACGCGCACCGTCACGTTGTCGGCGTACGTGACGACGGCCGGGGCGATCAGCAGTGCGACCAGGTTCATCACCTTGATCAGCGGGTTGATGGCCGGGCCGGCGGTGTCCTTGAAGGGGTCGCCGACGGTGTCGCCGATGACGGTGGCGGCGTGTGCCTCGGAGCCCTTGCCGCCGTGGTGGCCGTCCTCGACCAGCTTCTTGGCATTGTCCCAGGCGCCGCCGGAGTTGGCCAGGAACACCGCCATGAGCGTGCCGGACGCGATGGCGCCGGCGAGGTAGGCGCCGAGCGGCGCGTACCCGAGCGCGAAACCGACCGCGATCGGGGTCAGCACGGCCAGCAGGCCGGGCGTCGCGAGCTCGCGCAGCGAGTCACGGGTGCAGATGTCCACCACCCGGCCGTAGTCCGGCAGCTCGCTGCCGTCCATGATCCCCGGCTTGGTGCGGAACTGCTCGCGCACCTCGTAGACGACCCGGCCGGCGGCGCGGCCGACGGCGCTGATCGCGAGACCGGAGAACAGGAACACCACGGCCGCGCCGACGATGAGGCCGACCAGCACGTTCGGGGCGTCCACCGAGAGGCTGAAGTCCGCGAACGAGCCCAGGGCGTTCTTCACCCCCGCCGACGCCTTGGCCAGCTCACCTTCGACCGCCGTACGGAACGACCCGAACAACGCGGTCGCCGCGAGCACGGCGGTCGCGATCGCGATGCCCTTGGTGATGGCCTTGGTGGTGTTGCCGACCGCGTCCAGGGAGGTGAGCACGCGGGCGCCCTCGCCCTCGACGTCGCCCGACATCTCGGCGATGCCCTGCGCGTTGTCGGAGACCGGGCCGAAGGTGTCCATGGACACGATCACGCCGACCGTGGTCAGCAGCCCGGTGCCGGCGAGGGCCACGGCGAACAGCGCCACGGTCACGTTGCCGAAGCCGAGCAGGAAGGCGCCGTAGACCGCGCCGCCGATCAGCAGCGCCGAGTAGACCGCCGACTCCAGGCCGACCGAGATGCCGGACAGGATGACCGTGGCCGGGCCGGTGAGCGAGCTCTCGCCGATCTCCCGGACCGGGCGGCGGTTGGTCTCGGTGAAGTAGCCCGTGAGGATCTGGATGGCGCTGGCCAGGACCAGGCCGACGAGCACCGCGCCGATGGCGATCAGCCGCGGGTCGGCGGTGAGCGCTGCGACGTCCGGCGACGCGCCGGACAGGTCGGCGAAGCTCGACGGCAGGTACGCGAACGCCGCCGCGGCCACCAGCACGGCCGAGATCGCGGCCGAGATGAAGAAGCCGCGGTTGATGGCGGACATCCCGGAGCGGTCGCTGGCGCGGGGGGCGGTGGTGAAGATGCCGATGACCGCGGTGATCACACCGATCATGGGGACGATCAGCGGGAAGACCAGGCCCTCGGTGCCGAAGGCGGCCCGGCCCAGGATCAGGCTGGCGACCAGGGTGACGGCGTACGACTCGAACAGGTCGGCCGCCATGCCGGCGCAGTCGCCGACGTTGTCGCCGACGTTGTCGGCGATGGTGGCCGCGTTGCGCGGGTCGTCCTCGGGGATGCCCTGCTCGACCTTTCCGACCAGGTCGGCGCCGACGTCGGCCGCCTTGGTGAAGATGCCGCCGCCGACCCGCATGAACATCGCGAGCAGCGCGGCGCCGAAGCCGAAGCCCTCCAGGACGTTCGGCGCGTCGCCCTTGTAGACGAGCACGACGATCGCGGCGCCCAGCAGGCCCAGGCCGACCGTGAACATGCCCGCGACGCCGCCGGTGCGGAAGGCGATCCGCATCGCGACCCGCTCGCCCGACTCCCGGGCGGCGGACGCGACGCGGACGTTCCCGCGTACGGCGAGCCACATGCCGATGAATCCCGTCAGGGCGGAGAACACCGCGCCGACGACGAAGAACACCGATCGGCCGATCCGCTCGCCGGTCGAACCGGCCGGAAGCAGCAGAAGCAGGAACGGAATGATGACGACGAATATCGCGAGCGTCCGGAACTGCCGCGTGAGATAGGCCGCGGCGCCTTCCTGCACCGCCCGCGCGATGTTCTGCATCCGCTCGGTGCCCTGCCCGGCGGCGAGCACCTCGCGTACCAGTCCGCCCGCGACGGCCAGAGCGAGCAGCGCCACGACGGCGACGACGATCACAAGGGTGAGATGGGAACCGTTCAAAGCTACCGCTGCGCTTTCGCCAGCGGCGTGATAGGCAGACATCCGTCCTCCTCGGCCAGACGGGGTTTCGGTCCTCCTGCCCGGACGACGCTACGGACGAACCCTCTGGCCGTGCGGCGCACTATCCGGGCGGTTGGCAAGTGCCGCTTCCGGTTGCATCCGCAATACCTTGGCCGGTGCCGGGAGTCTACGCAGCGACGCCGCGGATATGAAGGCCCTCGTGCCCGGGAATCAGGGCAGCGTCGGATGATGGGCCAACATTTGCACCACTATGAAGGTGCTTTGACCAGCGCGGTCAGGATCATGTCCGGTGCCGCTCTCCTGGTTGTGGCACATCCTTGCTTTGGATTTCGGACAACCTTAACCTCTGCCATCGCGCTCCGCGGACGGTGCGGGGCCCCCGGACATACCAAAAGATCGAGTGTCACGCCGGGGGGCGACACTCGATCTGTGCGGTGGTCGGCGCGCGGAGCCGGAGAGCCGGAGCCGTAGCGCGGGAGTCAGAAGGCGGCGAGACCGTTGGTGGAGGCGGGCCAGCTCATGCGGATGCGCATGCCCTTCGGCCCGGGCAGCACCTCGACGTCGTCCGCCAGCCCCGCGATGACCGCGATGCCCAGATTGTCGATCTCGGGCATGAGGCTGCCGTTCGCCTCCAGGACCTGAGGCATCACGTCGTCGCCCGGAGCGGCGTCGGTGACCGTCACCTCAAAACGCCCCGCGTCGTCACGTAACTCGATGCGTACGGGCTCCCCGGGGCAGTGGAGGCGGTGCGCCTCCACAGCCCGCGAGCACGCCTCTCCGACGGCGAGCCGCACCTCGTCCAGGATCGCCTCCGCCACCCCGGTGCGTCTGGCGATGGCCGTGGCGACCAGCCTGGCCGTACGCACATGGGCGGGCAGGGCGGTGAACGTCAGCTCGACGGTGGCCATGGTGCTGGGTCCCCGGCCGTCACTTGTCCCGGCCGTGGGCTTCCTTGGCCTCCTCGACCGAGGCGTAGATCCCGAAGACCTTCGTCAAGCCCGTGATCCGGAAGATCTTCAGAATGCGCTCCTGTGTGCAGACGAGCTCCAGGGAGCCGTCATGCGCCCGCACGCGCTTGAGCCCGCCGACCAGCACGCCAAGGCCCGTCGAGTCGAGGAAGTCCACCTTCTCCATGTTGACGAGCAGGTGGAAGTTGCCCTTGTTGACCAGGTCGATCAGCAGCTCACGCAGTCTGGGCGCGGTGTAGACGTCGATCTCACCCTCGACATCCACGATGGTGAGATTGTCCTCGGAATGGTGGTCCAACTTCAGATCCACAGATCCTCCAGCGCCTTACTTGCGTAGGTCTCGATACGGGTCCTGCATCCTGGTAGTCCAGAAGCACGACCCCGACGCGCGGCATTCAACCACGCTACGACTCCGTGTCTATACGAAATCACGACTCCGGGCGACTCTCCCCGCAGATGCCAAACTGGAAACCAGTGACTCCGACTTCTTCGTCCTCTGCCCGAACAGGCGACCTTCTCACCCGTCTGCTCGCGGTTCCCGCACGCCGGGGGCGCGTAACCCATGTGGAGCATGTTCCAGCACGTCACGCGGGTGAGGCAAGATGGCCCGACTGGGCCCCCGATCTCCTGGTCGCACGACTGGGCCTCCAGGGGGTCGAAGGGCTGTGGGAACATCAGCTTCACGCCGCCGAGCTGGTTAAACGTGGCCAAAACGTGATCATTGCCACAGGGACCGCCTCCGGAAAATCGCTGGCGTACGTCGTCCCGGCCGTCGCGGAGATCTTCTCCGGCGGCACCGTGCTGTACCTCACCCCCACCAAGGCGCTCGCCGCCGACCAGCTGCGGTCGTTGCGGAGGTTACGGCTGACGCAGGTGCGCGCCGCGACGTACGACGGGGACACCCCGCCGGAGGAGCGCCGGTGGGTCCGGCAGAACGCCAACTACGTGCTGACCAATCCCGACATGCTGCACCGGTCGATCCTGCCGAGGCACGCGTCCTGGTCGTCCTTCTGGCGGCGGCTGCGCCTGGTGGTGGTGGACGAGTGCCACGGCTACCGGGGGGTCTTCGGCTCGCACGTCGCCCAGATCCTGCGCCGGCTGCGCCGAGTCTCGGCCAAGTACGGCGCCTCCCCGGTGTTCCTGCTGGCGTCGGCCACCGCGAGCGACCCCGCCGCCGCGGGAATGCGCCTGACCGGCCTTGAGATGGCCGAGGTGACCACGGACGCGTCGCCGAGGGGTTCGACCACCTTCGCCCTGTGGGAGCCGCCCCTGACCGATCTACGCGGGGAGAGCGGCGCCCCGGTCCGACGTACGGCCACGGCCGAGGCCGCCGACCTCCTGGCCGACCTCGTGATCGAGGACGTCCGCACGCTCGCCTTCGTCCGCTCCCGCCGCGCCGCCGAAGCCGTGGCCCTGTCCGCGCGGCACACGCTGGAGGAGGTCGAGGCGGCCCTCGACGCCGATCCGCCGTACGGGGAGGACCATCCGTGGGAGTCCCCGATGCGGGACGAGCCCGGCGAAGCCGCGGCCACGGCGGAGGCGGAGGCGGCCGAGGCGGAAGCGGAGGCGGAGAGCGTCCCGGTGGCCTCCCGCCGGAGGGCCAGGCTGGCCGACCGGGTGGCGGCCTACCGGGCGGGCTACCTGGCCGACGACCGGCGGGTGCTGGAGAAGGCCCTGCGGTCGGGAGAGCTGACCGGCCTGGCCACCACCAACGCGCTCGAACTCGGCGTCGACGTGTCGGGGCTCGACGCGGTGCTCATCGCGGGATGGCCGGGGACGCGCGCCTCGCTCTGGCAGCAGGCGGGCCGGGCCGGGCGCGACGGGCAGGACGCGCTGGCGGTCCTGATCGCCCGGGACGACCCCCTGGACACCTACATCGTCCACCATCCCGAGGCGGTGTTCGGGCGCCCGGTGGAGGCCATCGTCCTCGATCCGGACAATCCGTACGTGCTGGCTCCGCACCTGTGCGCCGCCGCCGCGGAGATCCCGCTCGGCGAGCAGGACCTGGAGATCTTCGGCCCTTCGGCGCGGGACGCGCTGGACGACCTCGTGAACCAGGGACTGCTCCGCAGAAGGCCCGCCGGCTGGTTCTGGACGAGCCGGGACAACGCGGCCGATCTCGCGGACATCCGGGGCTCTGGCGGCGCACCGGTCCAGGTCGTGGAGGCGTCGACGGGCCGCCTGCTGGGCACGGTCGACGAGCCGTCGTCGCACACGATGGTCCATCCGGGCGCCGTCTACCTGCACCAGAGCGAGACGTTCGTGGTCGACGCACTCGACCTCGACGCCGGAGTCGCCCTGGTCACCGCCGCGGAACCGGACTACGCGACCTTCGCGCGGGACGTCACCGACATCCGGGTGATCGAGTCGCTGCGTTCGAGGGACCTCGGCCCCGGCACCCTGCACTTCGGGTCCGTGGAGGTCACCCGGCAGGTCGTCTCGTACCTGAAGCGCCGCACCCAGACCGGTGAGGTGCTCGGGGAGGAGCCGCTCGACCTTCCGCCCCGCACGCTGTGCACCCGCGCGGTCTGGTGGACGCTGCCCGACCCCGCCCTCGCCGGCCTGCGCGGGGAAGCCCGCCCGGCGAACCCCGGAGCACCGGTTGATCCTGGAGCACCGGCGGACCCCGGAGAAGCGGAGCGTACGGCGGACGCCGGGACGCGGTCCGCAGGGCCCCCGGCGGACCCCGGGACGCGGTCCGCAGAGCCCCCGACGGACGCCGGGACGCGGTCCGCAGAGCCCCCGACGGACCCCGGGAGGCGGTCCGCAGCACGCTCGGCGGACGCCGGAAGCGCCCCGGCCGGGCACTCGGTGGATCTCGGCGGGGCCGCGCACGCGGCCGAACACGCCGCCATCGGTCTCCTCCCCCTCTTCGCGACCTGCGACCGCTGGGACATCGGCGGCGTGTCCACGGAGCTCCACCCCGACACCGGCCTGCTCACCGTCTTCGTCTACGACGGCCACGACGGAGGCGCGGGGTTCGCCGAGCGAGGGTACGCCCGGGCGTCCGAATGGCTGACGGCGACGCGTGAGGCGATCGCCTCCTGCGAGTGCGACCGCGGCTGCCCGTCCTGCATCCAGTCCCCGAAGTGCGGCAACGGCAACGAACCGCTCGACAAGGCGGGCGCCATCCGCCTCCTCGACGTGCTCCTCGGCTCCTGATGTTCACGGCTCCGGCGGCGGTCAGAGGTCGCGGTGGCGGCCGGAGTAGGGATCGTCGTCCTCGTCGGTCCACACGTCGGGCTCGGGCTGGCGCAGAGGCCGGTCCGGAAACTGCCCGCTCACCATCGCGCCCGCCGCCATCGTCCCGGCCGGAACCACCGTCCCTGCTGGAAACGCCGTCCCGGCCGGGACCAGCGGGACCTGCTCGACCGGTACGCGAGCGGGGGTCGCGCGCCCGTCACCCGGCTTTCGGTGCTCCGTCTCCGGCCCGCTCTCCAGCTTCTGCTCCGGCTTGTCCTCGGCCGAGGACGTGGCGGGGTCCTGTCCGGGCGGCGTGATCTCGTCGCTGGTGTCCGGCGCGTGGACCGCGTCCAGGTCTGACTGGGTGTCGGCCTCCGCCTCCGGTCGGTCTCCGCGGTTCTTAGGCGTCGCCAGGATCACGGCAGGACGGCGGGCGGGCGCGTTTCCACGGCTCTTCGCCGTGGTGACGCCACCGGCCGTCGCGGCGTCACCGGCGTTCGCGGCATCCGCGGTCCCGGCTCCGGATCTGCCGATGACGGGCTTCGGCCGGGAATCGGCGGGTTCTCCGTCTCCCGCGGTGTCGCCGGTCACGCCTTTGCGGCGCAGCCAGGCCCCCAGATTCGCGCCGATGAGCAGCAGGACGACGGCGATCGCCACGTAGACGCCGAAGCCGAGACCGCCGCTGAGCGGCAGGAAGGACGACTGGGCGGTCGTCTTCGGCGCCTCGGTCTGCTCCGGCACCAGGACCGGCTCGGTCTGATCGCTTCCGCCGGTCGCTTCCGGCAGGGTGAGCTCGCTGTCCGCGTCCTTCGGCAGCTCGGGCTCCGGGTTCGGCAGCGTGGTCGGAGGGTGGGTCTTGGGAGTCTTCGCGGCAGGTGACGTGACCGCCGAGTGATCACTCCTCTTCGACGGCGACGGCGTGGCAGAGGGACTCGCCGAGGCCTTCGGCGCCGGAACCGTCACATACGCGAGGGCGGAGGGGGAAGAGGCGATGGTGCCGCCGACGCCGTCCGCGCGCACCGCCCGCACGCTGACGTCCACCTTCTGCCCGGCCATCGCGGCCGGGAGCGTGAGGCTCGCCTGGCAGGAGGAGCCGGGGCAGGCGGAGTCGAGAGCCACGGAACCGGACTTCCCGGCCTTCGCCGAGGTGATCTCGTACTTCTGGAGGTCGGGCTCGCTGCCCCGCGCCCAGCTGACGAGAACCGTCGTGGCGTTCTTCAGTTTCGCTTTGACGCCGGAGGGAGCCTCCGGCGGACGGCTGAGGACGAAGGTCGAGGTGGCGTAGGTCTTTTGCGTGACCTCGCCGAGAAGGGTCACAGTGAAGGTGCCGTTGGGGGCGTCACCCGGGTCGAACGATCCGCTGATCGTCTGGTTCGCTCCCCCGGAAGCGATCTCCTGCCGGGACACGGAGGGGCCCTCGACGAACAAGGACATCTTGACCTGGTACCAGTCCGTCTTGGCGGACACGGCCACCGCGCCGGGCGCCTTGATCACCTGACCGTTCGCGGGCGACAGGATCTCGCCGTCCGCCGCCGCCGGGGCGGCGCCCACCAACAGAGCGGACGCCACCGCGATCGGAACGATCATCGCCGCGGTACCAAGCCTGGAAACCCTGGTCACGACGCATCCCTTCGTGGAGAACCCGTCCACCCCGGCCTCGCCCGAAGGCGTAGGGCGACTGAGAGTACGGGGCACTTTACGACAGCCGCCCTCTCTTGGACGTTATGTCTAAGAAGATGTGATTCTATTGCGACACAAGTAGTTTCACATCGCGGAAGATCTGAAAAGCGCCGCATGTCGTTCGCCGAGAACGCCGCCGGCCAACGCCTCGATTCGCTGTGGCCGTGTGACGGGCTGGGCCTATAACGCCGGGCACCACCGTCGTCGACGGCGACGTGCCACCTGACCACGGACACCCGTTCTCACTTCATGCCCTCGCACCGGCCGGGCCGGCCGACGCGGACGCGACAGCCGTCACGGCGCCGAGGAGCGGCACCTCGAACGGTACGGCCACCGTGACCTCCGCGACGCCCTCGGAGACGGAGCAGGACCGCAGGGACGCGCGGTTGGCCGCCGTGATCACCTTTGCCCGGGCACACGCCTCCCCCGGCGCCGCGAGCGCCCAGCGGGCGGCGCCGAGCGCGGCGAGGTCCGCGGCGCTCTGCGCCCGATGCCGGGCGACACGCGCGACGCCGACCTGCACGACGACCATCGCCGCCAGCCAGACAACGGCCGTCAAGGTGACCGACCAGATGGTCGCCGAACCCCGCTCCCGGGCGGGACGGGCCATGTCCAGACCGGTGGGCGAGCCCCTCATCGGCGCTCCTCCATCTGGGCATCGTCAAGGCGGCGCGAGAACCCGCCACCTCGGCGACCATCCGGACCGCGCGCTTCGTCCGGGCCGGCGGCGGCTCGCTCCCCTCTCGTCCCCGCTGTGGACGTCGCCGGTGCGGACGGTGCCGGTGCGGACGGTGCCGGTGCGGACGGCGCTGTGGACACGGCCGGCGGAACCGGCGGCGCGGGCATGAGCGATCCGGGCGGAGGCCGCATGAACCGCGCGGACGCGAGCGGGGCGGGCGGGGGAACTCCGGGTTCGGTGTCGGAGACGGCGCTCGCCCTGAGGCGGACCGGGGGCAGGAACGATCTCCACAACGGCCGGACGGTCGCGGTCACCTCGACCCGGACAGTGCCGGTTCCCGTGCCGACGGACACGGTGGCGTCCGCCGGAGCCAGTCGCAGGACAACCGCGCGTACCTGCTCCGGCGCCTCACCCCGGGCAGCGGCCCGGGCACCCGCCCGGGCCGCGTCCACGCATCGCAGTTGGGCGCCCGTGGCCGCCACCGCCCACAGGGAGGCGGTCAGGACCAGAACCAGTGCCGGAAGCGCGACAGCGGTCTCCGCCGTCACCGACCCCCGCGCTCGCCAGCGCGGCGCTCGCCGACGCATCGTCTCGGGCATCTCAGGCGGCCAGCTTCAAAGCCTTCTGGATCAGCGCGGCCAGCATGGACCGCACCTCCGCACTGGTGACGATCTTGTAGAGCAGCGCGGCGAAGCCGCAGGCGGCGATCGTCCCGACGGCGTACTCGGCGGTGGACATGCCCGCGTCTGCCCTCGTCCCGGCCTGCACCACCCACTGGATGCCGAGCTTCCGCGCCCGGCTCCTGCCCCTTCCGGCGGCTCGCCACACCCCCGCCCATCCTCGCTTCGGCCCGGACGACATGGCCGAGACGACGACCGGGCCAACGAGCCCCGCCACTTGCCCACAGGCGAGGTTCAGCATCCGCCGTACGGCCTCGCCGAGCGTCGTCCACCGCCCTGCGCGTGCCCGGTGCCGGCCCACCACCTCTGCCGACCGCCGCCGGGGTCCGCCGCCAATCCGGCTCATCCTGCCCATCCGGCTCGTCCAGCCCGTCCGGCTCGTCCGGCCGGTCCAGCCCGTCCGGCTCGTCCGGCTCGTCCGGCCGGTCGCCGCGTGCCTGCTCATCGGTCCTCCTGACCCGTGTGGGGCGGCTGCTCCGCCCGCGTCGAGGCCAGGTTGCGGCAGGACGGATGACGACGTTCAGGCCGAACGCGGTTCTGTGGACAACGCTCCCGCGGTTGCGGTTCTCCACAGAGGCCGCCAGCCCTCTTTCCCGCCGACAACGCTGGTCATGAGGGTCTCGTCGGGCCGTCGCACCCCACACCGTCCACAGGTGTGGATGACGATGTCCACAGGCTGTTCACGGCAGGAGGATCTGACCCGCCAGGCCCGCGACCATGGGGATGACTCCGAGGAAGACGAAGGCCGGGAGGAAGCAGAGCCCGAGCGGCGCCACGGCGTGGACTCCCACCCGTCGTGCCGCCGCCGATGCCGTCGCCCTGGCCGTACGGCGCGCGTCGTCGGCGAGCCTGGTGAGGACGTCGGCCACGGGCGCACCGCTCCGCGCGGCACGGACCATGGCCCTGGACAGGGCGGCGAGCGAGGGTTCGGCCGAAAGCGCGGCCCAGGCGTCCTCCGGGGCGGCGCCGAGACGCATCTGAGCGCCCACCAAGGTCAGCCGCTCACCCACCGGGCCAGGCATCGCGGCGGCGGTGGTCTCCACCGCCCCGCTCATCGGCTGCCCTGCCCGCAGGCAGGCGACCATGAGTTCGACGGCGAACGGGAGATCGACCTCCATGCGGGCCCGTCGCCGCCTGACCTCGGCGGGCTCCCGCCGGCGGACGGCGACGAAGACGACCGAGGCCGCCGCCGCTCCTGCCACCAGGCCTGCCACCCCTCCGACCAGGAGGAAGAGCGCGAACCCGACAGGCAGCGCGACGGCCGCTCCCCGCCGGGACGGGCTCTCGCGGACGGCCGGACGCCCCGCCGCTCCCGCCTCCCCGCCGGTACGCGGTGACGTCATGGCGGCGAGACGCCCTGCCACCGAAGGTCGAGCGGGCCACGCCAGCACTGCCAGCATCGTCAAGATCCCGGCCAGCACGCAGATCATCGACACACCCCTCCGTCAGCGGCATACGTCGCCGGCCTTCCGCCACCCGGACAGCCGCTCCCGACGCCCGGTGTCCGACGCCTGGTATCCGGCACTCGGCACCACTGCGCTCGGCAACCCTGCGCTCGACACCATGGCGCGGGGCCGCCACGCACTGCTCCCGGCCGCGACTCGCGGTCAGCGCGGGTCGGAGCCCGGGGGCTCCTCGGCCCGCGTGACGAGCCTGCGGGTCCACCACAGGCCGGTGGCGTCCAGGGCGAGCCCGGCGGCCAGGCAGGCGAGCCCACCCGGGCCTCCGAGCAGGAACGACAGAGGGTTCATGCCGAGACCGGCAGCCATCAGCAGCCCGAGCGCGGGCAGGCCCGCCAGCATCCGGGCCGTCGCCCGAGGCCCGGAAAGCTGCGCGGCCACCTCCTCGCGATGCGCCTGCGCCTCGCGCAAGGACACGCACACCCGTTCCACCAGCGCGGCCAGGCCGCCCCCGGCGGCCACGCTCACCCGCCAGCACGCGGCCAGCCGGATCAGGCCCTCCCCGCCTCGGACCGGCGCGGCGGCGAGAAGTGCGGCCGCGACGTCACCGCCGTCCCGCGCGGCGGCGGTCACCGGGGCGAGCGCCGCGGGATCGGGCGGCCGCACCGACGAGACGGCCCTCACCAGGGCGTCGCCGGGAGGCCGGCCCGCCGCCAGTTCGGCCGCGAGTCCCTGGCACAACTCCAGGGAGGCCGCTCGCCAGGCCGCGGCGGTCGCACCCGGACGCGGGGGCCTGACGAGTGCCGTCCACAACCGGAGAGGGACCCTCGTCGCCCGCTGAGAGCCGGTGAGCAGGGCCAGCCGCGCCGCCGCGGGCTCCGGCCCGGCCCACAGCCAGGCGAAGAGCGCCGTGGCGAGCACCGCGACCAGCCCCAGGGACAGGAACCGGCCGTCAGCGGGAATCACGGCGGCCTCCCGGCTCGGGGCAGAGGTCGCGCAGCGTGCCGAAGGACGGCCCCCGGCTCACCCGGCCCCCGGGGTCGAAGGCCAGCGCCGGAACCGCCGTGACCAGGCCGGACGGCCCGCGTTCGAGGACGCAGATCTCCGCGACCCGGCGCCGTCCGCCGCCCGGATCCCGGACGAGGTGGACGACGAGGTCGAGGGCGGCGGCGATCTGGCTGTGCACCGCCTCCCGGGACAGCCCCGCCGCGCAGGCGAGCGCCTCCAGCCGGGCGGGCACGTCCGCGGCGTTGTTGGCGTGCAGCGTGCCGCAGCCTCCCTCGTGACCCGTGTTCAAGGCGCCCAGCAATGTGACGACCTCGGACCCGCGCACCTCGCCCACAACCAGGCGGTCGGGCCGCATGCGCAGGGCCTGCCGCACGAGATCGCGCAGCCCGACCCCGCCCGCGCCCTCCAGGTTGGGCGGCCGGGCCTCCAGCCGTACGACGTGGGGGTGCGCGGGGTGGAGTTCCGCGCTGTCCTCGACCAGCAGCAGGCGCTCGTCCGGACCCGCGAGGGAGAGCATGCTGCTGAGCAGGGTCGTCTTGCCTGTTCCGGTGCCTCCGGTGACGAGGAAGGCCAGCCGTGCCGCCATGATCGCCCGAAGGACCGCGGCGCCCTCCTCCTCGGCGAGTTCCTCCACCGCGAACGTCCGCCGCGACGGCAGCCTGAGGGACAGGCAGGTCCCCTCGGCCGCGATCGGGGGCAGCACCGCGTGCAGCCGCACCCCACCGGCGAGCCGGGCGTCCACGTAGGGGCAGGCGTCGTCGAGACGCCGTCCGGCCGCCGCGGCCAGGCGCTGGGCGAGCCGGCGCACCTCGTCGTCCCCGGAGAACGTCACGCCCGTGCGACGCAGGCCGTCGCCGTCGTCCACCCACACCTCTCGTGGCCCGTTGACCAGCACGTCCGTGACGCCCGGCTCGGCCAGCAGGGCTTCGAGCGGCCCGGCCCCGATGAGATGGGCACGCAGGATGCGTGCGACGGCGAGCACCTCAGCGTCGCCGAGCACCGCGCGTTCCGCCCGCAGAGCCGCCGCCACCTGCGCCGCCGTGGGCGCGGCGTGGGCGTGCGACAGCCGCACCCGGACGGCCTCGACCAGATCGGCGCTCACGCCGGGCACGGCCGCCGGGCCCTCGCGGCTCATCGGCCGTCCGCCTGCGCCCACCCGGCCCGGCCAGGATCGAGCCCACCCGGCAGCGAGTCGAGCAGATCCGCGCAGAAGCGCCCAAGAGGGGTGCGGCCGAGCGGCGGCGGGTCTCCCCGGTCCAGGGTCTCGGCCAGCCCGCGCACCTCGGGGAGCACGCCCGCGCACGAGACGGCGAGCGAGGCCGCGACGACCTTTGGGTCCAGCGATCCGGTCCGCATCACCAGGCGCAGGTCACCGGTCCCGGGGCGCAGCAGCGTCACGGTCTGGGCGGCGGCGAGCGCTCCGCGGAGATCGGCGGGGACGACGACGATCGTCGACGCGGCCCTGGTCAGCGCCTCCGCCTCGCCCTCCCCCACATGGCGTGGCAGGTCCACGACGACCAGGTCGCAGCCGCGCCGCGCGGCGTCGAGCACGGCGCGCATCGCCTCCCGGGGGATGCGCACGGGCTCTCCCCGATGCGCCGAAAGCACGGTGAGCTCTCCGAAGGTGGGCAACGCCTCCTGGAGCGCGGCATAGCTCACCCGGCCCTCCCTCCCGGCGACGTCGGGCCAGCGGGCGCCCTGCGCCTCCTCCTGCCCGAGGAGCACGTCGATGCCGCCGCCGAGCGGGTCGGCGTCGACGAGCAGCGTGCGGAGCCCGCGCCGCGACGCCGTGAGCGCCAGGGACGCGGCGAGGACGGTGGCACCGGCGCCGCCCTTCCCGGCGGCGACGCAGACGACCGTCCCGGCCCGGCTCGCGGGCTCGGCCGCGTCGCCGAACTCCTCGACCAGAAGCCGCTCGGCCTCGGGCAGCTCCAGCACGGTGTGCGCGCCCACGGCCACGCATCTGCGCCACATGTCGGGATCGCCGGCTGTCCGCGTGACAACGACCACGTTCGGCCGGGGCGGCGGGCCGGTCGCGGCGAGGTCGTCGGCCAGGTCGGCCCCGACCACGACCAGCGGCGCCCGGATCCAGTACGGCCGGGCGTGGGCGGCCGCCTGGGCGACGTCCAGCTCGACGCCCGCCGCGGCGGCGATGCGGAGCAGATCGTCGAGCAGGTCCTGATCGTCGGTTACGGCCAGCGGGCGTGGCATCGGTGTCTCCCTGTCGTCCGGGAGGACCACGATGCGCGAGAAGCGAAACCCCGGCGGGGCGCGAACCGCGTTCTGTGGACGACGCCCGTCCTGTGGACGAAACCGGGACTCGTCGCCACTCGGCACGCCTCGGAGGAGAGCGCCCGGAGACCGGCCGGAGAGGCTCGGAGACGGTCGAGAAGATCGGAGAAAAAGGGCGACCCCCGCCGGGGGGGATAGCGGGGGTCGCCGTGGGTCCGGCTCTGGGGGGGTAGAGCCGGGCCGTTATTCCAAAAGCTTTAAACACGAAGCCGTGGCGTGGCAAGAGGTCCACCACTCCGTGACACATGCCGTCTCCGGGGAGAGACGCACCGTATGCTGCCCGATCGGGAGAGGCAGGTCGAGCCCGCCACCGATTTTAGTAAAATTTTTTCTCCGAGTCAGTGTTACATGTGGATGCACGCGGTCGCAACGGGTGGACAGGGGGCACATCGCACCACTTGCACTGGTACGTCCCATGATTCACACCAGTCACAATCAGTGCAAAGGTGCTTAAAGAAGGATGAAGCGCCATAAATGCCGCGCCGACTCGGGTAAAGCTTCCGCGCTCGGGGCTTTCCATATCCAGGATTCGGACGTAAAAAGGGATTACGGACCTGAGGGTCCGCGTACCGCATCGGGTACCCACGCGCGACCAGCCGCGGGAGGCGTGTCGAGACGGGCTTGACCCGCTCCGACAAATATGAGGTGCACGCTTGGTAGCCCGGTGACGTGTACCGGCGACGGCGTTCCACACCAGGGACGCCGTCCGCTTTTCGGGCGTGCCGGACACCCCGGAACGGCTCCGGACCATCGTGCGTGCTGGACGCCCCGGAACAGCCCCTGAACAGACACCCCGGCACAGCCCCGCAATATGGGATATGCCGCACGCCCCCGAACAGGGGTCGCTCAGCGGGACATGGCCTCGCAGATCGCCGTCGTCTCGCGCGCCCCGAGCACGACCGCCGTGGCGCAGTGCCGGATCCAGGCGCCGACGCCCTCACCCGTCCCCTTCTGGTACGACCTCAGGCCCTCGGCGTACGCGTCGCCCAGATCCGCGTGTCCCACCTCGACGGCGGCCAGCGACTTGGGATCGAGACCGAGGCCGACGAGAGTGAGCCGTTCGGCGGCACGGGCGACCAGGCCGTCGGCGACGCCGAAGGGCCGCAGCACCACCAGTTCGGCGTGCACGATCGCGGCGAGCACCAGTGCGGGCACCGCGGACGAGCCGGTCACCAGCCCGGCCAGCGCCGACATGCGGGCCGCGGTCTCCTCCGGGCCCGGGGCCGGGCCGAGACCGAGCGGATCGGCGGTCGTGGGAACCGTACGCGGCCTGCCGGGGTCGGCCGTGAGGCCCGCGGCCGCCAGCGTGTGCAGCCGGGCGAGGACCTGACGCGGGGCCGACCGCCACGTGGGAGTCAACCGTCCGAGCTCGGCCGACGCGCGCAGCGCGCCCTGCGCCACCGGGTCGGCCACCTCCCCCATGCGCAGCGGTTCGAGAGGCACGTCGACGCCTTCGAGCGCGGCGGAGGCACGCGCCCCGCGCAGCGCCGACTCGGCCGTGACCTCGGGACCGCGCCGCCGCAGCACCCGGTGCCGGTAGAGCCGGTCGACGGCCTCCCGGGCCTCCTGTACGGCCTCGGGCACGCCGGGCAGCCCGGCGACGACGGCCAGGGGATCGCTCACAGCCCTCGACCATACCGGCCGGTCAACGTCGTTCGCCGAGGAGGTGCGCCCGTTCACCGCAGGGGCGCGTACGCGATCTCGGCGGGCTTCCCACCCGTCACTACGTTTGCCGGTCATAGCCCTGTTACCACGGACAACGCGGAGCTACGGCGTGCCTGCCCGGATTACTTGTACTTGACGCCGCTCGCCTGGTGAAGTGGGACACGACATACCCCAGCTTGGCCGAGGCGGCCGAACGAGAGACAACCCGAAGACGCTGTGAAGGAGTACGGAGTGGCCACCGAGACCCCTGGTCAGGAAACCCAGGAGACGCTGTCGAACCTGCTGAGTGAGACGCGCCGGTTCGAGCCTCCCGCGGACCTGGCGTCGGCCGCCAACGTCACGGCGGACGCCTACGAGGAGGCCGCCCAGGACCGGCTCGCCTTCTGGGAACGCGCCGCGGAGCGCCTCACGTGGGCGGAGCGCTGGGACACCACGCTGGAGTGGAAGCCGCCCTTCTCCAAGTGGTTCGTCGGCGGCAAACTGAACGTCGCCTACAACTGCGTCGACCGTCACGTCGAGGCCGGCCGGGGCGACAAGGTCGCCTACCACTGGGAGGGCGAGCCGGAGGGCGACACCCGTACGATCACCTACGCCGACCTGCAGAGGGAGGTCGCGAAGGCGGCCAACGCGCTGGAGGAGCTGGGCGTGCGCAAGGGCGACCGGGTCGCCGTGTACATGCCGATGATCCCCGAGCTGCCGATCGCGCTGCTGGCCTGCGCCCGGATCGGGGCGATCCACTCGGTGGTCTTCGGCGGCTTCTCCGCCTCGGCCCTCAAGAGCCGCATCGACGACGCCGACGCCAAGCTCGTGATCACCGCCGACGGCGGATACCGCCGCGGCGCCCCCAGCGCGCTCAAGCCGACCGTGGACGAGGCGGTCGCCGACTGCCCCGGCATCGAGCACGTGCTCGTCGTACGCAGGACCGGGCAGGACGTCGCGGTGAACGAGCGCGACGTCTGGTGGCACGACCTCGTCGACCGTCAGCCCGCCGAGCACGAGCCGGTGCCGCACGACGCCGAGGACCCGCTCTACATCCTCTACACCAGCGGCACGACCGGTAAGCCCAAGGGCATCCTGCACACCACCGGCGGCTACCTCACCCAGGTCGCCTGGACCCACCACGCCGTCTTCGACCTCAAGCCGGAGACCGACGTCTACTGGTGCACGGCCGACATCGGCTGGGTCACCGGGCACTCCTACATCGTGTACGGCCCGCTCGCCAACGGCGCGACCAGCGTGATCTACGAGGGCACCCCGGACACCCCGCACCGGGGCCGCTTCTGGGAGGTCGTGCAGAAGTACCAGGTCACGATCCTCTACACCGCCCCCACGGCGATCCGTACGTTCATGAAGTGGGGCGACGACATCCCCGCGAAGTACGACATGTCGTCCCTGCGCGTGCTCGGCTCGGTCGGCGAGCCCATCAACCCCGAGGCGTACGTCTGGTATCGCGAGCACATCGGCGCGAACCGCTGCCCGGTCGTGGACACGTGGTGGCAGACCGAGACGGGCGGCATCATGATCAGCCCGCTGCCGGGCGTCACGGCCGCCAAGCCCGGCGCGGCGATGCGCCCGCTGCCCGGCGTCGTGGCCGACGTCGTCGACGACCAGGGCGAGTCGGTGCCGAACGGCGGCGGGGGCTTCCTCGTGGTCCGCGAGCCCTGGCCGGCCATGCTCCGGACGATCTGGGGCGACGACCAGCGCTACATCGACACCTACTGGTCGCGGTTCGAGGGGATGTACTTCCCCGGCGACGGCGCCAAGCGCGACGAGGACGGCGACCTGTGGCTGCTCGGCCGGGTGGACGACGTCATGCTCGTCTCCGGGCACAACATCTCCACGACGGAGGTCGAGAGCGCGCTCGTCAGCCACCCGAAGGTGGCCGAGGCGGCCGTGGTCGGCGCCACCGACCCGGTGACCGGCCAGGCCATCGTGTCCTTCGTCATCCTGCGCGGCGGCGCGGAGGAGAGCGCGGACATCGCCGCCGAACTGCGCGCCCACGTGGCGAAGACGCTCGGCCCGATCGCCAAGCCGCGGCAGATCCTGGTGGTGCCCGAGCTGCCGAAGACCCGCTCGGGCAAGATCATGCGCCGCCTGCTGCGCGACGTCGCCGAGAACCGGTCGCTCGGCGACGTCACCACGCTCACCGACAGTTCCGTGATGAACCTCATCGCGGAGAAGCTGCCCAGCGCCAAGAGCGACGACTGATCTACCAGACCGCGGGCGGTCGGAAGGCGTGGACGAGACGCGTCCACGCCTTCCCCGTTCCGGCTCAGGCCCGGCTTTCTCTCGGCCCGGCGGTGCCTCGCCATGACGGGGAGAGCCGGATCGCCTCCGGCGTCATAATCCCGTCCCCTGTGGGCAGGTCCCCGCATGCCCGCCCGGCGGGCCGAGGTTGTCCACCGGTGAGGGTCTTCCTGTTCGCGTGCGCGGACGGACACGAGATGATGTTTGATAGTCGCAGATAGGAGATCGCTGATGCCCGAGGACGAATCGCTCGGCGCGCTGGTCGCCCAGGCGAGCCATCACATCTCGACCCTCGTACGGTCGGAGATCGAGCTGGCGAAGGCCGAGCTCAAGTTCGACGCGAAGCGGGTCGGGATGGCCGCCGGGATGTTCGGCGCCGCGGCCTTCATGGGGCACCTGTGCCTGATCCTGGCCTCGTTCGCGATCGCCTACGGCCTCGTGGCGCTCGGCCTGGCCACCTGGCTCGCGTTCACCATCGTCACCGTGTTCTACCTCCTCGTGGCCGGGCTGCTGGTCTTCGTCGGCTATCGCCGGCTCAAGGGGCTGACCGGGATGAAGCGCACCATGCGCAGCCTGCGTGGCCTCTCGGGCCCCGAGGAGGCGGAGGAACATATGCCGGAGACGGCCGCCGTCCCCGCCATGGCGGGCGAGGCTCCCGCGCCGCCGCCCTACACCGGCCCGACGGCCGGGCAGGTCGGCGCCCACCGGGAGTCCATCCGCGATGTCCCCTGACGAGTCACTGATCGAGGCCGACGGCCCCTGGACGCACCGGGCCGTGTACGCGGGCGGCGTCCGGTTCCACGTGGCGGAGGCCGGAGACGGGCCGCTGGTCCTGCTGCTGCACGGGTTCCCGCAGTTCTGGTGGACCTGGCGGCACCAGCTTCCCGCGCTGGCCGAGGCCGGCTACCGTGCCGTCTCCGTCGACCTGCGCGGCTACGGCGGCAGCGACAAGCCGCCACGCGGCTACGACCTGCCCACGCTGGCCGTGGACGCGGCCGGCCTGGTGCGGGCGCTCGGCGAGACGAGCGCGATCGTGGTGGGTCACGACTGGGGCGGTCTCCTCGGCTGGACGATGAGCGTCCTCGATCCCAAGGTGGTGCGACGGCTGGTCCCCGTGTCGGCGCCGCACCCGCTGCGCATGCGCGCCGCGCTGTTCACCGACCCGCTCGGGCAGCTCAGGGCCAGCCGTTACGGCCTGGGGTTCCAGCTTCCCTTCCTCCCCGAGCGGAAGCTCACCCGGCGGAGCGGCGCCGCCGTGGGACGGCTCATCGACAGGTGGGCAGGGCCGCAGTGGCCGGGCGACGGGGCCACCCGCGTGTACCGCGACGCGATGCGGATCCCGACCGTGGCGCACTGCGCCCTGGAGTACTACCGCTGGTTCGCCCGTTCGCAGATCCGCCCGGACGGCTTCCGCTACGCCCGGCAGATGCGCACCGAGATCGAGGCGCCGACACTGCAGATGCACGGCGCGCTCGACCCCTGCGTCCTGCCGCGGACCGCCCAGGGCTCCGGCCGGTTCGTCGCCGCGCCGTACCGGTGGCGGCTGATCGAGGGCGCCGGGCACTTCCCCCACGAGGAACGCCCCGGCCAGTTCAACACCGAGCTGATCTCCTGGCTCGCCGACCCCGAGCCCGACCGCTGATCCCGTCCCCGCCGTACGTGCGCGCCACCCGCGGCCAAGGGCCGGGAACCCTACCCGTGATCTTGAAGAAGATAGTAGAAATGTGCCCTGAAGTGGCCCAACTTCCTGGTTGATCTCTCGCGTTCGCCGGGAAGGTCGCTGGTCCTTCGGTCGCCGTGAACCGCCCACGCGCCCTAGGAGAGACCATGCGTGACCGTGACGAAGCGGGACGTCCCCGCAACGCACGCCCTCGTGACGAGTACGGCAGGCCACTGCCCCGGGGGGCCGAAGGGGTTCCCCGCGTGCCCGACGACTACGCCCCCGGCCCGGAGGAGGCGCTGGAGCAGGCCCGGAGCCTGCTCGCCGACGGACGCCCGTTCCACGCGCACGAGGTGCTGGAGGCCCGCTGGAAGACCGGCCCCGACGAGGAACGCGAACTGTGGCAGGGGCTGGCCCAGATCTGCGTCGGTCTCACGCACCTCCAGCGCGGCAACCTCTCCGGCGCCGCCGCCTTGCTGACCCGTGGCTCCGCCCGTCTCGGCGCGTACGGGTCGACCCGGCCCTTCGGCCTGGACCTGCGGGCGCTCGCCGTACAGGCCGACGCGATCACGACCGCGATCGACGAGGGGGGCGCCGACGCCGGCACCGCCATCTCCGCCGTCCGCGCCCTCCTGACCCCGGCAGCGTTCTGAAGGCCCGGCCCGCCCGGCCCCTGCGCGCCTGACACGGCCGCCCCTCCCGCGCGGCGTCAAACGACGGCCCTCCTCCGTCCATGGACGGCCTCTCGCGGCGGGCGGTGAGCGCGGCGGGGTCTCGGACGCGGGGGGTGCTGAGCAGGGCGGGGGTGGCGAACGCAGGGGTGGCGAGCGTGGTGGGGGTGAGGGGCTCAGTCGCAGCCCTCGGTGCTCACCGGGCCGACCGCGTGGGTGCCGTCCTGGGCGTCGGGCAGGACCTCCTCGGCCGTCATGGCGAAGCCCGTCTCCGGCGTGTCGGTCGCGGCGGCGAAGATCACACCGAACACCTTGCCGTCCGGGCTCAGCAGCGGCCCGCCCGAGTTGCCCGGCTGCACCTTGCCCCGGATGGCGTAGACCTCGCGCTCGACCTTCCGCTTGTTGTAGATGTCGTACATCTCGGCGCGCTGCTTGACCCTGATCCGCGCGGCGAGCGGGGTGAAGCCCTGGTCCTTCGGATATCCGGCGATGATCGCGCTGTCGCCCCTTCTGGCGACCGTGTCGAAGCGCAGTGTGCCGATCTGGAGGTCGGGGACGAACAGCACCGCGATGTCGCGCTCGGGGTTGTACAGGACCACCCGGGCGTCGTGCTGGTCACCCCGGAAGTCGGTCACCCGCAGCCCTTCGGTGACCCCGGCGACGACGTGGGCGTTGGTCATGATCCGCTGCCGGGCGTAGACGAATCCCGTCCCCTCGATGCGCTTGCGGCAACTCGGCGCGGTGCCCTGCACCTTGACGATCGCCCGGCGGGCGCGGACCAGGGAGGGGCTGGCATTGATCAGGGCCTGGTCAGGCGGCGCCACGTTCTGGCCGCCGATGGAGGTGATGACCTGCGGCCAGTCGGAGGTCTCCACGAAGTCCCTGAACGGCTTCTGCAGGGCCCGTACGCCGTCCGGGATGGCCTCGTCGACGGTCTGCAGCACCAGCGAGCCGTTGATCTGCTCCTTGATGAGCGCGAAGCTCATCGAGACCATGAGCGAGCCGATGAGCCAGGCGATGACCAGGACCGACAACCCGCTGGCCACCGACCCGCCGAACGCGTCGACCATCCGGGCGGGCTCCCAGGTGACGTGGCTGCGGGCCACGGCGCCGATGGTCGATGACGCGAACTGCCCGATGGTCGCGGCCAGGAAGACGATCACGATCGCCAGCAGCGCCCGCTCGGTGTCGCCGCTCACGATCGCCCCGGCCAGCGGCGGTGCGATGAACATCCCCAGAACGGCGCCACCGACGAATCCGATGAAGCTGAAGGCCCCGATGATGAAACCCTGCCGATAGCCGGACACCGCGAAGGCCACAACCAGGCCGATCAGGATGAGATCCAGAAGATCGCCGCTCACAGCTACCACGGTATCCAGCCACGCCTTTCGTCGTGCGGGCGTCCCTGGAGTCTCATCGATATCGTGACGCCATGGGGGTATCGGAACGGCCACCCGCGGCTGGGGACCGCGACGGCGGCGCGGAGCCCGCGCGCGAGCTGATCAGGCTCGCGCTCGCCGACACGGACCCGGACGGGCCGGTCAGGTGGCGGATGATCACAAAGCTGCTGGCGCGCGGCGACCCGGAGACCTTCGCCGTCGCCCGGCGGCTGTGCGCGAGCGCGGACCCGGCGGAGCGGGTGCTGGGGGCCGACGTCCTCGGCGAACTCGGCCGGGACCATCCGTTCAGGGAGCGCACGCTGCCCGTGCTCCGCGCGCTGGCGGCGGACGAGGACGACCCGAGGGTGCTCTACTCCGTGCTGATCGCCTTCGGTCACCTGCGCGACGGGCGCGCGCTGCCGTCCGTGATCGACCTCGCGGGGCACGGGCACCCCACGGTCAGGTACGGCGCGGCCTACGCCCTTCCGCACGTCATGGGCGACCCGCCCGACGCCGCCGGACTGGCGGCGCTGCGCCGCCTGGCGGCCGATGCGGACGAGGACGTCGCCGACTGGGCCGCGCTCGGCCTGTCCCTGAACGGCCTGGCGCCGAACGCCGCGCCCGCGAAGCGAAGCTCAGCGTCGCGCGGACAGGTCGACGACCTCGGGGGGCAGGTCCTCGATCCGTGAACGGTCCCACGGCCGTTCGAAACCCGCCGCGGTCAGCACGCCGTCGAGCACACCGGCGGTGAAGCCCCACACGAGCAGGCCGCGCACGCGGAACGCCACGGACGGGACCACTCCGCGCGGGTGCCGCAACCGCAGCCGGTTGGCGGGGTCCACCAGCTCCGCGATCGGAACCCGCTCGACGGTCTCGACCTCGTCGGGAGAGGCCGCGTGCACGGCGCACGGCGTGTGCCACCAGCCGAGCACCGGCGTCACCCGGTTGTCGCTGTGCCAGATGTAGAGCTCGGGCATGGTGCCGACGACCTCGACGCCGGCGGGGTCGAGGCCGGTCTCCTCCCCGGCCTCCCGCAGGGCCGCGCCGACCGGGCCGCCGTCGCCGGGATCGACGCCGCCACCGGGGAACGCGGGCTGCCCGGCGTGCACCCTGCCCTTCGAACTGCGCTGGATGAGCAGAATGTCCGGGCCCTGCGGCCCCTCGCCGAACAGCAGCAGGACCGCCGCCGAGCGACCGGCGCCGTTCGCGGGCGGCCGCAGCGCGGTGGGGACAGGGCTGTGCGCGGCCTTCGCGGCGAGCCGGCTCAGCCAGTCGGGAGCCGCGACCCCATCCACCGCGACCTCCACCACGACCACCTCCACATCGTCGGGCACATCGTCGGGGCGACCGGCCACGCGGACGCGCGCCGGCCGGGTGTGCCGTACAACCATCGGCGCGGGCGCGAACTTCCCGCCGGCGCACCGCGGGCGCACCGTCGCCTCACCGCCTAGGTACCGCCGACGCACCACCGGGGACGCGCCGTCACCGGACTCCCCGCCATCGGCGCCGGGAAACGTCAGGAGAACGGGCCCGTCCTGACCAGCTTGCGGGCCTCCTCCGGATCGGTGGGGCCGGTGCCGTACGACGGGCAGAGCGCGGCGAGGGGGCACGCGCCGCATGCGGGCCTGCGAGCGTGGCAGATGCGCCGGCCGTGCCAGATCAGCCGGTGGGACAGCATGGTCCACTCCGACTTGGGGATCAGCTCCCCGACCTCGTGCTCGATCTTGACCGGATCGGTCTCGGCCGTCCAGCCGAACCGTCGCGTCAGCCGCTGGAAGTGCGTGTCGACGGTGATGCCGGGCACGTCGAAGGCGTTGCCGAGCACGACGTTCGCGGTCTTGCGGCCCACGCCGGGCAGCTTGACCAGGTCGGCGAGCCTGCCGGGGACCTCCCCCTCGTGGCTCTCGCAGAGGGCCTGCGCCATCCCGATGATGCTGTTGGCCTTGGCCCGGAAGAACCCGGTCGACTTGATGATCTCTTCGAGCTCCGCGCGGTCGGCGCCCGCGTAGTCGGCCGCCGTCCGGTACTTGGCGAAGAGCACCGGCGTGACCATGTTGACCCTCTTGTCGGTGCACTGCGCCGACAGGATCGTGGCGACCAGCAGCTCCAGCGGATCGCCGAAGTCCAGCTCACAGTGGGCGTCGGGGTAGGTCTCGGCCAGGATCCGGTTGATCCGCCGCGCCCGGCGCACCAGGCCCAGGCGGGTCTCGGCCTCGCGTCGGCGCCGTCGCGGGACAGCCGTGCTCGCGGCCGGGTTCGTCGCCATGCCGCAAGCGTAGGGCCTCCGGCGACCGCCCACCTCCCGTCCCGCTGCGTCGACCGCCTTGTCATACATGCCGCATATGCAGCCTGTATTTGCCAATTTGTCCGTACGCAGCGCAATACACTGTGCCCGTAGGGGGACGACCGGCCGCCCGAGCCGGTCGAGCGCGGGATGGGCGTCAGGATAGGTTTCGCGAAGATTGTCTAGTTTCGCCAGGCGCGACGCACACGACTGCGAGCCGGGGCCGGCGCTCGTACGACGCAAGAGGACACCCCGTAATGCGCCGGGAAGGGTGTGGGTCACAATGGCTAGCACGGAGCCGGCGACCGAGCGCGCCCGCAGCAAGGAGGCACCGTGAGCACCGAGGAAGTACTGAGCAAGGCGCCGCTGTTCTCCGCGCTCGACCGCGAGAGCGCCGCGGCGCTCCGGACGAGTATCACCGAGGTGGAGCTGCCCAAGGGGCGCACCCTCTTCAGTGAGAACGAGACGGGCGACCGGCTCTACGTGGTGCTCGAAGGCAAGATCAAGCTGGCGCGCACGGCGCCCGACGGCCGGGAGAACCTGCTCAGCGTGCTCGGCCCGGGCGAGATGTTCGGCGAGCTGTCGCTCTTCGATCCCCGCCCCCGCACCGCCTCGGCGATCGCGCTGACCGACGTCCGGCTCGCCGGGCTCGGCCACGACGACCTCCGCCCGTGGCTGACCGGACGGCCGGAGGTCGCCCTCCACCTGCTGCGCGCCCTCGCGCAGCGGCTGCGCCGCACCAACGACGTGCTCGCCGACCTCGTCTTCACCGACGTGCCCGGCCGGGTCGCCAAACAGCTTCTCGACCTCGCCGACCGCTTCGGCCACAAGACCGACGACGGCATCCGGGTGCACCACGACCTCACGCAGGAGGAGCTGGCCCAGCTCGTGGGCGCCTCGCGCGAGACGGTCAACAAGGCGCTGGCCGACTTCGCCCAGCGCGGCTGGCTGCGCATCGAGGCCAAGGCCGTCGTGATCATGGACAGGGAGCGGCTCTTCAACCGCTCTCGCTAGAGGGTGGTCTTGAGATAGTCGAGCTGGGCCGCGACCGACATCTCCGCGGCCGGCCACAGCGACGGGTCCACATCGGCGTACATCATCTCGACGATCTCCCGCGCGTCCCTGGCGCCCCTGCGGATCGCCTCGCGGACCTGCTCCAGCCTCATCCGGCGGTGCACGACGTACGCGTTCAGGACCGCGGCGGGATCGGGCAGGACGGGGCCGTGGCCGGGCAGCAGCGCGGTGGCCTCCAGCATCTCCGCGCCCTGCCTGAGCCTGTCGAGGCTGCGAAGGTAGTCACCGAGGTCCCCGTCGGGGGCTATCATCGTCGTCCCCCGGCCGAGGACGGTGTCTCCGGTGAGCATCGCCCGGTCGCCGGGCAGCCAGAAGCACAGCGAGTCGAACGAGTGCCCCGGCGTGGCGACGACCCTGACCTCCACGTCGCCCGCCGTGACGACGTCGCCGTCGTCCAGGCCCTCCTCGCCCAGGCGGTGCCGGGGGTCGAGCGCCCGCACCGGAGCGCCGAGCAGGCGCGCGAGCGGGCCCGCCCCCTCGCTGTGGTCGGCGTGCCCGTGCGTCAGCAGTACGGCCGTCACCCGGCGGCCGTCCACCCGCTCGGCGACCCGCCGCAGATGCGCCTCGTCGTCCGGCCCGGGATCGACGACCAGCACGGCGTCCGCCCCGCCGACGATCCAGGTGTTGGTGCCGTCGAGGGTCATCGGCGACGGATTGGGCGCGAGCACGTTCACGGCGGTCGCCGTGCCCGCGCCGTCCGGGCCCTGCGCGCCGTCCAGGGGGATGCGCAGGCCGCTCACGCGCCCGCCCTCCCGGCCTCGGAAATCTCCACTGGGATCTCCTCGGGGATCACCAGCACCATCCGGCCGTCCACCTCGGCAGGGGCGGGCACGATCGTCGTGATCGACCGCGAACAGGACAGCACATCGCCGATCGTCTCGAAAGCGGCCATCTCGGTCAACGTCCGGAAGGTCGGCGGCATCAGGAACGCCGTGTGCTCCCGCGCGGCGGCCAGGGCGTCCCCGGGCCGCATCCAGGCCACCTCGGACGCCTCACCGCCCACGTCACGCGTACGCTGCCCGGACGGCAGCGCGGCCACGAAGAAGCGGGTGTCGAACCGCCGGGTCTCCATGACCGGGGTGATCCAGTGCCCCCACGCCTTGAGCAGGTCGGACCGCAGCACCAGCCCCCGCCGGTCGAGGAACTCCGCGAACGACAGCGTGCGCGCGATCAGCGCGAGGCGGTCGGCCTCCCAGTCGTCGCCGGTGGTGTCGGTCACCACGGTCCCCGGGCCCGGGCCGGCGAGGAGCACGCCCGACTCCTCGAACGTCTCCCGTACGGCGGCGCAGACGAGGCCGCGCGCCGTGCTCTCGCCGGTCCGGAGGACCTCACCCCACTCGGCGGGCGAGGGACCGGCCCAGGCCACGGCCTGGTCGGCGTCCCTGGGGTCGACCGACCCGCCGGGGAACACGTACGCGCCCGCCGCGAAGGCCATCGTCGCCTGCCGCCTGAGGAGATACACCTCAAGGGGGTCGTCGCGGAGCAGCACCACCGTGGCCGCGTCACGGGCCGGGACGGGAGCCAGGCGGCCGGCCAGGATCTCCCGCGCCCGCTCGCCGAGACGATCCGGCAGCGGAACCCCCATGGAACCCTCCCACCAGAACAAGGATCGGTTCGACCGGCCCCATGCTCCCGTACGCCGTCCCGTGACCGCAAACGACGGGTCTTTGGCACCGCGGTCAGCGGACCTCCGCGATTACCTCCACCTCCACGGCCGCGTCGAGCGGCAGGACCGCCACGCCGACCGCGCTCCGCGCGTGCACACCCGCCTCGCCGAACACCTCGCCGAGCAGTTCGCTCGCGCCGTTGACGACCTGCGGCTGCCCGGTGAAACCGGGAGCGCTGGCGACGAACCCGACCACCTTCACGATCCGTACGACCTGCGACAGATCGCCGACAAGGGACCTGATGGCCGCCAGCGCGTTGACGGCGCAGATCCGCGCCTGTTCCTTCGCCTCCTCGGGCGAGACCTCGGCCCCGACCTTGCCGGTGGCGCTCAGCTCGCCCTTCACCAGCGGCAGCTGGCCCGAGGTGTACACATGGCCGCCCGTCCGCACGGCCGGCACGTACGCGGCCAGCGGAGGCACGACCTCGGGCAGCTCGATCCCGAGATCGGCGAGGCGCTCCTCCGGAGTGGCCATCACTTTGGCCGCTTCATGTAGGCGACCAGTTGCTCCGGGTTTGGCCCCGGGATGACGGAGACGAGTTCCCACCCGTCTTCACCCCAGTTGTCCAGGATCTGCTTCGTGGCATGGGTGAGCAGCGGCACCGTGACGTATTCCCACTTGGTCATGGGCAAAGGCTATCGAGGCACAGCCTCTCCGCGCTCGGGGACGACCGGCGCGAATCGGCAGGTGAGCCTTGGGTAGCCTTCCTCACGTGGGCGAGTGGAGCAGGCACGCCGACGGGAACTACCGCGCGACGATCCGCGGAGGCGATCTCGCCGGCCGGCCGGAGGAGGCACGGTGAGTCAGCCGACCAGCAGGCGCGGCGGAGGCGGCGGGGAGACCCGCGACACCGACTGGGACGGCGTGCGCCTGCACGTGGTGAGCGGCAAGGGCGGCACCGGGAAGACGACGGTCGCCGCGGCGCTCGCGCTGGCCCTCGCGGCGGGCGGGCGCAAGGTCCTGCTCGTCGAGGTCGAGGGACGGCAGGGCATCGCCCAGGCGTTCGATCTCCCTCCGCTGCCGTACGAGGAACGCAAGATCGCGGTGGCGCCCGGCGGCGGTGACGTGTACGCGCTCGCCATCGACCCCGAAGAGGCGATGCTCGAATACCTGGAGATGTTCTACGGCATCAGGCGGGTGGGCAAGGCGCTGACCCGCATCGGCGTGGTCGACTTCGCCACCACGATCGCCCCCGGCCTGCGCGACGTCCTGGTCACCGGCAAGACCAGCGAGGCCGTACGGCGCCGCGACAAGCTGGGCCGGAGGGCGTACGACGCGGTCGTCATGGACGCGCCGCCGACCGGCCGCATCTCCCGCTTTCTGAACGTGACGCAGGAGGTCGCCGGGCTGGCCCGGGTCGGCCCGATCAAGCACCACGCCGACCTGGTGAGGGGTGTCCTCGCCTCCCCGGAGACGGCGGTCCACTTCGTGACGCTTCTGGAGGAGATGCCCGTCCAGGAGACGCTGGACGGCGTCGCGGAACTCCGGGAGACCGGGCTGCCGGTCGGCGGCGTGTTCGTCAACATGGTGCGCCCGGCCCTGCTGCCCGAGCGGGCGCTGAAGGCCGCCGCCAAGGGCCGGTTCGACTCCGCCGAGATCGCGCTCGGCCTGAAGGCCGCGGGGCTGGCCGACGCCACCGCCGGCGCCTCGGCCGTCGCCGAGGCGCTCGCCGCGGAGGTCGCCGAGCACGCCCTGCGCGCGGAGCTGGAGAAACGGGAGCGCGCGGAGCTGGAGGAGGCCGGAACGCCGCGGTACGACCTGCCGCTGCTGCCCGACGGCGCCGACCTCGCCGGGCTCTACGAGCTGGCCGACGCCCTGCGCACCCAGGGCGCCGCATGAACCCTGCCGACCCGACCCGACCAGCTGGCGGCCGATTTCGTGCCCATCGAGTGAGAGGCTGAGCTGTGACCAGGACGGCGCCCGCGCTGGACATCGACGCGATTCTGGACGACCCGGACACCCGGATCATCGTGTGCTGCGGCTCCGGCGGCGTCGGCAAGACCACGACAGCCGCGGCCCTCGGGCTGCGCGCCGCCGAGCGCGGCCGCTCCGTGGTCGTCCTGACCGTCGACCCCGCCCGGCGGCTGGCCCAGGCCATGGGCCTGACCGAGCTCGACAACACGCCCAGGCGGGTCGACGGCGCCGACGGCGGCGGGGAGACCGGCGGCGAGCTGCACGCGATGATGCTCGACATGAAGCGGACGTTCGACGAGATCATCGAGGCGCACGCCGATCCGGAGCGGGCCCAGCAGATCCTGACGAACCCCTTCTACCAGTCGCTGTCGTCCAGCTTCTCCGGCACGCAGGAGTACATGGCCATGGAGAAGCTCGGCCAGCTCCGCCGCTCGAACGAGTGGGACCTGATCGTGGTGGACACCCCGCCCTCGCGGTCGGCGCTCGACTTCCTCGACGCGCCGGAACGGCTCGGCCGGTTCCTCGACGGGCGGCTCATCCGCATCCTCACGGCGCCCGCCAAGGCAGGCGGGCGCAGCGCGTTCAAGCTGCTCAACGCGGGCTTCGGGGTGGTCGCCGGCATCCTGACGAAGGTGATCGGGGCCCAGGTGCTCCGGGACATCCAGCTGTTCGTCACCGCGCTCGACGCCGTGTTCGGCGGCTTCCGCCAGCGGGCCGACCAGACGTACCGGCTGCTCCAGGCGCCCGGCACCGCCTTCCTCGTCGTCGCCGCGCCCGAGCGCGACGCGATGCGCGAGGCGTCCTACTTCGTCGAGCGGCTGGCCGAGGAGCGCATGCCGCTGGCCGGGCTCGTCGTCAACCGGGTGCACCGCTCGCTGGCGCCCTCGCTGTCCGCGGCCCGCAGCTCCGCCGCCGCCGAGGACCTGGAGGCCCGGGGCGAGCACGAGCTGACCGCGGCCGTACTGCGGCTGCACGCCGGAAGGATGCAGCTCGCCGCACGGGAGCAGCGCCAGCGGGAGCACTTCACGTCGGCCCATCCCACGGTGCCGATCGCGCAGGTGCCCGCGATGCCGGAGGACGTGCACGATCTGGCGGGACTTCGCCAGATCGGGCAGCTCCTCGCGTCGTGACGTCCGGCCCTCCTCGGGGAGGGACCGGCCGCCGGTCAGCCGGCGATCAACTCGTTGGTCCGCTCGTACTCTTCCTTGGCGGACTCGAGCAGGTCCCGCCATGACTCCACATCGGGCCGGCGCCTGAGCAGCGCGCGGCGTTCCCGCTCCGTCATCCCGCCCCAAACCCCGAACTCGATGCGGTTGTCCAGCGCATCGGCGAGGCATTCGGTACGGACGGGGCATCCACGGCAGATGAGTTTCGCCCGGTTCTGGGCGGCGCCTTGCACGAAAAGCGCGTCAGGATCCGCACCTCGGCAGGCGGCACGGGAGGTCCAATCCGTGATCCACATGTTCGACCCCACTCCCCTTAGGTGGTCAGTCGTTGTTTCGGCCGACGGGCGCGGGCGTCGGGCCTCCTGTATTGCAGTAGCCGCAGAGGAGAACGTACGCAACGAAACGATCGACGCGACATACCCCGGGGGGACCAAATTCGTGCATGGTCAAGTCAGGCCATGTGGCCGGGAATGACTAGTCCCCCCTGCCGCGGGTAATGCGGAGCCGTGAGGCCGATGCCTGGTGAGGCACCAAACGGACGTACCCTAGGTTCCGTGCAAGCTCACGGTAAAACACTGGCATCTCGGTCAGCCGCCGTCCTGCGCCTCGTGGGCGCGGCGGGAGTCGCGGGCGTGCTGGCGGCGGCGATTGCACTACCCGCCGTGGGCGGGGCGGGCGTTTCGGTCAAGTCCGGCATCGAGACCCTGAGCCTCAAGCCGGCCGTGCTCGACGAACCTCCGCTCCCCGAGAAGACCGTGCTCCTCGACGCGGACGGCAAGCAGATCGCCCAGTTCTACTTCGAGAACCGGGAGTCGGTCCCGATGGACCGCATCGCTCCGATCATGCGGAAGGCGATCGTGGCGATCGAGGACTTCCGCTTCTACGAGCACGGCCCGCTCGACCTCGAGGGCACCACCCGCGCACTGGTGAAGAACATCACCACGGGCGGGGTGACCCAGGGCGGCTCGTCCATCACCCAGCAGTACGTGAAGCAGGTGCTGTTCAACAAGGCGGAGACCGACGAGGAGAAGGCCGCCGCCGTCGCGCCGACCGTGGGGCGCAAGCTCAACGAGATCCGGTACGCGATGACGATGGAGCAGAAGTACAGCAAGGACGAGATCCTCAACCGGTATCTCAACATCGCCTACTTCGGCGCCAGCGCGTACGGCGTCGAGGCCGCCTCCAAGCGCTTCTTCGGCAAGCACGCCTCCGAGCTCAACCTGGCCCAGGCCGCGACGCTGGCGGGAGCCGTACAGGACCCGAACGCCACCGACCCCAACCGGGGCAAGACGTTCCGCGACAGGCTGATGGCCCGGCGCAACGTGGTGCTCGACCGGATGGCCGAGTTGAAGATCGTCACAGAGGCCGAGCGCGACGCGGCCAAGAAGAAGAAGCTGGGGTGGAAGGACAAGGAGATCCCCGGCGGCTGCGAGGAGAGCGACTACCCGTACTTCTGCCTCTACGTGCGCAACGAGATCCTCAACGACGCGCAGTTCGGCAAGTCCAAGAAGGCCCGGCAGGACTTCCTGGCACGAGGGGGCCTGACGATCAGGACCACCCTGAGCCGGAAGATGCAGAAGGCCGCCGAGAAGGCGATCAAGAAGTACGTCCACCCCTCCGACAAGCCGGTCGCCTCCGAGGCGCTCGTCGAGCCGGGCACGGGCGCCATCAAGGCGATGGCCGCCAGCCGGAAGTTCGGCACCAGCAAGAAGAAGAACGAGATGTCGATCAACGTCGTGGCCGACGCGCTGCACGGCGGCGGCGCCGGCTTCCAGGCGGGATCGACGTTCAAGGTCTTCACGCTGATCACCGCGCTGAAGGAGGGCTACAAGTTCAACGACGGCATCAACACCGGCGCGACCTTCCAGGCGAGCGGCCCTTCGGCCTTCAAGGACTGCGACGGGAACCTCGTTGGCGACCCCCGGGGCATCCAGCACAACTCCGAGGGCGGCAGCGGCGGGTTCCTGACCCTGCAGTCGGGCACCTGGAAGTCGGTCAACACCTTCTTCATGGCCCTGGAGCAGCGCGTCGGGCTCTGTGACGTCGTCAAGACCGCCAAGGACCTCGGCATCAAGCGGGCCGACGGCGACAAGCTGCGCGAGTTCCAGACGTTCACGCTCGGCTTCAACGAGATGGACCCGGTGACCGTCGCCAGCGCCTACGCGGCCATCGGGGCGCGCGGCAAGTACTGCAAGCCCATGGCTATCACCGAGATCACCGACCGCTTCAACAAGGTGACCTCGTTCAAGCCGTCCTGCAAGCAGGCCATCGAGACCGAGGTCGCGGACGCGGTCACCCACATCCTGTCGGGCGTGTTCACCAAGGGCACCATGTCGGGCGTCGGCGGCATCGGCCGGGACGCCGCGGGCAAGACCGGCACCGGCGACCAGTCCCGCACCGTCTGGTTCGCCGGCTTCACTCCCGACCTCGCGGGCGCGGTCAGCCTCGGCGACCCGCGCGGCCCGATGCGGTATCCGCTCCCCGGCCAGGTGATGGGAGGCCGGACGTACAGCTCGGTCTTCGGCGCCACCATCCCCGGCCCGATCTGGAAGGCGACGTTCCTGTCGGCGCTCAAGGGTGTGGATCCGTCGTCGTTCACCAAGCCGGACATGTCGCGGTTCGGCGGCTGCGCCCACCAGTGCGCGCCGCCGCCCAAGCCCAAGCCGGAGCCGGGCGGCTTCGGCGGCGGCCACGGCGGTGGCCCCGGTGGCGGGGACGGCGGCCGTGGCGGTGGCCGCGGGCCGGGCGACCGGCCGTTCGGAAACCAGCCGTTCGACCCCTTCAACTGAGGCTCGGCCGGTCGAGGCCTCCGATGGAGGCCCTCGACCGGCGTCCCCTCCGGTGGGCCGCTCCTCTGTCCGAGGCGTGGCCCATCGGCGTACAGGGGCCCTCCGGCCTCCCAAGACACTCCAGTCTCCAGGACACTCCGGCGGAGGCCACCGGTCCCGGCGTCCCGGTGGTCAGGCGGAGAGACGGGCGCGTACGGCCTGGGCGACGCGGCCGCCCTCGGCCCGGCCCGCGACCTTCGGGTTCAGGACCTTCATGACCTGACCCATCGCCTTGGGGCCCTGCGCGCCGCTCTCCGCGATCGCCTCGTCGACGAGCGCGTTCAGCTCGTCATCGCTGAGCTGGGCGGGAAGGTACTCCTCCAGCACCGCCTGCTCGTCCAGCTCCGCCTGCGCCTGCTCGGCCCGGCCGGCGCCCGCGAACGCCTCGGAGGCCTCGCGGCGCTTCTTGGCCTCGCGGGTCAGGATCTTGACCACCTCGTCGTCGCTGAGCTCGCGGGCCTCCTTGCCGGCGACCTCCTCGACGTTCACCGCCGCCAGCGCCATCCGGATCGTCCGGAGGCGCACCTCGTCACGAGCCTTCATCGAGGCCGCGAGGTCGGCCTTCAGCTTGTCCTTCAACGCACTCATGCGTCCCATCTTGCCGTGCCGGGGGCCCGGTCTTCGCCAGGTTATGCGGGAGGCGGCGCGAAGGTCGGGCATCATGGCTGTGTGAGGAAAGCCGCCGCGATTCCCCTGTCAGTGCTCGGCCTCGGCGTCGCCGGTGCCGGTTACGCCGCCGTGATCGAGCGGAACTGGTTCCGGCTGCGCCGGTTCGACGTCCCCGTTCTCGCTCCCGGGCAGCGGCCGGTCCGGATCCTGCAGATCTCCGACCTGCATCTCACCCCCCGTCGCGACCGGCTGATCAGGTGGGTTCGGTCGTTGGCGTCGCTCAACCCCGATCTCGTCGTGAACACCGGCGACACGCTGGCGCACCCCGACGCGGTCGAGGCGTACATGCGTGCCGTGGATCCGCTGCTCGACCGGCCGGGCCTGTTCGTCTACGGCTCCAACGACCTCTACGCCCCCCGGCCGAAGAACCCTGTGCGCTACCTCTGGCGTACGTCGAAGGGAGACTCCGAGCAGCACGTGCCGAGCCTGCCCTGGGAGGAGCTGGGCGCCGCGATGCGGGAGGCCGGCTGGCTGGACATGAACAACACGACGGCCCGCCTGAAGGTGGCCGACCTCGACGTCCACGTCGGCGGGATCGACGACTCACACATCGACCGGGACCGCTACGACGAGATCGCCGGACCGGCCCCCTCCGACGCCGACCTGCGGCTGGGCGTCATGCACTCGCCCGAGCCGCGCAACATGTCGCGCTTCGCCGAGGACGGGTACCAACTGCTCCTGGCCGGCCACACCCACGGCGGCCAGCTCTGCATCCCGTTCTACGGCGCCCTGGTCACCAACTGCGGCATCGACCGCGCCCGCGTCAAGGGGCTGAGCAGGCACGAGAGCTCCTGGCTGCACGTCTCGGCCGGCCTCGGCACCTCCCCGTACGCGCCCGCGCGTTTCGCCTGCCCACCCGAGGCGACCCTCCTGACCCTCGTCCCCCGCCGGCCGGTCGCGTCTGATGGCACAAGCGGCCGCAAAGTCCGCTAGACTTGCCGAGGCGCAGGACGAAAAGTCCAAGCGACCGGGGTGTAGCGCAGCTTGGCAGCGCGCTTCGTTCGGGACGAAGAGGCCGTGGGTTCAAATCCCGCCACCCCGACTCGGAAATTGCAGGTCAAGGGCCTGATCGCTGGAGACAGCGATCAGGCCCTTGATCGTTCGTTAGCGTGGCGTTAGTGGTTTGAACCCGATCACGTAACCGTTAGCAACCCCAGGCAGCCCTAAAGATCACCCGCTCTGGCACCCGATTGAACCTCGGCCCTCAGCCCGCGTTGCTGAAGTCAAGGAGATCACGCCGTAGACATCGCCGCACCACAGCAGATGGGAGCGCTCACTGGGTCTGCATCTGTGCAAACCCCTGTGCATTCCGCCCTGCTCACCGTCATGGCCTTACCGCAGAGGCGGCGCGCAACTACGCTGCGCTATATGGAGCGTCAGCCCAACGCCCGGCTCGCCGACGTCGTCGACCAGGCCGGTGTCTCCCACCTCGGCCTGGCCAGCCGCATCGGCCAGGTCGCCAAGGAATGGCGCGTGCCTGTGCGGCCCTCGCATACGCAGATCGCACGGTGGATCGAAGGCCAGAAGCCGCGAGGTATCACCGCTGCTCTGATCGCTGAAGCACTCAGCCGCAAGCTCGGTCGCCGGGTCACCCTGGCGGACATCGGGCTGGAGGGCACCACTGTCTCACCCGAGATCGGGCTCAACTTCTCTGATGTCCCCGCCGATCTCGTCGACACGTTGGCTCAGTTGGTCACCGCTGACGCGCAGCGGCGAGAATTCCTGCGAAGCACGGTGGATGTAGGGGCCCTCACGCAAGCGGCCTTCGGATGGCTGCTGTCCAGTCCGGCCCAGCTTCCGGATGGATCGGCGGGTCGCAGGGTGGGGATGAGCGACGTCGAAGCAATCCGCTCCACCACGGCCATGTTCGCCGATCTGGACAACCGTTTCGGTGGTGCGCACGCTCGCTCGGCCGCCCTTCAATACCTGCTGGACCAGATCGTCCCGCTGCTGAACGGCACGTACGCCTCGGCCGTCGGGCGGTCGCTGTTCAGCGCGGTTGCCGAGTTCTGCCTGTCTGTGGCCTGGATGGCCTACGACAGCGGCTGGCACGGTCTCGCCCGCCGCTACTTCCTGCAGGCGCTTTCTCTGGCCCATCATGCGGACGACAGGATGCTCGGCGCCAGTGTGCTTTCGGCGATGTCCCATCAGGCCACTTACCTAGGGGAATACCGCGAGGCTCTCCATCTTGCTCGCGCCGCGCAGCGAGATCTGAAAGGTCGAGCTCCGGCACTGCTCAGAGCGCAGTTCGCCGCGATGGAAGCCCGCGCCGCCGCCAACCTCCCCGACGGAGCCGGAGAGTGCCTCAAGGCTCTCGATACCGCCGCGCGGGCGTTCAACGAGCACAGGCCTGGTGAGGAGCCGGAGTGGATCGCGTACTTCGACGAGTCCGAGCTGGCGGACGAGCACGCGCACTGCTTCCGGGACCTGGGTGACGCCAGGGAGTCATACCGCCAGGCCACCCGCTGCCTGTCAGTTGCCGAGGCCAGTCCGGCCGCAGGAGGCTACGCACGCAGCCGGATCTTCTCGCGGATCGTGCTCGCCACCAGCCTCGTCGATCAGGGTGATGTGGAACAGGCATGCCACATCGCCGTACGGGTCCTGCCCCGGATCCAAGAAACCGCGTCGATCCGCTGTACCACGTACCTTCGTGACCTGCACAACCGCATGAGATCGCACAGCGACCATCCATCGGTCATCGACTTCACTGAACAGGCCCGGCCCGTGCTCCAAGGACGTCAAGCGATCTCTCTCCCCAAGAGGTGAACGGGTTGTAGGCCACGAGCGGCACCACAACGCCGAAGAACCTGGAGACCATGAGAGTGACGCAGACAGTAAGGAGAGAAGGGAAGCGGGAGAGGGAATACCGGGGCACATGCGGTCGAGAAACGCTGGCAAGCGATGAAACGAACGGAAGTGTCCCGCAGGTAGCTCCTGAAGTAGGACATTTCGCCGCAGGTAAGGAGTGTGCGGAATTGGAACCCGGCCTACAGACCGACTTTTTCCGCTCTATCGCTGCTGAGCACAGAAGTTAGTGCTGGAGACTTCGAGTCCATCTGGAGTACCAGTCGAGGAAGGGCACCGGCTCCGTCCATCCGCTGTGCGGGAAGCCCCACCGATCGTGATTGAGCCAAGGTGCGGACGGCCACCAGTACATGTTCTCGGCCCAGCCGATCTCCGTCATCCACACCGTGCCGGCAAGGTCACCGTTCATCGCCAGCATGCTGATCCACGTGCAGCCGTGGCCACAGAGGAACATGGTCCCGGGCATCGGCTTATCGAACCAGAGGATGGGTTTGGTGCCCTCGGCCGCGAGCTGTGGCAGGCGGGACACGTGGGCGCGACTGATCGGGAAAGAAGCTAATACGGAGACTGCGGATTCCGGTTCCTCCGCGAACATTTGCTGCTCGCGCAGAGTTTCGTCGGTGATCCACTCCAGATTGAGCACCGGGCCAGGCCGGACGCCGGGTCCGAACTGGAGCAGGAACGAGCGGAACTCCTCTGGTAGAGGTGCCCCCACGACGCCTTCGAGTGCCTGCACTTCTTTCTCGGACAGGGCCGGGATAGCCGACAGGTTGGTGAGCTGGGCGAGTTCGTTGCCCAGCTGGGCCAAACTGACCTCGGATCGCATGCCATCCTCGTCTCCGTCCACGTCAGTGAGGGTGCCAGTGCCGCGGCCTGTCCGGCTCCCTCAGGTCGGCGATCCTGCGGCGCACCTCAGCAGCGATGTCCTCGCTGTCGCCGGCCTTCTGCGCCAGCCAGCAGGTCATGCGCAGTTCCCGGATCGTGCGCAGCACCTGGTAGCGAGGCAGTCGCGTCACGTCGAATCCGTAAACCTCGCAGAACCGCTCGTACTCGGCGTCGGTGTGCCACCCCAGATCCCGGTAGACCGCCGTGATCGCCAGATCCCATTCGGGCGGCCCCCAGCACAACCCTTCCAGGTCGAACAGCACCACCTCACCGGAGGCTGTCTTCAGCACGTTGCCGATGTTGGCGTCACCGTGGATCACCGCTCGCGGCAGCTCGTAAGTCACATCGGCAAGCTCCTCGCGCAGAGTACGCATCAGCGTCCGCAATGTCAGCCGATCAGCTGCCGTCAGCGCAGGTGCGGACTCTATTTGCTCACCCAGTCGCTCGAATGGCTCCAGCTCGGGCAACGTGAGGTCGGGCGGAGGCCGGAGGGCGTGTAGGCGTCGCAACACCACGGCGAGGTCAGCCGGGACAGTCCAATCGCCCTCCACCGCGTGCCACAGAGACACCACCGTTCCGGCTGCGATGCACGGTTGCTCACCCTCCAAGGGCCGAGTAACCGTGAGCCCTTCATCCGTCAGCCACCGAGCGACCTCGACCTCACGGCGAGACGAATCCAGCCGATCAAGGCTCCTGGCAACGCGGGCGATGATGCGCCCCTCGGCCAGCCGCAACACGGCGCGGTCCCCGATACGCAGAATTTCCGGATCCTGATCGCCAACGCCAGCATGCCGCGCAGCCTCACCGGCAGCCTCGATAGCGATATCAGCGAACAGCAGGGGCTGACGCATCAAGTGCTTTCCTTCGCTCGGTCTTCACGCGCCGGCCATCGATTCACCGCACCACTCGACTGAAGCGGCCGACCAAGTCGAGGTGAGAGACACCGGCCTGCTCGATGACGTCGGCGAGTCCGAGCGTTGGACTGACGGCCCATACGCCGCAGCGTAGTTGGGGCTCCATCCCTGCAGTAAGGCCATGGTGACGAGCAAATCGGAATGCACAGGGGTTTGCACAGATGCAGAGCCGCTGAGCGCTCCCGGACGCCGTTCCCGAGCGGTTGGCTATCGGTCATGGACAGCATGCACAGCAGCTCGCTACTGGACGAGAACGGCGAGGCGCCGCTCCTGCTGTCCTCGCGGCGGGCTCCCCCGGCCCGTCGCCATCCGCCCCCCGACCTGACGGGAGCAAAGCCTGCCCCTGGCTGACACGTGCATCCGGAGATCGTCTATGTCAACATCCCACCCCGCGACGGAACCCCTGGAGACGCTTGCTGAGGAGCTGCGAAGCCGGAACTTCTCCACCCGGATCGTCACCCCTCTCAATCGCATCCCCCAACTGCAGGTGATGAACCCCGCAGCTCCGGCGCTTACGGAGCAGGTTCTCGCCAAGCCCGATTCGGACGGAGCCTGGCACTACTGGTTCCCGTGGCCGACGCTCATCGCCGCTGTCGACGACATCCCCACAGCGGCCGATCGCATCGAACGCGTCCTCGCCGAAGTCGGCCGGAACACCGGCGGCACGCCAGGAGCCGACGCCCCCGAAGTCCCCGCCTCACCCACCCGTTCCTGTCCAGGAGAACCACATGACATACCTGACCGCCTCGAGACCACCGAGTCGTGAAGAGTCCGCCGCTCGGCAGGTAGACGCCCACCTCTCGGCCACGCACAACATCCGTGGTGGGCAGATCCGTACGTATCGAGGGGTCGCGCTGCTCCGCCTCGGCGACGTGTCCGTCTGGTTCCGTGCGGGGAAGATCTCCTGGAGCACTGGAGAGCTCGGCACGGACGGCAAGCCGAAGATAACCGTCATTCTCCTGCACGAGACCGCACAGGCGGCCGCCAAGATCGCCCAACGCTACCGGGAACTCCGTGGGCACGTCGGCCTTCACGCGGTACGGATCGGGTGACCGTGTCGCTGCTATGGCTTGTGCTGTGCCTGAAGGGCATCTGGCCACCCCGGGCGGGTGCCACCACGACCCTGAGGTTCCGACGAGTGGGAGCCGACGGCCAACCGCAGGAATACCGGCTGAGCATCGCCGATACCGGCGCACATGAACGATGGACACAGGGCGACGACGTACTCCATGACGAAGCCGCCTTCATGGACGACCTCCCGACGCAGTGGTGTGACCTGCGCGTGCAGGAGCTGACCAGCACTGGCTGGGAGTTCGCCGGCGTGAACGTCGACATCGCGTCGATATCCAGCCAAGCACCGACGAGCCGGATCTCCACCTCATAGCCCTCGGCGGCGTGGTCGAGTGCCCCTCGCCCACAGGGGCGGCCCCCGACTCCCGCACCGTCGAGCATCCGGCCTGGCCCAGGACGTACCGCATGCAACGCCTGGGCCGGGCCGCTGACGACGCGAAGTCAGCTCGTACTGGCAACCCCACAAGACCGGCCGTATACGACCGCAAAGTTTGACGAGGAGGCCACACGGCCTCTGCCGAGGGACCACGATCACCGAGGCGGCGACCCCGCCGCCCCGTCAACCTCCGAAGGAAGCGCTGATGACTACACCGCACATGGACGCGGCCGATATTGCAGCCTCGCTGCGGGCCGCGATGGTGCGCGAGCTGCGCGAGATGGACGCGGTCACATCCGAGCCCGTGGCCGCGGTCCTCGCCACCGTACCCAGGCACCTGTTCGCTGTGGGGGAGCCGCTGGAGGCTGCGTACGCCGCGAACAGCGCCCTGGTGATCAAGCGGGACGCGAGCGGCCTGGCGCTGAGCTCTCTGTCGGCCGCCCACATCCAGGCGGTGATGTTGGAGCAGGCCGAGATCGAACCCGGCATGCGGGTCCTGGAGGTCGGCTCGGGTGGTTACAACGCCGCTCTGATTCAGGAGCTCGTCGGCGCGGAGGGAAAGGTCGTCTCGGTCGACATCGACCCCGACATCGTCGAGCGCGCTCGCAACTGCCTCAAGGCAGCCGGCTACGACCGTGTCGAGGTGGTGCTGGCCGACGCCGAGAACGGCATGCCGGAGGAAGCGCCGTACGACCGGATCATCGTCACGGCCGGAGCCTGGGACATCCCCCCAGCCTGGGTCGACCAGCTCTCCGAAGCCGGCAGGATCGTCGTCCCGTTGCGAATGAAAGGGCTGACCCGCACGATCGCCTTCGAGCCCAGCGGCGACGTCCTGGTGAGCCGCAGCTACTGCCTGTCGGGCTTCGTGCCGATGCAGGGGTCCGGTTCGTTCAGCGAGCACGTCGTGCCGCTCGCCGAAGGAGTTGCGCTGCGGGTCGATGAAGAGCCGCAGCGGTTCGACATCGAGGCGCTGCGGCAGGCACTGGACTCCCCCAGGCTGGAACGCTGGTCAGGGGCGGCCTTCGACCTGCCCGACGAGCTTGAGCTGTTCCTCCTCACCAACATGCCGCAGGTCGCCATGCTGCACGCGAGCGAGGAACTGGTCGCACAGGGGCGTTTCGCTCCGTCGGTGACGAGGGGCGTTCTTGCCCTGATCCGTGGCGGCAGTTTCGCCTACCGGACGAAGCGGCCGAACGAGGAGACCGGCGGTTTCGAGAGCGGGGTCTTCGCTCACGGCCCCGAAGCCGAGGCCGTCGCGGCGGAGTACGTGGAACTGCTACGGCGGTGGGCGAGCGACCACCGGCGCCGCGGCGCCGCGCGCATTCAGTACGTCCCGAAGGCCGCCCGAACGGCCCTCCCTTCCCGAGGGCTGATCAGGAAACGGCACGGAGTCGTCGTCGTCTCCTGGCTCTGAAGCGCCCGGCTCCCAACAGGGAGAACCGGGGACCCTGCACCACCACCAAGGAGGTTCTCATGTCCATTCAGATCGAGAACGCACCGGCTACGCAGGCCGGGGAGGAGGACTTCGGGGAGTGGGACCTGGACGTCTCGATCGTCGAGTCCGGTCCGGCGGCGGACAAGCTCATCCGAATGACCGACGACGGCTGCGGGACGTCGTGTCAGTCCGCCTGCCCCGCCACCTGCCCGTAGGCGCTGACGCCTCGGCCCTTTGAACGCGCCCGGTCGCCGCGCCGGCCGGGCGCTTTCCGTCTCCGGGAGCGGCACATGTACGAGTATCTCGATGCTGTCGTGGTGCGAACGGCCGTCTGGCCGGTGCACCGGGCGCCCAGTTCGTGGCCGGACCTGAGCGAGGAAGCGGCCGGACCGGATTCCTGGCGGCAGTGGCTGCGGGAGACCATGCGGATGCCTGGCTTGCTGGCCGCGTTGGAGCAGGCCAGCCCGGTCCTGACCGACCGAGTCTGCGAAATCTGTGAGGGACGGGACGTCTCTGAGCCGGCGATGCGCCGGGCGGTGATCTCGGTCATGCGCTACCTGCTTCGTGCCTCAGGACGGGCGACGCCGTTCGGCCTGTTCGCCGGTGTCGCCCCGGCTCGGATCGCCGCCCTGCCCACGGCCCACGTCGGTAGCGCCCATCGCGCCGTGACCAAGGTCGACGCCGGGTGGCTCACGGAGGTGATCGGGCGCCTGGAAGCCGGCCCGGCGCTGCGACCGCGTTTGAAGGTGATGGCCAACAACCTCGTGTTCGAGCGTGATGGCCAGCTGGTGTTGGAGCACCGTCCCGCCGGAGCGGCTCACGGCCAGCCGACGCATTTGAGCGTACGGGCCACCGCACCGATCCGGACGGCTGTGAGCATGTCCCGCAGCCCGATCCGGCTGGGAGAGCTGGCGGAGAAGCTCGCGGCCGACTTCCCGACCGTTCCTGCCGTTGTCATAGACCGGCTGCTGGCGGACCTGGTGGCGCAACGCCTGCTCGTCACCAGCCTGCGCCCTCCGATGACCGCAATCGATCCCCTCGGTCATCTCCTGTCGGAAATCGAGGAGATGGCAGCCGGGGAGTTCGCTGAGGTGGCCGAGACTGTCGAGCGTCTACGCCGGATCGTTCAGCAATTGACCCAGCACGACGACGCTCCCACCTCGGCGATAGCGCGTAGCCGTCGTGCGCGCCTTGCCGCCGACATGGCCGCCGTCGCCCCGGTGAAGGGGTCCGCGCTCGGCGTCGATCTGCGGATGGACCTGGACCTTGCGGTTCCGGACTCGGTAGCCGCCGAGGCGGCGAAAGCCGCGGGCGTGCTCATACGGCTCGCCCGTCGCTCAGACCTCGGCTCCGGCTGGGTCGCCTGGCATAGCCGCTTCCTGGAGCGCTACGGGCCGCGGGCCCTGGTGCCGGTCCTCGACGCCGCCGATCCCGACATCGGGCTCGGCTATCCGGCCGGCTACCTCGGCGCACCGTCGCCGCCTTCGAGCCCACTGTCCGAGCGGGACGTGAAGCTGCTGGCGCTGGCGCAGAGGGCCGCGCTGCGCGGCCAGCGCGAGATCCTGCTGGATGAATCGACGGTGGCAGATCTGGAGGCCGCGGATTCAGAGGCGCCGATCCAGCCCACCACCGAACTGACCATTCGTGTCCACGCGTCCAGCGTTCATTCTCTGAGCGATGGGGAGTTCACCCTCGCGATCGTCGGGGTGTCACGTACGACCGGCACCACGACCGGGCGGTTCCTGCACCTGTTCGACGACGAGGAACGCGCGCGGATGTCCGCGCTCTATTCAGAGCTGCCCACCGCGGTCCGCGGCGCGCTCAGAGCGCAGATCTCTTGTCCGGCTCTGCACATAGAGACGGAGAACATCGCCCGCGCCCCTCGGGTCGCGACACACCTGCTTTCTCCGGGTGAGTACCACGACGGCGGCGAAGGGCTCATAGCGCTGGACGACCTCGCCCTCACCGCGGACATCCATCGCCTCTACCTTGTCTCTCGCTCCCAGCGCCGACCGGTCGAACCCGTCGTGCTCAACGCGGTGGAACCCATCAAGCGCACTCATCCGCTGGTCCGGTTCCTGGCCGAGGTCCCGAACGCCCTCAGCGTTCCGTGCGCCTCGTTCGACTGGGGAGCCGCCGCCGGCCTGCCGTTCCTCCCAGCGCTGCGCTACGGACGTACGATCCTGTCTCCCGCCCGGTGGCTGCTCACAGCCGCCGACCTGCGCGAAGGGCCGGAGTGGGAGGCGGCTCTGGCCGCCTGGCGGGACGAGGTCGGCGTGCCGCAGAGGGTCTACCTCGGCGATGGGGACCAACGCCTCAGCCTGGATTTGTCCGAACCCGCCCACCGGGCACTGCTGCGTGCCCAGCTGGATAGAACCGGCACCGCAGTGCTACGCGCCACCTCCGACGCTGACGCGGCGGGATGGATCGGCGGGCACGTCCACGAGATCGTCGTGCCGTTGGGCTCGGCTCGGAAGCCCGCGAGGGCGCCGGAATGGCTGCACAGAGCAGAGGAGGTCAACCGCGACCACGGATACCTGCCTGGCTGCGACGGGCGCTTCTACCTCAAGCTGTACGGCCATCCGGACCGGCAAAGCAGAGTCCTCATCCACCACCTGCCGCGCCTGCTTGAAGAGCTGGGTGAGCAGGCCCAATGGTGGTTCCTGCGCTACCAGGACCCTGAAGAGCATCTGCGTCTGCGGCTGACGGTGCCCGCCGACAGCTTCGCGCTTGTAGGGGACTGGACCCGTACGCTTCGCCGCGCCGGTCTGATCGGGCGCGTGCAGTGGGACACCGACTTCCCGGAGACGGCCCGCTTCGGCGGTCAGGCGGCACTGGCCGCAGCAGAGACGTACTTCGCCACGGACTCGGCCGCGGCCCTCGCGCAACTCGCCGCCAGCAGCCAGAAAGGCGGCCCCGACGTACGCGCGCTGACCGCGGCGAGCATGCTCGACATCGTCACCGCCATGATCGGAGACACCGCGGAGTCGCTGCGCTGGCTGATCGAACACGCCGTGTCCGAGCCCTCTGCCCCGCCCCGCGCGCTCTACGACCAGGCCCTCGCGCTGGCCAACCCTCACGATCACCAGAACCTGGCCGCCCACCCCGGAGGCGCACAGGTCGTCTCCTGCTGGTCCCGGAGGCGGGAAGCACTGACCGCCTACCGGCGCGTACTCAATGAGACCAGCAGCCATATGGGCGTTCTGCTTCCCGAGCTGCTGCATCTGCACCACGTCCGCATGGCCGGGACCTCGTTGGAAAACGAGCGCGCCTGCCTGCATCTGACCCGTGCCGCCGCACTGAGCTGGACGGCGCGAGCAAGGAGAGGATCGTGATCGGTACCGACCATGAAGTGTTGGCCGTAGCCGAGGCCGTCGCCGACGCACTGTCAGATCCGCGAAACGCGTGGACCACTGCATCGCCGCCTGGGGGGCGGGCGTGGCCACAGTCACTGGCCGGCGGCGCGGCGGGCATCGCCCTGCTGCACATCGAACGCGCTCGCGCCGGCCTTGCCGACTGGAGCACCGCCCACGCATGGCTGTCGGTGGCCGCCTCCGGCGAGCTGACCGCGGCGGCCAACGCGGGCCTGTTCTTCGGCGCCCCGGCCCTCGCCTTCGTCATGCACACAGCCGCCGACTCCTCCAGCAGATACCGCCGCGGGCTGACCACTCTGGACGAGGCGGTCATCGCCATTACCCGTACACGCCTTGCTGCGGCGCACGCACGCATCGACCGAGGCGACCAGCCCGTGATGAAGGAGTTCGACCTGATACGCGGACTGACCGGCCTGGGCATCTACCATCTGCGACGCCACTCGGACCACCGAATCACCCACGACGTGCTGTCCTACCTGGTGCGCCTGACCGAACCGCTGCCCTCGGGGACCGGGCTTCCGCCGTGGTGGACGAACGTCGCGCCCAATGGCGAGCCAAACCCGGAATACCCGCAGGGACACGCAAACTTCGGCCTGTCCCACGGCGTCGGCTCGGTCCTGGCCCTGCTGTCGCTAGCCGTGCTGCGCAACGTTCCCGTGGCGGGGATGACCGACGCGATCGAGCGGATCTGCGAGTGGACCGATCTCTGGCGACAGCAGGACGACGCGGGACCGTGGTGGCCCGGCTTCATCACCATGGACCAAGTCCGCGAGCAGCACGTCAGTCCGTCGCTGCGGCCCCGGCCCTCATGGTGCTACGGCGTCGCCGGTACGGCCCGCGCTCAGCAACTGGCCGGCATGGCGCTCGGAGACACCGCGCGACAGCAGACAGCGGAGGACGCGATGCTCGCCGCGCTGCGTGATCCCGCACAATTCGACCTGCTCCCCGAGATCGGACTCTGCCACGGGAAGGCCGGACTGCTTCAAGCCGCCTGGCGGATGGCTGCCGACGCCCGCACCCCACGCATCGCTGCCGAACTCCCCCACCAGGCGAACCAGCTTGCCGCACAGCTGGCCCGCTCCGTGCCCGACCCGGAACTCCTGGACGGCACCGCTGGGGCCGTACTCGCCCTGCACACCGTCGGCAGCAACGCCGTGGCATCGGACTGGGACGCCTTCCTCTCGCTGGCCTGAACACTGGAGCCAACCCCCATGGACCCCTGCCCCTGGCGTCAGGTCAACGTCGCCTTCCCTAACTGGGCCACGGCCGAGCAGACCGCCGCGGCACACCTCGCTCCCCCGATGACCGAGGCCGAGACCGAAGGACTTATCACCGCCTGGTTCTTCATCCGCAAGGCGCCCTGCTGGCGCCTGCGCTACCTGCCCGGCCGTGACGCTGCTCGGGCCGATGCCCACCTGCGTCGTCGCCTTAAAGACCTCAAGAGCAAGCGGCTCGTAGACGACGTCAGGCGCGTCGTTTACGAGCCGGAAACGCATGCCTTCGGCGGCCCAGAGGCCATGCGGGTCGCCCACGAGCTTTTCCACCGCGACAGCCGCCACATACTGGCCCGCACTGTCGGGCCCTTTCCCGCGCTCGGACGCAGGGAGACGACGATTCTGCTGTCCGCCGTACTGATGCGCGCCGCCGGCCTCGACTGGTATGAGCAGGGCGACGTCTGGGCCAAGGTCGCCGAGCACCGGCCCGGTAAAGCGTCCTGGCCGCCGGAGCGCAAGGCCGAACTGTCCCAGGCCATGCACCGTCTACTGACCGCGGACGTGCAAGCGATGTGTGACGCCGGGGGCGCTCCGCTGGCCGCCTGCCGCCCATGGGTGTCCGCCTTCGAGGATGCCGGCCAAGCCCTGGCCGACCTCGCCGCTCAGGGTCGGCTGCTGCGCGGCCTCCGCGCTGTTCTCGCCCACCATGTGATCTTCCACGCCAACCGGGCGGGCCTACCGAGCAGCGATCAATCGACCATCGCCGCGCTCGCGCTCCACACGGTGTTCAACGGGTTTTCCCACGATGGGGATGGGCGCGGATGAATCTCACTGAGACCTTCGCTCGGTTTCCGCTCGTCGCCCGGCCACGCCCGGCATGCGCCCCACTCGAAGGACGCGTACGTGGCCTGTGCGATCTGGCCCGCTCAGCCGAACGCAGCAACGATCGATCGATGGCCTCGGCCGTCTTCAACCAGGCCGCCCTCCTGGCCAGCGACCTCGGCCTGCCCCACCTGGCCAGGGACTGGTGCCATCAGCATGCCGCCCTCTACCTGCGCATGCGCCCTCTCGACGGCGCTGCTGCCCGCCATGCCCTCGAACCACTCGTGAACCTCGTCCGTCTACGCATCCGCGTCGGCGACGGTACTGGCGCGTTCGAGATGCTCAACAGCCTGTATGAAGCTGTCACGACGAGCACCGACACCGTCATCGATGGGCTGCACGTGCCCATATCCGAGCTCACCGCCACCGCGGACGATGACTGGGAACTCCTCCAGTGGCTGTGGACCGTCCATCTCGCCGACGGCGCACGCGCCTTGACGGCCGCAGGCCGATGGCAGGAGGCCCTCGATCACCTGCGCCACCACAACGGCATCGGCCAGCGCATGCTCGACGGCCGCCAAGTCGCGGTCATCGCGCACACCATGGCCGGCGAACTCGTCGCAGCGAGGGACCTGCTGGAGGCCACCCAGTCTGGCGAGCCATGGGAGGACGCCGTAACCACGTGCCTGGCCGCACTCTGCCGACCCGGAGGCCCGGAAGGCGAGGCTCTCACCGTGATGCTGGACCGCTACCGGAGGCTCGACCACACTGCACCCGGTCTGGTGGTGTTCCGGACCCGGCTGGGCTTGTGCGTAATCGACGCCGTCGGCGGCATGGGATGCCCAGAGGGACGCGCGGTGGCCACCACACTGATCACGCGGGTGATGGCGTCCCAGGACGGCTACGCCGCCCGGGAACTTCTCGGACGTTCCGGATTCGCGACGTCGCTGAGAGAGAATGACGCCGTCGCTCTCGGGCACGCACTCGACATCAGCGGGCTGGGACTCGGACGGCTGCCAGAGGCACTCCTGAGCAAGCTCGTAGCCGCGCTGGCTAGCAGTAGCTCATTGATTACGAGCAGCTCACTATAGTCACGCCTGACTTTGGTAATCGGGTCACCGCAGCAGGCGGGGGCGTCTTCAATAAGCAGCCTTGAATCTCGGCCCAAAGGGACCATCCCCGCGGACGCGAGGGCGACTTCGCCCAGGCCTCGCGGATCTCGCGCTCGTAAGGAGCATCCCCTCGGGCGAGGGGGCGACTCGGCCGACTTGGGGGTCAGCTGGTAGACGAGGGGAGCATCCCCGCGGGCGCGGGGGCGACAATGCCTGGCTCGTGAGGTCCGCGCCGCCGTAGGGACCATCCCCGTGGGCGCGGGGGCGACCAGGGGAAGATGACGGCAAGTCCGGGACTGTGCGGACCATCCCCGCGGGCGCGGGGGCGACAAGCAGCTCGCGACCGTGGCCAGGAGGACCGGGGGACCATCCCCCGCGGGCGCGGGGGCGACTCCACCGCGGCGCGCAGCTCGGGGGGAATCGGAGGACCATCCCCGCGGGCGCGGGGGCGACCTCACGCCGATGATCGAGCGCAACCCGTGGCTGGGACCATCCCCGCGGGCGCGGGGGCGACGTCGAGATCCCGTACGTCGGCACCTTCGGCGGGGGACCACCCCCGCGGGCGCGGGGGCGACGGTCTTCACCTTGATGACCTGGCCGACCCTGGTCGGACCATCCCGCGGGCGCGGGGGCGACTCCGTAGACGCCAAGCCCTCCGGTCACGAGACGGGACCATCCCCGCGGGCGCGGGGGCGACCGGTGACAACCTGTCCAAGATCGCTCAGAAGTAGGACCATCCCCGTGGGCGCGGGGGCGACACGTCCTCGCGCGGTATCGGGAGCTGACCGGCGGGACCATCCCCGCGGGCGCGGAAGCGACGGTGATCACGTCAGAGTCGTGTGACATGTGCTGGACCATCCCCGCGGGCGCGGGGGCGACGGGGGCAGCTCAGTGACCAGGCGACGCCGTGTAGGACCATCCCCGCGGGCGCGGGGGCGACGTCGGGTACGTCGCGTCCATCCCCTTCCTCAGGGGACCATCCCCGCGGGCGCGGGGGCGACGGCTGGACCGGTAGAACGAGGAGAAAGTCCCGTGGACCATCCCCGCGGGCGCGGGGGCGACACGAGTAGCGACCCGCCGAAGATGGGCAGGCGGGGACCATCCCCGCGGGCGCGGGGGCGACGCGCCGATCGGCGGCGTCCGCGCGTGCTTGCGCGGACCATCCCCGCGGGCGCGGGGGCGACGGCGGACGCGAGCACCTCGCGGAGCCGCTCCAGGGACCATCCCCGCAGGCGCGGGCGCGACGCCTCCAAGTTGGGCGGAATCTACGGCGAGCAGGGACCATCCCCGCGGGCGCGGGGGCGACGTCACCGTGCCACCACCGAACACGGCCTTGAAGGGACCATCCCCGCGGGCGCGGGGGCGACTGCCGGTGCCGGTGCAGGGCCTCATCGCGTTGGGGACCATCCCCGCGGGCGCGGGGGCGACAGGGAGTCTCAGGGAATCGGGTAACAATCCCGAGGAGCATCCCCGCGGGCGCGGGGGCGACGACGACCACGCCGAGCTGACGCGACTGACCCAGGGAGCATCCCCGCGGGCGCGGGGGCGACGTCACGATGTCCTTGCCGGTGGCCGCGAGCCACGGAGCATCCCCGCGGGCGCGGGGGCGACGGGCGGCTCAGATCGGGGAACACGGTGGTTCCCGGAGCATCCCCGCGGGCGCGGGGGCGACCATGAGCAGGAATATCCGCGGGCTCACGGCGGCGGAGCATCCCCGCGGGCGCGGGGGCGACCGCAACATCCACCGTTGCCGCGATCTCTCGCAGGGAGCATCCCCGCGGGCGCGGGGGCGACGACCCCGGGGACACCTACGCGGCTATGCCCGCAGGAGCATCCCCGCGGGCGCGGGGGCGACTTGGTGACGGGGGCGGTCGCGGTGGTCGTGACGGGAGCATCCCCGCGGGCGCGGGGGCGACCGTTGCAGACCTGCACATCGGAGTGCTCTTGAGGACCCCGCGGGCGCGGGGGCGACGCGAGCATGCTGGGCTACCACCTCAGCCCGGGGGGAGCATCCCCGCGGGCGCGGGGGCGACCGTACCTACCAACGATGATCGTCACGGGTGAGGGGAGCATCCCCGCGGGCGCGGGGGCGACGTTTCGAATCCGGCCAGGCCGCCACTGCGGGCGGGAGCATCCCCGCGGGCGCGGGGGCGACGTGATCGCCGCGCCTTCCCTGGCCAGGGCACGCGGAGCATCCCCGCGGGCGCGGGGGCGACCCCTCGGGGTCGCCGTACCGGCCCTTGATGTAGGGAGCATCCCCGCGGGCGCGGGGGCGACACGCTGACCCTGCCCGTGGTCCTGGTGGGGCTGGGAGCATCCCCGCGGGCGCGGGGGCGACGGCGTACCGTCGGCGAGCCCGTCACCGGACCACGGAGCATCCCCGCGGGCGCGGGGGCGACCGCCGGCCGTGCCGCATCTGCCGGGCCTTGACGGGAGCATCCCCGCGGGCGCGGGGGCGACGTACAGCTCCGCGATGGTCAACGGCCGGTACGTGGAGCATCCCCGCGGGCGCGGGGGCGACCGCCACTCCGGGCTGAGCACGCCAGCCAAGCGCGGAGCATCCCCGCGGGCGCGGGGGCGACCGCCACTCCGGGCTGAGCACGCCAGCCAAGCGCGGAGCATCCCCGCGGGCGCGGGGGCGACTTGGCGCCACCGACCGTTGTGTCTGATGTGCCGAGGAGCATCCCCGCGGGCGCGGGGGCGACCCTCCACGTCGAAGGGCAGGCCCCCGGCGAGCTGGAGCATCCCCGCGGGCGCGGGGGCGACATCCCGTCGTCGTCGATGTCCACCCCGATGGTGGGAGCATCCCCGCGGGCGCGGGGGCGACTCCGTGGGCGACGGCGGCATCGCCTACGGCATGGGAGCATCCCCGCGGGCGCGGGGGCGACCTGTTCCGGGTCAGCATCGATGAGCAGGACAGAGGAGCATCCCCGCGGGCGCGGGGGCGACCCCACGGCGACAAGGGCATCGGCGAAGTCGGTCGGAGCATCCCCGCGGGCGCGGGGGCGACTGAGGGCGGAAAACGGCGAACTGAGGGGGACGGGGAGCATCCCCGCGGGCGCGGGGGCGACGGCCCTTATGGACAGTGCTGGCAGTGGAGTCTCGGAGCATCCCCGCGGGCGCGGGGGCGACGTAGCCGTACGCGGCCACGTCGAACGGCCCGAGGGAGCATCCCCGCGGGCGCGGGGGCGACGGCGGGGTCGGGCACCGGTCGGCGGTCTTCCGCGGAGCATCCCCGCGGGCGCGGGGGCGACCTCGGATGAACAGTGCGCGTGTCAGGTGGATCGGGAGCATCCCCGCGGGCGCGGGGGCGACACGTCCGGCAACTCGGCGTCCGGGTCGATCGGGGGAGCATCCCCGCGGGCGCGGGGGCGACCGGGCACCGTCGGTGTCCCCCTCCTGTACGTGAGGAGCATCCCCGCGGGCGCGGGGGCGACCTCGGATGAACAGTGCGCGTGTCAGGTGGATCGGGAGCATCCCCGCGGGCGCGGGGGCGACACTTGCTGAGCTGCTGGTTTATCGGGTGTGGGGGCGGTTTTCATTCGGTTGGGCTCGGCGGCGGGCCGAGAGGATGAGGCCGTCGAAGTCGGTGGGGTGCCAGCGGTCTTTGCCTGCGGTGCGGACGGCCCAGCCTTGTTCGTTGGCGGCGGGTTCGACGAGGATGGCTTGGCCGTCTCCGATCCGGGCGGCGAGCAGATCCCACAGACGGTCGCGGATTCGGCGGCTGGGGTTGCCGACGAAGACTCCGGCGTTGACTTCGACCATCCAGCGGGTCAGGTGACCGCGTAGCCCTTCGGGAGCGGCGATGAGGACGACGACGGTCATGATGCGGAGCCGGGGCTGTCGAATTCGGGGCCGACGACGGCGATGTGATCCTCGCCCATGGTCGGCTGGACGAGGTTCAGGCCGAGGTTGATGGCCAGGTCGGATTCATCGGCCCAGTTGATGCCGCCCGATACGGCGCCGTGTTTTTCGTCCCAGAGCTGGTTCACGTCCTCTTCCAGTACGTCTGCTTCTCCGGGGGTGAGGAGGTTTTTGATGTCGGTGACGATGCGGTCCAGGAGGCGGGTCTGGGCGATGCGGTCGCGAAGGCCGATGCGGGCGTCGCGTTCGTCGGTGAGGCCTTTGGCTGCGAGGTCGAAGGCCAGGGGAATGGTGTAGTCGGCTTTGTAGAGGTCGGCGATGTCCAAGACGAAGGAGATGGCGGATCCGGTGTGGACGAAGCCGAGGCCAGGGCTCGCGCCGATGCCGACGATGACGGCGTGGCAGATGCCGTAGAGAGCGGCGTTGGCGGCCGATAGGAGCCGGTTGAGATCGTCGCCGGCGGCGTAAGCGTCGCCGGCGCGGTATTCGCGGCGGTTCCAGGTGACGCCGGTGCGCTGGGAGTGTGCCTGGTAGAGCCTGCGGATGCGTGCTCCTTCGCGACCGCGGAGCTGCTGCATGGTGGCGGTGGAGACATCCTCGCCGGGAAAGCGCATCGCGTACATGGCGCGGGCGACGTTGAGGCGTTCCTTGCTACGGGTGACGAGCCAGGCTTGGCGCTGCAGGAGGGCGGCGCCTCGTGCGGGGCCGAGACCGGCGGCGTACATGCGTACGCCTTGCTCGCCGACCCAGCACACGGTGGTGCCGGAGTCGGCGAGCAGGTTGATCGCGCCGTGGGTGACGCGGGTGCCGGGTCCCATCAGCATGACCGCGACCATCGCGGCGGGGACACGGACCGTCTCGCGCTTGTTGATGACCACGGCGTTCTCGTCCCGGTCGATGTGGCTGCGTTCGACGTAGACGCTGGAGACGCGGTCGGAGACGCGATGCAGGTCATGGGGGTGGGCTTTCCACCAGATGTCCGCCATCGGCCCCTCACTGGCCGCTGGGCAGGGGGGCGAGGGTGAGCAGCCCGCACCCGTAGGCCTTGGACGGGCCGATGCCCTGCAGTAGTGCGCTGGTGAGCAGAGCGCTGTCGGTGACGCGGAGGCGTCCTTCGAAGGTGGCGGTGTGCAGGGTGATGCGCTTGCCCCGGTCGCCCTTGCTGAACTCGCGGCGGTCGCGGGCGATGAGCCGCACATCCGGTGCGGGTAGGGCCTTGTCGTCGGCGAGGTCGGCGATGGCGGGGTCGGTACGCGCCGAGGGGATCTCGAAGCCGTTCCGGGTGGTGCGGTTCAGCAGCCAGTCGAGTTGGGCGCTCGCGGTGCGGTGGGCGAGCCGGAACGAGCGGTTGTCTCCGGCGGCGATCCGCGCGGCCTGGGCGGGGGTGGGTTTTTCGGGGCGGTTGGTGTTCTGGACGGGGCTGGCGGTGAGCCGGAAGGCGAACTCGCGGCCCGGGGCAATGCGGGCGAGCAGGGGGGTGTAGTCACCGATGGCGACGTGTTCGTCGTCGGCGTCGGGCCAGCCGGCGGCCTCGACGATGTGGGTCCAGTCGGGTTTGGACTGGGTGAGGACGAACAGCTGAGGCCGGTGCGGGTTGTCGACGTCCAGCCGCCACAAGATCCGTTCGCTGTCGGGGGTGCCGGGGATTCCGGCGCAGACGTAGGCGTGCATGACGCGGGGGCTGGCCAGCATGGTCCGGCTTTGGGCGCGCAGCGGGTTGATTCTGACGCGGGACAGGTAGGTCATCGGATGGTCACCAGCCCAGCAGAGCGAACGGATCGTGGGCGGAGGAGTCATCAGCCGGTGGGACCGGGTTGTCGAACCCGGTGGGGATGGAACGCCACAGGTGGGTGACGCGGCGGGTGGCGTAGCGGCGGTCGTGCGGGTCGAATGACACCGGCTCGTCGTTGAGGATCTGGTCACCGTCGACGGCTTCGACGGTGACCATCCGGTCGATGGACGCCAGCCGCCCGTGCCGCCGTTCCCAGGCGGTGCGGGCGGGGTCGCCGGCCTGCCACGGCTGGCTGGTCAGCGCGTCCAGGATCGGCTCGCTGGTGACGCCGAGCAGGATGGGCTGGGAGGGGACGCAGGAGCGCCGGCCCAGCGCCAGCGGGAACGCGGGACGGGTCACGGCCTCGGCCAGAGACTCCATCAGCGGTCGGGGGCCGGCGACGGCGGCGACGAACACCGCGTCCTGGAGGTAGAAGCGCTGGGTGATGTGGGTGTACTTGGCGGGTGAGGTCGGCCTCTGCACACCTTTGGCCGACACCCCCGCCTGGGGCAGCGGACGGCCCTGGTAGTCGCTGACGGTGTGGTAGTCCCGCAGCAGCGTGCCCTCCTGGTCGACCCGCACGCCCATGGTCAGGCCGAGCAGGTCGCCGAGGGGTTCGTGACGGGGGTGGCCCGCGGCGGCGGCGAGCAGCCCGATGACGCCGGACTTGGTCGGCTGGGGCCGGGTGTCGCGCCGGTTGAAGGCGCTCTGGTCGCCCCATGACTGCAGCGGCCCGGCCAGCCGCAGCAGCAAAACGGCCTGCTCGGGGCCGGGCATCAGTTCGTCTTCCACGACGCGGTCAGGGCCTGGTTCAGACCGGACAGCAACTGGCTGACGCTCTGGTTGGCGCCGAACGCCGCAGTGAGGGGGCCGTCATTGTCGAAGGCGTGGGAGACCGCGACATGCGCGGGAGTGTCGCCCCACTGCTGGGTGGAGCGCTGGTACTCCCGCGCCAGGCGGGCGGCAGAGGTGGAGGCGATCCCGTCGCTGTCGCGGATGGGCCGTTCGAAGGCGGACACCAGGTTGACCGGCTGGTCGTCGCGGACCACCACCGCGACCAGGCTGGGGCGGGTGCGATGGGCGAAGGAGTTGATGTGCCCGGTCGGCATCGACAGCGCGAACGCCTCGGCGAACCGCCCGACCGCCTCGATCGCGGCGTCCACACTGCCGAGGTTGCCGGCGAGCTGGTGAACGCCGACCGTGGCGTACCGGTACAGGGTGGCGGCGTTGAATCCGACGTTGCCGATCATTCCAGCGCCGGACTCGTCGGCCTCGTTCTCGTCGTCGACGGCGGTGTAGTAGTCGGATTCGAGTTCCACCGGGTGGGTGGAGATGGCGTGGGCGACCTGGGTGGCGGCGTCCACGTTCAGGGAGGGGATGTCGGCGACCATCCTCCCGAACAGTGCCACACCCATCGGGTGGCCGCTCTTGAGCCGGTCGGCCACCGGCAGGTCCTTCGTCGCCGTCTTCAGCTGCTCGTCGTCCAGGTCCGCGAGGGTCTTGGCCTGGTCGGCGATCAGGTCAACGATGTCGTCCAGCTGCCGATAGCCGAAGAACAGCAGATAGGCGGTGTCACCGGCTTTCTTGCCGGCCTTGATGCCCAGCGGTTCCAGCAGGGCGCCGGCGATACGCGCCGCCGCCTCAGCCTCGACACCGGTACGAGATTCGACGCGCTCGGCCAGCTGTCCGGCGATGCGCTTGGTGCGGGTGCTGTGGTCGGCCTTGGGCAGCTTGTCGTCGAAGGCCTGCCGGGTGGCGCGCTTCCATGCCTGAGACGACACCCGGGCACGGCGAGCCCCGCCGAACTGGGCCTCTTTCGGGTTGCCCTGGTCGTCCCGGTTCAGGTTCGCGGGGGGAACCGTCTGGATGATGTGGAAGTCGACGTACTGGCGCTTAGACATCGTTGTCTCCGATCATTCCGGTTTTGGGGGGAAGGGTCAGGACGCCGCTATGGGCTCGCCTTGCGGCGCGGTCTGCTTCCACAGCTGGTAGTCCAGGGCCCAGGCGCGGCGTGCGGCTCGGCGGCCGTCGTCGTAGTGCCAGTCGCGGATCAGCCGCATCAACTCGGTGTAGTCGAGCGGCTGGTTGACGACGCGGAGCAGGTCGACCAGCCCGCGTAGCCGGATCAGCAGCGCGTCGGGGGTAGTGGTCGTGGCCGCGGCTTCCACCCGATCGTCGATCGCCTTCTCGCTGAACCTGCCGCTGGCGCGCAGCCGTGCCAGGGCCGTGCCGAGCCGTACGTTCGGGCGGTGCATCGAGATGCTCTTGGACTGCTGGTGCAGCCCATACAGGGCGAGCGCGGCGTGCTCGGCCTTCTGCTCGACCGATGCCTGGCCGCGACGCGCCAGCTCATCGTTGATCTCCACCGTGTAGTACGGCCACAGCTTCGGCACCTCGCCAAAGCCGCGGCCAAGACCGGCCCGCATCGCGGCCAGGTCCTCCCCCGGCGGCGGGCCGAGCGGCCGCCGATTTCGCGTGTCAGTCAGCCAGGTCCCGTCCGCGGCTGCACGGTTCCAGTACGGGGTCGCCATCGCGATATCACGCTCCAACAGCCTGAGTAGGGGGAAGGGTTTTCGAGGGGACGGCTCTGTCGGCTCGCCGCTGCTCGGCGGCACGCGGCAAGATGACCGCGAGGTCACGTCGCAGTTTGCCCTCGACATGGCCGAGCCCGGGCTTAACAGCCGACGCCTCCTGATCGCCGCTGCTGCGGCGCGGGGCGAACACCGACTCCGGCACCGCGGCGAACACGTCATCGGCGATCTGACGGGTGGCCCGGAAGGCGGCCTGTTCCCAGGCCAGCAGCGCCGCTTCCAGTCGTTCGTCGTCGAGCCCGCCCACGTGTCCAAGGACACGGCGCACCACGGGATCCAGGCGGTGAAGCAACTGCTCCCCGGGGCGCTGCCCCTTGTCCCAGGGGATCGGGTCCAGCCCCGCAGCCCGCCGCAGGTCCGCCGACAAGTAGTTGACCGCCCGGGAAAGCCGCTCCGCCTGGCTGGTCATCTCCACCAGCGCGCCATACAGCTCAGCGTCGGCCTGCAGCGCGGCCACCGGCAACGGGATCCGATCGTGGTAGACGTCCTCGATGACGGCCGACTGGTTGCCGTACATGATCCCGAACGCCTCGACCCGCAACGGGTAGTCCTCCTGGAGCGCTCCAACCACCCGAAGGTCGGCGGCCTGCCTCAGCAGGCTGCTCGTCTCCACCGACCCGCTGTCCAGGTCAATACGGTGGACGGACAGCAGGGCCTCCAGGCCACGCCAGATTGCCTTGCCGGGCACGTGCCGCCGCGGTTTGCGATCGGCCGCCTTGGCCTTCGCCGCCGGCTTGTCGTACTTCCAGGCCGTGTGCGGCTCCCACTCCGGAAGCTCGCGCATGCGGTCCCCCGCCGCCACGATGACTCGCCTGACCCGCACACCCTGCGGTGTTTCCTCCGGGACGAGCCGGATCCGGCGCGACTGCCACGTCCACAACTCCAGCAGTCCGTCCGGGTAACCGGCGGCGGACCAGACCGCGCCCGCCGGGGGACGCCGCCAGTGCGGGGAACCGAGCAGCGACTTCGGCCCAATCGGCAGGTTCAGCAGCAACGTCTCATACAGGGTGCGGCCGGTGGGGAGGAGCACGCCGAGCTGGCCCAGCGGACCGGTGGGGTTCCCCGTCGTCTTGCCGGCCTTGACCTTGCTGTCGCCCTTGGCGCCGGTCTTGATCGCCGCGGTGTCCCAGCAGTGCGCGTGCACCAGCCACCGCACCGCCTCCGCCGGCGTCAACGCGGGCGGCTCGGCCTCCGTCCGCGCCCCGAACAGCGGCACGTTGTTGCCGGTGGACTCCGTCGCCACCAGCAAACCGGCGCCCTTGGTCTCCCCGCTCACCGCCTCCAGCGCACCGGACTGGGCAAACGGGGTGTCACCGAAAGCCTGGAACCGCTCGCCGTGCTCCGCCAGATACGCCCGGATCCGGTCACGCTCGTCCTCGGTGAACGCGCCGGCCTCAAAGCGTCTGCGCCACTCCGCCCGATCGGCCGGCAAACCCACGGCGTCCGCGACGACCGGCAACAACACCTGCCGCAGCAGCGCGGGCACCTGCGTCGGAAGCTCGACCACCAGCTCGGCGAACGTGTCCGCCTCGATCAGGGCACGCTCGATCCCCGCCTCGACCACAGCGCCGTCCTGCCGCCGCAGCGGCAACCAGCCGTCGTGTACCAGGTCGAACCGATCCATCTAGGGCCTGCCTTCGGGGGAGGTGGCGTAGCAAGAAAAGTTAGCGGTGAGCGTAGAGGCGGCCACCGACATTTTCCGCCGCACTCATATTTCACAGCCCGGATTCCGAATTTCGGGCCCGCATAAGCCGGAATGATGCCTATGCCATGACAAGTGCCGCTACCGGAATCTCCAATGAGCGCAACCCTGGCAGCGAGCCGCAGCCAACTCCTTGAGCCTCCGTCACTGCTGACCTTTGTCGACAACCAACCCCAGCTGCGTGTCATAGCGGACGGCCCAGCGGTCGAGGCTGGCCCGCCCTTGGGTGTCGAGCTTGAGGGCGCGGCTGTGGCGTAGCCACGGGTGGTCGCGCCAACCATCCAACGGCTGGAGCTCGTTTTCGGCCACAGCCGCGAGCTTGGCGGGCAGGCGAACCGTACCGCCCAGAACCTCATCGAGCAGATCGACCGGCACCTCCCCGTTGACGCCCAGGCGCCGACCTGTCCAGGTGGTGTAGCCGTTGACGTCCTTGTGGACGATGACGACTTCGATGGTGGGGTCGCCGTCGCGGACGATCGCCTGAACCACTTCATCGTCGCCCTTGGTCTCGGCGTAGTGCAGGCCCTCCAGGGTCGTGTTCTCGTGTTCCTTGAAGCGCGTCAGCAGGAATTTCTGCGCGCTGTCGGCGCGGGCCTGCTGATCTGCGTCCCAGTCGGCGTACGCTGCGCGTTCGGCCTCGGCCCACGCGTCCGGCACGAGCGGCGTGTTGCCGTAGACGTCCGCGACCAGAGCGGGGACCCGGCCAGGAATGTTCCACGACGACGTGTCGGCCCCGCAGACGATCGCGGCGGTCCGAAGCAGCAGGTAGCGGTCATAGATCACCTCGCTGGCCGGGAGGATCCACGGAGCGTCCGAGCCGGAGTCCCGGAATCCTGTGATCACGACGCAGGGTTCTTGCACCGCTACCGGGCGCGGGACGCCGCTGTGGCGGTGAAGCCGACCGATCCGCTGCAAGAGCAGGTCGATCGGGGCCAGATCGGTGACCAGGATGTCGGCATCGACGTCGAAGGACTGCTCGGCCAACTGCGTCGCGACCAGAATCGTCCGCCGGCGGGACGCTTGTGATGGCCCGAGCCGGGCCAGAGCGGTCTCCGTACGGTCTGCCCGATGAGCGGCGTGCAACCGTCCGTGCAAGAGCAGAACGTCATCCCTGAACTGGGCACGCAGCGCCTGGTAGGTCTCCTGGGCACGGTCGACAGTGTTGCGGATCACTAGGGCACAGCCGCCGTGGCGCAAACGGTCGGCGAGGAGCGTGACGACCGCATCGGTGCTGGCGGCAGGAGCGGACGTGGCCGCGGGCTCGGGGAGCACCTCGACCCGTACGGAGAGATCTTCCCGCCAGGACGCGCAGTGGTCGACGAGCCGCTGAGGACCTGAGTCCTCCATCCAGGCCGCGGTCACGCTCGGGTACCCATCGGGCGAAGGCAGGTCGAGTGCCGGGGGGTTCTCACGCGAGGCGGCGCCGGCGAGGTAGGCGTCGACCAGGGCGCGCCGTTGGGCGGGTGGCAGGGTCGCCGAGAGCAGGACGACCGGCACGCGGGCCTGTCCCAGCCAGCGCAGTCCCTCCAGCAGGAACTGGGCCATGTACACGTCGGCGGCGTGCACCTCATCGAGGATCACGACTTTGCCGGCGAGGCCGGCCATCCGCAGCATCACGTGCTTGGTGCGGGTCGCGGCGAACAGCAGCTGATCGATCGTTCCCACAACCAGCGGGGTCAGCAGCCCTCGTTTGCTCCCCAGGAACCATTCCGCGGGTGCCCGCCGCTCAGGGACCTCACCGGTGTCGAACGGCGACATCCCGTACATGGCGTCCTCGTCGACCGTGCCGTAGATGTCGTCGGGACTGTCACCCGCCTGCTCCAGCAGCGCCTGCCATTCCCGGTTGAAACGGCGTTTGCCATGCAGCAGCGCCACCTGCGACTCCAGGCCCGGCGCAACCTTGCCCGCCCACTGGCGTACCTGCGAGAAGATCGGGTCGCTGGTCGCCTGGGTCGGCATGCCGACGAACACCCCATCCGCCCCGAACCGCGCGGCCAGAATCTCCGCCGCCAGCAAAGCGGTCTTGGTCTTGCCTTCCCCCATCGGCGCCTCGACGATCACAAGACCCGGGCCGCCCATGCGGCGGGCGGCGTCCATCACCATCACCTGTGAGGAGCGGGGACCATGACCGAAACGGTCGTGGAACGCCTCGTTGCCGGGAACTGCGAGCGTGCCCCAGCCGCCCCGCAACCCCAACTCCTCCCACGCCTTGATAGCGCGCTCGCGTGACACGCTCAGACCGACGTCGCGTAGCTGATCGATCCCCGGGAAGTGGCGTTCGTCGCTGGCGATCCAGTCAGCCATCACCACCAGGCCACTCAGGTGCAGCTGATCCGCGCGGCTGGGCACCCGCACGGGCTGAACCTCCTTCAGCCCCTCGAACCCCAACTGACGAGTGAAGACCTCGACCACCGCCGACTGCACCCGGCGCCACTCGGGCCCCTTTCCATGAAGATGACCCCGCGCCAGGGACGGTTCGCGCAGCTGCCCCACAGAGGGAAACTTGCCGTGATGCCCCGCAACTAGTGGCCAAACCCAGGAGATCTGGTCGTCGGCCCATCCGGCTTCGTGCAATACGTCCCGAATGAGCTTCCCGCCGGCCTGATCATGACGCCAACGCTGCCGACCCGTGGACGCCCAGGTCAGCCCGGCCTCCCGGACAGCCCGCGCTCCCGCCTCGTCCATCTGTTGAAAGGCGGGGGTCGCCTTCCCGCAGTCATGAACGCCGCAGATCCAGGCGAAGAACCGGCGCCCATACCCAGGAGCTCCCGCCACGTCCTCCAGCCACGCCTTCGTCGACGGAGCGAGGTAGTGATCCCAGATTTGCTCGGCGACCGCAGCCGTGTCGAGAAGATGACAGATCAGTAGATTCATACGCCCCGCTGCCTTCGCAGCTGACTTTCCCCACAAAACGCCTAATTGACCCGTGACGTCCGGGTCCGCGAACTCAAGCTCGTACTCGCCCACCATCGCCTCCTTCATCACCGGCTGGTCAGAACATTAGAAGTCGCCACCGACAAGAGCAGGCGATCGTCAGATAGGGTCCCCGGTGAGGTACGAACGGCGTTGAATCGAAGTGAATGAGAAACGACGTTCACAACCGGAAACCTCCAGGTCAGCAAGAGTCGGCCCCGCGCCCGCGGGGATGCTCCGTTGTGCGCGCCCATGCCCCGATCGAACGGGCGGTCGGCCCCGCGCCCGCGGGGATGCTCCCCTTGACCGCCAGGCGCTGCTCAAGCTCGCCCGGTCGGCCCCGCGCCCGCGGGGATGCTCCGCGGCGGCCGGTCGACGGGCCCCCGGTGCGGTGGTCGGCCCCGCGCCCGCGGGGATGCTCCCCGCAGCACCGCCAACCCCGACGTGCGGGTCGAGTCGGCCCCGCGCCCGCGGGGATGCTCCCCGGCGCCCGGGGACGGGCCGGGCGCCGGTGTGGTCGGCCCCGCGCCCGCGGGGATGCTCCCTGGTTCCGGTTCGGGCCGAACATCTGCCGGCAGTCGGCCCCGCGCCCGCGGGGATGCTCCAGGAGAGCGCTGACCGCGATCGCCGGGTTGAGCGTCGGCCCCGCGCCCGCGGGGATGCTCCCTCGAGTATCGGGAGCGGATGCACCAGCGCGACGTCGGCCCCGCGCCCGCGGGGATGCTCCCCGACGAGCATGGCCCCTACCTCCCCGGTCGGCGTCGGCCCCGCGCCCGCGGGGATGCTCCTCCTTGGACTGGATGAAGCTCGTCACGGCGCCCGTCGGCCCCGCGCCCGCGGGGATGCTCCTCACTCGCCGGGCTTCCGGGGGGTCGCCATCCCGTCGGCCCCGCGCCCGCGGGGATGCTCCTGGTTGTCTTTCGGGAATGGGTGCGTGACCGGGGTCGGCCCCGCGCCCGCGGGGATGCTCCCTCCGGCGGGACGTCGGGGAACGCGTTCGACTCGTCGGCCCCGCGCCCGCGGGGATGCTCCGCGGGAGTCCGGCGCTTCTTCCCACGCTCCGCCGTCGGCCCCGCGCCCGCGGGGATGCTCCGGTCCTGGAGGAGCTGGGCTTTCCGGTGCTAACGTCGGCCCCGCGCCCGCGGGGATGCTCCGGGCATGCTCGACGGCCGGCGCGGCGCCCCCACGTCGGCCCCGCGCCCGCGGGGATGCTCCCTCTCCAACGACGGCCCCGAGGCCAGAGGTAGCGTCGGCCCCGCGCCCGCGGGGATGCTCCCGACACGGTCTCCACGAAGCGCGGCGCCATGATGTCGGCCCCGCGCCCGCGGGGATGCTCCCGGCGCACCCGTGTTCGGGCCGCTCAGTGGATAGTCGGCCCCGCGCCCGCGGGGATGCTCCGAGCATGAAGGAGCGCGGCCTATCGAGCCCGGAGTCGGCCCCGCGCCCGCGGGGATGCTCCCTTCGAGGGCGGCACCAACTCCACGACGATCTCGTCGGCCCCGCGCCCGCGGGGATGCTCCCTCGGGGTAGGTGTGGCGCGGATGGTGTTCGAGGTCGGCCCCGCGCCCGCGGGGATGCTCCCAGAACAAGTGCCAGCCCGTCCGGTCACGCCACGTCGGCCCCGCGCCCGCGGGGATGCTCCCGCCAGCAGGACCGTCAGTTCGGTGTTCTTCACGTCGGCCCCGCGCCCGCGGGGATGCTCCTGGACCCGTACCCGACCCGCTGTACCCGGTCGCGTCGGCCCCGCGCCCGCGGGGATGCTCCGCGTGTTGCCGACGCCCAGCGGGCCGAGCTGGAGTCGGCCCCGCGCCCGCGGGGATGCTCCGTAGTTACGGGGGTCGGGCGCGTCCTGGTCGGCGTCGGCCCCGCGCCCGCGGGGATGCTCCCCGGGTCAAGGCAAAGGCCGGGTGGTCCACCCGGTCGGCCCCGCACCCGCGGGGATGCTCCCCTTCAGCCCGACGCATTGGCGCAGAACGAGATGTCGGCCCCGCGCCCGCGGGGATGCTCCGGGGCCGTTCTACGGGGTAGATGTTCCAGAATGGTCGGCCCCGCGCCCGCGGGGATGCTCCCTCGGCACCGAGGCTGTAGGCGTCCAGAGGCAGGTCGGCCCCGCGCCCGCGGGGATGCTCCGCTGCCGCCGGTCAGGGCCGTCTGCAGCGCCAGGTCGGCCCCGCGCCCGCGGGGATGCTCCCCTGTCCGGGCCGTACGTGTCCGGCGGCGGGGGTGCACGCTCACGCCGCAGCGTCGGCCCCGCGCCCGCGGGGATGCTCCCTCGCCGAAATCGCCAAGAAGCACATGGAGAAGGTCGGCCCCGCGCCCGCGGGGATGCTCCCGTCTTCAGGCGGCTGCCCGCCGGGCGGATGTTGTCGGCCCCGCGCCCGCGGGGATGCTCCGTAGTCGTTCTGCGCGTTTTCGGAGTAGTAGCCGTCGGCCCCGCGCCCGCGGGGATGCTCCTGTGTTCGAGCCGCTCATGGACCCGTCGCTGACGTCGGCCCCGCGCCCGCGGGGATGCTCCGACGAGGCCCGCGCCCTGTACGAGCGGCTCAGCGTCGGCCCCGCGCCCGCGGGGATGCTCCCGCCCAGTCGGTCTCCGTGAACATGTGCGCCTGGTCGGCCCCGCGCCCGCGGGGATGCTCCCCCTACGAGCCGCCCGCCTGGCAGCCGGGCCCGGTCGGCCCCGCGCCCGCGGGGATGCTCCCAGCTCCGGAGAGTCACCGCAGTACCAGACGACGTCGGCCCCGCGCCCGCAGGGATGCTCCCTCATCAAGTAGGGCGCGGATCATGGAACAGTCGTCGGCCCCGCGCCCGCGGGGATGCTCCCTCGGGTGCGTCCTCAACGTCATGTCCCAACCGGTCGGCCCCGCGCCCACGGGGATGCTCCCTTGAGCCACCGCACGAGCGAGCTGATCGTCTTGTCGGCCCCGCGCCCGCGGGGATGCTCCCGGGATGTAAGCCTCGCCAGCCGTCTCGGGCTCGTCGGCCCCGCGCCCGCGGGGATGCTCCCCTCTGCTGCCCGCCGTGACCGGGCTCGTGCAGGTCGGCCCCGCGCCCGCGGGGATGCTCCGTCGACGTCGAACACGGCCGGGTCGACGGCCTGAGTCGGCCCCGCGCCCGCGGGGATGCTCCTGTGGACGCGGGCGACGCTAACGTTTCCTGGACGTCGGCCCCGCGCCCGCGGGGATGCTCCCCTGTCATCGTGGTGTTCAACCCGAAGTCCGTGGTCGGCCCCGTGCCCGCGGCGATGGTCGTGTGATCACACCCGGGTCGACCGCCCTGTACGCGCAGGCCCCTCGCCTGCGGGGATACTCCACTGCGGCGGGTACGGACGTGACTGTCGCTGTCGTCGGCCCCGCGCCGACGGGGACGGTCCGCTGGGCATTGGCGCGGTGAGGTGCGGCGCCCTGTCCGCCCCACGCCCGCAGAGGTGATCCCACCTATGCCCGCCGAGAGCTGCACGCGATCAAGACCGCCTGCCCAGCGGTATGCTCCTACCCTCAGCCGGAGCCCACCGCTGATCTAACTAAATTCGCCTGCGAGACCGGCGTTCTTGACGAGGCGGCCCCATCGAGGGCTGCGGGCAAAGGCCCTCGCGATGGCGACACCGCTTGGGAGGTCGCCGTCGGCATGGCGGTGCTGCTGCGCCCATAGCCAGGCCTCTGCAGCGCCCGGCTGTTCCCGTCGTGCCCATCGGGCAAGTCGGCGTCTTCCTCCTGATCATCTTGCGGCCCCGCGGGGTCAGCTTCCGCGTCGGCGGCGGGATCAGGGGTGAGAGCGGGAAGATCTTTGACCTTAGCCTGCCCCTCCTCGAAGCGGCGGATTTGGGACATTAGGAGCTCGTAACTGCCGATCAAGGCTAGCGATGGCCAGGCGGCGATGATGCGGCCGATCACAGTGGACTCGGCGATGGCAACGTTCGCGCCTAGGCTGGCGAGGCTGCCGACCACGAGCAGGCTCCAGGCCAGGAGGCCGCCACGGGAGCCGGACCGGTTGGCCAACAGGATAGACATCGAGGCGACGACGATCAGGCCGTCGACGGCGATCGGGATGAGCACCGCCGCCAGGTGATCCTCACCGTGCCGCAGGCAGAGCTCGTGCATGTGCCTGAACGAGACGACTGCCGCGATCAGCGCCAGCAGAAGCACACCGGCGATCGTTGTTCGCTGGATTCGGCGTACAGCAACCAGGTCTCCGGCCATCGCTGCTCAGGCCTCCTCGTCCAGGGAGAGGTTAGCGGCAGCGATCCGCGCATAGTGATTTGGTTCCAGACCCCCCACCGTCATAAACCCCCATGCGCGCTGGGAACGGGACACCCGAACAGCATTTACTGACAGTGACAGCGACTCGATGAGGATGCCGCGCGACGATCGTCGCGCGTCGGGTGGCTGGGCGAAGATGCATCCTCTCCTCCGGGTCTCGCCCATTGTTCTCCCTCTGATTAGTGCTCTCCTTTCCGCGAATCGAGATTGGGTCGAAGGCGCCGTACCGAAGCAGATCTGCTCACCTCGCGGATCGATTCCGGATCTTCGAGAAGGCGTCCAGAGCCGTCTCGTCGGCGTCATCGAGGGTGTGCAGATACTTCTCGGTAGTGGCGATGGAGGCATGGCCGAGCCGCTCCTTGACCACCTGCAAGTCGGCGCCGCCAGCGAGCAACCATGAGGCATGTGCGTGCCGCATGTCGTGGATGCGCACGTGGATCCCCAAGTCGGCTTCCTTCAACGCGGGCTTCCAGACTTGCCGTCGGAACCAGTCAGCCGGGATGTGGCCGTCGGTGTCGCGCTGCCGAGGCTGGCGTGGGGTGTCCTTCCCTTCCTCACCTCGGCGCTTCGCCCGGTACTGCGCGAAAGCAGCGCGACAGTGCTCGCAGCGGCACTTGCCCGCGTTGTAGGCGGACAACGTCCCGTGCTTGTACGTCTTGCCGTTCTCGTTCGGCTTGGTCCAGCCGAGCGTGTCCACATCGACAAGCGCTTTGGTCCGCGAACGAGCCCGCGGAACATGCTTCCAAGTGAAGAACAGGTCGTCGCGATCCAGGCCTTCACTCCTGATGTGCTCTTCGAGCTTGTCGACCATCTGCCGGCTCAACTTGAACCGACGGAACTCCTTGTCCTTGGGGTACTCCTTGACGATGAAGCGCCCGCCGTCCGGGTGGAACTTCGGATTGACCTCGACCACAGCGCGACTCACGGTCAGGATCCGGATTCTCGTGTTGAGGTCCTTCACTCGAAGTTCGGAAAGCTCTCCCCACCGAAGCCCAGTCTCGATCGCGGTCTCGACGAGCAACTGCGTGTCGCTATCGGGCAGGGCTTGGTAGAGCACGTCGAACTGCTCGGGCGTGATCACGGTTCGGGGCTTCACGGCAACGGTCGGCGTTCTCACACCCCGGCCGGGGTGGATGTACGTCACCTGGTCGTTGAGCGCGGTCGTGAAGATGACGCTGAGCAGGACCTTGGCGTACTTGATGGTCGGTGCCTTGACGCCGTCGTCCTTCAGTTTGGCGATCCACGCCCTGACGTGCTCGGGAAGGATGTCGACCATTCGCATGGGACCGAAGGTCGGCAGGATGTGCCTGTTCAACGTGTACGTGTAGCTCTGCATGGTCGACGGCTCCACCTGATGGTTGGGGAGCCAGGTGTTCTTCACGTACTCGGCGAAGGTCTGCTTGCCCCGGCTGGGATGACCGATCTTCCCCTGATCCATACGGGCTTCTGCCTGCTGCCAGGCCTTGTCCGCCGCCCGCTTCGATGAGTAGGTGCCCGCCGAGACGACGTTCCCGCGTATGTCCTTGTAGCAGGCCGTGTAGCGGACCCGACCGCGCGAGTCGAGCCGCTTGAACGAGTAGCCCAATTCACCCCCTTGATCGTCCGTTAGTGCCGCGTTAGTGGACCCTGCACCAGGAGCTGACATTCGGCAGGACCACGCAACACTCACACTAGGGCTTCTACCTGGGGTTTTGCACAGATGGTGATTTCTTAAACACCTTCTGTTGAAGCAGTGCTCGCGGTTCGGGACGAAGAGGCCGTGGGTTCAAATCCCACCACCCCGACCATGTAGTACCAGCTGCGAGGCCGGTTCCGATCATCGGAACCGGCCATTCGCATTGTTGGGCGACTACGGTTCGGATCGTACGGATCTTCCAACCGAGGCCACTCCCAGTGGAACCACTCCCGGGGCATTGCCGGGCGCCATTCCTCATGTAAAGATCGAATGTTGCCCGTGACTTCGCAACTCAGTGCGGTGGACTGGACGGGAGGCCGTGTGAGAAGTCATAGCGAGCCCGGCACCGGAAAGGCGGCGCTCCGCTCGCGGTCGGCCGCGGGAACACAAGGTCCGCAAGCGCTGACCGGCGCAGGTGGTTCCCGCTGAAGATGAGCCCTGATCGGCGGCCGGGCCGCGGGAGCACTCTGATCGACCGTGAGGCCGAGCGCAAGATACTCGTCGAACTGCTCAACTCGGTTCGGGGCGGAGAGAGCCGTACTCTGGTTATCCGCGGGGACGCGGGGGTGGGCAAAACCGCGCTGCTGCAATATATGACCGAGCAGGCGGAGAATTGCCGGGTAGTGCGCGTGACGGGCGTCCAGTCGGAGGCGGAGCTGCCGTTCGCGGGCGTCCATCAGCTGTGCCTTCCCTTGCTGAACCGGCTGGATCGGCTGCCTGCGCCCCAACGGGAGGCGTTGCGAGTCGCCTTCGGACTGGCCGAAGGCTCAGTGCCGGACCGGTTCCTGGTGGGACTGGCGGTGCTCAGCCTCCTGTCGGAGGCCGCGGAGGTGCAGCCGCTGGTCTGCCTGATCGACGATCAGCAGTGGCTCGACCGCGCCTCCGCGCTCGCGCTCGGGTTCGTCGCCAGAAGGTTGGGAGCGGATCCGGTCGGCATCGTGTTCGCGACCAGAGTCACCGGGGACGACACGGCAGGGCTGCCAGAACTGCATCTGACCGGACTGCCGGACGCCGATGCCCGGGCCCTGCTGGAATCCGAGCTGAACGGACCACTGGACACTCGGGTGCGAGATCAGATCTTGGCCGAGACCCGCGGCAACCCGCTGGCGCTCCTGGAGCTGCCACGCGGCCTCACTCGGACGCAGCTGGCAGGCGGGTTCGGGCTGCCAGGCGTCGCGCCGTTGACAGCGCGGATCGAGGACAGTTTCCTGCGCCAGCTGAACGCGCTGCCCTCCGAGTCGCGCCGGCTGCTGCAACTCGCGGCGGCCGACCCCTCCGGCGACACATTGCTGGTGTGGCGCGCCGCCAAGCGGCTCGGTATCGAGACCCAGACCGAGGCCCTGGTGCTGGCTGGGCTGGCGGAGTTCGGGGCGCGGGTCAGTTTCCGGCACCCCTTGTTGCGCTCGGCGGCCTACCGATCGGCCTCCGAACACGATCGCCGGGCGGCGCACCTCGCCCTCGCGGAGGCCACCGACCGGACCGTCGACCCCGACCGCCGAGCCTGGCACCTCGCCCAGGCCGCGACGGGGCCGGACGAGAGCGTGGCGGAGGACCTTGAGCAGTCGGCCAACCGCGCCCAGTCCCGCGGTGGGCTGACGGCGGCCGCGGCGTTCCTGCAGCGCTCGGCGCTGCTCACCGTGGACCCGGCCCGCCGCGCCCAACGCACCCTGGCGGCAGCGCAGACCCACGCACAGGCAGGCGAGTTCTCCATGGCTCTGGAACTGCTCGCGACAGCACAGAGCGGTCCCCTCGACGAACTGCAGAGCGCCAGGATCGACTTGCTGTACGCCGAAATCAACTTCGCGTCGGGACTGGGTAGCGACGCCCCGGCGCTGCTGCTCAGGGCGGCCAAGCGGTTGGAGCCCCTCGACGCCGAACTGGCCCGCGACACCTATCTGAGGGCGTGGATGGCGGCCATCCTGGCCGGCCGGTCGGCGACTCCTGTAGGTCTGCCGGAGGTATCTCAGGCCGCCCAGGCCCGCAAGCTGCCGGGCCACCCGCCCGGACAGGCCGATCTGCTCCTCGACGCTCTCACCCTGATGGTCACTCAGGGACCCGCCGCGGCCGCGCCCAAACTCCGGGCGGTGATGGACCATTTCACCGCGGCCGGCATCTCCGCCGAGGACGATCTGCGGTGGGGCTGGTTCGCGCAGGCCACCGCCAGCGCCCTGTTGGTCTATGATCCCTGGCGCACGATCCTCGAACGGCAGGTCCGTACCGCCCGCGACGTGGGTGCGCTGGACCTCCTGCCGGTTATGTTGGCCGCGCTCGGCACGGCGATCATGTGGAGCGGCGACTTCGCGGCGGCCGAACTGGTGAAGGTCGAAGAGGAGGAGGTGTGCGCGGCGACAGGCAGCCCCCTCGCCTCCCTCACGGCCCTGGCACTCGCTTGCATGAGGGGTGATCAGACCAAAGCCGTCCCGCTGATCGAGAAAACGATCAACGAGGCCACCACGCGCGGGCAGGGCGTCTCGGTCGCCTACGCGAATTGGACGGCCGCCATCCTCTACAACGGTCTCGGCCTGCATGACGATGCGCTCGCCGCGGCCACCGAGTCCAGTGAGGACGCACCCGGGCAGTTCGTCTCGCTGTGGGCGCTGCCCGAACTCATCGAGGCCGCGGTCCGCACCGGCGACACCGAACTCGCACGCGATGCCTTGTCTCGATTGTCCGCAACGGCCCGCGCGGGGGGCGCCGACTTCGGGTTGGGGCTGGAAGCTCGCTGCCGCGCGCTGTTGAGCGAGGGCGACATCGCCGAAGGCTTCTTCCTCGAGGCGATCGAGCGGCTCGCTCGCACCCCGCTGCGGCCCGAGCTCGCCCGCGCCCGGCTGCTGTACGGCGAATGGCTGCACGGCCAGGACCGTCGTGCCGACGCCCGCGGCCAAGTACGTACCGCCTTCGAAATGTTCACGGAGATGGGGATGGCCGCGTTCGCCGAACGTGCCCGGCGTGAGCTGCACGCCACCGGCGCACGTGTACACCTGCGTACCGTCGACGCGGTCGGCACCCTGACCGCCAAGGAGGCCCTCATCGCCGAGCTCGCGCGCGACGGCCGCACCAATCCCGAGATCGGCTCCCAGCTGTTCATCAGCGCCCGCACCGTCGAATGGCATCTCCGCAAGGTCTTCGGCAAGCTGGGCATCACCTCCCGGAAGGAACTCGACGCGGCCATGGCCGGAGAACGGCACATGCTTCCATCGGCGTAGCACCGCCGAGCGGGGCCTCTGGGGGCGATCAGCCGACCGGCCGTCGGCGAGCGCGTGGTGGAGTGCAGCCACCCGGCATGCGGAATCAACGAGCGAGATCTTTCCCCGAGCGAAGGTTTAGGCCAGGATTACTCCGGTCTGTTGGCGCTAACAGGACCGTCAACGGTGAGACGGGGCAACGGCGATGGATCAGCGGCACCATGGCGCGGGACGCGGGGAGAACATCGACCTACTCGGGCGGAAGAACGAGTGCGCTCGGCTTGACGAGCTGCTGGCCTCTGTGCGAATTGGCGAGAGCCGGGCGCTCGTGGTGCGGGGCGCTCCAGGAGTCGGGAAGTCCGCGCTGCTGGGTTACGCGGCGACATCGGCGGCCGATGCGCGTGTGTTGCGTGCCGCCGGAGTCGAGTCCGAGATGGAGCTGGCGTTCGCCTCGCTGCACCAGCTCTGCGCCCCGTTGCTCGGTAGGCTCAGCAGCCTTCCCGCGCCGCAGCGCGACGCGCTCGAGACGGTCTTCAGGCTGCGTGAGGGACCCGCGCCGGACCACTTCATGGTCGGCCTGGCGGTGCTGAGCCTGCTGTCGGACGCGTCTGAGAAGCAGCCCCTGCTCTGCCTGATCGACGACGTCCAGTGGCTGGACCTGGCCTCGGCGCAGATCCTCGGCTTCGTCGCCCGGCGGCTGCTGGCGGAGTCCATCGGCATGCTGTTCGGCACCCGGCGGCCGGGCCCGGAACTCCGCGGGCTGGCGGAGCTGGAGGTCACCGGGCTGGCCGACGCCGAGGCCCGCGCCCTGCTGAGCTCCGTCACACACGCTCCGCTCGACCGGCACATCCGCGATCGCATCCTCGCGGAGACCCAGGGCAACCCGCTCGCCCTGCTCGAACTGCCCCGCGGGCTGACCCCGACCCAGATGGCCGGCGGGCTCGGCCTGCTGGGCGCCGACAGCCTGCCGGGCCGGATCGAGCAGAGCTTCCTGAACCGTGTCGAGGGACTGCCCGAGCAGGCCGCGCTTCTGCTGCTGGTCGCCGCCGCCGAACCGGTCGGGGATCCGGACCTGGTGCGCCGCGCCGCGGAGAGGCTGGGAGTCACGCTCACGACGGCGCTGATCGACGGCACGGACGGGCTGCTGTCGTTCGACGTCCGCGTGACGTTCCGGCACCCGCTCGTACGCTCGGCGGCGTACCGGGCGGCCAGGCCCGAGGACCGCAGGGCGGTGCATCTGGCGCTGGCGGAGGTCACCGACCCGCAGGAGGCACCGGATCGTCGCGCCTGGCACCTCGCCGCAGCCACCGCCGGACCGGACGAGGCCGTCGCCGCTGAACTGGAACGCTCTGCCAACCGGGCGCAGGCGCGCGGCGGGGTGGCCGCGGCAGCCGCGTTCCTGCAGCGGGCCGCCGCGCTGACCGCGGACTCCGCGCAGCGCGCCGACAGGATGCTGGCGGCCGCCGAGGCGAGTCTTCTCTCCGGACAACTCGACGACGTGAGCAGGTTGCTGAGCAGCGTCAGCGTCGCTTCGCTGACCGGTTTCCAGGACGGGCGTGCCGGGGTGCTGCGAGGTCAGATCGCCTTCGCCTCCGGCGGCGGCACCGAGGCGATCGCCTTGCTGCTGGACGCCGCCGATCGGCTCGAACCAGGGAACCCGCGGCTCGCGCGGGAGACCTACCTGACCGCGTGGGGCATGGCCGTCAGCGTCGGCGACCAGGAGGCCCTCATGGCGGTCTCGCGTTCCGTACGGAATCTTTCGTCGCCGGACAGACCCGGCCCGCTGGACCTCCTCCTCGACGGCTTCGCGCTCCTCGTCACGGAGGGCCGGGCGTCCGCGGCGGCGACGCTGCGGCAGGCGGCGAAGGAGCTGATCGATATCCCCGCCGCGGACGTGCTGCGCTGGGGGTGGGTCGCCACCGGGGCGAGCGCCGCCATCTGGGACCACGAAGCCATGCTGGCGATCTACACCCGGCAGGTCCAGGTCGTCCGCGACGCCGGCGCGCTCCGGGAACTGCCCTATCACCTGTCCACTCTGGCTTACGCCCTGTCCTGGGCCGGCGATTTCGAGGGCGCCGCCGCTGTCATCGCCGAGGGCGACACCATCGCGGCCGCGACGGGCAACCCGCTGCCGCCCTATCCCGCGTTGCGGTTGCTGTCGCTGCGAGGCCGGGAGAGCGAGACCGTCGCAATGGTCTCCGCCACCATCGAGGCCTCTGCCGCGTCCGGATTCGGCATGGGTATCACGGGTGCGCAGTGGGCGGCTGCGGTCCTGTACAACGGCCTGGCCCGTTATCCCGAAGCGGTGCACGCCGCCCAGTCCACCCCGCACATCTCCGAGCCCTGGCTGTCCACCTGGATGCTGCCCGAGCTCGCCGAAGCCGCCAGCCGGGCCGGTGAGGCCGACCTCGCCCGCGATGCCTTCGAACGGCTGGCCGAGGCGACCCGGCCGTTCAGCACCGACTTCGCCAGAGGTCTGGAGGCACGCACCCGCGCCCTGGTCGTCGACGGACCGGATACCGAGGACCTCTACCGCGAGGCCGTCGAACGTCTGAGCAGCGCGGGGTTGCGCCCCGAACTGGCCCGTGCCCACCTGCTGTACGGCGAGTGGCTGCGCCGGGAGAGCCGGCGTGCCGAGGCACGGGACCGCCTGCGCACCGCGTACGGGATGTTCGTGTCGATCGGGATGGAGGCGTTCGCCGAGCGGGCCCGCCGCGAGTTGCTCGCCACGGGGGAGACCGTCCGCAAGCGCACCGTCGAGCCCTCGTCGGGTGAGGCTCTGACGGCGCAGGAACGGCAGATCGCGCTGCTGGCGCGGGACGGCTTCTCCAACCCCGAGATCGGCACGCGGCTCTTCCTCAGCCCTCGTACGGTCGAGTGGCACCTGCGCAACATCTACGGCAAGTTGCTCATCACCTCCCGCAGGCAGCTCCGCGACGCCCTGCCCCGGGACGAGTTCGAGCCCACGTCGGAGCGATAGGCCGAACAGGGCGAGCCGCCGACTCCCTGGGGGTACCCCGGGGGACGCGCGGGACCACGGGACCAGGGGCGGCCAGGGAGTTCCCCTGGGGAAGACCGGGCCGCCCGCATGGGACTGTGATCGAGCCGGCGCCGATCCGTGCCGGCCACGGCGCGCCGCGGAAGGCGCCCAGGCGGTGGCCGACCCGGACCCCCTGCGAAAGGACAGTCATGGTCGCAGAGCAGTTCCACGTCGACGAGGTCTCGCCCTCGTACTGGCAGGTGACCTTCACCAACGGGCCGGTGAACCTGTTCGACCCGGACAGCGTGCAGCAGCTCTCCGCGCTCGTCGACCGCATCGAGGCGGCGCCCGCCCTGACCGTGGTCGTCTTCCGCAGCGGCAATCCTGACTACTTCATGGCGCACTGGGACCTGATGTCCGACAGGGCCCGGGTCGCCGCCATGTCGCCCGGTCCGACCGGGTTGCACCCCTACCTCGACAGTCTCGTACGGCTCAGCCGGGTGCCCGCGGCCACGATCTCGGTGATCCGGGGACGGGCACGGGGAGCCGGCAGCGAGTTCGTCCTCGCCACCGACATCCGTTTCGCCTCGGAGCGGGCGGTTCTCGGGCAGTTCGAGGTCGGCCTCGGCTCGGTGCCGGGCGGCGGGGCCATGGCGCGGCTGGCCCGGCTCGTCGGCCGCGGCCGCGCGCTGGAGATCGTTCTCGGCGGCGACGACGTCCCGGCGGCGCTGGCCGCCGAATACGGCTACGTCAACCGGGTCGTGCCGGACATCGAGCTCGACGAGGTCGTCGACCGGTTCGCGCGGCGGATCGCCACCTTCGACAAGGTCGCCGTCGCCGGCATCAAGCACCTTGTTGACGTGGCCTCGCTGCCGGAAGACGCCGAGTTCGCGCCCGGCCTGGCGGCGTTCTTCGCCACATCGGGGCGGCAGGAGAACGCCGCCCTGGTGCAGGACCTTTTCCGGCGGGGTCTTCAGCGGCCCGGCGAGGTCGAGCTCGAACTCGGCGCCACCATCGCGCGGCTGCGCGAGGAAGCCCTCAGCAGCCCGAAGTAGACACATCGAGCGGCGCAGGGCGCCGCTCAACCCACGCGACGTCAAGCGGGAACGGCACATCGGCCGCTCCCCCCTACCGCCCTGCGCTCCCCTCCCCCGGTCAAGGCCGCCTCTGAGGACTCCACGAGCGCGAGGGCGGCCCCTGCCAACAGACGATCACATGTGTTCCGGCAGAAGGAGAATGGTCATGTCAGAAGAAGGACGGCCGGCCCTCACCCGCCGCGGCTTTCTCACCACCTCGGCCGGCGCGGCGGTCGTCGCCGTATCGGCCTCCCGCGCTTACGCCCCGCTCCCCGCCCAGGCGGCCACCGCCGGTCCGGCGGGACGCGACGCGATCCGTCCCTTCCGAATCAGCGTGCCCAGGAAGACCCTCGTCGATCTCCGCCGACGCCTCGCCGAGACCCGGTGGCCTGCCAGGGAAACGGTCACGGACCAGTCCCAGGGCGTGCAGCTGGACCGGCTGCGGGAGCTCGTCCGCTACTGGGCCACCGATTACGACTGGCGCGAGGTCGAGGCCAAGCTGAACGCCATACCTCAGTTCGTGACCGAGATCGATGGGCTGGACATCCAGTTCGCGCACATCCGCTCCCGGCATGCGAACGCCCTCCCTCTGATCATCACCCACGGCTGGCCGGGCTCCGTCCTGGAGCTGCTGAAGATCATCGGCCCGCTCACCGATCCGACCGCCCACGGCGGGCGTGCGGAGGACGCCTTCCACCTGGTGCTGCCCTCGATGCCCGGTTACGGCTTCTCGGGCAAGCCGCATGGCACCGGCTGGGGCCCCGACCGCATCGGGCGCGCCTGGGACGTGCTGATGAAGCGGCTGGGCTACCAGAGGTACGTGTCCCAGGGCGGCGACTGGGGCGCGGTGATCTCCGACCGCATGGCCGCCCAGCGTCCGCAGGGCCTGCTCGGCATCCACGTCAACATGCCCGCGACCGTACCGCCGGAGATCGCCAGGATCCTCGCCGCGGGCGACTCCGCTCCGGCGGGACTGTCCCCCGACGAGAAAGCCGCCTTCGACTCGCTCGACACCTTCTACAAGAGGAGGTCCGGCTACTCGTCCATGATGGTGACCCGCCCGCAGACCGTGGGATACGGGCTGACGGACTCACCCGTCGGCCTGGCCGCGTGGATGTACGACAAGTTCGCCGAGTGGACCTACAGCAGCGGCGTGCCCGAGCGGTCGCTCACCAGGGACGAGATGCTCGACGACATCACGCTCTACTGGGTCACCAACAGTGCGATCTCCTCCGCGCAGCTCTACTGGGAGAACAACGCCAACAACTTCGACGCCGTGGACATCTCCCTGCCCGCGGCCGTGACGGTCTTCCCCGGTGAGATCTACCAAGCCCCGCGCAGCTGGACCGAACGCGCCTACCACCGGCTCATTCACTTCAACAAGGTCGACAAGGGCGGCCACTTCGCCGCATGGGAGGAGCCAGAGCTGTTCAGCACCGAGATCCGGGCCGCCTTCAGATCGCTCCGCTAAGCAGGATGGAGAACCACATGCCGACGACCACCCACGTCACCGGTTCGCCTGGCTTCTCCGCGGAAGCGAGACGACGCAGGGAGCTTCCGACCGCCCCGGTGCCCGAGATCGCGAAGGGACCGCAGGTCCCCGACACCGGCTACATCCTCGACGAGATCGCCGACGGCGTCTTCTGGCTCAGCGACGGCCAGTACCAGAACATGTTCGTCGTCCACGACGAGGGGGTCATCGCGGTGGACGCGCCCCCGACCCTCGGCCACGACATCCTGCGCGCGATCAAGCGCGTGACGAGCAGGCCGATCACGCACGTGATCTACAGTCACGAGCACTCCGACCACGTCGGCGCCATGTCGATCTACCCCGGCGACGTTCCCCGCTACGGGCACAGCATCGTCGCCCAGCGGCTGAGGTCGCTCGGCGACCCCGACCGCCCGGTGCCCACGGAGGTCTTCGACGACACCCTGACCATCGAGGCCGGTGACCACACCGTGCGCCTGGACTACCCCGGCCCCAACCACAGCGAGGGAAACAGCCTCATCCACCTGGCGAACCAGCGGGTGCTGATGCTGGTCGACGTCATCTTCCCCGGCTGGGTGCCGTTCTCCAACCTGGCGCTTTCGGCGAACGTGCCCGGGTACGTCGCGCTGCACGACCAGGTCCTCGCGTACGACTTCGACCTGCTGGTCGGCGGCCACGTCACCCGTCCGGGAACGCCCGAAGACGTACGAGTCCAGCTGGAGTACATGACCGACCTGCGCGCGACCGCCGAAGCCGCCCTGTCCAGCGTGGATCTCCGCGAGATCATGGCGCCGGTCGACACCGGCAACGCCTGGGCCGTCTTCCGCGCCTACCTCGACGCGGTGGCGGCGCGGACCGCCGACGAGCTCGTCCCGCGCTGGCGGGACCGCCTCGGCGGCGCGGACGTGTTCACCCTGCCCAACGCCTGGGCGATGGCGGAGTCCCTGCGGCTGGATCTCAACTCACTCGGCCCGTTCGGCACCAAGGCCTGAGGCACCGCACCATGCCGCCCTCGTGGCGCGACACGAGGGCGGCATCCCGCCTGTAACGGCCGGACACCGCGAACACGACCAAGGAGATCACTGATGGACTTCACGCCGGATCGACGGCGCTTCCTGAGCATGGCCGCGGGAACGGCGGCGCTCGCTCAGCTCGGCCGCGTCGAACGACCTCAGAGCAGTACCGCGGCTGGGACCAGCGGGTCCTTCGGCCCGGTGAAACAGATCAAGGCCGGTGTGTTGAACGTCGGGTATGTCGAGGCCGGACCAGCGGACGGCCGCCCGGTGATTCTCATGCACGGCTTCCCCTACGACATCCACAGCTATGCCGAGGTGGCGCCGCTGCTCGCGGCGGCGGGCTACCGGGTGATCGTGCCCTATTTCAGGGGTTACGGCACGACCACCTTCCTGTCCGCCGACACACCGCGCGATGTCGACCAGGCCGCCTTCGCGCTCGACGTCATCGCCCTGATGGACGCCCTGCGTATCCGCGAGCCCATCCTGGCCGGCTATGACTGGGGGTCGCGGACCGGCGACATCATCGCCGCCCTGTGGCCGCACCGGTGCAGGGCGCTGGTGTCGGTCACCGGCTACCTGATCACCAACCTGGCCGCCAACCTCAAGCCACTGGCGCCGATGGCGGAGAACGCCTGGTGGTACCAGTACTACTTCACCACCGAGCGGGGCGTGGCGGGCCTGACCCGGTACCGGTACGACCTCGGCCTGTTCGTCTGGAAGTTCAACTCCCCGACGTGGGACTTCTCCACCGAGACCTACGATCGCACCGCGGCCGCGTTCGACAACCCCGACTACGTCTCCATCGTCATCGGCAACTACCGTTGGCGATTGGGCCTGAAGCCGAGCGAGCCCCGGTACACCGCACTCGAACGCGTCCTGCAGCGGGCCCCGGCCGTCTCCGTACCCACGATCACCATCGACGGCAGGTACGACCCGTTCACCCCGGCGGGAGACGGGTCGGCCTACCGCGCCAAGTTCACCGGCGCCTACGACCACCGGGTGCTCGATGTCGGGCACAACGTGCCCCAGGAGGATCCGCGGGGCTTCGCGCGCGCCGTCATCGACGCCGACCGTCTCGCCAAGACCGCCTGAACCATCGCGATCAGAGAAGGGGCCAGCATGAGCAACCAGGGCCGGAAGGTCGCCGTCATCACCGGCGCGTCGCAGGGCATCGGAGCCGGGCTCGTCACCGGTTACCGCAAACTGGGCTACGCCGTCGTCGCCACCTCACGCGGCATCGCCCCGTCGCAGGACCCCGAGGTCCTGACCGTCCAGGGAGACATCTCCGACCGCGCCACCGCCGAACAGGTCATCGCGGCCGGCGTGGAACGGTTCGGCCGCGTCGACACGCTCGTCAACAACGCGGGGATCTTCATCGCCAAGCCGTTCACCGACTTCACCCAGGACGACTACGACGCGGTGATGGGCGTGAACGTCAGCGGCTTCTTCCGCATCACCCAGCTCGCGATCGAGCAGATGCTGCGGCAGGGTGGCGGGCACCTCGTGCAGATAACGACCAGCCTGGTCGAGCACCCCAACTCGGCCGTGCCCTCCGTGCTGGCCTCACTGTCCAAGGGCGGGCTGCAGGCCGCCACCAAGGCGCTGGCCATCGAGTACGCCACCCGCGGCATCCGCGCGAACGCGGTGGCCCTGGGCACGATCAAGACTCCCATGCATCCCGAGGAGCACCACGAGGCACTGGCCGCACTGCATCCGATGGGTCGCATGGGCGAGATCGGCGACATCACCGACGCGGTGCTCTACCTGGAGACCGCCCCCTTCGTCACCGGCGCGATCCTGCCCGTCGACGGCGGCCAGACCGCAGGGCACTGACTCCCGTGAACGCGGCACTGACCGCCCTCGGGGTGAGCGCCCCAGTCCTGGCCGCGCCGATGGCCGGCGGGCCGAGCACACCCGCCTTGGTCATCGCGGCGGCGCGGGCGGGTGGCATGGGTTTCCTGGCCGGCGGGTACAAGGACGCCGGCGCGCTGGCCGAGCAGATCGACCAGGTACGCGCCGGCGGCGTCCCGTTCGGGGTGAACCTCTTCGCGCCGAACCCGCTGCCGGTCGATCCGGCGGAGTTCCGGCGCTACGCCCGCGCGATCGCCCCCGAGGGCCGGGCATACGGCCTCGACCTCCTCTCCGCGGAGGCCGTCGAGGACGACGACCACTGGTCCGACAAGATCGAGCTGTTGCTGTCCCGTCCGGTTCCCGTCGTCAGCTTCACCTTCGCCGTTCCGCACCCGGCGGTCGTCAGGTCGCTGCGCGCCGCCGGCACACTCGTCATCCAGACCGTCACCTCACCCGCGGAGGCTCTTCAGGCCGCCGAGGCCGGGGCCGACATGCTGATCGTGCAGGCCTCGGCCGCGGGCGGCCACTCGGGCACGTTCACGCCCCGGCGGACCCCCGCCGACGTGCCGCTCCCCTGGTTGCTGGGCGAGGTGGCAGGCAGCGTGTCCCTGCCTCTCATCGGTGCGGGCGGGCTGGCCACCCCCGCCGACATGGTCCAGGCGCTGCGGTCCGGTGCCGCGGCGGCCATGGTCGGCACCGTTCTGCTACGTGCCGACGAGTCGGGGGCGTCGCTCGCCCACAAGGAGGCGCTGGCGGGCGCGGCTAGCCGGGGAACGGTGGTCACCAGGGCCTTCACCGGCAGGCCCGCACGGGCCCTGCCCAACCGATTCATCGACCGCTACGGCGATCTCGCGCCCTTCGGCTATCCCGCACTGCACCACCTGACCAGCCCATTGCGCCGGGCCGCGACAGCCGCCCGGGATCCGGAGCGGATCAACCTGTGGGCCGGCACCGGACACCACCATGCCACCCCCGGACCCGCCGTCCGGATCCTGCGACGGCTCGCATCTCACCTCTGAGCCGTGACTCCGCTCACCGAACGAAGGAGGAAAGCAAGGCGATGAGCCATCCGATGCACGACGTCCTCGGCCGCTGGAAGGCCGCCTTCGACGGCCACCGGCCCGGCGCGATGGCGGAACTGTTCACCGAGGACGCGCTCTTCCAGGGGTTCGGGCCAGCGGTCGTGGCCGGACAGGACGCCGTACGGGCGTACTACGAGGCAGTGCCGGACGACCGGCGCGCCGAGGTGACCGTCCTGCACACCTACACCGTCGGTGAGCGAGTCGCCGGCGGCTTCGCCGACGTCACGTTCAGCGATCCGACGGGGTGGGAGGCGAAGGTGCACATGTCGCTCGTCCTGCGGCGTGACGACAACGGCTGGCGCATCCTTCAGTATCACGTCTCCCGGGTCGCCGCTGAGGACTGACGCCCCCGCGTCACCGGGCCACCGGACGGGCATCCACTGCCTTGCGGGATCAGAGCGCCGGGCAGGACGATGACGTCACTCCGCCTCGTGCGCGGAGCACCTCGCGACCGCGCCGCGACTCGGGGAAACGATCGAGCATGGCGCCCAGCTCGGTCGCGTCCACGTTCGCGCCGAACGGCTCCGTGCCCGGCTCCATGCGGACGCCCTCCGCGAGCGGGCCGGCGATCACCGGCTCGAAGCCGAGCCTGTTCACGATCGAGGCGACGACCTCGACATCCTCCGGGTCGTCGCCGGCGACGGCGATCGCGCGGCGGCCCGGAGCGCCGGCGGGACGGGCGCTCTCTTCCAGGTCGTGGTAGCCCATGTGGTTGAAGGCCTTGACGACCCGCGCGTGCGGCAGGAACGCCTGGACGATCTCGCTGGAGGATGTGCGCGGGTCGGTGAGGTCGCCCCGGACCCCGTCCACGTCCTGCCAGTAGTTCATCGCGTCGAGCACCAGCTTGCCCCGCAGCGCTTCGGCGGGAACGTTGCGATGTTTGCCGAGGGGCAGGGCCAGCACCACGACATCCGCCCCGGACGCGGCCTCCACCGCGGTCACCGCGGCCGCTCCGGGCGTGACGACCTCGACGATGAGAGAGATGCGCGCGGCCTCCCCGGAGCCCGCTATCAGGACGCGGTAGCCGGCCGCCACAGCGAGGCGGGCCAGAACGGTGCCGACCTTGCCGGCGCCGAGGATGCCGATGGTAAGGACGTCGCCTGGTTTCATGGTCGCTCCAAGTCGTCGATGGGTCACGCGTGGACCGTGTCGGCCGCGAGCAGCTCGCGTACGCGCGGGGCGACCTCGCGACCCAGCAGCTCGATCGTGCGCGCACGGGCGTCGCGAGGAAGGTGCATGATGTCGTACTTGAGATCGAAACGGCTCAGGCGGAGATCGCGGGCCACCCTGACGATCTTGCGGGCGACCGTCTCGGGCGAACCCACGAAGAGCGCGCCGTTCTCGACCTCGGCTTCGTACCGCTCCCGATCGGGCGCGTAGAAGCCGCGCTCGGCCGCGAGATCCTCGACGACGGGCCGCCAGTACCGCCACCACGTCTCGACGGCCTCTTCGTCGCTGTCGGCGACGAGGCCGAGCGAGTGCTGCCCGATCGGCGGCTCGGGATGACCGAAGCGCTCCAGCGCTGTGAGGTACAACTGGACGTTCCTGGCGAAACGCTGGGGCCGTCCGCCGATGACGGCCATCATGAGGGGCAGACCGTGACGGGCGGCGCGCACCACGGAGTCCGGGCTGCCGCCCACGCCGATCCAGGTGGGGATGCCGCCCGGCCGCATGCGGGGGTGCAGCCGCTGCCCCGTGAGCGGCGGACGCACCGTCCCGGACCAGGTCACCTGTTCCTCGCGTTCGAGCCGCAGGAAGAGGTCGAGTTTCTCCTCGAACAGCCGCTCGTAGTCGGCCAGGTCGTAACCGAACAGCGGGAACGACTCCGTCGCGGAGGCGCGGCCCAGCACGATCCGGGCCCGGCCGCCGGACACCGCGTCGAGGGTGGAGAACTCCTGGTACAGCCGGACCGGGTCGTTCGTGCTCAACACGGTCACGGACGTGCCGAGCCCGATGCGCCGGGTGGCGGTGGCGATGGCGGCGAGCAGCACCGGGGTCGCGGAGTCGTTGTGCCCCTCCCGGTAGTGCTCTCCCACGCTGAAGACGTCCAGCCCCACCGCCTCGGCCAGCCGGGCCTCCTCCACGAGCAGGCGCACGGTCTCGGCGTCGTCGAGCACGCGCCCGCCGTCCGTCGCCACCTCCCCGAACGAGTTGAGCCCCAGCTCGAAGCGTGGGTGTTCGATCCTGCCGACGGTCATGGTTCCTCCTGCTCGCAAGGTGAGTTGTGGGGCGCGGGGGCCGCCTCGCCGGCCGGGGCCGTGCGGGGCGGCCCCGGCCGGCTCGGGTCAGGCCGCCTGGCGCAGCGGGGCCAGGGCACGGCTCCAGGCGACGACCTCGTCGAGCATGGTCGTGAGGGCCGCCACCTGGCGCTCACCGGCTGCGAGCTTGCTGAAGTCGTGGAAGTCGGTGAACAGGGACAGGGCCACGTTGGTGCGCACGTCGGCGAGCTTGAGCTCGCCGGCGATCAGCCGCAGATGCTCCGCGGCCCGGGCACCGCCGACGCTCCCGTAGGACACGATGCCGAAGGCCTTGTGGTTCCACTCGGCGTACAGATAGTCGATGGCGTTCTTCAGCACACCCGAGGTGGAGTGGTTGTATTCGGGCGTGACCATGACGAAGCCGTCGAAAGAGGCGATCTTGGCGGCCCACGCCTTGGTGTGCTCGTTCTTGTACTGCCCATAGGCCGGCGGCATGGGCTCGTCCAGATGCGGGAGCGGGTGGTCCAGCAGGTCCACCAGCTCGAATACGGCGTCCGTGCGCCGGGATGCGTGCTCCAGCACCCACCGCGCCACCTGCTCGCCGTTGCGACCGGGGCGGGTGCTGCCGAGGATGATGCCGATACGGATCATTTCAGGGTCCCTTCAACTCCGCAGGGGTGACGGGAGAGGTCGGCCGCCTCGACCGTGCCCTCCGCGGGCAACATGCGACTGTCCCGGCATGCCGGACATACCGATCAGCTCCCGTACGTGCACCGACGGCCTGGAACAGGCCGCCTGAGCGACTTCCGCATACCTGGGTACACGCCGGTGATCGGTAACTTCAATTGAACCGAGGTCACATGAAGTGGACCGACGAGGTCTCAGTCGAGATCGTCGATATCGAGGCCGGCCGCCTCGTCGAAGGCGCGGCGGTTGGTGCGGATCGTCTCCTGGTTGTCGGCCGCCCACCGGGTGAGCGCCAGGACAGGCTCGGACAGGCTGCGTCCGAACGGGGTGACCTCGTACTCGACCCGGGGCGGGATCTCCGGATAGATCAGGCGTTTGACGAGCCCGTCACGCTCCAGGCTGCGCAGGGTCAGCGTCAGCATGCGGCGGGAGATGCCGGGCGCCGTCCGCAGCAACTCGGTGAAGCGCATCGGCCCCTTGCCGAGCAGCCCGATGAGGATCAGGCTCCACTTGTCACCGACCCGGTCCAGCACGGATCGCAGCACATCCGGATCGTGCTCGATGCACGCCCCGCCCAGCGAACGCAGCACCCTGTCCGCCTCGGTCTGGTGTGACATGGGGCTCCCGCCTCCTCCGTCACCCGGAAATGACCAGGTCACGTTGCTTTTGCCAGTTGTCGAAGAGTACATCGATGTCCGAAAGCAACTTCCGGAGGAGGCGCACTATGCCCGTTGCCGCATCCCGGCCGCTGCGGCCGGCGCGCATGTCGGCACGCATCAGTGGAATGTCACCAGACGCGGATGCCGAGCGCGCGGTACGCGTCCTCGATACCGACGAATAAAACGCCGTGACTGCACGATCTGCCGTTCGCGTAGGACTTGCACTGCGTCGACGTGGCCCCGTATCGACCCGAGATCACGCCCAGTGCCGTGATGTGGAGCTCTGGCGAGATGCTGTCGAAGACAGGACCTCCGCTGTCTCCGCTGCCCACGACGTTCTCGGTGTTGCTCCAGCCCTTGAAGACCGGCCCGATCGTCCGACCGGCACTCGGGTCCTCGTACCAGACTCCGCTCGCGGTGATCTGGATTCCGCACGAACCACCCGAAAGCCCTGGGCTGATGCAGATCCACTGCCCGACGTACGGTTGGTAGGCACCTGTGGTCAGCGCAGCGGTCACTCGGTCGTCCGTGTCCATGCCGGCGCCCTGCTCGACCTGTCGGGTGTAGGTGACACCGGTGTAATACCTTGAGTTGTCGAAGATGGCGACGTCCTGGATCGAGTTCGAGTTGTTCGCGACGCCGAACGCCTGGCCGTTGTAGGTGTCGACGTACTGCCCCTTGCGAACGCAGTGAGCGGCGGTCAGGGTTCGCAGGGCTCCGGCCGGGTCCTGTACGACGAACGCGGTCGAGCACAGCGAGCTGTTGGCGATGAAGACCCGGCCGCCGCGGACCGGCACGGCCTGCCGGAAGTAGTTGGTCGTACTGGGCCGCTCAGCGGTGCCGACGACGTTCGCCCGTACGCTGACGCCGCCCGCGCTCACCTCGATCGTCGCACTCGACGCGTCCCTCGTCGTGGACGGATCGAAGTGGGTGATGGTGAGGCCGGAGCCGCCCGCGGAGGGGCCGACCTCGACGATGTCCCGCGTGTCGAGCGCCCGGCCGTTCGAGAGCGATGTCGCGGTGAATCTTCCTCCCATCACCGCTCGCGCCGCGGTCTGAAGTTCGTTGAAGTCGTACGCAGCGGTGTGCAGCTGCACGCGGACCTTCGCCGACGCCACGGCCGCGCGAACGTCGGCAGGCGGCTCGCCCTTCCAGTACAGGTCGACCCGGCGATGCTCGTTGTCGAGGGTGATGTCGGCATAGCCGGGCACGAAGCGGGCGCCGCGCCGCGCGACCTTTCGGATTTCATCGGCTTGGCCCACCAGATCTTTCTGGGCCTTCCACAGGGCGTCCCACGATTCGTATCCTCCCGGCACCGGTGCGGTCGTGGAGGCGATGGTTTCGCGCGACGGGCCGGTTGACGCGGCGTTCGCCGGCGGTAGGGTGCCCAAACACAAGAGGGCCAACGAGATGCATATCGCCGGTCGCGAGACGGTTCTGTTCACCATGTGTCCTTTCGGTGGCGGAAATTCCCTCCACAAAAGATCGGGGAATCGCGGCGTCTCGCGCGCCCGTGGAACACCCTGGCCTTCCCACCGCCAGGGTCGATGTCGCGAGCCCGTGCCGGTGGCCCCTGACCTGCACGAGCCCCGGCGCCCCAGGCACGGGTGACCCCCTGGCCCTGGCCCACCAGTGGAACTCCCTGGTGTCCGCCAGTAGCCCGCTGCGCGACTCTCGTCGTGTCGACCTTGGGTGCGAGCGCAGGAGGGCGCAGGTCATGGACATGAAACTCGAAGTGGTCGTGGTACCGGTCGCGGACGTCGACCGGGCCAAGGAGTTCTACAAGGGGCTGGGCTGGCGGCTGGATGCCGACATCGCCACCGGCGAGGACTTCAGGGTGGTGCAGGTGACCCCGCCGGGCTCACCTGCGTCGGTCATCTTCGGCACGTCGGTCACGTCCCAGGCCCCTGGTTCCGCTCAGGGCCTGCACCTGGTCGTCGACGACATCACCGCCGCGTACGACGAGCTCAAGCGGCTCGGTGCCGACCCGAGCGAGGTGTTCCACGACGCCGGCGGCGTCTTCCACCACGCCGGGACCGACGCCCGGGTGCCCGGCGCTGATCCGCAGCGCGGAAGCTACGGCTCGTTCCTGTCGTTCAGCGACCCCGACGGCAACGGCTGGGTGCTGCAGGAGGTCACCACCCGGCTCCCGGGACGGCTGGACCCGTCCGTCACCACGTTCACCTCGGCCTCGGACCTCGCGGCGGCGCTGCGCCGCGCCGCGGCCGCGCACGGCGAGCACGAGGCGCGCACCGGTGCCGAAGACCCGGAGTGGCCGGACTGGTATGCCGACTACATGGTGCGCGAGCAGGCCGGAATCGAGCTGCCGTCGTGACCGAGGCCGACTACCGCGTCGGCCGTCGACAGCATGCGGACCGACCCCGGCGCCGCCGCTTACGGCGTACCGATGTCTCCGTTGGTACAGGAGCCGGGCCATGCCCGATCATCCGCTGAACGGAGCCGTCGCGCTCGTCACCGGCGCCAGCAGTGGCATCGGCGCCGCGACCGCGCGCCGCCTCGCCCGCGAGGGCGCGGCGGTCGCCTTGGTCGCCCGCCGCCGCGACCGCCTCGACCAGGTCGCGGCCGACATCGCGAAGCTGGGCGGTCGGGCAGTCGCCGTCACGGCCGACATCACCGATCCCGAATGCGCCGATGCGGCGGTGCAGAACACGCTCGACTGGTACGGCCGACTGGACATCCTGGTCAACAACGCCGGCATTATGCTCCTCGACACGGCTCTGCACACCACTATCGAGGAGTGGGATCGGATGATCTCGCTCAACGTGGCGGCGTTGTTGCACGTCACGCACACCGCCGTACCGCACCTGATCTACGCGGCGTCGACCTCCCCACGGCAGGTCGCGGATCTGGTGAACGTCAGCTCGGCGGCCGGGCGCGTCGCCCGGCCCGAAAGCAGCGTCTACAGCCTGACCAAATCCGGCCTGAACGCCTTCACCGAATCGCTTCGCCAGGAGCTGCGCGGCGAAGGCGTCCGGGTCAGCGTGGTGCAGCCCGGTGCAGTGGACACCGAGCTATGGGACCACCTCAGCGACACCACCCGGGACGCGGCCCGCCAGCGGCTCAACGGTATCGAAGCGCTGCGGCCGGAGGACGTCGCGGACGCCATCGGCTACATCGTCACGCGAGACCGGCGAGTGGCCGTCAACGAGATGTTGGTTCGCGCCGCCGATCAGAACTGGTGACAGCTCACGCGGGCCTGTGCCGGGGAGGTCGGTCAGCGACCTCCCCGGCGCCGCCCGAGGATCATCACACGAGCAGGAGACGCAGAGATGAACACCGACTATGACGTCATCGTGATCGGCGGCGGCTCGCCCGGGGAGCACTGTGCCGGCGCTCTGGCCGAGGGCGGGTTGCGCGTCGCACTGGTGGAGCGGGAACTGGTCGGCGGGGAGTGCTCGTACTGGGCCTGCATCCCGTCCAAGACGCTGTTGCGCCCCGGCGAGGCCGTGCACGGCGCACGAGAGGCGGAGGCCACCGCCGAGGTCGACGTCGAGCGGGCCCTGGCCTGGCGGGATTTCATGGTGTCCGGCTACTCCGACGCGGGCCAGGAACGGTGGCTGGCCACCAACGGCATCAAGCTGCTGCGCGGCAGCGGCCGGCTCGCCGGACCGGGTGTCGTGGAGGTGAACGGGGCCCGGCACACCGCCGAGCACGTCGTCATCGCCACCGGCTCCTCCCCCGTCATCCCGCCCGTGCCGGGCCTGCGGGAGCTGACGGGCATCTGGACCAACCGCGAGGCGACCGGCCTGAAGGCGGTCCCGCGGATGCTCGTCGTACTCGGTGGCGGTCCCGTCGGCGTGGAGCTGGCCCAGGCGGTACGGCGGCTGGGCGGCGAGGTGGTCCTGACCGCGCGGAGCCGCCACGTGCTGCCACACGAACCCGCACCACTGGGCGAGGCACTCGGCGAGGTCCTGCGCCGCGACGGCATCGAGCTCGTGCTCGGCCCGCAGGCCGTCGGCGCCCGGCACGACGGCGAGGACTACGTCCTCACCCTCGACGACGGTCAGGAGCTGCGCGGCGACAAACTGCTCGTCGCCGCCGGGCGGCGCCCACGCGCGCACGACATCGGTCTGGAGACGGTCGGCGTGAGCGCCGACGCCCACGGCATCCCCGTCGATCGCCACCTGCGCGCCGCCGAGAACCTCTGGGTCGTCGGCGACGCCACCGGCCTGTGGATGCTCACGCACGTCGGCAAGTATCAGGGCGACGTCGTCGCCGACAACATCCTGGGCACACCCCGCGAGGCCGACTACACGGCCGTGCCCCGCGTCGTCTACACCGACCCGCACGCCGCGTCGGTCGGCGAGGTCCAGGCGCGGTTCAGCGCCACCGTCCCGATCTCCGAAGTGGCCAGGACCGCCACGTACACCCGTGCGTACGCCGAAGCCAACGGATTCCTGACGCTGCTCAGCGACGGCCGCGTGCTCACGGGCGCGTACGCGCTCGGGCCCGAGGCGGGCGAGTGGCTGCAGCAGGCGACCGTGGCCATTCGCGCCCGGATCCCCCTCGACGTGCTGCGCGACACCATCCAGCCGTTCCCCACCTTCTCGGAGATCTACATCGCCGCCCTCAAGGACCTGCACGACCAGATCACGGCGGCGGGGCGACCCGCCCGGCGGACAGCGTCCTGAATCACATGGTGCTCTACCGCACCCTGGTGGTCGACGGCCTCGGCCATGGCGCGCCACGACCAGTCGTTCCAGGTGCGGGAGGCCGACAACTACCGGGCCGACCTCCCGAAGGTGCAGGTGCACCTGCTCGACGGCGGCCACTTCGTCCTCGACATCTGTGCCGGCGAGGCGACCGAGCGCATCAGGGCTTTCCTGGACAAGCGGTGACGGCCTGGCGGCCACCGTCGGCGGGGACCGTGACACAACCATGACACGGCGCGGATGAGCCGGGGACACCGCCGGCCGACAGTGGACGGGACCCGAAGAACTGGAATCGGTGTCGCCCTCGACAAGCAGGCGAGATGAACCGGCCGAAGCCTTGTCCGCGCATGCATGCCGGCCCCACCCAGGACCCGGGGATGCGGCCAGTGACCTGCAGAGCGAGGACAGACGATGACATTGGTGGACACGGCGGAGACCGGACAGGGCCGCCGGGATATCGGCTCCGGGACCCGGCGCGGGCGCGTCCGCCGGGTGATTCGCGCCGCCTCCCGGCCGGGCCCCTGGAAGCGCGGCCCGGTGCTCACGACGCTGGCGCTGCTGCTGGGCCTGTTCATGCTGCTGCACGCGCAGATCCCGAACCGGATCGGGAACCTGGGCAGCCTGGTGGAGACCTTCCTGCCGTGGTTCGGCCTGTTCATCCCGGTGCTGCTGGCCGGGGCGCTGCTGCGCCGCTCCGCCTCCGCCGTGGCCGCGCTGCTGCTGCCGGTCATGGTGTGGCTGAACCTCTTCGGCGGGCTGCTCGGCGACGGGTCCCACCCGGGCGGCTACCTCACCGTGGCCTGCCACAACGTCGGCGCCGGCAATCCCGACCCTGCCCGCACCGCCCGCGATCTGGCCGCCTTCGGGGCGGACGTGCTGGCCCTGGTGGAGCTGACCCCACAGGCCCGGGGCACGTACGAGAAGGAACTGGCGAAAGCGTACCCGTACCACACGGTGAAGGGCACGGTCGGGCTGTGGAGCAGGCTGCCGCTGTCGGACACGAAGCCGGTCGACATCGAAATGGACGCGGGGCCGCTGGCGGACACCATAGCGGCCGACGCCAAGATGACCTACGACCGCGCGCTGCGTACCACGGTGGCCACGGGCCGGGGTCCGCTGGCGGTGTACGTGGCCCACCTGGGGTCCGTACGGGTGAATCCCAGGGCGGGCTTCTCGACGGATCAGCGGGACAGAGGCGCGCGGGCGCTGGGCAGCGCCGTCGCCGCCGAGCGAAACGAGCGGGTGGTGCTGCTCGGCGACCTGAACGGCAGCATGGACGACCGCGTGTTCGCCGGCATCACCTCGCGGCTGCGCTCGGCCCAGGACGCGGCCGGGGACGGCTTCGGCTTCAGCTGGCCGGCGAGGTTCCCGCTGGTGCGGATCGACCACATCCTGATCCGCGGCGTGGAGCCGAAGAGCTCGTGGGTGCTGCCGGCCACCGGCAGCGACCACCTGCCGGTGGCGGCCGCAATCAGATGGTGAAGCCGGCTCCCCTGACATCGGTCACGAATCGAGAAGCGCCGCAGACGGAGCCGCTCGTAGCGTGTCCTTCAGGTCGCACGACCCCTGAAGCACGAAGGAGCAAAGGCATGAAAGCGCACGTCAGCTCGATCCTCCTCGCTGTCCGTGACATGGACCGGGCCAAGCGGTTCTACACCGAGGGGCTCGGCTGGAAGATCAAGAACGACTTCGGCGTCTCGGTGTTCTTCGAGTCGGACGGAGCTTCGCCCGTCGGCTTCTACGGCCGTGACGGCCTGGCCGACATGGTCGGAACGAGCCGGGACGGCAGCGGCTTCGGCGGGCTCGTCCTCACCTACGTCGTCCGCAGCGAGGCACGGGTCGACGAGATCATGGCGGAGGCCGAGAAGGCCGGCGCCACGATCCTCAAGCCCGCCGGCGCGCTGCCGTGGGGCGGGTACGGCGGCACCTTCGCCGACCCCGACGGCTACATCTGGAGCCTCGGTTACAGCGCCCAGGGACAGGACCAGCCCTACGCCGAGTAGTCCCGGCGGCGGCCCCAGCGGGTCTGGAGCCCTTTGCGGCTGGGGGTCGACAGTGGCAGCATGCGCCGGTGCATCCATTGAGGCTGATCGAGCCGACCTCGGGCGAATACTCCCTGTTGCTGGACGCGGGAACCACTCAGGTCGACGACGTGATCGAAGATCTCGGCCATGAGCCGAACGGGTACTTCTGGGAAGGCGTCGCGCAGGTGCTCGTTCGCACCGAGGCTCCCGCCCTGGAAGGCCGGTTCTCGTACGACCCCGAAGGCGACATGTTCTGCGCGTACGGAAAGGACCGCGGCGCGCTGGAGGAACTCGGCACCCGGATGGCCGCCACAGCGACCGACGCCGACCGCGTACGGCGGCTCGTGGCCGCCGCCAAGGCGGACGGTTTCGAGTTCGACGACTGACACTCGCCCGCCGCTGAGCGAGGCGGGACCAGGACAGACTGAGGCGGGCTCGGCGTGAAGCCGAGCCCGCCGTTTCAGGTCCGCCGGACGTCAGGACGTACGGATGGCACCTGTGTCATGCCTTAGCGCTGCAGGGTGAGCAGGCCCGGGCGGTAGGGCAGGAGACCGTAGTCGACGCCGTCGGAGCTGGGGCTGCGGCCCTGGTAGAGCAGCTGCAGGTTGCAGGGGTCGACCG